>CANHGM010000027.1 GCA_947460345.1 Bacteroidota bacterium | reverse complement strand
TAAAATCAAGCTATATATATATAAATTTTTAGGCATCAGAATAGGAGAATATAAGAACTTTAATACTATATAATTTTCAGATTATTTTTTTTCCCTATATAAGAAAAACAGCTTTTTAGCAACCTTTCAAAAGAGCAAAGCACACATTTTTTGTATCTAACTTTTGTCATTTTAATTCAATAATTTAATTTTCTTACAAATTACAATTTTTATATATCTTATTTATAGTATATTATGATATGTAATATTAGCAATCATATATAGAGAGATGAAAAAAAGAAGTCCATTATAGTTTCTTTGGATTAACCTAAAATCTCAAATAAACTAACTCTTTAAACACTCAATTATATGAATACTTTTACACCACTCAACAAATGGATTTTATCAATAATCCCAAAATTGTCATTAGGAAAAATTTCTAATGGCGGTCATTAGAAAATGTGAGGGCTTAATCCTTGCTATCAGTAAAAAAAAAGTGTATTTGTATTTGTTTTTTTTAGTCAATTTTGAGTAAGAAAAACTTACTATGAAAATGGATATAAAAATAGAGTTTACTGATAAAGAAATAACCCCTTGGGCAGGTATTCTACTTTTTAAAAAACAAGTTGGATAAAATGGATTTAATAGCTGTTTTGTTACCAACTTAAATCTACCTGCGGAAATTGTATGGCAATCATATAGAATGAGAGCAGATGCCGAGAATAGAATCAAAGAATTGAAATATGACTTTGGTTCAGACAGCTTTAACCTAAACGATTTCTTTGCTACAGAAGCCGCACTAAACTTTGTAATGATGGCATATAATTTTATAAGTTTATTTCGTCAAACCATTTTCATTCATGTCTTTTAACAACATTTTTTTTATAAATGGAACCATTATATTCATAGGAAAAGGGGTTGTAGTTTTAAATGTTGTAACCACCTTACATTGATTATTTGATATAATATATATATAGAATTATTAGCGTAGCTTATCCCCTCAAATGGTTTCTTAAACCTTATTTCTACATCATATCCAACGTTTTCTATTAATCTAACAATCTCTTGTTCTCCTACTATGCCTACATCTTTCTTATCGCTGTGCCATGATGCTTTAAAACCAACTGTGCCATCAGTGCCAGTATAGATCAACTTTACATACGGGTCTGCCATGACCCATTTGCTATAATTTTCTTGGTTTTTTAAATGTATAATATAGTTATATATAACTTTACTGTCTTTATTAATGACAACTTCAGATACAATGTTGTATGTTTTCTTCATTACTAAAGCTGCAATAAGTATTATAACTACTACTCCTGCAACTATCATTAAAATGGTTGGCAACATATATATTATTTTTTTGTTTTTTTATTTTCTAATTTTAACAAATTTTCTTTGACTCTGGCTTCTACTATTTTTATTACTAAAGCATCAGGCAATGGATTTTCAACAGTAAACTGCAAAGTAGCTTTTGATGTTTTAAAGTCTTTTAAATCATCAGCCATTGATTGAATGAGTGAACCGTTTCCGGCAAAAAAACTACAATGGTTTTTAAAAGCCGCAAAATAAACCAACATACCATGGTATTTAAAAGCAGGCATCTGATAGCTGATGAGTTCCTCTGCATCGGGTACTACAGATTTAATGGTTTCTCTTATATGCTGTAAACACAATCTAACCTCTGTAGTCTGAAGTGCTAAGTAGCTATCTATATCAGAAAATGTTTGCTCTTTCATTATATTTTTAACTATATATTTTTGACTTTAACCCATTCATCAATAACAGAAGTAATTTCTTTTTCTTTATTAAACAAATCTTCTATGTTATCTATCCTTATAAGTCTTCTACCATTTATAGTCTCCTTCGAAAAGTGAAATCATATGTTCAACTTTAGCTCCACTTGGAAAAATAAGTAATACATAATCTTTATTACGAAAATTGGTAACAATTTTATATCTCTTTTATATTCTTTTGGATCAAAAGGTAGCAATTCCCCATCATAAAAAAAGGCTGGTACATTCCATTTGATATGTTCTTTTATTTTTGAATTTAATATCACTTTCCTAATCGCCAACAAAAGCTCAGCTATTTTAGGTTCTAATTTATGAATATATTCAACAACTGTTTCTTTTTTCTTGGCACTCATCTATTACTTTTTATTTCCTTTAAACCAAGTATATATTGCCATTGCATGACCATGACCAAGTTCAAAATCATTCTTTAGCCAATCTGTTATTTGGGTTGCTTTAATGCCAGATACAATCTCACCATTTTTGCAAAATCCTTTTTGTTCTGCCAATTTCATAAAATCTTCAGGAGACTTACCTGTTTTGGCTTTGATATTATCTATATATGCTTGAAACGACATGTGAAAAAATAACTTAGTATATTGAAAAACAAAAATATGAGCCAATCGCAAAATTTCATAATTTATATAAAGTTCAAACTAATCTAACATATAAAAGAAGAGAATTTATAATTTTTAAAAAAAACCTATGTAAAACAAAAGAGCCCGTCAAATATTTGACGGGCTCTTTTATTAAAGTTATATACTTAATTATTCTTTAACTAACTTAATGGTTGAACTCACACCATTCATTTCAATGTTTAACATATATATGCCTTGAGCATATCCTGATAAATCTATTGAGTTAAAGTTATTTCCTTTATTTACTTGTTGTGTTTCATCGCTGATAATTCTTCCAGTAAGCTCTACAACTCTGATTCTTACTTTACCACTATTGTTCATATCTAAATTAAGAGTAAACAATCCTTTAGAAGGATTTGGATACACATTTAAGTTATTTACAAACTCAACTAAAGCAAATCCGATATCAGTAACAGTGATTTCATTTGATTTGTTATCACAACCATTTTCAGTTACTACTACATGGTATTTACCGTTGGTAGTAGGAGCATATGTTGCAGCAGTTGCACCAGCTATTGGCGAACCATCTTTATACCATTGGTAAGTTAAACTAGTACCTGTATTAGCAGATAAAGTTTTGTTAGTATAAGTAGCAGTTGCAGTAGGTAATGGGTTAACTGTAACATTAATAGCATTAGAAACACCAGAACAACCATTTGTTCCAGTTACAGCAGCAGTATAACTTCCTGCAGTTGTTACTAATAAAGTATTTCCTGTAGCATTAGAAATATTTGAAGCGTTTAATTTCCATTGGATAGATTGAACACTTGTTTGAGAAGTTACATCTAAAACAATACTATCACCAGCACAAATAGCAGTGTTATTATTAGCAGAAGCAACAGGTTTAGGACTTGCTAATTGTATTAATGATTGAGGCAATGATTCGCCAGCACAACCAACAGAATCAGTAATTTTTAAAGTATAATCACCACCAGCAGTAGCATATATAGTAGAACCTGTAGCATTGCTAACATTAGATCCATTTAATGCCCATTGGTATGAATAACCAGAAGCAGTAGAGTTAGCTTCTAATTTAATACTATCACCATCACAGAATTGAGTGTTAGATACAGATTTAATAGAAGGTACAGGTGATTGACTTGAACCAACTGCCACACCAGTAGAAGTAGCTTTACATCCATTAGAATTTGTAACAGTTACAGAATAAGTTCCACCAACTTTAACTACATAACTACTTGCATTTGCTCCACTTATCATTCCACCAGCATCTCTCCATTGATATGAAGTCATACCTGCAGGTGCATTAAGTACTAATGAGTCAGCATCACAGAAGAAGAATTTACCAGAAGAAGTTGTGATAGTTGTATTTACAACATCTACATCAACAAACACACCTACATTAGATGCTTTACAACCTGTAGCATTAGTAACTTCTACAGTATATGTACCTTTTGCTTTAGCATAATAATTTAATGCAGTTGCTGAACTAATAGCATTACCATTAAAATACCATTGGTAAGAATAACCTTTAGCATTTACAGCAATTAAATTTAAACTATCACCTCCACATATTTTGTTAGACCCTGAGAATGACACAGCAGTATCAGGTGAGTTGAAAGCAGAAATATTTACATCACTTGACATTACACTGCAACCAGTTATAGTATCAGTAACTTCAACTGAATATTTACCTGTAGACTTCACATAAATAGTAGAATCTGTTTTATTAGTAATAGGAGAACCATTTAACATCCATTGGTATTTGTAGTTATTAGCTGAAGTACTTGCAGTTATTAATACGCTATCATTAGGGCAATATCCTGCAAAGTTGTATATCAATGTTGGAGAAGCAGCACCTTTTGAAGCTACTGAAATAGTATCAGAATTGGCTATACAACCATATCCATTAGTTACTTCACAGAAATAATCTCCTGAAACGGTAGCATAGTATAAAGTATCATTAGCATTAGAAATAGCAGAACCATTGAAGTACCATTGGAATTGGATTCCGTTTACGCTACTTCCTGCGTTTAATAATGCAGTATCGCCATTACAAATAGTAGTGTTTCCTATAGCATTAGCAATAGCAGTTGCACCAGTTGACTGTCTAATTACAGCTGGAACTGTATCGTTTTGGTAATTACTATCTTTAGCCCATACAGTATATGCATAAATTTCATAATCACCTAAAGCTTTCATATCAAAATTATTAGTTACAGTTACATCAAGTGTATCACTTGAAATCAAAGAACCTGTATTTAAAGTTTTAGGACCATAAGTAGTTGTGTTACCACTTGGGTCTTTAACTACAGCGTATACGTCAATACTATCTTTAGTTAAATCAATAGTGTCAACACCTAAATTTTGAATTTGAACTGTTAAGTCCATTATTTTCCCACCTGAACATGTATCAGTTGAAGGTGTAATAACTTTAATAACTCCTGCATCTGTTTGAAGCATCAAACGTGGCTCAATCATAAAACGGAAGTTTGTAGTTCCTAGTGATGCAAAATCAGTCCATGTTGTTCCACCTGTTGGAGCAGTATAATAGAATATACTATCTCTAATTGGCGTTTCGAATTGGAAAGCAAAACCAACGTTGGTAACACCAGTTTGTCTCACACCTACAAAGAAACTTCCATTAACAGCTACTGGAGGATTTACTGACATTACAGCTTGACCAATAATAGTATTACCTGTTGGAGAAGACCATATATTTGCTCCTGGTCTGCCTGTAGCAGTATCAACTTCCCAAATACCAATTTGATAATTTAAATTATTGGTAGTAAAGTTTGTTTTAATTTGATTGATATAGTTTGCACTAGAAGAATTGAATTTTGCAACAAAATCTCCTGTACCACCATTAAAACCAACACCACCTGTTGCAGGAATTGAAATATCAGTATAACTATAAGAATTTAAATTTACGTCTTGATTCCAAACTTTAGAATTATTAAAAGTATTGTTATCAGCATTTGTAAATGCTACAATTGTATCATATCCAGTTGAAGCTGGTGAATAATTAGTGTAATGAAGAATAGCGTTTGTTCCTGCAGCCAAACTACCAGAGTAATTAATTGAATCAAGCAACGTGTTTTTACCTAAAACTTGTAAGTATACCCAAAAGTTAGATATCGTATCTACACCAACATTTTGAACTCTTACTTTTAAATCGTGCGGAGCAGCAAAAGGAACAGGCATTTTACCTAATGAATAAACATTAGTAATAGCAAGATCATAATTATATGTAGGGATAAATTGATAAGTTCGACCAGAATCTGGCAATACAGAATTTCTAACATTATGGGTGTTTCCAGTATAGTTACCATCTAAAAAGGTAGTAGAATTCCATGCTCCTGTAGAAGCTTTTGTCGCAACTAACAAACTACCAGCATTACTGTTTGAACCTTTCAACCCAACACCAACAGTTTTAAATTGAGTACCATTAGCAGATGCTACAAATGGACCATATACATATTCAATCGCATTTGAACCTTCGTATAATTTAATTTGAAAACTAATTTCATCAAATTGAATTACTGGGTTAGTAGTTTTATCTCTTAAACCACCCCATTGTATGGTACACACTCTGCTTCCTGCATTACCTGTAGTATATATATATACGTAAGGATTGTTAGAAGCACCTGGTTCTAAGTCGTGATTAAATACTGATAAAATATTACTATCTATAGCACTTGTGCTACTTAAAACACCACCTGTTGTTCCATTAGCAGTAGAGTAAAATAGATTGTTTGCAGATGGATTATCTGAACCTAACTTTAAAAAACCATTCGTGTTAATTCTTAACGTAGAATAAGTAGAACCATTAAAATCAAAATTGAAACCGATGTTTTCAGCATTATCTGAATTGGCATCATCATAACTTTGAAATGAAACACCTGAACCTAGATTTGAAGTATAAATATCTGTCCAAGTTCCAGCCTTATTTGAGGCACTAGTAGCTTTGAAATTAATTTGTGAAAAGGCGGATTGAATGCCAATTAAGCAGAGCAATCCAAATGTTAAAATTGAGGTTTGTAACTTTCTCATCATATTTAGTTTATTTAATTAAGTTTACAAAAATACTAATTAATTTACAATTTCAAAGTTATTTTTTTACCTCTTTTAATAAAAACAGAATAGGCATACTAAATATACAAAAAAGATGTAGATTTGCACCGCAAATAACCTTGTGTATTTGCCATGAATAATCAAAAAATTTTATTAGACGGTCTTACTTTCGATGATGTGCTTGTATTGCCTGCATACAGCGAAATACTTCCTAGAGAAGTATCCACACAAACTAAACTTACTAGAAATCTCACTATCAATGTACCTATAGTTTCAGCTGCTATGGATACAGTAACTGAAAACAGATTGGCTATGGCTTTAGCAAGAGAAGGTGGCATAGGCATTTTACATAAAAATATGTCTATAGAAAGACAAGCTGAGGAAGTTAGAAAAGTAAAAAGAAGTGAAAGTGGGATGATTCAAGAACCTTTAACCTTAACTGAAAACGCAACACTTCACGATGCTCATCGTATCATGCGTGAAAATAAAATTGGAGGCATTCCGGTAATTGATGGCAATGGAAAATTAATGGGTATTCTTACCAACCGCGATTTACGTTTTGAAAGAAATTTAGATAAGTTAGTTAGAGATGTGATGACCAAAGACAAACTAATCACTGCACCCCTTGGTACTAATCTAATTCAAGCTGAAAGTATTTTACAGGAATACAAAATTGAGAAATTACCAGTGGTAGACTCAGATGGCAAACTTGCAGGGCTTATAACGTATAAAGATATATTAAATGTAAAACACCACCCAAAAGCATGCAAAGACAAACACGGCAGACTTATGGTAGGGGCTGCTGTAGGCGTTACTTCTGATACAATAGACCGAATAGGTGCACTAGTAAAAGCAGGTGTTGATGTAATAGTAATTGATACAGCTCATGGTCATTCAAGAGGCGTGATTGAAGAAATTAAAAAAGCAAAAACCATATTCAATACTACAGAAATTATAGCTGGCAATATTGCTACTGGAGCTGCTGCTAAAGCACTATTAGATACAGGTGTAGATGGCATAAAAGTAGGTGTAGGTCCGGGCAGTATTTGTACCACACGTATAATTGCAGGTATTGGTGTTCCACAACTAAGTGCCATTATGGAAGCTTCCGCAGCTGTTAAAGGCAGCGGTGTTCCGATAATAGCTGATGGAGGTATTAGATACAGTGGCGATATGGTTAAAGCTTTAGTGGCTGGTGCTTCAGTAATCATGGCTGGTTCTTTATTTGCCGGCACTGAAGAAAGCCCTGGCGAAACTGTATTATTAGATGGTAGAAAGTTTAAAAGTTATAGAGGCATGGGAAGTATTGAAGCTATGAAAGAAGGCAGTAAAGACAGATATTTCCAAGATGCTGAAGAAGAAATTGCCAAACTTGTACCTGAAGGAATAGTGGGAATAGTTCCTTTTAAAGGCGATTTAAAAGAAGTTGTTTATCAATATGTAGGCGGACTAAAAGCTGGTATGGGATATTGTGGTGCTAAGACAATAGAAGAACTTCAAGAAGCTCAGTTTATAAAAATATCTGCAGCTGCTATGAAAGAAAGTCACCCGCATGATGTAACCATTACTAAAGAAGCTCCTAACTACAGCAGATAAAATACATGCGAAGTGAGTTAGGTCACCTAAATAAATACTTTTTTAAATATAAAAAACATTTTATAGGAGGTATTATTTGTGTTGCATTGTCTAATGTATTCTCTGTATTTGGGGCTATATATGTTAGAAATGCATTTGATACAGTTGCTTCTTCATTAAAATCAAACCATCATATACTTTCTGATTTAAAAAGTCAATTATTTATATATGCATTAATCATTTTAGGTGCTGCCATCGTTCGTGGAATTTTTATGTTTTTGATGAGGCAATCACTTATTGTTATGAGTAGAAATATTGAGTATGATTTAAAAAATGAAATATATGCTCAATATCAAAAACTAGATACATCATTTTATAGAACTAATAATACTGGCGATATGATGAACAGAATAAGCGAAGATGTCAGTAGAGTTAGAATGTATGTAGGACCAGCCATTATGTATTTAGTAAATTTGGTGGTGATGTTTATAGTCTTAATAGCATCCATGTTACAAGTAAACGTTGAGCTTACAATATGGGTAATTACGCCTCTCCCAATCTTAGCAATATCTATATATTATGTAAATGATTTTATTGAAAAGAAAAGCGATGCCATGCAAGAGCAATTGAGTAATGTTACCTCATTTGTGCAAGAGGCATTTTCGGGTTTAAGGGTAATCAAATCTTATTCAAAAGAACATTCAATCACACAAGCATTTGAAAAAGAAGCTGACATATATAAATCTAAATCTCTAGCATTAACCTTTGTAGATGCTTTATGGTTTCCAAGTATTTTACTGCTCGTAGGTATAAGTTCTATACTAACTGTTTATATTGGAGGCAAGCAAGCCATTGCAGGCGAAATTAGCATTGGAAACATAGCTGAATTTATCATATATATCAATATGTTATCATTCCCTGTTACGTCATTAGGATGGGCCGTATCACTTATTCAAAGAGCTAAGGCAAGTCAAACTAGGATTAATGAATTTTTACATGTACAACCAACTATATATAATACACAAAATAATGTTTATGAATTTAATGAATCAATCAAATTCAATAACGTTACATTTAAGTATAAAGTTGAATCAGCCGAAGCTTTAAGTTCTATTCAATTTGATATCAAAAAAGGAGATTCACTAGGAGTAGTTGGTTCTACAGGCTCAGGCAAATCTACTTTAGCACAATTAATGCTTAGATTATACGAGCCAACTGAAGGCCATATATATATTGATGACATTCCATTAAACCAGTTAAATCTATCGGCATATAGACAAGACATAGGCTATGTACCTCAAGATGTTTTTTTATTTTCAGACACCATCAAAAACAATATGATATTTGGTGAAGAAAATGCATCAGAGATAGACATGATAAATGCGGCTAAAGATGCTGCTGTTCATGACAATATAATTGAGTTTGCTGATACATATGAAACAATGGTAGGTGAACGAGGAATTACTTTATCAGGTGGACAAAAACAAAGAATAGCCATTGCAAGAGCTCTGATAAAAAAGCCTAAATTATTAATACTAGATGACTGCCTAAGTGCCGTAGATGCTGAAACAGAAGAACAAATTTTATCTAATCTAAAAACTCATTTAAATCAAACTACTTCTATCATTATAAGTCATAAAGTATCATCTGTGATTAATTGTGATGAAATAATTGTATTAGACAAAGGCCAAATTATTGAAAGAGGAAATCACAATTTTTTAATTAACCAAGATGGTTACTACGCTGGACTGTACTCGAAGCAAATGAAAGAAACTGTTGTTTAATTTTTATCTATTTCTTTTTTAAAATAACTACTTCGTTATATGCTTTATTTAACTTTTTGATAGATTGGTTTATATATTCAAAATCTTTTGGATATATCATGAGGTAATTAGCTACAATTGTTTTGTGTTGAATAATCAAATCTCCTTTTTGTGAATAGGTAATATCTATATCCAATAAATCACTTTTTCTACTAAATTTTTCAGGTATATATTCTACTTTATATTGAGAGGGCAACATAAATACAGTTACTGTAGAAAACAGATTTTTATATTCACTCTCAATCATTTGTTTGTTTTGGGCAGTATCTATTGATGAATTATTATATGTTTTATCAACGTTCAAATTTATATATATCTCATCTTTATTTGTTTGTATATACTCAGGAATTTCAAAAGTTGTTTGAATATGTAAAGGCAAATCTCTATTGTTTACATTGTCAATTTTGTATGACTTAAGTTTAAATTTATTTGTGCCAATGGCTGATATTTCTTCGACTATTTTTTTTTGATCTTCTTCTTTAGCACCATCTAACCTTTGTGTCAGATTCACTTTTATATAACCAGAGTAAGAGGCATGACTTGCACCAATAATATTATTGTTTTTTAATTCAAAAACAAAACTATCTCTAGTTGCATTTTCAGAAGGCTGAATAACAGGAACAGATACAATTTCGAAATGATTAGCATCTATAGCTACCAATGCTTCTTTACCTTGAATAAATGATGTTGGTCTGCCAAAAGGTAAATATTGACCTGTAGCATCTAAAAATATATTACGGTCTCCATCTTTATATAATGCAATCATATGATTAGAAATATTGGGTAAGGGTGTTACTGAATATTTGTAAGGTAAATCTCTTGAAGCAATCCAAACTAAACAAGCCTTAATTCCGGCTGATTTGAGCATAGAAACTAATATATTAGCCATGTCTTTACAGTCGCCATACCTTCTATCACAAACTTTGTAGGCACTTCTTGGAATAAAGCCTTCTAAGCCAGCCTCAAAAGCTACATATTTTATATGGTCTTCTACCCAATAAAATATATTTCTAACTTTATCTAATTCGTTTTTCTGACCAGTGGTAAGTGAATCAACTATATGTTTTAATTCGGGTGAAACAGAATCTATTTGACCTTCTATATAATGCCTTTTCCATTTATATAAAGATTCAGCACCATCAAGCACAGCTACCGTTTCATTATTCAAAGTATAGTTTTCTATCCAAAACATCAAATGTGGAACAAAGTATCTCACATCAGGATTGTTAGCTTCTTTTTTTATCCTTGGTGTATTGCTTGCTGAAAATTTATATATTGTTTTGCCTTTACTTTCATAACTAATAATTCTAATTAAATTCAAACTATCATTAAAAATTTTCCATTTAATATTCATACCCTTAGGCACTTCAATTTCAAGAGCCATTTCTTGAGCAGGAGCAAATGTTTGGAAAAAATAAGGCCTTAGCATTCTGGGTTCTGGGTAATCAATTGTTTGGTTTATATATGTTTTGGTTCCCTTTTTAACATCAGAAAAGTATATACGTTTCTCAACAACGCTATCATAAAAAATCATCCCATCGCTCGATTGCCCGGTAATGATATCTTTTACTTTTACTTTTTTATATTTATTACCATCAGCGTTCAATGAATATACATCGAAATCTTTGAGCATGGCATAAACAGAAGACGTTAACACCCTATTTGCAAAATAAGCAGCATTATCATTTAGTAATAATAGCTCTTCAGTATTAGTGGCTTCTATTTTAATTGGATTGATTTTATCTTTTGTCAAAGAAATTTTTACACGATCTATATGTTTTATAAAAACAGCATTTTCTTCTAGATATAATTTTTTATATTTTTCAAATTCATTCGTAGGATTATCAGATTGAGCATACAAATGATTCACAACAAACACACATCCACATATCAAAGATATTATAAACTTCATCCTGCAAATAAAAACTGATTGACACTTAAAACAAAGAACAAATTAATTTAATGTAGTATATTTACCGCTTAATTTAAACCAAGTATCTTAAAAAAATATTTACATATCGTTGCATTCATTTTTCTGTGTACCAAAACTGCTGTAAGTCAGGATACATCAGAGATTCAAAACTTTATAGTTTCACATCAACTACCTCAAGTCAATAACCAACTTATTCTCAAATCTGATGTTGATTTTGGTTCAAAAGGTTTTACTAACCAAGGAATTCTTTCTTTTATTAGAGCTGAAACAATTGACAACAATTCTAAGAAAAAAATATTTAAGCATATGTTTCAAGAAAACAGCATTGGTTATGATTTGTCTATATCTGCTCAGTGGATTGCTAAACAAAAAAACAAAAACTGCTTATGGTTTGAAATTGGCCAAAGGTCTCATCTGCACGCAAATTTAACCAAACCACTGTTAGAGTTAGCTCTTAATGGCAATAGTTATTATGCTGGAGAAAACAAAGACTTATCTAATATTTCATATATGAATGTTTCGTGGCAATTTGCATCTGTGGGTTATAAAATAATAAAAAGAAAATACAGCATCAGTTCTGGTATCAGTATAGTTTCTGGCTATTGGAACACCAAAGCAAACATTTATAGTGGAAATGTATATACTGATAAAGATGGTGAATATATAAACATCAGACTCAATAGCGAAACCTATCAATCTAAACCGCTATCAAATACCTTTATAAAACAAGGAGGTATAGGCACTGCAGTTAACTTTGAAATGGTGTTGCCACAAAAAAAACAAACTTTTGTTATTGGGTTTAAAGACTTTGGATTTGTGTCATGGGTTAACAATCCAAAAACTACAGATATTGACACCACTATCCATTTTGAAGGACTTATCATTAATGATTTTCAAATGCTACAATCTGCTGATGCTAGAAAAAGAATTGAAGACAGCCTAAAACAAATACCCAATCAATATATATACAATAAAAAATACAACCAAATGTTGCCTGCACTTTTTTATATAAAATATATTAAAAAAATGGGTAATGATGTGCTAAATATTTCGTTAGACTATATATACCAAGCATACAAAATTCCTAAATTAGCTTGTACTTATTATAAAATAAAAAACCATCATTCTATAAACACACAATTGTGTTTAGGTGGATATAATTATTATGATATAAACATAGGCTATTCTTGGCTTTACCGCCAGAATAGTATTGATATACTGGTTAAAGGACTAAAAGGAATAGTGGCTCCTTCTGTTATGTCAGGTGCCGGCTTATTTATTAATTTTACAAAAAAAATATAACGTTGAACAAAAGAGTAGCTGCTGTCATTTTAAATTACAATGGTAAACATTGGTTAGAAAAATTTTTACCATCTGTAATGGCTTCAACATATTCAAATTTAGAAATTGTAGTGGCCGACAATTATTCTTCAGATGACTCAATTGCATTTTTAAGTAAAAATTATCCAAGCATCACAATCATTCAAAACGAAAGTAATGGTGGTTTTTCAAAAGGGTATAACGATAGTTTGAAACATGTAATAGCAGATTATTATATATTACTAAATAGCGATATAGAAGTTACACCCAATTGGATAGAGCCAGTGATAAAATTGATGGAAAGTGATGAAAAAATTGCAGCCTGTCAACCTAAAATCAAAATGTTTGATGATAAAAAATTATTTGAATATGCTGGTGCTTCTGGTGGATATATGGATAGCATGGGTTATATGTTTTGTAGAGGTAGAATTTTTGAGACATTAGAAGAAGATATAAAACAATACAACAATCCTACAGAGGTATTTTGGGCTACAGGTGCTTGTTTGTTTGTAAAAGCCGAGATATATCATTTATTTGGAGGTCTATACGAACCTCTGTTTGCCCATATGGAAGAAATAGATTTTTGTTGGAGACTAAAAAACAATGGATATAAAATATATGTATGTCCTGAATCTGAAATATATCATGTGGGTGGCGGTACATTAAACAAATCAAATCACTACAAAACCTATTTAAATTTTAGAAACAACCTCATTATCATGTGGAGAAACATGGGTAGTTTAGAGCGATTGATTAAAATCCCAATGAGACTTTGCTTAGATTTTGTGTCAATTATAATTTTGGTAAAAGACAAACGAAAAGATGATGCTTGGGCTGTATCTAAAGCCCACAGACAGTTTTTTAAGCATATATTTAAATGGCAAAAAGAAAAACCTAAAAATGGAAATAATCAGAATAAATTCGGTATATATAAAGGCAGTATCATCTTTCAATATTTCATCAAAAATAAGAAAAAATTCAGCGAGTTAAACTGGTTGTAATTTATTTCAATTTATACACAAAACCTGCTTTCAGCAACACTTTAGACTCGTATGGTGAATAATCTTTATAGTTTACATTATACATAGCCGTTAATTGAGCATGCCAATGTGTTGAAAATTCTTGCCTATACCCTATCCCTAAAAATATATCTGCTTTCATGGCTCTAGTATAAGTCATATCAAAATTCTGCAATATGGGTATGTTTAAATACTGATAAGAAACTTGCGTATATATATTTTTATTGAAAAAGTATCTTGCTATAGCACCAACTCCATAAGATATTTTACCTTTCCTATCAGTATTATTAAAATAATATAATGTGTGCAAACTAACTAATCCTTCTATATTTTTGTACTGCAAAATATATAATTGAGGAGAAAAATCTAAATGATTTATTTGTAAATGATAATCAAAACCCAAGGAATATGGCTTGAACTTAAAACAACTGCTATCTGCCTGAGCAATTGCTTGATTATTAATATTCAACAAAAATAAAATCAAACAAAAACAGAGTTTTTTCCTAAAATGAGTTAATAATTTCTTAACATCCATATATTTGCAAAGATAATAATGAAGCTAAGAACTAGAGTAAAAGATTTAAAAACCACAAAACTATTGCTAATAATTTGTATATTAGCACTTTGCTCTTGCTCATCCAAAAGTGGTTGTACTGATTCAGCCGCTAATAACTTTTCAAGCGAGTCGAAATATGATGACACTTCTTGTGTTTATCCTACTTTCAATATCAAACCAGATAGCTTCTTACAATTAAAAACGAAATTTAATGAGAACTCAGGTTTGTTATATAGCAACCAAAGAATATGGACATTTACTGACGGTGGTGGGGAGACAAAAATATTTAGTATTGATACCAGTGATGGTGGAGAGAAAGAAAATATATTTTTAAATAATTCATTGAATACCGATTGGGAAGATATTGCTCAAGATGATGAATATATATATGTAGGTGACTTTGGCAACAACAATGGAAACCGTACTGATTTGGTTATATATAAAATAAAAAAGATTGCTGATACACTTTTTAAAAACAACAGCAAAGCTTCTATTGAAACAATTAGTTTTAACTATCCAGATCAAACAGATTTTAGAAAAGCTGAAATCAATAATTATGACTGCGAAGCCATGATTGTAAAAGATGAAAGTATTTACTTATTTACTAAATGTCATAAAGATTTAAAAACAAGACTTTATAAAATTCCAAAACAATCTGGAACCTATACCGCTGAGCTAAAAGGATTATTCAACACCAATGGCTTAGTAACAGGTGCTGATATTTCCATAGATCAAAAATCTATTACATTAACAGGTTATAATCCATATACCAACGATGCATTTCTTTGGGTCTTAAAAAACTTTAAAGACAATCAATTTTTTACTGGGAACAAATACAAAGTTCAGCTTGGCTCTAGAAACAACGTAGGACAAATTGAAGGTGTATGTTATATAAACAACGACTCATTATTGCTCTCAAATGAAAACTATCAATCTGTTTCTCCAACACTATATAAAATAAGTATAAGTCAGGTAAAATGAAAAAAACATATATTATTCTGTCTTCACTTGCTCTCCTTTTCATTATCATTAGGTTTTTGCCTCTAAAAGTTCCATACAATATATATGCAACTGGAAAGATATTCGCTACCAAAGAATGGATACTAGGAAGAACTACAGACGGTCGAATATTAGCTACTATGAAAGACAATGCTCTTGACCAAATAAACAATTATGGTGGAAGAGAATTTTTAAGAGGCGATATGTTTGACTTTGAACTAGAAAGTAATTTAAGTAGCAAAAAGTTTTTAAGCAAAGGAGACGTCATCGGTAGATTATATTCGAATGAACTGGCCAACGAACTAGCACAACTTGAAAATAATTTAAAAATAGAACAAGCAGGATATGAAGTAACAGCTACAGGCGAAAAACCTGAAATTATTTCAGAAGCATTAGCCAATAAAAAACTTTCTACTGAAAAATATATCAATCAAAAAAAATTATTTGAACGCACCGAAAAACTATATAAAGACAGCTTGATTTCAAAACAAGAATATGAAATTGCTCAAAATAATTTAGAAATTTTACAAATCGATATCGACTTACAAAATGCAAGAATCATGAAGTTGCAATCAGGTGATAAAAAACAACAATTAGATTTAAGCCTAGCTAAAATAGATGCTATAAGCAATCAAATTTCAATGATCAAATCAAGGCTTCAAAAATTTACTGTTACTGCACCCTTTAGTGGCATGTTGCAACACAAAAAGGGAGCCATATCTGATGTAGAAATTTTAGCCACTTTGCTTGATACTTCTTCTCTTATAGTGATTGCACCTATCCAATTTAAAGAAATGCAGTATATAAAAGAGAATGACGAAGTTGTTTTATATCTTTTCCATACTGACGAACAGCTAACAGCCAATATATCTAATATAGACAACGTCATACAACTTGTTGGAGGAAGACAAGCAGTATATATTACTTCTACCCTATCAACTAAAAGAAAAGACATTATACCTGGCATGTTCACTCAAACTAAAATACATGCAGATGATGTTACTTTATGGGAATATAGTAAAAGAATTTTTGGCAATATATTTTATCGATAAGAATTGAAAGCATATAAATCAAAATATAGATACGAAAGAAAATTCTTTGTTAGCAATGATAACTTAGAAGCTTTACGCAATAGACTACTTCCATTTGTTAAGCCTGATGATTTTACTAACAAAAATGCAGGTGGAATTAGTGAATATAAAGTCCAAAGTATCTATTTTGACACTCCTAATATGCGGTTTTATGAAGAGAAAAAAGATGGTTTAGAGTTTAGAAATAAATTTAGAATTAGGTCATATGACACTTACAATGAAGGTTGTTTGGCTTTTTTAGAAATCAAAGTAAAATCAGGAGATAGAATTTCTAAAGTTAGAGCTCCATATTATTTTGATCAAAGCAACGAGTTGTTGAATTATGGGTTAATGGATGGTATTGTAAAACCCATGAAAGGATTTGAAGATGCTGAAGAAGCTGCTAATAAATATTTATACCACCATTTCGGTTCTTCGCTGAGACCTATGAACCTTGTAGTATATGAAAGAGAAGCATATATGGGACTGTTTGACAAAGATATAAGAATCACTTTTGATAAAAATGTAAGAACGGCCTTATACCCCAAAATGAACGAACTTTTTGAATGTGAAAGATTAAAATATTTAAACAATTCGGCTTTTGTATTTGAAGTAAAATATAGCAACTCCCCCCCCAATTGGGTATTTAATTTAGTAGAAGAATTTTCGTTAAAACTTAAAGCTATCAGTAAATATGCTGATGGTATTGACACACATATAGAAAACCGAAGAACGAGACTATCGCCAATAGGTTTCTCTAGTTTAAATTATATCAAATGAATGAAGAATTAAAAGACCTGTTTTTTTACTCACTTACTTTCAAAGAAGTGATTCAGCACTTAGCTGTGTCTCTCTTATGTAGTATGATGATTGCCTTATTATATAGAATAACTTATAAAGGGTTAAGTTACTCTTCAAATTTTGTCAATTCATTTATTATGCTTACGCTAGTAATGACAGTTGTTATCATGGTTATTGGTAACAATCTAGCCACAGCATTTGGGTTGGTGGGTGCCATGTCTATCATTAGGTTTAGAACGGCCGTAAAAGATTCTCAAGATATTATATTTATACTTTTTGCATTGGCTGCTGGTTTGGCTGCTGGCGTAGGTTTATATGAAGTAGCCATCATGGGAACTTTTATTATTGGAATTGTATTTTTTGTGATAGTAAACATCAATTTATCAGCCCCAAGAAAAAGAGATTTTTTGTTGCAAATGCTTATCGAAACAGTTGATGGAAAAGACTTTGATGCGGGAGTTATCTTAAGCAAATATTGTAGACGATACAATATGGTGAACGTAAAAGCAGTAGGTGAAGACAAAAAAGAATTGATGGAGCTGTCTTATTATATAAAACTAAAAAAAGAAGAAGAAGGCAAAGACCTAGTAAAAGAAATGAAGATGATAGATGGAGTTAAAAATGTAAATCTATTTTTTGACGAAGAAGGATAAGAACATTGAAAAAAACAAAAGTATATATATCGTTTTTATCTAAACAATTGCTTGTTTTAACAATTGCATGTTTTATGTTTTTATGCCATTTAAATATATATGGCCAAAGCAATATATACACTTTAGAACAATGCATAGAAATGGCAAAACAAGCCAATCCAAACATTAAAGCCAATAAAATAAATCAAGAAATTTTAAAGCTAAATTATCAAGCAGCCAAAAACGAATATTTACCCACTGTCGAAGCAAATATTAGAAGAAGTTATAATTGGGGTTTATTTATAGACCCTGCAACCAATGTATTAAGTAATTTTAGTAGCCAAGTATATAGCGGTTCTTTATATTCTGAAATTGAAGTGTTTAATGGAGGCAGAATATACCATACAGCTGAACAAAACAGATTGTTATATGAAGCATCAGGTTTCGAAAACAAAGCATTAGATATGCAAATAGGTCTTGAAATAACGCAACTGTATTACAAAATATATACAACAAAGCAATTGATTTTAAACAATCAAACACAGTTGAATAGAAGTAGAATTTTACTTACAAAAGTTCAGAAGCAAATGGCTCTTGGAATTGTTTCTAAAAAAGACGAGTTAAGTATTGCCACTGACATTTCGGCCAAAGAGTTAAAACTTTTAAAAGCTACTGGAGACTACAATATATATATAAAAACACTTAAAGCTAAACTGAATATTGAAGACACAACAGATATTGCATTCAATTTTGACAACCTTTCTGCTGAAAATCCTGAGCGTTTCTTGTTTGTTAAATATATCAAAGACAGCTTGTCTCCTCAAATCAAATCACTAGCATTTCAACTTGAGGCCAATCAACATGCCATAAAAGTAGCACAGTCGGCCAAGTATCCCATTTTAAGTATTGGCGGAGGCTTTACTACCAGAAGTTCTAATCTGATACAAACTGAATTGAATACCCAATTTAGTAATAATCTTTCTAAAATTGCTTTCTTCAATTTAAAGATTCCGGTGTTTAATAAAAATTTAAACAATATCAATATAAAACGTCAACAATTGTACACCCAATTTATCCAATACAAAATGGAGAACATGAAGTATACGATTAAAAACAGTGAGTCGACAGAAAGAGCAGAATTAGAAAGTATGAAAAATACTTATTTAAAATACCAAGAACAATTGGCTTTATATAAACAACAGTATGAATTGGCTGAGAAAGCATTTGAGTTAGGGACTATCAATTTTTATGAATATCAGTTTTCTAAAAACAATTATATCGATATTCAAAACCAAGCAGCCGTATTAAGATGTGAGATTCTGTATAAGAAAGTGCTTTGGGAAAAATATTTGTAGATAATTAAAAACTGATTTTAATCATTATTTTAATCAATTGGTTTATCCACTTTTGCGTCATTAATAAATAATACGAGTATGATTAATTTTGAATATTTAGAAGCCAATAAAGAAAAATTTAGAAAACAATTTATTGAAGCCAAACCATTCCCACATATAGGTATAGACGGCTTATGTGATGAATCTAAACTTACTGAACTTTACAACTTAATACCTGAAATAGATACCCCAAGTGCTGACTATGTATTTGCTAAAAACAAATTCGAAAAATCTAGATATTGGGAAATGGGAGGTGTGTTCGAAGAGTTATATAACGATTTAGTTTCAGCACGTTTTAAAGATTGGTTAAGTTATGTCTCTAACGAAAATGTATTTGTAGACGATACTTTTTATGGTGGAGGAATTCATCAAGGCAGAAAAGACAGTTTCTTAGACATGCATGCCGATTTTAATTACCATCCCTTAAATGAAAAATGGTATAGAAACTTAAATCTATTGATATATATAAACAAAGATTGGAAGAAGGAATATGGTGGAGAGTTAAGATTAGAAGACGAAAGAAATGGTGTAAAAACCGAAGTGGACGTACCATTTAACAGATTGGCCATTATGCATTGCCGCTCATATACTTTGCATGGTTACGACCCAATCAATTTCCCTGAAGGTAAATACAGAACTTCTATAGCTGCATATGCTTACTCACTTCACAACCACCCTGTTGAAAGCCCAAGAACTACCGTATGGCATGTTGAAAAAGAACAAGGTTTTGGTAAATATATGCTTTCTAAATTGTGGGTGCCTGCAGTAAAAATTAAGAGCTTGTTTTCTAAGTCAAAAACTGCTGACCATTAATTGATATACACCATTTTATATAACCCTTTGAATGGTTATATAATTTTTTAGGTAAGTCCTTGTTTTTTCACTTGTTTGCCTTGTGTTTTAGTAGTAGGTTTGCATCTTCAATCAATTTAATGTAACTAATTATGGCTCTTGAAATTAAAGTTCCTGCAGTTGGCGAATCCATCAGTGAAGTAACTGTTGCACGTTGGCTAAAAAAAGAAGGTGACTATGTGAATATGGATGAAGTTCTTTGTGAACTTGAGAGTGATAAAGCAACTTTTGAGCTAAATGCTGAAGCTGCTGGAATCTTAAAACCTATGGCTGCTGAAGGAGATACCATTAAAGTGGGTGCCATCATTTGCTCTATTGATACGGCTGCTGCTAAACCAACTGAAGCTGCAACCACAGTTAAAACCGAAACCCCTGCAGCTGTTGAAACAGCTCAACCCCTAAAATCAGACAACACTTATGCAAGCGGAACTCCAAGCCCTGCTGCACAAAAAATATTAGCTGAGAAAGGAATAAATGCTTCTGCTGTGAGTGGCACTGGCCGCGACGGTAGAATCACTAAAGATGATGCTCAAAATGCTTCTGCACCATCTGCTAAACCTGCTACTTCATCTGCTCCTGCTCCTACCCTGCCTTCAATGGTTGGCGACAGATCTGAAAGAGTAGAAAAAATGAGCAACTTAAGAAAAACCATCAGCAGAAGGTTAGTTGCCGTTAAAAATGAAACTGCTATGCTCACTACTTTTAACGAAGTAGATATGAAACCCATTATGGATTTAAGAGCTAAATATAAAGATGCTTTTAAAGAGAAACATGGTATTGGCTTAGGCTTTATGTCGTTTTTTGTAAAAGCTGTTTGTCAATCATTACAAGAATGGCCAGCAGTAAATGCTCAAATAAATGGCGAAGAAATTATATACCATAATTTTTGCGATGTGTCAATTGCCGTATCTACACCTAAAGGTCTTGTTGTTCCGGTTATCAGAAATGCTGAACAATTATCATTAGCTAATATAGAAAAAACAATTGCTGGGTTAGCTGTTAAAGCTAGAGATGGCAAATTAACCCTAGAAGAAATGACCGGTGGCACTTTCACCATCACCAACGGTGGCGTGTTTGGAAGTTTAATGTCTACACCTATTATCAACTCTCCACAATCAGCTATTTTAGGTATGCACAATATAGTTGAAAGACCAATTGCTATTAAAGGCGAAGTAGTAGTTAGACCTATGATGTATGTAGCTTTAAGTTACGACCACAGAATTATTGATGGAAAAGAGTCAGTAAGCTTCTTGGTGAGAGTAAAGCAATTACTTGAAGACCCAGCTCGTTTGTTATTAGATGTATAATATTAAGTTTTTATACTAATTAGATTCATTCATATATATATAAAACACCATAGTCTGAAATAAAAAAATGTGGCAATCTATAGCAGGTTTTATCATCAGACAAAGGTTTTTGATTTTGGTATTTTTAGGTATCATTACTCTTACATGTGGGTATTATGCCACCAAAGTAACTATTGCTTATGATTTTGCAAAGGTTATCCCTAAAGACGATAGCGACTACATAGATTATGTAAATTTCAAAAACAGGTTTGGGGAAGATGGCAGTGTTTTAGTGGTGGGCGTTAGAAATAACGACATCTTTAAAAAAGAATTCTTTAACTCGTTTTACGACCTGTGTAATAATATTGAAAAAACAGATGGGGTTGAAAAAATAGTATCCATTACTAAAATATATACCATCAATAAAAACGAAGAGAAACACAAATTTGAACTCAACCCGTTGTTTCAAAATAAAGTATCAACTCAAGCTGAGTTAGATAGTTTACATGAAATCATTTCAAGATTAAAATTTTACGAAGGTATTCTCCTCAACGATTCAGGCAATACCACACTTGCGGCTATAACCCTTAAGAAAGACAAACTCGACAGCAAAGAAAGAATTACGCTGGTTGAGAATATTGAAAAAGCCGCTAAAGCCTTTGGTGAGCAACACCATACCGAAGTCTATTTTTCTGGGTTGCCTTATATTAGAACTGTATATGCAACTAAGGTAAGAAACGAATTACAACTGTTTACTTTACTTAGTTTAATTGTGACTACCATTATCATGTGGTTGTTTTTCAGGTCGTTTGTTGCTACTTTTTATTCGCTTATTGTGGTAATCATAGGTGTAGTAGTCACCGTAGGGTCCATAGCCATTTTGGGATATAAGATTACAGTGCTGATGGGCTTGGTGCCACCTTTAATTGTAATTATAGGCATTCAAAATTGTATCTATTTATTAAATGTATATCACCAAGAATACAGGCAACATAAAAACAGGGTCTTATCTCTTACCCGTGTTACTTCTAAAAATGGATTAGCTTTATTTTTAACTAACGTAACAACAGCCATCGGATTTGGGGTTTTTAACTTTACTGGTAGCTCGTTACTAGATGAGTTTTCAGTAGTTTCAGCCATCGACATTATGGTGGTATATATAGTGTCAGCATTATTTATCCCTGTTGTATATACTTTTTTACCAGCCCCTACCCCAAAACAACTAAAACACTTAGACAATCAAAACATGAGTGGTTTTATGCAATGGTGTAAGCGTATGGTATTCGAAAAAAGAAAATGGATATATATAGCCACTGCTTTTTTAACTATTGCTGGTGGTATTGGTTTTACACAGGTTAAAAGTATTGGATATATACTTGATGATGTGCCTAAAAAAGACAAAGTATATACAGATTTAAAATTCTTTGAATCTCAGTTTAAAGGGGTAATGCCTTTTGAGATAGAGATAGACAGCAAAAAGAAAGGTACTTTTAGGACTTCTTTAAAAGCATTGAGCAAAATGGATGATTTGCAAAACATGCTTTCTTCATATAAGGAGTTTTCTAAACCGGTATCTTTACTAGAAATGATTAAGTTTTCCTCTCAAGCCTTTCATGGTTATTCGGCTGAGAGTTACCAACTACCAAGTTCAGATGAGTTTATAGCCCTTCAAGGATATATGCAAATGAAGAAAGGTGGCAATATGTCTTTAGTAAAATCACTGGTCGACAGCAATTGGCAAGTTGCACGTATTAGTATACAAATGGCTGATGTAGGCTCGGTAAGAACCAACGAACTTAAAAAAGAATTAAGGGCTAGAATTGACAGCATTTTTCCACCTGAAAAATATGCCGTTAAAATGACGGGTACCAGTTTGATTTTCTTAAAAGGAAATGATTATTTAATAGAAAACCTCACGGGCTCTATGGCTTTAGCCTTATTGCTTAACAGTATATTGATGGCCTTTTTGTTTTTAAGCTGGAGAATGATTTTGATTTCTTTGGTGCCTAATATCATTCCATTAATTATTACACTAGGTATTATGGGTTTTGGTGATATACACCTGAAAGCTTCAACCATTATTATATTTAGTATCACCTATGGTATTTCCATAGACTTTACCATACACTTCTTAGCCAAATACAGATACTTTTTAAAGAAAAATCAATGGGCTATAAGTCCGGCGGTGAGCGATTCTATTCTAGAAAGTGGTGTGAGTATCGTTTATACTTCTGTTATCTTATTCTGTGGGTTTATCATCTTTGCTTTTAGTACTTTTGGCGGAACTGTTGCATTAGGACTACTCACCTCTATTACTTTGTTTATAGGTATGTTTATGAACCTATTGCTGCTACCAGCTATGCTAGTATCATTAGAAAAATATATAAACATGAAAAAGGAGCTCAGCAATCAGCTCATCGATTTTGATGGAGAATAGTTCGTTGTTCTATTCTTAATACATCTACATTAAATTTTCTCTTATTCTACTACTACCTTGTCAAAGTCAAACGACCTATTCACAACTTCAGCTATGGGTCTAAGCTTGTCAATCATTTCTTCTAATTGTTGTGGGTATAAAGACTGCGGTCCATCGCTCAAAGCTTTCTCTGGGTTGGTATGTACTTCAATCATTAACCCATCAGCACCTGCAGCTATACTGGCCATAGCCATTGGTATCACTCTGTTTCTAATACCAGCTCCATGACTTGGGTCGCTAAATATAGGCAAATGAGATAATTCTTTTATTATAGGAAATGCAGCAACATCTAATGTGTTTCTTACTGAGTCGTCAAACGTTCTGATACCTCTTTCACACAAAATCACTTTCTCGTTTCCACCACTCAATATATATTCGGCAGCCATTAGCCATTCAGGTATTTTGGCACTCATGCCTCTTTTTAGTAATATGGGTTTGTCTATTTTGCCAAGCTCAGAAAGGAAGTAAAAATTACTCATATTTCTGGTGCCTATTTGCAATACATCGGCATATTCATATACTTCGTCTAACAAACTCAAATCCATCACTTCGGTCACCACTCTTAAATTGTATGCATCAGCAGCTCTTCTTAGAAGTTTCAATCCTTCTGTTCTTAAACCTTGGAATGCATATGGAGACGTTCTGGGTTTATATGCCCCGCCTCTAATAAATTTTATATTATTACGGTTGAGCAACTCAGCTACTTCAAATATTTGGTCTTCATTTTCAACAGCACAAGGACCAGCAATCAGGTTTAAAGTATTGCCGCCAATTTTCACCCCTTTTACATCTATAATGGTAGGCTCCTTTTTCCAACGTCTGCTGGCCAGTTTGTATGGCTCTGTTACTTGATATACTTCATGCACGCCATTCAGCATTTGAATTTGTCTTAAATCAAAATCTTTAGGGGCATTGGGGATAGCCATAAGTAAACGGCCGCCCAAATTTGATTGATGATATTCTAAACCTAGGTCAGTCAATTTGTTTATCAATTGAATAACCTCTTCTTTAGTTATATCATTGTTTAATATAATAATCAAAACTTATTTTACTACTGAATAGGTGAGCTTAAATTGTATTTGTTTTTGGGTTTTTCTAGTATCAACTAACATGCGAGAAGCTGACATAGGATTGTCCCCTGGTATTAGAACAAAATAACCATAGTTAGTGTTCTGTCCTTTTGCATAATTTTTAAATAATTCTTGAACTTCGTTTAAAAAATTAAATGAATATCCTGCTTTATTGGTATTGTAAGTACCGCCTAAATATTTTGCATCAAACGACGACAAGTATAAATCTAATATTGGAGAGTTGTTTCCTAATGAGTCGCACTTCACTAAAAGAAGTTTAACAGGTTTAGGGAAATCGTTGGTAAATGATCCATCTAAAGGTCTCACCACCAGTTCGGCTCCATGCACTACTATAGATGCACCAGGGTTTTGGTTGGCTATATTGAACAAGGTAGGCAATTCTAATTTCAATTTACAACCAGCTTGTGCTTGTATATAGCAAGTATCAGCATTGCGTTTTTGGGTGATAGTGTTTTTGATGAAAGTAGAGTACTGATGTTGGAATTGATTGATTCTGGCAGTAGATCTAGCCCCATTTGTATATAACGAAAAATCTTTTTTCATAGAATCATTATAGTAAACAGTCACAGCAGAATAAGGTGAAGTAGGATCGAAATATACTTGGCAACCTGTGCTCGACATATTTTCTGCAGTAATAGCTAATCCTTTAAAGGTATTAAGAAAATCAGGGTTGTCTAACCATGTTTTGCCATTGGCAATTATTTTTTGTCCAAATGCATCAGACAATTTGATGCGAAGATGTGGAGCAGCATTCGTTCCTTTAACAGACACGCTATCTTTGGTGTGGTGCAAGCCTTGCCAAGTTCCAATATTATTTTGATAATTAAACTTAATATTAGAGAAGTAGTTGGTGTTATAGGCAATTTCATCAGACAGCTCGCTCACTTGTATTTTTTGAATACTACTTGAGTCGCCATAGAAACCACCTGTATACGCCATGGTAAGTACCACTGAATCAAATTTAACCCCAGTACCAAACGTCCAATTATCGGTCATTAACAGAAATTGGGTGAAAAAGTTGGAGGTGCTTGAGCCAAAGACAGGATCATTGCCTATAGAGCCGATGGGGAATGTATTGAGCTCATCGGTTCTGATAGAATCTTCGGCTACAGTAGTAGTAACTAAAGTAAAAGTATCTGTTTGGAGTGCGTTTATAGATTCAGCACCTGGAAGGCCTACGTCGTTTTTTTGCTTACAAGAAGCAAGCGTAAACAGACATATTAAAATTGAAAAAAAAAATTTAGTTTCTCTGGTTTGTAAGATTTTCATAAAATTCAGTATATACTTCGCCTAAGTCTTCATCTTTATGGTCAAGTGTTGGAATAGTAAGCTTAGAAAGATATTTTTTCATTTCACTTGTAGCATCTGTATGAATGACCAATGCATCACTGAAACGGGCTGCACCTTTATAAAGTTTCAAACAATCTGCATTATTAAAATGTTCCATGTCTTCGTCGTTTATATTATTTAAAGAAGCTTTTCTAGAGAAATCTTTTCCTAGGCATTCTTCAAATTGATTATCGAACACGGTATATACTACTTTAGCATTTTTAAATACAGGCTCGTCTTTATAAATAGTTTTCAGGTATAACGGAATTAAGCTAGTCATCCAACCATTACAATGGATGATATCAGGAGCCCAACCAAGTTTTTTAACGGTTTCTAAGGCACCTTTGCAAAAGAAGATGGTACGTTCGTCGTTATCTAAGAAAAACTCTTCGTTTTCGCCTTTAAAAGCAAATTTGCGGTGAAAGTAATCTTCGTTGTCTAGGAAGTAAACTTGCATTTTAGCTTCAGTAAGAGAAGCTACTTTAATGGTGAGTGGGTTGTCGTTGTCGTCAATAGTGATATTGATACCTGATAGACGAACTACTTCATGCAGTCTGTTTCTACGTTCGTTAATTAATCCGAAGCGTGGCATAAGCACACGTATTTCATGATCTTTTTGTTGAATTTTTTCAGGAAGAATACGGGCTAGGTCGCCAACACTACTCAAGTTCAAATAAGGGTTCATCTCAGAACAGATATAAAGTACCCTCTTTTTCGTTCTTTGCATTCGGTAAGTTGTTAGATTAATTTCTAGTGCAAATATACTACTAAATTTTCGATAAAATACAAAGCGGATTTGTCATTTATACCACCTTATGGCCTTAGTTTGCTATATATCAACACAATAAACTTCTAAAAACAATTTACATTGGCTTCATATACACCCTTTTTGCATATATATGGGGGTATTTTAACGTTTCAATCAGCAATTGGCTTTTCAAATTACTTCTTTTTTAATGTATCAAAGAACTGCGTTATCGTCGTTCTTCAAGAACGGTGTAATATTCATACATGCAGGGTTTGTAACCCGGCTTTAAACTATAATATTTGTCTTTATTCTCTATACAATGTGTTAAACTTTCAATGAATATATCTTGATTTCTTTTTTTGTGAATATAAATCTATCCAGTGTAAAACAGTTAGTTATAAAAAATATATTTGATCTTCATGCCTAATAGAACGACGCAAATTCATTGTTGCAAATATATTCATATATATATCAAAAAAAACATTATAGCAACAATCCCAGGTCACAGACCTTGCTTATATATATAAGTCACCGTTCTTGAAGAACGGCGACAACTTCCTCGCGTTAGATTGGCGTTAACGGAGACAACTTCCTCGCGTTAGATTGGCGTTAACGGAGTTACAAAAGTCTGGTATATATATTTAAGTCAAAGACTTGTTTTATATACTTCCAAGACACAATTTCAAAAAAGCTATGAAGTGCACTTATATATATATGATATGTGTATCATATCACACCCCTCCTGGGTTTTCTTTAAAGTATATATAGATTTTTTTTACTAGTATATCAGACTTTCAGGCTTCGTTTCGCAGCAGTCTCTTTATAAGCATAGGCAAATAGTTTTGCTCCATATAATACTCATTACACTTATAAAACCCCATTCAGCCTATAAACAAAAAAACCTCCCGAAAAAATCGAGAGGTTTAAATTCTTTAAGAAAAATATAGCTGATTATTTAGTTTTAGCTTCAGCTTCTATTTTAGCTACGGCACTGATCATATAACTCTTTTTTAAACGTTTTACGCCAAATGAGCCGTTGATAATTTTTCCTTTTTTGCTGCGATTGTCACCTTTTCCCATGATATTGTGTTTTTAATTTGATGCAAAAATAATCATAAAAACTGAGTATCTATAATTTATCTTTTAGGAAACTTCATTTTGTAATCTACTTTCACAAAGCCTTTTTGTATCTCACTGAGTTTACCTTTAATCAATTGCTTTTTTAAAGGGGAGATTTTATCAATAAACAACACCCCATTCAAATGGTCGAACTCATGCTGTATTACCCTTGCAGTGTATCCATCAAAGGTCTCTGTGTGCTTCTCGAAGTTATCGTCGTAATAGCTGATTTTAATCTCTGGTCTTCTTTGCACATTTTCTCTGATGCCCGGAATGCTTAAACATCCTTCTTCATAATGCCAAGGCACACCGCTTTCAACTAGCATCTCTGGGTTTATAAATATTTTTTTAGTGCCTACTCCTTCGCTCCCATCTTCATTGTACATGGGTGTAGAATCTACCACAAACATTCGAGCCGAAACACCCACTTGTGGTGCAGCCAATCCTACGCCATTGGTGTGGTACATAGTCTCCCACATATCTGCAATAAACTTCTCTAAATTAGGAAACGAGCGACTAATTTCACCAGCTATTTCTTTTAATATGGGTTCGCCATAAGCGTAAACAGGCATGATCATAATTTTATAAATCTAATAAGTTTGTTTTTTTATCTAACCAAGTCTGCAAAATTAAGGCAGCCGCAGTTGAGTCTATATTCTTTTTATTTTTTCTATCGCTCTTTTTTATCCCGTTGTCATATATACTTTGCTGAGCCATAGATGAGGTAAACCTTTCATCAATGTCTTCCATGGGTATATGTGGCCATGTTTGTGCCAACCAGTTTTTAAATTGTACCACCAAGTGTGCCGACTCTGAATCAGAACCATCTAACCGCATAGGTTTTCCTACCACAAATTGCACTACTTCTTCGTCTTTTATATACACCTCAAGATAATCGGCAATTTGGGCTGGTGATAACGTGATGAGTGGTTTGGCTATAATCATCAACGGGTCGGTAGCTGCTATACCTATACGTTTTAATCCTACGTCAAATGCTAATGCTCTCATGCCAATTCTTTATTTTTTTTGGTAGCTAAATATACACCTATTAAAATCAAAATCATTAATAGAACCTTGTGGGTAGTTAATTGGTCTTTGCCTGCTATTTGAGCTATAATAGCCGCTAATACGGGTTGTAAATATATATAACTCCCTACCAAAGATGAACTGCCATGTTTCAAAGCCCAAGCATTTAACAGGTAAGTAAAAAAAGAAGCTCCGATTATGATGAAAGCAATTTTGAACCATATGGTTTGCCATATATAAGTATGGTTACTAAGGTCAGCCTGCAACAGGTCCCATTTGCTATGTGTCAATTCTTGAAATCCGAAAGGAAGCGTAAAAAGCAACCCTATTGCAAACGTATATACTGAAACAGTCACAGGTTTATACTTATACAATAGTGGTTTGGCATGCACCAAATAAAACGAATATATAATGGCATTGATAGTCACCATTAAATCGCCCATCAAAGTGTTGCTGCTGAAGTTAAAGTTTTTGCCTGCTAACAACAAAGTGGCTCCTATCGATGCTATAACAATACCTGCAAGTTTTGCTGCAGTCAACCGTTCTAGTTTATAAAAAGCTGCTATAATTACCACAAAAATGGGGGTATTGGTCATTAATATAGCACCATTTATGGGGGTGGTATTGGCAAGGCCTTTAAAAAACAACAACATATTAGCACCCACACCAAATACCCCACATAGCAATACCCGGGTCAAGTCTTTTCTCTCAATAAACTCATTTTTGATAAATAGAATATATAACAGCACAAAGAGAAACAATGAAGTACCCACCCTTAACACAATAAATCCGAACGGGGGAATATATTGCATCACTTCTCTAGCGATACTAAACACTATAGCATAAATTAAAGCTACGGCAAATAGTGACAAATGAACTAAAGGTAATTTGCTTTTCAAAGCTGCAAAGATAGCCTACAACTTTTTTACCTAAGTATTGATGTTGAAGTATGCTTAGATGCTTAGAATGATTAAATATTTTTTTAGTAACTTTTTTACCTTCAAATTTGTTTAACCAAATCTTTAAACAATTTTATATGAGAAACTTTCTACTTAGTCTTTTAATTTTAATCGGTTCTATTCCATTTGTTCAAGCTGCTGCTCCTAGCTTGGTTATCATAAAATCTCAAAAAGGCAGATTTTATGGAAGAATATTAGATGCAAAAACCAATAAAGGGATAGAAGCAGCATCAGTACAAATTTGGCAAGATGGGTATGACGAAGAAACGCATGAAGCCAAGCCACTATTAAAAGGCGGTCAATTAACAGAGTCTAATGGAGATTTTAGTATAGACAACCTGCCATCGCAAGGGTATATGAAATTAAAAGTATTTGCCTTAGGGTATGTGCCAGTAGAGAAAAGAGTTTCATTTGATGTAAAGTTTGACAAAGAAAAAGGCTTTGATATAGACGCAGGAACATTTGATAAAGACTTAGGAAATATTATGCTTACGCCCAACAATCTTGAATTGAAAGAAGTGGTGGTAAAAGCAGATGAACCATTTATGAAAACAGCTGTAGATCGCAAGATATACAATGTAGACAAAATGACTGTAGCAGCAGGAGGCACAGCCACTGACGCTTTAAAAACTTTGCCAGGTGTGAATGTGGATATTGATGGAAACGTAACTGTGAGAAATGCCAAACCAACCATATATGTAGATGGAAGACCTACAAACCTTACGCTTGAACAAATACCAGCAAACACCATACAGTCTATAGAAGTTATCACCAACCCATCGGCTAAATATGATGCCTCAGGCAATGGTGGTGGTATTTTAAATATTGTTTTGAAAAAAGACAAACGTATAGGTTATAACGGGAACATAGTAGCAGCCATTGACAGAAGGCTAAGAACTACAAATGTAATCAGTTTTAATATCAGGGAAAAGAAAGTGAATTTTTTTGGGGGATTAAATTATATCACAAACAAATCTATTGCTGATGGAAATAGCAATAGAATAAACAACTATGCAAACCCAATAGATAGTGTTTATCAAACTTCAGAAAATATATTTAACAACAAATTTATCAATTCGAATATTGGATTTGATTGGTTGATAAACAACAGAAATACTATTACCGTTTCTTATAATTATACCAATGGCAGTTTAAATTCATCGAATATTTTAGATATCAAGTATGACAGCAGCGACAAATTCCCATATATTTCTCCAAGAGGACTTTCATACGCTAACAGAAATTCAACCAGTGATAGAAATTTCAAGAACATAGGAAGTTCATTTCAATATAAAAAACTATTTACTAAGAATGGTAAAGAATTTACAACTGATGTATATTATAGCAAAGCCACAAGCGATTTCAATAGTTTCAGCAATAATTTATATACCGATGCATTGAAAAACAGTTATAAGAAAAGTTCGCAGCAAGAGCAAGTAGGTGGCGGGGATGTTTCTTTTGTCATCGGTCAAATAGATTATACAGACCCCATTGGAAAAAAAGGCAAACTAGAATCAGGTATAAGAACTCAGATATCTAATTTTAACAGTAACAATATTGGTAGAATTTCTACAGATACAACTACAACCATGGTTGAGGTTCAAACTCAAACAAATAATTATAACTATAAAGAACAAATACATGCAGCTTACGCCACGTATACACATGAACTCAAAAAATGGAATATACAAGGTGGTTTAAGAGCTGAGAGTTATATATATGATGGAATATTGGTAAAGCAAGACCTCAAATTTAGAAACTATTATCCTATTAGTTTATTTCCAAGTGTATTTGCTTCATATAAAATTGATGACAAACAAGACATTCAATTAAATGCCAGCAGAAGAGTAAACAGGCCAAACTTTTTTCAACTTATACCCTATACCGATTTTTCTGATTCACTTAATTTAAGTAAAGGAAATCCTGGACTAAAACCAGAATACAGCATTCAATCTGAAGTTTCATATACCTATACTTGGGATAGAAAACGATCTTTTATAGCCAATGCTTATTACAGAAGAGCCAATAACCTAATCACCAAAGTGCAAAACACGGAATACAATGCAGAGTTAGGTAGAAATATAGTGGTGTCGACATATGGCAACGCCAACAATGCTTCGGCTTATGGGGTTGAATTGAACTACCAAAATAAAGTAGGTAAAAAAATAGAGATGAATACAAACGTCAACTTATATCATTCTGAGATAAGCGGCAATGAATCCTCTCAAACTTTTAATATTTCTAGAAACACCATGTTTGCAAGATATTATTTGATATATAAATACAGCAAAGTATTGTTGTTTCAAGTGATAGCTGATTATCAATCTAAAGTGTCGTTACAACCAGACGGTTCCGGATCAAATTGGTTTAGTGGAAACCAATCCAATTCATCAGCTCAAGGTTATCAAAGACAATCAGGCGGGCTTGATCTTGGAATTAAATATGATTTTGATTTAAAAAAGAATAAGGACAAAAAGAAAAAGAGTGATAACGTAACTAAACCAGGTTCGTTAATCTTAAACTTTACTGATGTACTTCACACCAGAAGAATTGATATATATTCAAACTCACCGTTCTTTACTCAAAACTCTTTTTATCAAAGAGACTGGAGAATGGTAAGGCTTACGTTTATATATAAATTTGGAAAGTTTGATACTTCTTTATTAAGAAGAAAAAATCAAAACAAAAACTCTGGTCCGCAGATGATGTAAGGCTAGGTTGTTTTTATTTAAATTAAATACAAATTACCGAACTATGAATTGATTAAACATGAATCGTTTATATTTGCTAAAACGATGACATGGAAAAACTAATATCACATATTCAGAAAGCTCATCAAATGAGGAAAGAAGAAAAAAGCATTGAAGAAATATCAAGCTTTTTCAGGTCTGAGAATTTGAGCGAAGAAGAAGTGACATATATTATTGCTGATTTAAAAAAAGCATATTATGCCAAACTCAGAGCCAAAGGTTTTGTATATATAGGCATAGGCGTTTTCTTTTTATCCCAAAATTGTCATTAGAAATAAAAAGCAGTTGATTTACTTATATTATTAATGTTCATCCAAAGTCCAGTAAACCATTCTCGTCGCTTCATAGCAAGTGATAGTTTTAATATTCTATGATTACCATTTTTCACTATATATCCAC
>CANHGM010000026.1 GCA_947460345.1 Bacteroidota bacterium | reverse complement strand
TAAGTAGCCGCTGAAGCACTGTTAAGTCTTAAAGCAAAATAGTTACCCACTGGAATATTAGTAGTTGCTGCTAAATTTAAATAGCCCCCGATATGGTTAAATGTTCCTGTATTAGCAAAGGCTCCATTTACCGTTAGGTTACCACCACTAACTATTTTAAGACTTGCACCTGAAGCTATAGTTAAATCTCCACAATTAGCTGAAGCATGTACTGTCGGATAATTAGTTAAACCAGCTGGAATAACAATATTTGATGCCGATGTTGGAACAGTTCCACTACACCAGTTAGCAGCTCTAGTCCAAAGTGTATCTACTGAACCTACCCATCCATTAGCAAATACGGTAACAGTATCATATGAAGTAGAAGAAGCACATCCTAAACCTGTAACAGTTAACGACAATGGCTTAACACCTATGGAAGCCCAATTGATGGTATAGGGTCCACTGCCTGAACCTGAAACTATTGAAGCACCTGATAAAGACCATGAGTAGTTAGAAGAACCTACGCCACTACCTGTATAAGTAAGTGTTACGTTGCCTGACAAACATGGGGTTGAGGTTGATTTAGTGAATGAAGCTGTGATGTTTCTGTTTTCACCTATATATAAAGTCCCAGTTAAAGTATCTGATGTGATTGTGAATGAAGTATTTGTTAATGCTCCCATAGTTGATCTTTCAACTGTTACGCCATCGTATATATATGCTTGAAGAAGTTGGCTTGATGCTCCACCATTGGCAGTATCATTTCCTGTATAGGTAAATGTTCCATTATAGTTTGCAAAAGTTAACCCTCCTGTTTTAGCTAATGTCCAAAGACGGTCTAATGTTTTGTTGGTGTCAACACATACGCTAGCATATAAAGTTCCTGAAATGTTAGTTTGATTTGCTCCTATGGTTAAGTTTCCATTTACGGTTACATTATTCAAAGTAATATTTACTGGAGTATATGCTGATGCATCTCCAATTTCATATATATTAGCAACACTTACTCCAGTTGCGAAGTTTTTACGCAATTGGCCATTAACCCAACCATTGGTGCGAGATACAAATCCAGTTGAAGGTATAATGACAATTGAGCTTGTATTTAATTGTCCATTAGTTAGTATTAATGAATCATTTGCAGTAACTCTTGTAGCCGTATTTACACCATTGGTATTGTCTATAATGATATCGTTAAAAATTTCACCATTTGAAAAAGCTGATGTAATGGTTTGAGCAGATGTTCCAACAAAATAAACTTTAGAAGTTGCCTCTGTTATAACATCTGTTGTTCTGTTATTTATCCAATTTCCTTTTACAAAATATTTGTTTGAACCTAAAGCTATTAATCCTGAGTTAACATTAGTGATGGTCATGTTTCCATTTATATATACTGGGCTAGAACCACCAAAACTACCTGAACCTGCACCGCTAGTGTTCCAAACGATATTGTTCAATTGAGCTACTATAGTTCCTCCTGCTGTATTTTGTTCAAAGTTTGCAGTGGCAGCATTTTGACGCATCACTACAGTTCCTGTTAAAGTATATGCAGAAGATAATCCATCTGCTTGGAAGTCATCACCACACCACAATTCATTTCCACCATCATTGAAAGTTGCAGTACTAGTAAAGTTCAAACGATAGTCTTCAGTCATTCTTACAACAGCATTGCTAAAGCTTAGGCTTCCAGCAGTTTTAGTAGAAACCAATCTGAAGATATATAATTTGTTGTTATTTCCACTTATAGTTTGGTTACCATTACCTACTGTTGTAATACCCCAAGTTTGTGTGGTATCTGATTGAGTTAAAGTACCAGTAACAGTGAAGTTACCACCTAAAGTCATCGTTGTAACACCACTAAAACTAATGCTAGCATTATTCAAGTTGATATTGTTGCCAACTACTGTAGTTCCAGCACTAATAGCTTTTGTTCCAGCACCAGATAACGTTAGATTGCTATAGTTGGCAGAATTAAGCACAGTCACATTAGATGCTTGGTTATATTCTACTGTTGAACCTGATTCTAATACGCCAAATGAAGGCAATGTAGTGTTTTGAAGTTTTAAAGTAGCATTGTATTTAACATCAACAGTTCCATTGAATACAAAAGATGAAGGAACAGTAAATGTGATTGCATTTGAACTATCTCCACATACTACTTTTGAATTAATTCCAGATACAGTCCAATTGGCTGCAATGGTTGCATTGGTATTGTTTTGTATTACAAATATTTGGTCATCATCTGTAAAGTTTGTTGGATTCGCTCCACTACCATCTGTGTTTATTCCCCAAGTGGCAGTTTGATTTAAATCTCCAGAAGCGTTTGAATAATATACAACTGTAACAGCATTTTTTGCTTTTAAAACAAAACTGTCAACTCCTAATATAGCATCACTTCCTGGGATATCTACATCTCTAAAACGAACCCAAATTGAATTGCCATTGGCAACACTGTTTGTTAAAGCTACTGCTATATTGGTGAAAGTAGTTCTATTTGCTGGGCTATTTCCATCCAATCTGCCAGAAGTAGTATTTGGGTTAGAAAAGTCTAATGCATTTGCATCTGTCCATGTAGCTAAAGCATCTGAAACTGAAGTCGCATTTAAACTGTATTGAAAATCTAACTTATCTGCAGAGCCTTGATATCTCCACATTTCTCCTACATAAGAAATGATTAAAGTATTTAAATTACTTCCTGAGTTGTTTATATATTTTGCTCCAAAATAAGTTGTATCTAACGCACTAGAGTTTAAAGATCCTAATGCTCTTTCTTGTGATAATGCACTTCCTAAACTAAACATATTACCTGTGGTTGAAACGCCACTGGTGGTATCATAACTTGTGTTTGCATTACTACCATTTTCTTTAAAGTACCAACCTCTATACATTTGGCTACTTGGTGAAGCTATTACATTGTCAAAAGTATCTGCTGGTAAAGAAGTGTTTAATGCAGTAATTGATATAGCATCATCATTGTCATTCACTAATAAATTTGCAGAAGTGCTGCTTGCCCAAATTCTTGAACTTAATGCTGAAATTGTATGAATAAAAGTTTCAGCTGACTCACGAACATTGTCATCAGTTACTGTTAAAAATATAGTATCTGAAACGTCGCCCCTATCAAATGAAAAAGTTGATTTACTTAAGCTATAATCACCAACTGTAACACCTGTTCCGCTTATTGCCAAATTAGCACTTTGTATAGAAGTTAATATAGTATCAGTTAAAGTTCCAAAAACACTAATAACTGACCCGCCTTCAGTTGCCGATCCTGCTGAAAAACTAATAGATAATGATGGTTCATTGTCTGTTATTGATATATTTTTTTGAACTGTGGAACCTAATGTTAAGCCTGATGAAGGATTGCTGATTGCTAAAATGGCTGTCTCACTTCCTTCTCCTAACGTATCGTTTTTAACGGTAAAAGTTACAGTTCCTACTGTATTTCCGCTTGTAATAGTTATTTGTGTATTACTCAATGTATAGTCACCTGATGTAATTCCTGTTCCTGAAACACCAATATCTACTGTCTCACTTGAAGCTACAGCAGATGAAGCTGTTGCAGTTACGGTTATAACTGTTGTTGCTGCTTCTGTTCCTGATGTAGCACTTACTGATAAATTTACTGTAGGTGAAGAAGAAGCTGAAGTTGAAGTATTGTTAATAGCAACACCTGAAGCTGTGCGATAATTACGGTCTCTTGATGGTGCATTGCCATTATACTCATATACTGCAAAATGATAAGTAGTACTCGGACTTAAACCTGTTACTGTTATTGGCGAAACAGTTGTAGTATCATCCATCACTATTTTGTTTCCACTTCCTTGGTCTGTTGCTGTATTAAAATTTGTACTGATTCCTGTATATGTAACACTGTCTAATGGTGTAAATGTAACAGCAGACCCAGATTTAATAACAATAATTCTTCTATGTCCTTTTTGTGTATTGGTTAAAGCAGATATAGGAATTGTGTTTGCTGTAATTGTTCCGAATGTAATAGCCGGAGCCGAGATAGGAGCAGGTGTTTCAATGGAATAGCCATCTGTATGTCTACCCGGTGTTCCTGTTGGGTTGGTTACTGTATTTGAGCTATTACTCCAATTATAAGTTCCAGTTAAAGCTGAATGGTTTGATAAGCCTCCAGCTCCATTGCATAAAACAGCTCCAGTATAAGTAGCTATTACAACTTGTGGAACTATATTAGCACCTAAACTATTTCCTGAAGTGATAAAAGCATTTATAGTTCCATATGTACCAGCTGCTGTTTTCCATAGTATATAAGTGTATCTTCCAGATGCGTTAGCTACTCCAATAGCGTCTCCACTATTGTTAATCCCATTGCTTGCATTTCCGGTTGCACATACATAATTACCAAAACCTCCATTGAAACTTGAAGGCACTGATGTGGTATTCATAAACATAATTACTTTTTTGCCTGGTCCTAATATAGTATTAGACGGAACGGTATGACCTAAGGCTGATCCGTCATCAAATTTCCAACCACCTATATTAATGGCAACATTTGCAGTATTAGTCCATTCAATGTATTCATCTGTTGTTGAACTTATTGATCCATCGCCATTAAAATCAAATGCGGGATTTCCAAAACCAGAAAATTCAGTAAGCACTACTCCAGAAGTGTAAGTGGTTACGGAGTCATCTCTTAAGTAGCCTTGTGAACGGCCTTCGGCTACAAGTAACAGCAATATAAATGCTGTGACGAGCCTTACAAAATAGAATTTTTGTTTCATGTGTATATATATATATTTAAATATGTAGCAAGATTAAATTTCTTATATTAAGAAATCCTTAGTTTGTTGTAGTTTTATTGTTGAATAAACCCAAATAAAATATGAATTATAAAAGCGTTTTATTAAAAAGAATATTGCCAACCAATTCTAATTTGGTCATCTTTAAATTTTTGTGGAATACTGCTTTGTATGTCATTGTTTATTCTATACCAATATTGAACTCTTAGCATAGATTTATATCCATTCAATAAAAGATTATAACATAATGAAATGTTTTGAACTTTATAGGTTGAACTTCTTAAATCATTTGGTATCAATTCATCATATCTAGCCAATATTCCTGATTTTAATTTTTTGCTATAATATGCCAATTGCACTACTGTTCCACCTGCATAAAAGTAAGTAGTTTGTTTGCTTAATAAGAAATTTGTTATATCAGTTGGGTCTGTTGGTTCTATCTTCATTTGATGGATTTCAAATAATCCTGAAAACCCTTTGTATTGGGTTGCTAAGTCTAATCCATAAGTAGTCTTTTTCCCTGATATAAGTTTAACGTCAAAATCTGTAGTACCATAGGGTAACGATTTTGTTCTATTTACATACCTGCCATTTACACCCAAACTTATCGAAGGAATAGATGAATGGTGTGTATCATATACATCTCTGTATTTAATTTTATATGGATAGTTTACTTCAGCTCTAGCTATATATTCTAATGTTCCATTTTTATCATTGTCTCCTTCGGTAATTGAAGTCATTATATATTCACCTTGGCCTGAATAAGCTCCTGCATATAAAGCAATTCTATCATTCCACATTTCTTTTGATAAAGTTACTCCTACATCTCTTCTCGAAAACATATAGCCCCTAGATATTTCGGCTCTTTGCCACATAGGTTGATATTGAAATGGCACCAACGAACTTCTTGAATATGGTACTTTTTGATAACCGCCTGCAATATCTACTAATTTACTTTTATATATAAAACTTGCATCAAGCAATGCCGGGAACTCTCCTACAACATCGGTGTATCCCAATCGAGAAAGGTCTAATTGTAAATTATATTCATAGTGCAAACCTGTTCTCCCTTCTATTTTAAAACGGGCATTACCAAGCTCAAATTTATTTTTCTTATAGTCCGGTTCGTTACCAGGATTTGACAGAAATCTATAATTATAATCAAATGAAATCAAACCTGAAATTTCTATGCTATTTTTTGGACCGGTAATAGTAAACTGCCCAGTTACTTTAGAAGCTAACAGTATAAAGAACAGTCCAAAGATGGTATATATTTTACTCATTAATTGTGTTGTATTTATAAATTAATCCCATACCGTCACTTGTAATATACAATTGTTTGTTGTTGTCAAATGCTACCCCTTCTGCTCCAACTATATTTATATTGTATTTTTTTATTGGTTGATATGTATTGGCATCTGCTTTTACAAGGCAATGGTCTTCTTCACTTAAAATCCATAAAAATCCATCTGCATATGTAATTGATGAGATATCAGTAATAGATTTAAAATCAATCTCGTTGACCACGTTTAAATTCTCATCTAATTCATACAACATCACAGGACTTTTCTCAATTGCCAACACAAATCTTTTTTTTGCTTTATTCCAACAAATTCCTTCATAAGCACTGTTTCTAGCCCCACTATATGGGATAGTTTTTGCAGACTCTTGAGTTAATGTATTCTCATTTAAAGTATATATTTTTCTGTATCTTTCATCAACAACATATACTTTGTTATCTTTAGCAAAAACAGCTTCAAAGTCAGTTCCAACTAGGTTTGATTTGGTGATTGTTTTGCCTTCTAAATCTGTTTTATATAAGCTCCCTTTATCACTTACAATATAAAATGATTTGCCATCTGTTGATAGAGATATATCAGAAGGCTCTTCAATTTTTAACTTATATTTTTTTATTGATTTTAAATAGGTAGTACTAGTAAATGAAACAAGTACTAAACTAATTATGGTTATTGTAAATTTCAAAATAATATTATAATTGATTTTTAGCTCCAGGTGTTCTCAATGAAAGTTGTTTAAATCCCACAGTACCATCAGGGAATCTGCCTATTGGCGTACCTTTAGGTAGTAAGCTATAGTCAGGATAGTTTAGTGTATCTATGGCAACAAAATTTCTTTGAGCATTTTTAATATATATACCTATGCCTCCTCCTGCAGAGTTTAAACTGAAATTGGTATGAATTAGTTTTCCTCCATTTATTGTATCACAGTTATCTGACCAAACTACCAAGAATCCTTTTGCAGGAACTATTTGTTTTATATCTGTCTTGGTTACATGGAATTTGTCAGGCCAAGCAAGTGTGTCAGTAAAATAAAAATTGGTATCTATTTCAATGTTTTTGGTGCCTGGATTGTATAGTTCAAACCATTTTCCTAAAATGCCAAACTCATTAGTATCTACTTTGCTTTTAGGGGTATATTCATTGATTAATAATGAACCATAACTTAAAGTATCTGGTGCTATAATTACTTTAGAGTTTGATGGCAAATCTCTAAATTTTGTACAGCTTGCAATAGCAATAAAAATAAGTATATAAAAAATATATTTCATTTTACAAAATACACAGTCTAATGTTAAGGTTGTGTTTCCATATAATTGCGGAATTGTAATTTTTAGTTGTGTTTCTATTGAATCTAAAAATCTAAATATACATTAAGTTAACCTAAACTTAAGTATATTACTTCTATTTGATTACACTAAGTTAAAATGACATATTCAATTTGCGTGTCCAAACAAAGGTCATGCATTCAAACAAAAGACTCTTAGATTTGGTGGTTATTTCTGATGTGCATTTAGGCACCTATGGTTGTCATGCTTCAGAACTCAATCAATACTTAAAAAGTATACACCCTAAAACTCTTGTACTAAACGGAGATATTATAGATTTTTGGCAATATAGTAAAAGGTATTGGCCTACTAGCCATACCAAGGTTTTTAAAAGAATACTTCAAATGATGGCCGATGGAACTACTATATATTATCTAACCGGTAACCACGACGAAACACTTCGAAAATTTTGTGATACTTCTCTTGGCAACTTGCATTTGGCTAACAAACTTGTTTTAGAACTTGATGGTAAAAAAGCTTGGTTTTTCCATGGGGATGTATTTGATGTAACCATGAAACATTCGAAATGGCTAGCCAAACTAGGAGCTAAAGGCTACGATACTTTAATAGTGATAAATAGCATTGTTAACTATATTTCTAAAAAGCTAGGTAAAGGAAAAATTTCACTAAGTCAAAAAATTAAAAATGGAGTGAAAGGTGCTGTGAGCTTTATTTCTGATTTTGAAGAAACTGCAATCAGCATAGCTAAAGAACGTAATTACGAATATGTGATTTGTGGCCATATTCATCAACCAATTATTAAGAAAACAGATAACGTTACCTATTTAAACAGTGGCGATTGGGTCGAAAATCTAACTGCCCTAGAATGGAACAATGGTAAATGGGATTTGTATAAATTTAATGAATTGAATGTTGTTAAAGAATTGGAAGAAATAGAGTCTATGGCTCCAAGTTTCGAAAGTTTATTTCAATCAATTATATATCCAAGTTAGATATGAAAATTTTATATGCTATTCAAGCTACGGGTAACGGTCATCTGAGCAGAGCTCGCGAAATAATTCCTCACTTGCTACAACATGGCGAAGTAGATTTGTTAGTAAGTGGTAACAATGCTGATGTTTCTTTGCCTTATATCATTAAATATAAAAAACATGGATTGAGCTTTGTCAATGGCAAACAAGGCAGTATCGACTATATAAAGTCAGTAAAGCAACTAAAACCTATTCATTTTTTAAAAGACATTCTCACTTTTCCTGTATATGATTATGATGTAGTATTAAATGATTTTGAACCCTTATCTGCTTGGGCTTGCAAAATCAGAAACAAACCTTGTATTGCCATGAGCCACCAATCTGCTTTTTTAAGTAAATTAACTCCTCGTCCACAAGAAAAGCAAGCTATACCTGAACTTATTTTTAAAAATTACGCTCCGTCTTCTGATGCTATTGGTTTACATTTTAATGAATATGATACCTTTATCAAAAAACCAATCATTAGAACTGAAGTTAGAAATCTAGATGTTACTGAAAAAAATCATATATCTGTTTATTTACCTGCTTATCATGATGATTTTCTGATGAAACATTTTCTGAATATAAGTGATTTTGAATGGCATATATTTTCTAAATATTGCAAAACTCCTTATAAAGTAAATCATATAAAAGTATTGCCTATTGAAAATAATCTTTTTCTAAAAAGCTTAGCTAGCTCTTCTGGGTTAATAACCGGTGGCGGTTTTGAAGGGCCTGCCGAAGCAATGTACCTAAATAAAAAAGTGATGAGCATTCCTATTTTAGGACAGTATGAACAATTGTGCAATGCCATTTCTATGAAAAAAATGGGGGTAACTGTGGTAGCCAAAATCAATCGGAACTTTTATAATCGTGTAAGAGGCTGGCTCGAATATGGGAATGTAATTGATGTTTCTTTTTTAAATGAAACGGAATCTATTGTTGATGATGCAATTAAATTAGCCACAATTCATAATTTTAATAAATATAGTAATTATATTTACAATGAAAATAGTTACATATGGAAGTATTAATCTTAATGTGTTATTTTAACTTTTTGTTCCCATTCAAAAACGCACTTGGATATAACAAATTTACATCTTCTATGTTGTTAATATTGTGTAAAATCAATTTCAACAAGTTTAAATACATTAGCTGTAAAAGTTCAATTTTGAAAGTTTTGTAGTATAACTTTTTTTCAACTTTTTTCTGTTCAGCTTTCTCCCAAGTTTTTATATTGACTAATAACTCTTTAAGAGATAAAAAAGTTTGTTTTTCAAATAAAGTCTCATGTTTTACAATGTTTTTTTCTATTCTTTTTAAATAATCAATTGTAAGATTGATGTTGTTCTTATTTGTTTTATTTTTGTCTTTTAATTCAAAATCTTTAGTTAAATCAACATTTTGTTTTAGAACAGCTTTTATTTCTTTTGATAAGTGTTTTATGAATTTATGTATATTTGAATGTAACTCCTCAATACTTTTTTTGTCTTTGTTTTTAACTTTGGGTTTGTTTATACATTCAGTAAATTTCTCAAGATTCAACTTTGTTTCTTCAATAATTTCTGAATAATTATTGTTAATATTTGCTTGCTCTAAAAGTACAATATGTTCAGCAATAAAATTATATACTTGCTTATCGCTTAAATCTAATTTTGTAAATGGATTTTCTAAATAGTTTTTTATCATAGCATGTAATATGGTTATGCAATATTATATGAATTTAATACCTTTTTAATATTATATAATTGTTTGCTTTTCATTAAGCATCGTAAGAGTTAATGTTGAAAATTAACTATCTGATTCTGAAAATTTGTACTGATTGGTCTTTATAATTTTGATAACTAGGTTGAGAACTAGATGCTTTGTCAGAACAAGTAACAATGGTACTATCGTTTATAAATGAAACACCTTCTATATTGCCATAAAGTGTTAGGTTCCCTGCACCAACAGTTCCATTTTTATCGCCTTTAGGAAAATCATATACAGTCCAAGATCCTGTATATGTCCAAAGTGTTTGATGAAGATTTCCTATCCATATTTGTGCGTCTTCTTGGCTAGTGACAGCTAATTTATTTCCAAATATAGCTATATCTGAATAATCTTTAAAAGTTACAGGTAAACTAAATTCTGTAATTACTTTCCATATGTTGCCATTTTGCTGGTTAACTACAATTTTCCCAGTCCCTTCAACTATACTCAATATATAATCCTGGTTGTTCCTTCTTACATAAGCAACTCCTTCAAAAGCCTTGTTGTTATTTGTCGAATTAAAATTATAATCACACCATTGACTGCTTTGATAGTTAAGAGTTTTATCATATTCTCTTATTCTAGGATTATATGCAACATTGCCGTTTTTTACGCTTTCTTCAACCACATACCAATTTGGGGTATTATATGGGTCAAATGTTATTCCTTCAAAATTCGAACTCCCAGATCCGCTCCCTATAAATATATTCAAACTACTATTTTGAATCAATGCTTTGTTGATTTTACCAATTTTGTATCTATTATCAAATACTAAATTGAATTCTCCGTCTTTGGCAAATACCCCACTTGCTTCAAAGTCATCGCTGCTTGAATATCCATTAAAAAGTTTATAAACTTTACATTCTAATAGTGGCCCCACCAACGTTTTTGAAGCTACAGCTAAAGGCTGGTTGTTGCTTACGTTTGTATCATTTGGCGTAGTTCGCTTACAACTATTTAATACAATAATTAGCATTATAAATTTAAGTAATTTATTTTGATTCATTTATATGCAAAAAAATGCTTATTAGATTTCGTATTTATTGTTTCTATATTAATTTCTAGTTAATTAAATTCACACTTTTTATAGCTTCATATTTCCAATATGTATAAACTATATTATATAAGTAATCAATAAATCACCTAATTTTCTAACTTTTTATAAAGTTATCTTATCTTCGCAAAATTATCAGTAGTTTATAAAAAAAACTTAGTCAAAATCAATCACTAATATATATATGCATCCAATTCCATTTAACAAACCTTTTCTAACAGGAAATGAATCTATATATATTAATGAAGTGATATCCTCTGGAAGACTTTCAGGAAATGGGAAGTACACACATTTATGTCAAGATTTTTTTTGTAATACTTTTGGGTTTAAGAAATGTTTTTTAACAACTTCTTGTACCGATGCTTTAGAGATGGCTGCCATTCTTATTGATATAAAACCTGGTGACGAAATTATATTACCTTCTTATACATTTGTTTCTTCTGCCAATGCGTTTATTTTAAGAGGGGCAAAGGTCGTTTTTGCTGATTCTAACAAGCTTAATCCCAATATAGATACCCATCAAATTGAATCGTTAATTACTTCTAAAACTAAAGCCATTGTGGTTGTTCACTATGCAGGTATAGCATGCGATATGGAACTTATAATGAATATTGCTTCTGCTCATAATTTATATGTTATAGAAGATGCAGCCCAAGCTATTGATAGTTATTATATATATGCAGATGGCTCCAGAAAAGCTCTTGGCTCTTTTGGCCATTTAGCTACTTTTTCTTTCCATGAAACTAAAAATATTTCTTCTGGAGAAGGGGGGATGTTAGTTATTAATGAAGATTCATTCATCGCTCGTGCTGAAACTGTCTATGAAAAAGGCACCAATCGTGCCCAGTTTTTAAGAAATGAAATAGATAAATATCAATGGATGGATGTGGGATCTTCTTTCATGCCTGCTGAAATTGTAGCTGCATTTCTTTGGTCCCAATTACAAGAGATTCAACAAATTCATAATCATAGATTATTTCTTTGGAATTTGTATTATTCAGCTTTAGAAAATTCTTCTATTCAGTCTGATTTTAATCTGCCATTTATACCTCAATATGCTGCCCACAATGCTCATATATTTTATATAGTTTGTAGTGACCTTCATCAAAGAATAGAAATATCTCATAGACTTAAACAATCTCACATCAATTCATGTTCTCATTATCAAAGCCTTCATAACAGTCCGTTTTTTTTGGCCCATCATCCAAAGGTATCTCTCCCGTATACTGAAAAATTCACTAATTGTTTGTTGAGATTGCCTTTGTATCACTCTTTGCAAGCTAGCGATATCGATATAATTGCTGATTGTATAAGCTAGTCTACCTTCTCTAATTTTATGTAAATATTCCCTTATTTTTTCATTGCTCATATATGGGGTTTAAGGCAATAGGGTTATATTTGCCCAACTTTTTTAATGCAATAAAATGTCAAAAGATACTACCTACCTGTCAAACGCTCAAGTAACTTATATTGATGCTCTTTATGAAGATTATAAATTAAATCCTGATTCAGTTGATTTTGGATGGCGTAAATTTTTTGAAGGGTTTGAACTTGGCCAACAAAGAAGCGGAGGTGACTTTGCAGTTAGCGAAGATGTATTAAAAGAAATTAATGTACTAAATTTAATTAAAGGATATCGCACCAGAGGACATCTTTTTACTAAAACCAACCCAGTGAGGGAAAGAAGAAAATATACACCTTCTCTTGCCATCGAAAATTTTGGACTTACAGCCTCTGATCTTGACAAAGTTTTTAATGCAGGTGTTGAAGTAGGCGTTGGTCCTGCAACTTTAAGAAGCATCATTCAAATTTTAGAAGCCACTTATTGCGAAAGCATTGGTGCTGAATATATATACATTAGAGACCCAGAAAAAATTGCTTGGCTTCAACAAAATATGGAAAGTACTAAAAACCAACCTAATTTTAGTATTGAAGAAAAAAGACAATTGCTATACAAACTTAACCAAGCAGTTGTGTTTGAGAATTTTTTACATACCAAATTTGTTGGTCAAAAAAGATTTTCTTTAGAAGGTGCCGAAACTCTTATCGCAGCTATGGATGGTGTAATAAATAGAGGTGCTGAACTTGGAATAGAAGAATATGTTATTGGAATGGCTCATCGTGGAAGGCTAAATGTTTTAGCCAATATAATGGGCAAAACCTATGACCAAATTTTTAAAGAGTTTGAAGGCAAAGGATATACTGATGCATTGTTCGAAGGGGATGTAAAATATCACCTTGGGTATAGCAGCGAAGTAGTTTCGCCTTCAGGTAAAAAAGTGAAACTTACCTTGTCTCCAAATCCTTCTCATCTTGAAGCGGTAAATCCGGTGGTCGAAGGTATTTCAAGAGCTAAGCAAGATTATCAATATAACAATGACGAAAAGAAATTAGCTTCTATTTTGATTCATGGCGATGCATCTATAGCAGGCCAAGGTATTATATATGAAGTGCAACAAATGGGTGGATTAAAAGCCTATAAAACTGGTGGAACTATCCATATTGTCATCAACAATCAAATTGGATTTACCACAAATTATATTGATGGTCGTACTTCTACTTATTGTACTGACGTAGCAAAAGTAACGCTATGTCCTGTGTTTCATGTGAATGGTGACGATGTAGAAGCTGTTGCTTATGCAGTAGAAATGGCTATGAATTATCGCCAAAAATTCAATACCGATGTATATGTAGATTTATTGTGCTATAGAAAATATGGCCATAACGAAGGTGATGAACCACGCTTTACCCAACCTTTGTTATATAAATCTATTGAAAAACACGCCAATCCTAGAGAAATATACCAACAAAAACTAAGCGAGCAAGGCAAAATTGAAGCCTCTCTTGCTAAAGAAATGGAGCAAAATTTTAGAAAAATGCTTCAAGAAAGATTAGAAGAATCTAAACAAGCTCAAACACCTCGTGTTACAAATTTCTTAGACGATTATTGGAAAGGTTTTAGGTTGCCTAACGAAACCGATTTTAATAAAACTTCTCCGAATACTAAGGTTACCAAAAAACTTTTTAAAGACCTAGCTGAGAAAATAACAAACATTCCGTCTGACTTTAAACCTATTGCCAAAGTTCAAAAACTTTTTGCCGATAGAAAAACTATGATTGCTAAAAATAGCTATGATTGGGCTATGGGCGAATTGATGGCTTACGCCACTTTGCAAGCTGAGGGTTTTAATGTGAGAATGAGTGGTCAAGATTGTGAACGCGGTACTTTTAGCCACAGACATGCAGTAATAAAAAGAGAAGATAGCGAAGAAGCATATATACCTTTGGCTAACTTAGGTTATAATTCAAGATTCGAAATATATAATTCTTTGCTTAGCGAGTATGCAGTGCTTGGTTTTGAATATGGCTATGCATTAACAACCCCCAAAACATTAACACTTTGGGAAGCTCAATTCGGAGATTTTGGCAATGGTGCCCAAATCATCATCGATCAGTTTATAAGTTCTGCAGGTGCTAAATGGAAAACAGGTAATGGTTTAGTAATGCTCCTTCCTCATGGCTACGAAGGTCAAGGGCCTGAACATTCATCTGCCAGATTAGAAAGATTTTTACAATTGGCAGCTAATTATAATATGCAAGTGTGTTACCCTTCTTCACCTGCTAGTATGTTTCATTTACTTCGCCGACAAATGCACAGAGACTTCAGAATTCCTTTGGTAATAATGACTCCAAAATCATTGCTTCGTCATCCAGTTTGTGTAAGCTCTCTTGAAGATTTTACCACAGGTGGTTTCAATGAAGTGATAGATGATAGCTTCATATATACAGATGCTAAAAAAGTAAAAAAAGTACTCTTCTGTTCTGGTAAAATTTATTATGAATTGCTTCAAAAACAACAAGAAGATAAACGTAAGGATATTGCTATTGTTAGAGTTGAACAATTATATCCAATGCCTGAAAATCAAATGGATGCTGTTTGTGCAAAATACAGCAAAGCTGAATATGTGTGGGTACAAGAAGAACCTAAAAATGCAGGTGCTTGGACTTACCTACTTAGAAGAGAAGAAAATTGGAAAATGAAACTCATCAGCCGAAACTCATCAGCATCGCCAGCCACAGGTTTCTCTAAAGTACATGCATTAGAGCAAGCTGCTTTGATTGATGCAGCTTTTTCGTAAGCATTTAATAAATTGGTTTTTTACAAGTTTAAATACTTGATAAAAGCTTTATAACGCTCTTCCATTTCAGCCCAATCGGTGCTGCTAAGAACTGTTGAAGTAATATTGTAATTAAATCTTTCAAAAGTGGCTAATAACCCACGTATATCAGGTCTGTCTACTTTTAAGTTTACTTCTATCATAGCTGAGTTTTCAAACGGCTGCCCAACATATAATTCAACCAATTTCATGTCATTTGATTCAACAATTCTGGCAATCTCACTCAAATGATAATCTATTCGTTTCATCTCTAACGTAATAATACCTCCTTCGCCTTTAAAGGGCATCAACCTAGCCAATCTTGTTTGTACTTCATTTATCAAGTCATTCTGTGATACTATCCCTACAAATTCATCTTTTTCGTTTATAACTGCTAGTGTTGTGTAATCAGTCTCACTAAAAAATTTGAGTATCTCAAACTCATGCATTAGCTCACCTATTCTATAAATTACCCCACTTTCCATATACTCTGATATAAATGCTGATAAATCTTGCATATATATATCTTCTGAAGCCACCATTCCAACCACTTTACTATCATCCAAAACTGGTAGATGTGAAACACTATAACTATTCATCATTTCTAATGCTTCTTCAATAGTGTTACCAATGACCAATGGCTTTATTACTGTAGATATTAAATCAATTGCTTTCATGTGTGTGTATATAAGACAATATTAAACGCAAATAGTTGCAAATAATTATTTATTTGTCCTTTCCCAATTTCTTCCTAAACTTATTCCAAAAAGTTTCTTTAACAGGCTTAACAGGCTTGACTTCTGGTTTTGGTTTTATCTTAGGTTCTGGTGCTTTTAAGTAAAACTTCATACACTCATCCTCTTTTTTTCCATCAGTTCTCACATACAACCCATCTTGATTTTTACTAAAATCTATACCACCTATTTTTATCTGATCTTGTCCTATTCCTATTTCTTGCATGCTATATATATCCTCTTCAATGGTGTGCAAACTGCCTTTGGTTTTGGCTGCCAAGTTTAAATAAGCAGGATTGATGCCGTTTTGAGTGCCACATAAAATCACTTTTATAGGTACATGTATACTATCAACCATCACAAAATCTCTGATACATGCACTGTTGTCTGCAATCAATATCACTTCATTAAATTCAGGATATTCCTGCATCCCTTTTATCAAAGCCTCCATGTCATTCTCTGCTATATCGCCTCCTGTGCCCTTAGACATTACAAATTTGAACAGCTTTATCACTTCATCTAAATTGTCTGCTTTTGCATGATATATTCCTCCTGCATTACCCAAGCTTTTAGCATATTCTGGCTTGTTATCTCCATCATTAAAAAAAGTATAAAACTTAATACCAGATTTGTTGTAATGCAAACTATGCCATAGCACCACTGAAGCTCCATATGGATACATACTACTGGTCCAATCCATTATCACTAAAGATTTTCGCCATTCTGGATGCCTATCAAATATTTTATAAGCTGTAGAATCATTTAATCCTCCTTGCGATTTAATAAACGCTTCCACCTGTTTGTGAAATGGAACCGTTACCATCGAGTCTTTTACCACTATATTCTTTTTAGTCTTATTTACTCTTGCTCTATATTTAATAACAATACCATGAAAAAATGACTTAGCCATCGAGTCATTTTTACAATCTGTTTGCAATAAAAATTTAAAATTGATTTGTGAGCAATTAAGCTTTGGGTCGAGTTTGAAAAGTTCAGAAATACGTTGACGTAAAAGCCTACTCTGATTTATATACCAAAGTTCTTTTTTAATTGGAAATTTAGAAAATATAACTTCAACATCTGTGACCTCAATCTTATTGTAATTAGGTTTCCAACTTAACCAATTTTTTATCTTATATTCAGCATACCCATTCTCTAAAATTACTGCATTAGGTATGCGTTTAGCCGTAAATCTTTTAATCTCTTTGTATTCACCCAATTCATGTATAGGTGATTTACTCAGTTTTATTGGATGTAGTTGCTGCTGGGTAAATTTAGTGGTACAAGTGTCTGTTTGCCCCTTTACAAGACAAGTTGTCAGAAGTAATAGACTGACAGTTAAATAGTTGATATGTTTAAACGGAAAAACCCTAATTACGCAAAACTAATTATTAAATTCTGAATGTTAAAATAAAATAAAGTTAATGTTTTAAAAGCCTTAAAATCAAAAATGTGTAAATTAAAATCTATTAATGAATGTTAATAGTATTTGATTTGAAACACTCTTGTTTATTGCCGAATAATAACTGTCTGATTTTTCAGTGGTATAAGGTGTGAAATAGTTTTTTGATACACCATATATATATCCTAAATCAATACTGTATTTTTTAGTTTGATATCCGATTCCAAGGGTGTAAAACTGCTTAGCTTGATTAGCGTCTTTATAGAATTCTTTATTTGAAAATGGACTACTATATATTGCTACTCCTCCTCTTAAAAATATTTGGTCAATATATAATTCACCACCACTTCTAAATATAACTCCTGTTGCATAGTTAGTAGCTATGGATTTATTTCTATCTTTAAATGTATTTAAACTATCATTAAATAAAGCTTTATTATAATTAGGTATTTCCAAATCAAATGATAATAAGCCTGCTTTGTCTTTTACATAGGCCATACTCATTATTATTTTTGATGGCTGCTTATAAGTATAGTCATAGTAAAATCCTGGGTCAACCGTATTGGCATCTAAATTTATATTGCCATCTTTCACTACAGATAACTTATATCCATATTCATCATGCATTTTAAATACTTGTGGTGTGTGATATGCAAAACCAATTCTAAATGCATTTGTAACTCTATATATAATTCCTAACTTAAAGCCAACTGAAGTTCCTTTTGTGTTCACCCATTGAGTATAAGTTAAACTTTTAAAATCATTGATATTACTAGCTGAATCTGATTCTGAATGAATAAGTACTGATTGTTGCTTTAACAAACCTACACTCAAACTAGCTCCAATAAACAATTTATTGCTATAGTTAGCTCCTCCAGCAAAATTCATTTCTGTGAGTCTTCCTGAATTGTTTCCTGAACCATTCTGTGTAAACCTTGGACCTTTGCCGATAACAAAATTTTGTTTTTGATAATTTGATTGATAATTATTTACAAATGTTTTTAAACTCGAATCATATATAGGATAATTGTCTATTAATCCTGTTTGTAATGCTAAATTCTCAGCACTTCCACCATCCGTTAATATATAATTTTTATCATCTTTATATTTGTTTGCTAAAGTAGCAAAAGCATCGGATATACTGCTTTTGCCTGATGTGCCGCTGTAAAAAAAATTTTGATAATAATTTGAAAGCCTATTGATTGTAAATCCCAAATTATAATGACACCATCCATCTACTACTGGCTTCTTCTTGTTATAATTTATTTTTGAAAATATAATTCCAATTGATGGTAAAGTTATTTTGTTACACGAATTAAAATTGGTCTCATTTATATATGTAGTATTAGTTCCTACATGGTAATTTGATAAAGTTACATTAAATACATGGTGTCTATTTACAGCTAACCCAGCAGGGTTGTAGCCAATAGATGCTGGATCATTACCAACTGCACCTATGGCTCCTGCCAAACCAGCTGACCTTGCTGTTGAACCAAAACCTATGGTGCTGTATTTTAAGGCATCTTCAGCTTGTTGGGCATAAACTCCACTGTGTATATAAATAAATGTTAAAAAAAATAAAATCGTTTTTTTCATAGTTTTGATTTGACTATCTTGGTCTACTCATACTTCTGTTTGTGCCTGTTCCTCCCTGATTATTTCCTCCTTGATTGTGTGTTGGAGTCGGAGTATTGATCGTAGGTGAAGTATTGTTTTGTATTCTGGTAGGTTGTGAGTTGTTCTGGTAGTTTTGATTTGAACTCGCTGGATTGCTGTTGTAATTATACTGATAGCTATTGTTATTATTATTATTACTGTTATTAAAAGTCGGTACTTGGTCTGCTTTAGGTGAAGTGTATACTGGCATCTGTTTAGTTGGAAAGTCAGTATATGGTTGATTTGAGTTTGAGGGTTGTGTGTATTGTCCATTAACAGGAAAATTACTCGCTGGTTGCTGCTTATTTAAATCAACGCTTTTCTCTATACTAAATTGATTGTAATTATTATTTAAATATCCTTCTTCTTTGGTAATATGATTATCTGGTTTTGAATATATGATTTTTTGAGCTTCTATATTGGTTGATTTTTCATTAAATGTAGAAATATTATATACCTGATTTTTTGGCTCTGGTTTTTGTTGGTTCGCAGACAAACTCCCTTGTGGTCGTTTTGATGTTTGATTCGTAATACCTATGTTGTCATTTGAAATACTTCCTCTTACTCTTTTTATCCCAATGTTGTTGTTGGCTTGATGGGTTGTATTAGGACTTCTCAGTTTATGCCAACCTATATACGTGTAATTTGTGTTATATGGAAAACCATAATTCATATACGCATAATTGTTATATCCATATGGGTTGTATCCACATCCTATATTATAACCATTTATATATTGATATCCATATATATTATTGTTGAAACCATTGTAGTTACTGCCATGGCAACAATTATAATTAGTATTTAAATTGTTTGAGTTTGAATATCTAATTTGATTTGAGTTTCTATTCTCAAGCGAATCGTTAATTCCCTTTTTTGAATGATCTGTAACTATTACTTGAATTTGCTCTTGATTTTTTGTGTCAATACTTTCTATAGAAATATCTTCAGAGCTAGCATATACTTCGTTTGTATTGCTCTTAGTTAATTTTGAACTTACACAAGAAGTAAAAAAAACTGTAATAAAAATAGGAAGGATAATTTGCCTCATGGTTTTTATTTAATTTTATTGCAAATGAGGAGAAATATAAGATTAATTTTGCACAGGTAAAATTACAAATATTATTCCACAATACAACTTTAAATTTACATGGAATTAAAAAAATATAAAAGGAGTGAAGACTATTCTGGTTGGTATAACTATATAGTCGAGAATGCTGATTTAGCGGAGCACGCAGCTGTTAAAGGTTGTATGGTTATTAAACCTTATGGTTTTGCCATTTGGGAGAAAATGCAACAAGAACTTGACAAGCGTTTTAAAGATACTGGTCATAGCAATGCATACTTCCCTTTGTTTATTCCTAAAAGCTTGTTCGAAGCTGAAGAGAAAAATGCTGAAGGTTTTGCAAAAGAATGTGCTGTAGTTACTCATTACCGTTTAAAAACAGATCCCAACAATAAAGGTAAATTAATTGTAGACCCTGATGCTAAACTAACCGAAGAACTGGTTGTGAGGCCTACCAGTGAAGCTATCATTTGGAACACATATAAGGGTTGGATAAAAAGTTATAGAGACCTCCCTATTTTGTTAAACCAATGGGCCAATGTAGTTCGTTGGGAGATGAGAACACGTTTGTTTTTAAGAACTACTGAGTTTTTGTGGCAAGAAGGTCACACAGCCCACGCAACTTCAGAAGAAGCAGTATCTGAAACCAAACAAATGCTCGAAGTATATGCTGACTTTGCTGAAAATATATTGGCTATTCCTGTTATCAAAGGTGTAAAATCTGCAAATGAAAGGTTTGCTGGTGCTGATGATACATATTGCATAGAAGGAATGATGCAAGATGGTAAAGCACTACAAATGGGTACTTCTCATTTCTTAGGACAAAACTTTGCAAAAGCGTTTGATGTAAAATACCTAAACAAAGAGAATAAATTAGAACATGTTTGGGCTACTAGCTGGGGAGTTTCTACGCGTTTAATGGGGGCACTTATTATGGTTCACAGCGATGATGATGGATTGGTACTTCCTCCGAAATTAGCTCCCATTCAAGTTGTAATTGTTCCTATTTTTAGAAGCGAAGAGGACTTAGCTAAAATTACCGAAACAGTTAACCCAATCATATCTCAATTGAAAGCATTAGGAATTTCTGTAAAGTTTGATAATAGAGACACACAAAAGCCAGGTTTTAAATTTGCTGAATGGGAGTTAAAAGGTGTTCCTGTAAGACTTGCCATTGGTCCAAGAGATATTGAAAATGGAACAATTGAAGTTGCTAGAAGAGACACTAAAGAAAAAATGGTGGTAAACCTAACCGACCTAAATCATAAAGTTCAACATCTGTTAGAGCAAATTCAAATTAACTTATATCAGAAAGCGATAGATTATAGAGCTGAAAAAACTTCAGTAGCTGATACATGGGAAGAGTTTTGTCAAAATATTGAAAAAGGATTTGTAATGGCCCATTGGGACGGAACTCCTGAAACAGAACAAGAAATTAAAAACAAAACCAAAGCAACAATCAGATGCATTCCTTTAGAAAACAAACTTGAAGAAGGTAAATGTATTCTTTCCGGAAAACCCTCTAATCAAAGAGTGGTTTTTTCTAAAGCATACTAATAAAAACTTATTTCGACATTTCTATTAAGTCTGACAATATTTGTTCTGTCTCGTCTAATAAGAAATCAAGTTTTGGTTCGTTTTCAGGTGCTTTTTCTCCTGCATTTAAAGCAGGCAAACCTTTAGCAATCCTTCTTTCATTCAAGCGTTTTCTGTCTTCATCTTCTCTTTGTTTTTGCTTTGTTTTGGTAGCTGATTCACTCAATGGTAATAGTTTTTCTTCTCTTTGCTTTTGCATATATAAAACGTCATCTAACAAATAGCTATACTCTTTGCTCGTTTTCATTCTTTCGTCATGCTTTGTATTTAAGTAACTTAAAGTAGAAGAAAATAATTTGTTGTTTCTTTCAAACATACTTGTAGGTACTTCGTCATATTTTAACGCATATGGGTCTGAACTTTCTCCAAATTCTAAAGTATCATACAGTGTAGGGAAATTAATATCAGGTACTACTCCTTTATGTTGAGTACTACCGCCATTAATTCTATAAAATTTTGCAATGGTCATTTTAACTTGCCCTGCTTTATTAGGAAAAGCTACTCCCATATTATTCATATCAATCACATTTTGCACGGTTCCTTTTCCAAAAGTTCTATCTCCAATAATAACAGCTCTGCCATAGTCTTGTAATGCTGCTGCAAAAATTTCAGAAGCAGAAGCTGAACCCCTGTTTACCATCACTGCCATAGGGCCATTCCATGATATGTTAGGATCTTGGTCATTGTCTATTTCAACATTTCCTGCGGCATGTTTTACTTGCACTACAGGACCACTTTTGATAAACATTCCTGTAAGCCAGATGGCCTCTTGCAATGATCCACCCGTGTTTCCTCTTAAGTCCATCACCAAAGCGTCCATTTTGTCTTTTTTGAACCTAGTAATGATGGAATCAATATCTGAACTTGTACCTTGATAAAATATAGGTAAATCTATATATCCAATTTTATATGTTTTTTTACCTGATTTAAATTTTTTAATTTCACCTTTAGCTCTTTGTTCCTCTAATTTTATTTTATCTCTTTGTATGGTGATAATTTTTTGTGGATCTCCAGGAGCAGCATCCACTGATATAATTTGAAGTCTAACATAGGTGTCTTTTTTTCCTCTGATAAGTGATACCACATCATCTATTCTCCACCCAATAACATCTACCATCTCACTTCCATCTTGTCCTTGTCCCACTGCTGTAATTCTATCGCCTGCTTTTATTTTCTTGCTTCTATCTGCTGGCCCCCCTTTTACTAATTCTCTTACTTTTGTATAGTCACTTTCAGTAGTGAGCGTAGCACCTATTCCCTCTAAACTCTGACTCATATTTACTTTAAAATCTTCAGCACTCCTTGGCGAAAAATAATCTGTATGTGGATCTATACATCCAGTAAAGGCATTCATATATGATTGAAATGCATCTTCGTTTTTAGATTTAGAAATTTGCTTTCTGAAATTTTCATAACGCTTTCTCAATGTTTCATTTATCTCTACACCATTCTTGCCAGATGTTTTTAATGATAAAGCCTCATATTTTAAACGTTGTTTCCAATATCTGTCTTGCTCATCTGTGTCCTCAAACCAATTGCTGTTTTCTCTATCATATGCATAGTATTCGTCTTTAGTAAAATCAAAGGTGTCTTTTAATACTTTGTTTACATAGTCAAGTCTATTCCATAACCTCGTTAAATAAGTATTGTATATTTCAAATCCAATTTCACTCTTGCCAGTCAATAACTCATCATCTAAATTTGTTTGATATTCATTAAAATGTTTTATATCCGATTTTAAAAAATATAGCCTATTATAATCTAATAACTTTAAATATTTATTATATACTTTAATTGAAAATTGGTCATCAATAGTTGCTTTTTGATAATGGTATCTTGAAAGCAAATCTGCAAGCAACTGCTCTGACATAGGGTGCTGCACCTCAGCTTGCAATTTTTTTAATTGAATGCTAGAATCTTGTGGTGCTGAAAAAGATAAGTTAATATATAAACCTACTTTTAATAAGGTATTTATCATAGTTGTTGCAATTATACTTTAGTTTGTGCTTAGTTCAAAATATACTTTCGTATTTTCTTTTGTGTTTAACGAAATAGCTATTGAAAATGTTATATGTTTAAGGAATAAATTCTACTGAAACTTTTACCACTCCATCAGCTATCATACTTATTTGCTTAGCTGCAGCTGTTGATAAATCTATAATTCTATACCTCACATGCGGCCCTCTGTCTGTTACTTTTACAATAACAGTTTTTCCGTTTTTTAAATTAGTAACTTTTAATTTTGTACCAAATGGGTAGTTTCTATGTGCACATGTTAAACTGTCTTTATGATATGGAAGTCCACTAGCAGTGCGTCTTCCATGCCACATATTTCCATAAAAAGTGGCTAGCCCCGTATCAATTTTTGTTTTGATAATTTTATTGATTGAAATATTAATTGTATCTCTTGTTTTTAAATTGTTCTTACTTTGACCATTTACAGTAATTACAAATTGAAAAATAAAAATCAATATAAATATGTGTTTGAATAATGTATTCATTTACTAAATTTTTACCAAACTACACAAGTATCGAACCAAAAAAAATCAAAACAAATTAACCTATTAATCAGCAAAATATAAAATATTTCTCTTTTTTTGATACTTAAATGCAAAAAGTATTTGGTTTATTCAAAAAAAATACGTTCGTTTGCAGTAACAATTAAAACAAGCCTTATAATCTGAAGCACATATACATTTAATTTTTTTTAACTTCTAGCTTCAATTTAATTATATAACATTATAGGCCCAACTCTACACTTATCTCTAAGTTTCACTTCTTATTAAATTTTTTATTATCATGAAGAAAACCTCTTTAAGTGACAATGAGCTCATATTGGGCTATCTCGCAGGCAACGACAGTTGCTTTAAAACTCTATTACTTCGCCACAAAAACAAGGTTTTTAGTACAATTTACGCAGTGGTGAATGACCGTTATATAGCTGAAGAAATATTTCAAGAAACCTTTATTAAAGCTTGTAATCAAATCAGAGACTGTAGGTATTCTGATGATGGTAGATTCAATCGTTGGATTGTTAGAATTGCCAGAAACATGAGCATTGACTATTTGCGAAAAGCAAAGAACAAGCCCACTATTACTGACAGTGAAGGAAATGATATCTTTAGTTACCTGATTATAAAACAAGATTCAGCTGAAGATTCTATTATTAAACGTGAGGATAAAAGCAATATTAGAAACCTAATTAAGCTATTACCTGTTGTTCAACAAGAAGTTATTATCATGAGACATTATGGTGATATGAGTTTTAAAGAAATTGCTGAAGCAACCCAAGTGAGCGTAAATACAGCTTTAGGTAGGATGCGTTACGCACTTTTAAACCTAAGGAAAATGCTTATTCAACAAGAAATGAATGTTCAATGAAATTTATTTCGCTCATAAACAAACATATTTATTTGTTTGTTTATGAGCGTTTTAATTATAAAGACATTTAAATAATATTGTAATGTCACAATTTTAATTAATAATATTGCGTTAATTCAGTATTATAAATAAAGATAATCATGGAAACAATATTTACACTTGAAGATTTATTAAATTATTATTACAACGAATCATCTTCTAAAGAAAAGGAAGCAATTTTAAAAGCATTAAAGTCTGATATAAAATTGAAATCAGAATACGAGAAACTCTCGTCTACTTTAGCTAAACTTTCAGAGTTATCATTAGAACCATCTGAAAGTAGTATTGAAATTATATTGAAATCTGCTGCAAAAGATCAACATCCCGAACTTCAATAGCTGGTTTATATCATCCCCTCTTTAGCATATTCAACAAGACCTAATGCTATATGAGTGTCCGTTTTTCTAAATATATTTTTCTGTGTGTTTCTACTGTTCTTTCACTGATAAATAGTAGTTCGGCTATCTTAGCATTATTATAATCTTCTGCAATTAACTTTACTACCTCTAGCTCTCTTTCAGTTAAATGTGCTTTGTTTTCATCATTTGTTTGATGATTTGTGATGTTTTTCATCATTTCAGCCGCAACTTCATCACTAATAAAAAGTCCTCCTGCATATATTTTTAACAATGCCTCTTTTAATTCTTCTTTACCAGTGTTTTAAGTACATAGTCAGAAACTCCCGCTGATATCATATCACTTATCATAGACATGTAACAAAACATGGTTAAAACCAATACTTTCAATTGTGGAACTTTCTGCTTTATTCTCTTGGTTAACTCTAACCCAGACACTTCAGGTATCTGCACATCTGTTAGCAATATATTAAGATTGCTTTGAATGATTGCATCTTAACATTTGATGGTCATCAACAATAAAAATAGTTATTTTTTCTCCTATCATATTACAGTTAAATCTAGATTTATATCCATAGTGCAAAATAGTTGATTTGTAAAATTATTGTAATTTAATTTAAAGTTATTCTATAGCATGTCTTTTGAGCAGATTGAATTCATTTTTAGACTTCATTTTGTGTTTTTATTTAAGTTTGTCGTTAAAAATATTTTATTTTGCTTTTTAAATGTTAAAATATACACTAAATAAACCTGATTGTTTAAAATAATGTATAAAAGAACGATAATTTTAGATATTTGATACGAATTTATATTCATAGTTTTAAATGTTAAATTTATATTTGTGTATAATTTGTTATTTTTTTAAATTTCGAGTAAATTTTATTGTAATGTGATATTTACATATTAATTTTTTTTAAATTGCTGTTCTAATTTAATTTTTTTGTTTAAAAATCTTTAAAAAAATCCGTTTTATTAATAATTAAATTATTACTTTTGTTGTTGTATTTTACATCTATTTAAATCATAAAACAATAATAATATGAGATTTGAAGCATTAAAAATGGTAAACAACAGACAAGCTCTAGAAATTTTTTCACCTAGCAAATTGTCTGAACTTTATGGAAAAAACGTATTTGGTTACGAAAAAATGAAGGTTTATTTGGCAAAAGAGGCATATCAGGCAATTGAAAAATCAATTAGACGTGGTATTGCATTAGACAGAATACATGCTGACCAAATAGCAGCAGGTATGAAACAATGGGCATTAGAAATGGGCTGTACTCACTACACACACTGGTTTCAGCCTCTTACAGGTAGCACTGCTGAAAAACACGATGCTTTTTTTGAACCTTCTGAAGGCGATAGAGCTATCGAAAAATTCAGTGGTAATGCACTTGTTCAACAAGAACCTGATGCTTCTTCTTTCCCTAATGGTGGACTAAGAAATACATTTGAAGCCAGAGGATATACTGCTTGGGACCCTTCTAGTCCTGCTTTTGTTATGGAATATCCAAGTGGAAAAACTTTATGCATTCCTACAGTTTTTGTTAGTTATACAGGTGAAGCGTTAGATTTTAAAGCTCCTTTATTAAAAGCACTTCATCAATTAGAAGAAGCTACTGTGGCTGTTTGCCAAAGCTATTTTGATAGAAATGTTAAAAAAGCAACTGCTTCTTTAGGTATTGAACAAGAATATTTTTTGGTTGATGAAGCACTTTTTAATGCACGTCAAGACTTAATGATTTCTGGTAGAACTTTAGTGGGTCATCCTCCTGCTAAAGGTCAGCAATTAGAAGACCATTACTTTGGTTCAATACCTGAGCGTATCCATAGTTATATGGTTGATATGGAATGTGAAGCTATTAAACTTGGTATACCTTTAAAAACACGTCATAATGAAGTTGCCCCTGGTCAGTTTGAATGTGCTCCTATGTATGAGGAAGTAAATTTAGCCATTGACCACAATCAGTTATTAATGGATTTAATGGAAAAAATTGCTAGAAAACATAACCTAAGAGTGTTGTTTCACGAAAAACCTTTTGCTGGTGTAAATGGTTCTGGTAAACATAATAACTGGAGCATCACCACTGATACTGGTGAGAATCTGCTTTCTCCAGGTCATACCCCTAAAAACAACTTGCAATTTCTTACATTTTTTATCAATGTGATTAAAGCTGTTCATGACCATGCTGATTTGATGAGAGCTTCTATTGCTTCTGCTGCAAACGACCACAGATTGGGAGCCAACGAAGCTCCTCCTGCTATCATGTCTGTATTCATAGGAAGTCAATTAACAAAAGTATTGAATGAATTTAAAAAAGAAGTTACCTCACAAATAGGACGCCCTAGAAAAGAAGGTGATAATAAAATTAATATCAAAAAAATACCTGAAATTTTAGTTGATAATACAGATAGAAACAGAACATCGCCATTTGCTTTCACTGGTAATAAATTTGAATTTAGAGCAGTAGGTAGTAGTGCTAACAGTGCCAGTGCTATGATTGTGATGAACACCATAATGGCTGATCAATTGTTGCAATTCAAAGATGAAGTAGATAAATTAATCAAAGCTGGAGAGCCCGAAAAATTAGCTATTGTAACCATTCTTAAAAAATATTTAAAATCTAGTAAAAGAATCTTATTTGAAGGTAATGGATATGGCGATGAATGGGTTGCCGAAGCTTTAGAAAGAGGTTTAAGTAATGTAAAAACAACGCCTAATGCTCTAGATGCTTATATATCTAAACAATCAAAAAAGTTGTTTGTCAATAATGGCATTTTTACTGAACGTGAATTAGAAGCTCGTCATGAAATTATGCTCGAAACTTATGTAAAGAAAATTCAAATAGAAAGTAGGGTAATAGGGGAGATGGCTACTACTCAAATTATACCTGCTGCAGTTTCTTATCAAACCAGGTTAGGCCAAAATGTTTCAACGCTAATCAATGCAGGTTTGAAAAAAGATATGTATGCTACTCAACTTGAAATGGTTACTGAAATTTCAAACCATATAAATACAATAAAACAAGCGGTAGATCAAATGATCGAAGAAAGAAAACTAGCAAACAATATTGAAAATATGCACCAACGTGCAAATGCATATTGCGATAAAGTGAAACCTTATTTTGATACCATTAGATACCATAGCGACAAATTAGAGCTAGCCATTGAAGATGGGTTATGGCCTTTACCTAAATATAGAGAAATTCTATTTTTAAAATAAAATCTCTTCAAAAACATAAAAAAAGCAGCATCAAATAATGCTGCTTTTTTTATGCTTTATATATCTGTTAATATCCGAAGAAGTTATAATTAAATCTACCCCCTTGTGGGTTTACTCCTTCTATACTGATACTTCCTTTTGCTTCATTAATTACTTTCTCCAACTCTTCTGGTTTGTCATAAGCTTTGTTGTTAAACCTAGTGATGATGCTTCCTTCTTGAAATCCCATGTTTCTAAGTTTTCCGGCTTTAATACCAGTAATTTTAATTCCATGTTCTATACCATATTGATCTTTTTCAGTTTTTGAAACTGGTGTAAGTTCTGCACCTAAACTGTTAGACTTATAAGTGTATTTCTTAAGTATGGCTGTGTTGCCTTCTTTGTTGATGAGTTTAATAGTTGACTCTATTATTTTTCCTTTTCTTTCATAAGTGACTTTAACTAAATCACCTGGGCGATGCAAGCTTATTTGTTCGTCTACGTTGGCTAAACTTTCCATGGTTTTTCCATCAACTTTGGTTATTACATCTCCTGCAGCTATTCCTGCTTGGTCAGCTGGTCCTTCTTCCATCACTTGTTGCACATATACTCCAGCATTTCCTGTTAAATTTAATTTTTCTGCCAATTCACTGGTAATATCTTTCATAGTCATACCAGTATATCCTCTTTGCACTTCACCATGTTCTATTAGGTCTTTTACAATTTTAGCAACCATATTTGAGGGTATGGCAAACCCATATCCGTTATACGAACCTGTATTTGATGCAATAGCTGTGTTTATACCTACTAAATTACCCATTAAATCAACTAATGCTCCACCACTGTTCCCTGGGTTAATAGCTGCATCAGTTTGAATAAATGATTCTATAGGAAATGAATTATTTACTATATTAATATTTCTACCTTTCGCACTTACTATACCTGCAGTAACAGTTGAAGTTAAATTAAATGGATTGCCTACCGCCAACACCCAATCTCCAACTAAAATCCCATCACTACTACCAAATGAAATTTTAGGTAAACCTTTAGCATCTATTTTTAACAGGGCTAAATCAGTTGAAGGATCACGGCCTATAATTTTAGCTTTAAATGATCTCTTTTGGTTATTTAATATTACTTCAATATCATCAGCATCTTCAACCACATGGTTATTAGTAACTATATACCCATCGTCACTTATTATTACACCTGAACCTGAACTACTAGAAGGACCTCTTTGCCCAAAAAAATCAAAATTCCAAAAGTCAAAAGCATTGCCTTGTTGCTGCTTGTTTTGTGTAATAGTTTTTATATATACTACGGCTGGTGTTGCTTTTTTAGAAGCATCTGTAAAACTAGGAACAGCAACGCCATGATAACTTGCTTGTCTAAATGGTTCGTTTGAATGAGTTGCTTCTTGTACGAAGCTAATACTGGAATTAGATGTAGCTGCTTTTTGAAAAATAAAAGCACCACATATACCTGATACAATGCCTACAATAGCTGAGGTGATGATGATTTTTTTCATAAGATTAATTAATTTAAAATTTTTGTTCAAATATACATATTTAAAAAAAAATGTCAATAAAAAACCCTGCAATTTTTGGTTGCAGGGTTGACATATATATATAATTATTTAGAAGAGAATTCAATTGGCAATACAAATCTTAATCTCACTTTGGCACCATTGTATTCTGCAGGTGTCCATTGTGGCATTATTTTAACCACTCTTATTGCTTCATCATCTAGTTCTTGGCTAACAGATTTTACAATTTGAATATTAGATATTGAACCATCTTTCTCAACAGTAAATCCTACTTTTACCAACCCATATATATCTGCTTGTGGGTCTTCTAAATTTTTGTTTAAGAACTCACCCAACCCATCAAATGCAGCCATTTTGGTTACTTCTACTGTACTATATAATTCATTGCCTTCTATAACTTCATGGCCACCACCATCAGGCGGCATTATATTATTAGAATCTTCACCAATTTGGTTCGTTCTTCCAATATTAGCAGTCAACTCTGAAGCATCTCTTAAATCATTGGTATTGTCTACTTTAATGTCATCTACAATTTCTGGAGGTGTATACTGATTGAAGGCTGCTTGTGGTTGTGCTTCTTGGGTTTGTGGTTGCAATACTTCCTCTTCTTCTGGTTTGTCTTTAAAAGTTTCTATAACAACTATGGTTGAGTCAGGTTTGGGTTTGGTAGAAATTGTTTTTTCACCTTTACCAGCATAGGCTCCACCAAATACCAGTAATAATAATAATAAAGTAATAGATTGACTGCGGATGAGTGTTTTTACATACTCTTTTCTCATAGCATAGGCTCCGTATGCTTTGTTTCTGTGTTGAAATAAAATGTCTAGCCAATCACTGCTGCTAGAGATTTTTGGGTCGTTTTGGGTTTTCATGATGTTTGTTATTTTAAGTTATATAGTTGATTATATAAAAAAGTAAACGACCCATTCAGCTATTTATTTCGAAAAATAAGCATATATATATATTATGATATAAGGCTGACAATACCTAACACTCATTAAGCATTTTTAAAGAACATATATATAAATAAAAAAGCCTGCTATGCTAGGCATAACAGGCTTTTAAAGAAGAATTATATAATTTTACAATGTAAATACTATAGGCAACACAAAGTTCAAACGAACTTTAGCTCCATTGTATTCAGCAGGTGTCCAACGAGGCATCATTTTTACTACTCTCAAGGCTTCGTCATCTAAACCTTGGCTCACTGATTTTACAACCCTAACATTTGAAATGGAACCATCTTTTTCAATTGTGAATCCAATTTTTACTGTTCCTTGTATTTCAGCGTCTCTTTCATAATCAGGATACTCTAAGTTTTTTTCTAAGAACGCTCCCAAACCAGCATATTCTGCTTGTTTGGTTATCTCAGCCATATTGTAAACTTTGTTCTGGTCTACTTCTATTTCTCCTGGACCTGCATCAACTGGAGGTGCATCAATGGTTCCTTCTACTTCAACTGTACCCACATTACCTTTGATTTCATCAGGTGGTTTTACTTCATCTTCTTTACGTACCTCATTGTCTTCAACAATTTCAGGTGGTGTAAATTTTTCTACCTTAATTTGATCAGGCAATTTTGGTGGAGGTGGTGGCTCAGGCTCATTCTCTAGTGGAGGTGGAGCTTGCATCACTACATCTACATTCTTTTTTACTTTTTTCTCCTCAATGGCTTTGCTAAATAGTTTTCCAGCATATGAGCCTCCAAATACCAATAGCAAAATAGCTAAGGTAAACAATTGGCTTTTTGTTAAGGTTTTTACATATTCTTTTCTTAAAACATATGCACCATAAGCCTTATTTCTGTATTGAAATAAGATATCGAGCCAATCTTTGGTATTTTGACTGTTTATATTTTTATCGATTTCCATATTAATCTTTTTTAGTTTGATGTGGTATCTTTTATAATAGTAAACGACTATTTCAATAAACCTTTAGAATTTAAATATTCTATATCTTTTTCATCTACAGGTACCATCACAAATCTCTTTAAATCAGTGATATTAAATTCATCAAATACATCCACTAAATTTTTGTATTTTGAATCTCGCATAGGTTTTACTAAGATAATAGGGTCTTGTCTATCTAAAGTTGCCACTACATCATTGGTAATTTCTTCTTTCTTTTCTAACAAAACTTTTCTGATATTGGCTTCACCAAAAGTAGTTTCACCCACTTCAGGATTGTCTTCAAGAGATTTTCTATAATAAAATATTTTATCATCTTTGCCTAATATCAAAGTAAGTACTTTTGATTTTGCAGCTAAGTTTGGTGGTGTACCATCTTGTTTTGTATCAGGCATAGTCACAGGCATAGCTGCAGGCTTGCTGAGGGAGGTTGCTAACATAAAAAAGGTAACTAGCAAGAATGCTAAGTCTACCATGGGGGTCATATCAATACGGGTTGAAAGTTTTTTTCCTCTAACTTTCCCGCCTTTATGTTTACCCCCGCCACTGGACGAGGTATCTAAATCTGCCATTTTTTTATTTCTTTAATTAGCGGTTATTATTTCATTCTGCTTTCTTCAAGCGAGGTGATTAGATTAAATTTAAAAGCATTGGTTTTTTCATTAGCCAACACATTGATGATATTTTTGATAGCAGGGAATTTGGCGTCGCCGTCAGCTTTTATAGCTATACGGGCTTTGCCATTTACTTTTCTGGCGTTGTATATCCATTCAAATAATTCTCCACCTGTACTATCGCAAGGTATACCATTTTGTTTTTTCATTTCGTCTGGTTTCATATCAAGCCAAGCAGGAATGTCTTTTATAGCTACTCCAAAACTGGCTTGTAATGAGAATAAGTTTATTTGCTCAGGCGTTAAACTTATACCATGGGCACCTTTCAATACGCGTTCTACTAGGTCTTTCTTTTGATCAATATTATCCATTCCTAAAAACACTTTGCCATCTTTATCTACTGTGATAATGATAACGTCTTTATCAAGCGGTGTACTATAAGTAGATGAAGGTATCACTACTTGTACCGGCTCGTCAGGTCTGAATTTTGTTGCCAACATAAAGAAAGTAACCAATAGAAAGCCCATGTCTACCATGGCCGTCATATCAACGAAGGTGCTTTTGCGGGGTATCTTTACTTTAGGCATTTATTTTAAATATTATATATGTTAAAAAAAATACTTATTAGCTATGTTTAGCAGCAAATGTTTGAGTGATGGTATATCCACTCTCATCAATACCATAAGTTAATTTGTCTATTTGAGTAGTGAACACATTATACATGATAATGGCTAAAGCAGAAGTACCGATACCTAATGCAGTATTGATAAGTGCCTCAGATATACCTGTAGAAAGTGCTGTTGCATCTGGTGCTCCTGAGTTTGCAAGTGCCGCAAACGCTTTAATCATACCTATTACCGTTCCTAATAGTCCCATTAAGGTTGCAATTGAAGAGATAGTAGATAACACTACTAAGTTTTTCTCTAACATTGGTAATTCTAAACTGGTTGCTTCTTCCACTTCTTTTTGAATTGCTATTACTTTTTGGTCTTTAGGTAAATGTGCATCAGCAGACATTTCTTTGTATTTTGTCAAACCAGCACGCATGACATTAGCCACTGAGCCTTTTTGATTGTCACACATAGTGATCGCTTCATCTATTTGATTGGCATCTAATTTTGTTTTGATGCTGCGAGTAAAATTAGAAACAGAACCACTTCCAGCTGCTTTTACAATAGTGATTATACGCTCAAAAGTGAATGTAAGTACTATAATTAAAAGTCCTAATAGCATAGGTACAATTACTCCTCCTTTGTGTACAGTTCCAAACCATTTTTCAACTCCAGTATCTACAGGATGGTTGTTTAGGTCTCCATTGACAAAGTTTGATGGGCTACCTAATACAAATACATAAATGCAAATAGCAACTACGAATGATAATGCAATAACTACCCAAGCAAATATTGCAGAGAAGTTTGACGATGACTGATTTTGTTTCATATTAATTTGATGTTTGTTGTAAATTTTATATTATTTTATTTTAAAGGATTGCAAAAATAAGCAGTTGAATCATTAATTCAAACGTTTTTAATGATAAATAGTGTTAAGTTTTTGTTACACTCTTAAAATAGCTTTGTTGATTTGTTTATTGTTTTAAAAATTTCTTAGTATATATATGCCTACATTCGTGGTGAATTAACTATCAAACGATGAAGAAGCATTTTAAATTACAAAGCATTGTCATATTATTGTCAATAATGGTTGCCTGCGTTCCCGCTAGAAAATATGAGGAGTTGCAAGAAAAATATACGAATTGTGAAAATGATAAAACTTCATGCAAAGAAGATTTAAAAAACACCCATATAAGTGACTCTATATGCAAGATTCAAAACAAGGTGAGCGAAATGCAACTTGAAAAAGCCAGGTTAGATAGTATTGAAATACATACCATTCACGATAAAACCAAAGTGTTATATAAAGACCTTTCAGATACCTACGAAAGATTGTTAAAATATAACCAAAACGAGAATGATAAGTTTAACGGTGACCTACGTGATATGGAGAAAAAGAAAAATGCCACCCAAGCTGAGCTTGATATAAAAGAAGCTTCCTTAAACAAATTGAAAGATGAATTGACGGGCTTGCAAAAAGATTTAAAAAATAGAGAACAAAAAATGCAACAATTGCAAACTGACTTAGTGAGCAGAGAAGCTAAAGTAAACGAATTGCAACAAGTGATTAATGCCAAAGACTCAGCAGTGAATGCTCTTAAAAATAACCTTACTCAAGCCTTGTTAGGGTTTAAAGATGCAGGATTAGAAGTGAATATAAAAGATGGGAAAGTATACGTGTCTTTGTCTGAACAATTATTATTTGCTTCTGGAAGTACGGTAGTTGACAAAAAAGGTAAAGAAGCAATCGTTAAATTGGCTTCTATTTTGTCACAACAACCAGATATCAATATTTTAGTTGAAGGCCATACAGATGATGTGCCTATGAACGGTGTTCAAATCAAAGACAATTGGGATTTGAGCGTTTTAAGAGCCAACAGTATTGTTAGAATTTTATCAGGTGAAGGTAAAATAGACCCCAAAAGAATTATATCTTCAGGTAGAAGTGAGTACCTTCCTTTGGATCCAAGCAAAAATGCAGAAGCAAGAAAGAAAAACAGAAGAACAGAAATTATTCTTTCTCCTAACTTAGACAAATTGATGAAGTTATTAGAAAAAAACTAATTAGATAAAATCATATTTATAAAAAAAATCCCGTTTCTATTACAGAAGCGGGATTTTTTTATATAGTGAGCTTGAAAATTATTGTTTAGCTAGTTCTAAAGTTCCAGATACTTTTTGTAAAATCTGTCCTATAGGTGGAACTGTTAAATTTTGAGTATAATCAAATGACCATTTCTGTGCTTTTTTATCATTGGTTACGACTGTTACAGTATAACTTCCATCAGCATCTGTAAAAGTTATTGAGTTGTCAGTTGCTTTCCAAGTAAAAGATTCAGTAACTGATGAAGTATTGGTAGTTGTTCCTGTGCCATCACTTTTAAAAGTATAGGTACCTCCAGGTCCTGATGTATTCGAAGTTTGTTCAACACCAGCAATGGTTTGAACAGTCTTAATAGTTTGGTTGGTTACGGTCCAAGTTCCAGGCAAACGGCTAGTAACACTTTTGTTACAAGCTGAAAAGCTTAAAGCAACAATTAAAACTAGAATGTAAAGCGATGTTTTTTTCATATATATAATTAATTAGTGATGCAAATTAATGTCAAAAAGTTCAATTTATTGTTACAATTTCACCAAGTTCCTTTTTTGAATATAGGCTGAAAAAATACCAATTCCACCCGTAATATTGGAGTAAATTAAGGTTGGTTCAGCAAATGGATCCCCATTGTTTTGATTAAATACTTAGATAGAACGATGATATTTAAAGTAGTTTGGGTCGCCATAAATAGTTAATAATTCATATATGTTAAAATACTTTGAACGAGAAAATCTGATTTATGTTGCAAGTTAATGACGAACTTCAAAAGAAAAGAGTTGGAATAAATTTATTAATACCTAATCTTCATATATTTAAAATTATTTCTTTGCAAAGTCACACTATATCACTATGTTTGCTTGATTCATTTATATCATCCTCCTTGTAGGCGAGGCTTTTGTATCTAGATCAACTAAATCAAAATCCTATATAAATGAAATTTATACCTATACTTTTTTGTATTATATTTTCTAATACAGTTTTCTCTCAAGATTTTCAATCTTTTTCTGAAGTCAGAAAATTATTGTTTACTGATTTGGCCAACTTAGATGATACGCTTTCAAATAAAGGTTTTGCTTTTGACAAAGTGGATGGTTTAGTAATGAAATATAAGAAAAATGCGAATAGGCTTGAATTTTTAGCAACCCCTAAAGAACTTACTTATACATTTACTGAAAGAGGTTTTTTCTTAAAAATAAATTCTGAAATCTCTGCCCAAAACTATCAGTTGGTTAATGGTGAAGAATTAATTATTGTGAAAGATAAGCCAATAAAAGCAGCTTACTTAAAAAAGGATGGAGAGAAAATATATATGTGGAGTTTGGTGGATGCTGCCTCAAATAAAACTATGTTTTCATTGAAAATACAAATTGATTTGTCTGTGACTAAAGCAGATGAAACTCCAAATAATGAAGTAAAAAAACCTACGAATATGCCTGGGTTAGTTTTTAAAAATCCATCGTATAAAAAACCAGAAAGCTCACCTAAAGATTCATCACGTATATATCCAAAACCTTCAAGAACTTATATAACTGTTGGAGGCTTTAAGTTTGTTGACCCAACCTATGGTTCTTCCGGTTGCCCATATATACATATAGGATATCAAAAAAGTAATTTCGCTAAGAAACTACCAAAAAATTTAAATGTTTTAGATAAAGGTGGCTCTATAGATTTTAGTTTTTTTAGTGGAATGGATTATGGATGGAGAAGCGACCCAACCAACCCTAACTCTTCATTTACTGAGTATATGACTTTAAGGAAATTTTATGTAACCTTAAATCAATATATAGTATATAATTTAAAAGTGGCTGAATTTAAATTTTCAGGTGGTACGTTTCTAAATTATAACCAAGGAATAGCTGAAAAAGCTGCTACTACCGTTGGATTTACTACAGTAGGTTGGCATCTAGCTGAGTATATTCAAATAGGATTTGGAAACAAACAAAAAGGGTATAGTAAACGTACTATTGGCTTTGGTTTCGATCAATACTTTGCCATAAAGGGTGGTTATATAGGTAACTTTGGGATTGCTTTAGGATTTTAAAAAAATATAAATTTATATAAATATGAAAAAGATTTTATTATTTGGCTTTATGTGCACAGTGATGCTATTTGCTTGTAAAAAGAGTAGCATGGATGATTTTGAAATACTCAAAACCAAAGCAGCTGGAGGCGGTAGCTCTTCAACCAATAACAGTAGCAGTAGCCCAAGAGGTATTTGGAATAGGTTTGGTTCGCCCAATGGTTACATGACTGACTTGGCTATTGGCAATATACCCGGTGAACCTAGCAATAGGGTATATATGTGCGAGCACAGAGGTTCTCCTTCAGCTGGGCTATACAAAGGTCTTATCAGCGGTAAAACCATCACTTGGGATGCAGTTTATGGTTTGCCTTCAGCTGAATTTGCTAAAGATAAAAATGGCGGAAGCTATTACAGACTTTGGTTTAGTGTAGCGGCATACGACCAAGCTGGTAAATACAATACCGGGACTTGGACAGGTGAATGCCCGATGTAAAGCCAGTTAAATTATTTAAATAACAAACTATAGCTTATTTATAAACAGAGCGGGTTTGTAACCCGTTCCTACAAGGTTGTAGGTTTTTAACCTATTTTTATTATTTTTGTGT
>CANHGM010000025.1 GCA_947460345.1 Bacteroidota bacterium | reverse complement strand
GTTTTTGAATGTGTTTCAATAATAGATTTCCTTATTTCAGTAAACTTAATCTCGCCACAACTTCATCAGAAACTATATACAGATGCGGAGGAGTTGTCTAAAATTTTATTTACCATGGTGAGAAACTTAGAGAATTGAATAAAGTTACCAAAACAATTTATACAATATATCCGCTATAGAGGAATATTTCAACCAATGCTCTGCAAATGACAAGGTCTTGCTCCACCTGCTCATTTGTTTTCCATGGAACATGGTGACTCCATTCGCTTATATATCTTTGATTAATCATAGGTCTGTTTCTATTTCTGCATTAATGATGATATTCCATTTTTTATCAATCGGATTTCCTTTGGTTGTACCCAATGATTTCAGCTTGGTTAAAGGCAATTCTATATTTTTTCACCCCAAAATCAAAAACCCCTCCCGATTTTTTCAAAAATGGATTTACCTCTAAACTGATTGAATGTATGAAAAAAGATGGGGTATATAAAACCAAATAATAATTTATAAACTTATTATTTATAGATAAAGATTTTGTGTTAAATCTATTTTCTCTACAATTTTTTTACTTAATTCTTTACCAATTTTAAAGTAAACTTGATTCTCGGAAGTATTAAATAAAACATTGGTTTCCATACCATCTAGCATAATCTTAGCGTTTATATATTTAGATTTCAAATCTTTAAATTTTGCCCATTGTTTTTGTGTCATCAACTTTATTTTTTCCATTCCTTTCAGAACAAACAAAAACTCATTGATTAAAAACTCAGCTGTCAAAATTTCTGTAATCTTCATATATATTGTTTATCTTTAGTAGTGGCAAATTAACATATATAATATCAAGTTTATGCAAACTCATATTTATCTAATTGTAAAGAAATAAAAAATCTACTTCTTTAAGTCTAGCTGTAAAGTGCCTCAAGGCCGGTGCTTCATAAGTAACTTCTAGTCCTTTTATTTGATGTCTATTATTATATACCTCTATAATGACTTCAGCTACATAATCTATATGACTTTGAGTATATACCCTTCTCGGAATGGCTAGTCTGACTAACTCCATCATGGCTTCAACTAAGTTGCCATTCTCATCATATTTACCAAACATTAACGAACCAATTTCACAACTTCTAATTCCACCTGCTAAATACAATGCTGCCACCAACGCTTGACCTGGATATTGAGTAACAGGTATATGGTTTAAAAATGCTTTGGCATCAAGATACACCGCATGCCCACCCGCAGGCTGCATCACCGGAACACCTGCAGCTGCAAGCTTTTCAGTTAAATATTCTGTAGTTCTGATTCTGTATTGTAAATAGTTTTCATCCATTACCTCTTTAAGTCCTATGGCTATAGCTTCTAAATCTCTGCCTGCCAATCCTCCATATGTTGGGAAACCTTCAGTGATTATCAAAAGATTTCTACATTGCATGGCTAACTCTTCATTTCTTAAAGCTATAAACCCACCAATATTAGCAAAAGCATCTTTCTTGGCACTCATGGTGCAACCGTCAGCATAGGAAAATAATTCTCCAACTATAGCATGAACAGGCACATGCTCAAATTCTTTTTCTCTCAGTTTTATAAAGTAACAATTCTCAGCAAACCTACAAGCATCAATAAACATAGGTATCTTATATTCATCACAAACAGCTCTTACCTCTCTTATATTTTGCATACTTACTGGCTGTCCACCACCTGAATTGTTTGTAACAGTAACAATACATAAAGGTATATTTTCAGCTCCTTTTTCTTTGATAAAATTTCTAAACGCATCTACATCCATATTGCCCTTAAAGGGTGCAGGTGTAGATGGAATTTTACCTTCAGCACAAAGTAAATCTATGCCTTGGGCACCACTCGCTTCTATATTGGCTCGGGTAGTATCAAACAATGTATTGCTTACTATATATTTTCCCAGAGCTCCAATAACGGAAAATAATATCTTCTCTGAAGCCCTACCTTGATGGGTGGGTATAACTATTGGCAAACCTGTAATGTCTTGTATGGTTTTCTCAAAATGAAAAAAACTATTGCTGCCGGCATAGGATTCGTCGCCAAGCATAATACCTGCCCACTGTGCACTACTCATAGCACTAGTGCCACTATCAGTTAGTAAATCAATTATTACATCTTGTGCTTTGATGAGAAAAGGGTTATAAAACGCATCAAAAAGTATTTTTTTGCGTTGTTCAAGGGTGGTAAAATATATAGGTTCTACCGATTTTATTTTAAAAGGTTCTATAATGGTTTTCATAAATAATTGAAGTTGAGTTTATAAAGTTGAATTAAAAAAAATGCGTATATATATATGCCAAAATACATATATAGAGTTATACTTTATTTCAAGAAGGCTTTCTAATAATATTAATCCAGAGGGTGCTCATTTGAGCCGCAATGCTACAACCTAACTTATATACAAAACATGATTAAAATCATTTGTTGAGAGCTCATGTCTATATTTATCAATATATTCACATTTGGGTCTATAGGTAAACCTATGAATCTAAAAAAATCAATTTCAGACAATCACATCTAATTCTTATATTTGCCCTGCAAACAAATGATGCCCAAACAAAAGTTAACCTTTATCATATTAATTGTAGCTGCCGCTAGCATATTTTGCTCTTTGGGTAGTTGCAAAAAAAGAGGTGACGCTGTGTATCATACACTTAAATATGAAGTTACCAGTGATACGGCTTATGCATATAGTCTCACGGTACAACTAATCAAAAACTTTGGCCAAGGAGGTGACGAAATTATAGCCAACACTCCTCAAAAAGATGTGCCGCTTCCTTTTGTATTTGAAGTAAAAATTTCTGGCATTCCAAAATACGATTCGTATAACTATGCCCTTACTGCCGAAGTAAAAAAAACAAGTAAACTCACCCTAAAAGTATATATTGATGGCAAACTCAAATCTCAACAATCTGGCCTCAGAATGGACTTTGTGGGTGAACATGGAATAGAATTTTAACAAAATTAATTATATATTATGAGTATAATAGCAGAAATTATTGGTCGCCAAGTTTTAGACTCTAGAGGCAACCCAACTGTAGAAGTAGATGTAATTACTGAAAGCGGAAGTATAGGTCGTGCGGCTGTGCCTAGTGGTGCTAGCACTGGCGAACACGAAGCAGTTGAACTAAGAGATGGTGATGCCGGTTACTATCTTGGTAAAGGTGTGAGCATAGCTGTTGAAAATGTAAACAGTATTATTTCAAAAGAACTTAAAGGATGCTTGGTTTACGAGCAAAACTTAATAGATAAAATATTATTAGAACTTGATGGAACTGATAACAAATCTGTTCTAGGTGCCAATGCAATTCTAGCTGTTTCGATGGCTTGTGCAAAGGCAGCTGCCATGGAAAATGGTGATTCATTATACAGATATATAGGTGGTGTAAATGCTAATACTTTACCTATACCTATGATGAATATACTAAACGGCGGAAGCCACGCTGATAACAGCATCGACTTTCAAGAGTTTATGATTATGCCAACCAATGCCGATACTTTTTCTGAATCGTTAAGAATGGGTGTTGAAGTTTTTCATCATTTAAAAACTGTATTGAAAAAGAAAGGCTATAGCACCAATGTAGGTGATGAAGGCGGATTTGCTCCTAATATCAAAAGCAATGAAGAAGCAATAGAAACAGTGCTACAAGCTATTGAAGCTGCTGGCTACAAACCCGGTGTAGATATATATATTGCTATGGATGCTGCTACTAGCGAGTTTTACGATAGAACCACTGGGTTGTATACTTTCAAAAAATCGGATAAGCGTACCATGACTTCATCTCAAATGGTTGATTACTGGAAAGAATGGACAAACAAATACCCTATTGTTTCAATTGAAGATGGTTTAGATGAAAATGACTGGGACGGTTGGAAACTCTTAACTGATGCTATTGGCAAAAAAGTACAATTAGTAGGTGATGATTTGTTTGTAACGAATACCAAACGTTTGCAAAGAGGAATTACTGAAGGTATTGCCAATTCTATTTTGATAAAAGTAAATCAAATTGGTTCTTTAACTGAAACTATAAACGCTATAAACTTAGCTAATAGAAACAGCTACACTAGCATCATCAGCCATAGAAGTGGTGAAACTGAAGATACAACTATTGCCGACTTAGCTGTTGCTACCAATGCAGGTCAAATAAAAACAGGTAGTGCTAGCCGTACTGATAGGATTGCGAAATACAACCAATTAATAAGAATTGAAGAAGAACTAGGCGAAGTAGCTTACTTCCCTGGCAAATCTTTTAAATACAACAGATAATTCATATCCATTCATATCCATTTTACATGAAGTTATTAAAACTACTTAAAAATAGATATGTATACGCTACTCTTATTTTTATAGTATGGCTTGTATTGTTTGATAAAAATAATATGATAGACCAATATCAGCGTAGAAAAGACTACATGAAACTAAAAGCTGAAGCTGATTATTATGAAAAAGAAATAGAAAAAGCAAAAAGTGAAAGAGAAGAACTTTTTACCAATACTTCTACTCTCGAAAAATTTGCCCGCGAAAAGTACTTCATGAAAAAAGACAACGAAGAACTTTTTATTATGGTTGACACCAGTGCGAAAGACAATTAAAATATAAGAAATTGAAAACAATTGTTATAAGTGGCACTAGCAAAGGTATTGGCAAAGAACTAGCATTATATTACATAGCAAATAATTACCAAGTAGTTGGGTTAGCTAGAAGTAAAGCTAGTATAGAGCATTCAAATTATTTTCATTTAGTATGTGATATAGCTATTGAATCTGAAATAGTTTCTGCTATTAAACAAATCAAAAAAATATATAAAACTATTGATGTGCTAATAAACAATGCTGCATTGGCCAACATGAACCATATGCTTACAACGCCTTATGATAGTTTGAAAAAAGTAACCGAAGTTAATTTCTTTGGTACCTATATACTATCAAGAGAAGTAGCCAAACAAATGATTAAACAAAAAAGAGGTAGAATCATCAATTTCACAAGCATTTCAGCTGCTCTTCATTTAGAAACTCAATCAGTATATGCGGCTACAAAAGCAGCTATCGAATCACTAACCAAAACATCTGCTAAAGAACTAGGACCCTTTAATATAACAGTAAATGCAATTGGACCTACACCTATGGACATGGGACTCATAAAAGGCATACCTGACCAATGGTTAGAAAATGTAGTAAACATGCAAACCATCAAACGCCATGGTAAACTTAAAGACATCACCCATACACTCGACTTCTTAATAAGTGATGATGCTGATTTTATAACAGGTCAAGTGATATACTTAGGAGGCATTAGTTAATATTTAATGAAAAAAACTACTTTTATACTGTTACTCATTTGTCAGTTTACATATATATATGCTGGCAAAATCAAAGGTAAATTATATTTCTCATGGGGATATAATAAAGAATGGTATACCAACAATAATATCAAAATAAACCAACCATCATTAAACAATAATTATATGTTTGTTCAAGCTAAAGGTGTAGACAAACCAGGCTGGGAAACAGGTATTTTTGATAAAGAACTTACTATACCCCAATACAATTACAGATTGGGTTATAACCTAAACAATAATTGGGCGGTAGAGCTCAATTTTGACCACACCAAATACCTGACCAGGAACTTCGCATCAAAGGCGTTTACGAAGGAAGAACTATTGATTCTACATTTACAAGAAGCAGAAATAACCTGTCTTACCAATTAAATAATGGGGCCAATTTCTTTTTATTTAATTTAGTTAGAAAATATAATATATATGCCGACAAAAAAGAAAACATCAATGTAAAACTCCATCTAAAAGGCGGTTTAGGATTTGTAGTTCCACACGTAGAAAACACAATAATGGGTCAAAACAACAAACCACATTTTCAATTTGGTGGGTTTGATACAGGAGTTGAAGCAGCATTAAATGTTACCTTTTATAAAAGAATATATATTGAATATAGCAACAAAGCAGTTTATGCCTTGTATAGAAATTTAAGAATATACGAAGGCAAAGCCTCGCAAAACCTCACTTGTTACGAAATGATTATGTCACTTGGTGTCAGGTTTTAGTTTCTTATTTAAACCAAAACCTGATTTATATATACGCTTTATTACTCTTTTATTAACAAAGTTCTTCCTGTGATTTTCAACGCTTCATTGTTTAGCAATAATATATATACTCCTGTTGGTATTTGAGATATATCAATACTTTGATTGCTCTGTACTGTTCCATTCAATACTATTCTGCCTTGAATATCAGTAAGTATATATTGTCCATACTCCATTCCCATGATACTAAATGAGGTTGATGCTGGATTGGGTACTATATATATTGGAATTCGTCCTCCTGCTGATTTTATCCCATTTATTACTACTAAAGTATCTGTAAAAGTTGAGGTACAATTATTACTATCGGTTACTATTGCATATATAATATAGTTCCCGCTTGAGTTGTAACTGTGTTGTGGGTTCTTTTTAGTTGAATTGGTATTATCTCCAAACAACCACAAATAGCTTTTTAAGTTTGAGTCATTCGATATAAAATAATAATTATTCCATGTTGAACTTGGTATCATTACAAATGAGGCATCAGGCGATGGAAGGTTTGTAATGTTTATAGCATCTTGTGATACACAACCAGCTGATGTAATACATGAAACTATATAATTACCAGGCGTATATACCGTATGTGTATCAGAAAATAATATATTGTTATAATAGTATTTGGCACCTGCCATTTTAGGTATGGTAAAAAACACTGGCACTCCTTTACACACAACAGTATCATTCCCTAAACTAAAATTATTCTTAGGATTGGTGCTCAAACTAAAGGTATCGCTCGCAAAACAGCCATGTATTTCTTGCACTGTAACAAAATATTTTCCTGATTTAAATACTGTAAATGCTGGTTTTATTGATTGGTTATTCCAATTGTATGAAGCAAATCCTGCTGCTGTATATACAATAGAATCTCCTTCACATATAGTGGTGTCTGAAATAGAAACTTTGGGGTCATATATATTTGTATTGATGCTATCATAAACTTTACATCCATATATATCCGTTTTAATAGCTATATAACTATTGGTTTTAGTTGTTCTTATTACCATTCCTGTATCAACTAAATTGCCTGTACTGGCTTCATACCATTTTATCGATGAGTAGGCACCTATTGGTTGTTTTACAAGGATATTGATGGTATCACCTTGGCAAGCAACTTTATCCGGATCTAAATTTAAAGCGATGGATTTACTTATATATACATTTATATAATCATTTACCACACAACCACTGCTATCTTCTAACGTTATCATTATAGTGGTGTCTTTGAATACTTTTATTGGCAACAAAGTTCCTTTTATAGCAGTATCGTTATTCCAATAAATTTTGAATTGGTTTGATGTATTCGAATAACTAGCTTTTATATGTAAAGAATCACCTTTACAAATAGTGGTATCTGATGGTAAAGAAATTAATGGAAATGAACTCACATATATAGAATCAATATAAGAATTTGAGCAATTATTATTGGTAATGGTATGTAGTACTTTAGTCCAACCAATTTGGTTTACTTGCACCGTAGTATCTTTTGAATTGTATATATTTCCACCAGGGTAAGGTACCTGCCAAGTATAGGTTGGTTTTACTTTATATGAAAATGTTGGAAAAGCATTCATCGCAAGTTTACCACAAGTATTTAATCTTAACGAATGTGTGTCAGTTGGTTGTGGTGAAACAGTGATAGCAAATTGTTGAAAGGTTCGTCCAACAGCTGGGCAATTATTATCATCGGCAATAATATTAAAATAATAGGTTTTAGGAACTCCGTTGGGAATATCAGCTGCAGTAGTTAACCAATCTAAATTCCAATTTTCATTTTTCCCATTTTGATACTTTGTAAACACAGCGTTCGAAAAAGTATTGGAGATTGATATTTTTACTGAATCTCTTTGTACCCCGCCTGATATATCGCTATCGGTAACTTTCATATTTGAAAACTTAACGGAATCGCCTACACATACTTTTTGTGAATATGGTCCACTAATAATTGGAGGCACATTGGAACAATTAGCAGTAACTATTAATTGAAAATCCCTCCTCACCATACCAATATTTACCATTTTTCCTGTAATGGTATCTTTCCTCCATTCCTTAACTGCAACTGCCATATTTGAAACTTGTTGAATTGTAGGTGTAAAACAGATACTCCCATCTGTAGAATCTATCAAAAATCCACTACATTTTTGTTGAGGATTGGGTTTGTTTTTTGGGAAACCTTTGTATGATAATGGATTTAAATATGAATATGTTCCATTATATGATACATTTGAACCATGAGCAATTAAAGGAGGTTCTAGACTATATGACATAGAGTCAAAATCTGTAGTGTCAATTGCACCATTATTTAAGCAAACACACTTCCCTGCACATATAATGGCATCAGGGTCTTTGATAAATTTAGGTGAAGAATTACAAGGTGCTATGCATCTATTTAACTCAGCATATGAATATAAATTCCCACCAGCACAACAAGTAGTGATTTGACCATTACGGCAGCATTGCTCAAAGGAAATTCTAAACTTACAACATTTCAAATTTATATTGCTAGGAAAGACCAATAAGTATGAAAAAGTGATTTTCTCTATTCCAAATTGAAATACACAATTATTGCCATTAGGATACCCGTTGGTATTGCAACTATTTTTATCACATTTAGAACAAGAAGTTGAACAAACTGGGGTTACGTCCTCGCAACTCAATTGCTGCATGATGGCACCTGATATGCCCCAACTGCACCCAAATGAAAGAGGATTAATGGAAATACTTAATGGAGTTACACTAGCACCTTTGCAGTCTTTATATATTTTTACAATTATTTTAAATGAATCCACGCCTATACATGTATACTCAATATCAGCACCCATCATATTAGATGCATTTGTTTTTGATGTATTAAGAATAAACATAAGAATGAAGCTTAGAATTAAGTAAAGTTTTTTCATAGTTTGTTTGTTTTAAGTTTTTGTAAAATTAATTTATTGATTTACACCTGCAATATATGACATAAAAAAAGTTACAATAGTTGTCTATAGTTACTTTTTAGAAATTCAATATTATTTTAGTTTTCTAACTTTTTAATATGGAATGGTATGTTGATACCAAAGTTAAAATCGAAGAAAGCTCCACTAAATCCATTGCTTTTCCATTCAGGTCTTTTACCAAATTCCATCTTCATACTCATCCAAGCATGTTGAGGGTTAGCGAACTGCCATCCAAATCCCCAACCTATAGGTCTTTTGCCATATGGCTTTATATCAAATGCACTGCTGTCATTATAATTTGATACATACATAGTTTTATAATTATTGAAAACTGCTAAAAGAACATCTATATATATATTTGACGACAATCTGTTAGAACGTGTTCCGTATGAATCAGTATTAACAACTAGGTTTGTTACGGTTCTCATATCTAAACCTGCTGCTAAAACTAATGAGTTCATGGATGTATATCCACCACTTTGACTTATTACACCACTACCTGAATTTGTATTTGCTCCAAACAGCAATGAATCTGATGTGCCAGTGCTTCTATTACCATAAAAAGCTTTTCTTCCATTTTCAGCCTTGGTCTCTCCAATATTAATTGGGCTAAATAAATTATAAAATCCGCCTCTTACTCCAAATGACTTTCTTACAGTACCTGGAACCATGATATATTTAGTGTGCGTAGTTCTGTAGCTACCATACCCTGAAGTGTATTGTTCTAAAATAATTTTTACACTTCTATTTTTGGTGTAATCAGCAAAATTAAACTGACCAATGGCTTCAAATTTCCATGACTTACCAATAGATTTTTGTGTTTGTACTCCTGAAAATGACGCCAAAGTATAACTAATTGCTGTAGGAGTGTTCATACTAAAATATGAATGTCTAAAACTGGTCATCAATCTAAATCTTTTCTTAATATCGCAAGTAGACCAAAGCTCCCAACCCATATCTATTAAATTAGCTCTGCACATATCCATATAAAATGGAACTAAATGTACTTGCAATGCTTTAATATCATAGGGGTCGTCAAGTGTTGTTTTTATGTAACCGACTGTGCATTTACTTTAAGAACTGATAGTGTTGCAATTGTTAAATGTAAAAGTAACGTTTCATATTATTGTCAGGTGTTGTGTTGGAAATTTCAATTATTTTAGTTGAAATCTAATACCATTAGTATGGTATTTTTACTATTTATAATCAATCTATGACTTATATTAAGTCACCTTTAAAACCAACCCTTTTAAATATTCGCCTTCAGGATGATATATACTTATTGGGTGATCTGATGGCTGTGTAAGTTGATATATTATTTGAACTGTTCTTCCACTATCAGCTGCTGCTCCAAAGACTATTTTTCTAAACAAATCTCTGTCTATATTTTTAGAACATGAATAAGTGAATAAAATTCCACCTTCTTTTATTTTTTTCAATGCCATTAAGTTAATTTCCTTATATCCTCTTGCAGCATTGTTTACCATCTTAGCTGATTTTGCAAAAGCAGGTGGATCTAATATAATTAAATCATAATAATTATCTTCCATATCTTTTAGATATTTAAAACAATCTTCAGCTTTTGACACATGCATATGATCAACATTGTTTAATTGCATATTGATATTAGCAGCCTCTATTGCGTCCTTTGAAATATCAACTGAAACTACATGTTTTGCTTCTCCTTTCGCAGCATATACACTAAAGCCAGCAGTATAAGAAAAGGCATTCAAAACAGTTTTACCTTTAGACATAGTTTTAACTAAAAGTCTGTTGTCACGCTGGTCTAGAAAAAAACCTGTTTTTTGACCTGACTCTACATTCACATTAAATTTACAACCATTTTCAATTACTTCTATAGGTTGAGGCAAAGCCTTATTTATCCAACCTGAAGCAACAGATATATATTCTATATGTTTTGAACTCTCTTTGCTTTTAATATATATATATTCAAAACCTAATTTATTCAACGATGCGACTATATGATCTAGTATAAACTCAGACCCTTTATGCAATATTTGCAAAACCACTGCATTGTTATATATGTCTGCTATGACCCCTGGCATTTCATCACCTTCTGCATGTAACAATCTACAACAATTGGTATTCTCATTTAATACTAGTTCTCTCCTTAGCATAAATGCTTTTTGTATTTTGTGAAACCAAAACTGTTCGTCAAAATATTCTATCAACAATTCTTGATTCGAAAACAAAAATATTTTACATACAATCTGGCTTTGCTTATCATAAAAACCATATGCTATGGGTGTCTTTTTATTATCTACAACTTTGATTATTGTTCCAGTTTCTATAGTCAATAAATTTTTAACTGCACCTGAAAAAATCCAAGGATGTTTGTTGTTAAGACTTCGCTCTCTACCTGATTTTAATTCTAATATTGGGAGCATTATATATGTTGTTTTATGTTGTTACACATTTGTTGCAACATATCCATACTTGGGTTCATTTTAGGTTTTTCAAAGTTAATATCTCCTACATGGTTTAAAGGCACTAAATGTATATGAGTATGCGGAACTTCTAGACCAATTACAGCTATTCCAATTCTTTTACATGGAACTGCTTGCTCTATAGCTGGAGCTATTTTTTTAGCAAACAATATTAATCCTGATAGCTGTTCATCTGACAGGTTAAATATATATGGCTCTTCTACTTTTGGAATTACCAAGGTGTGCCCCATTACAAGTGGATTTATATCTAAAAAAGCTAAATAATTTTCGTCTTCAGCAATTTTGATACAAGTAATATCACCAGAAATAATCTTTGAGAAAATAGTACTCATTATTAGATAGATATTTCGAGTATCTCTAGAGTTATAACTCCGGCTGGTACAGTTACATCTACTTTTTCACCCACTACTTTCCCAAGTAATGCAATGCCTATTGGCGACTTTACTGAAATTTTACCTGTTTTTAAGTCAGCTTCTTTTTCTGAAACTAATTGGTAATTAACAACTGCATTTGTTTTATGGTTTTTAACTTTTACTTTGTTCAAAACCATTACTTTGCTTATATCCATTTGGCTCTCATCTATTACCCTTGCGTTGCCAAGTATTTGTTGCATCTGAGATATTTTATGTTCAAGAAGCCCTTGTGCTTCTTTAGCTGCATCGTACTCTGCGTTTTCAGACAAATCTCCTTTATCTCTTGCTTCAGCAATTTGTTGTGAAATCTTTGGACGTTCAACAGTCTTTAGTTGATGTAATTCATTTTTAAGATTTTCTAATCCTTCTTTGGAAAAATATTGTAATGCCATATCAAATTATATTTTGTTGATGTTGTATAAAAACACAAACGTTTCGACTTTGATGGTCGAAACGTTTGAGGTATTATATTTTAGTTTTTTTAATTAATCTTCATCCGTTACTGATGCTCCTAAATTAATTCGCACTCCTAATGTATGTACACCTCCCCATACTTGAGTTAACCTATACGAATAATCCATGGCAAAGGTAGATTTATTTTTTGAAAAAGGCAACTCTAAAGTAATTCCAGTTGAATAGCCATTAAATGCTGATGTAGATAAAGTTGTTCCTATATTTTTTTCATATTGGTATCCTGCTCTCACCATCAAAAAGCTTTTATATGCATATTCTAAACCTATAGATGTTTGGTCATAGTTAAAAGAATTTGAAGTAAAATTTGAAGCTAGGGTAAGTCTATGATAATATGTTTCAGCATTTTTTCCATCTAATCTAAAATCATATGAAGCACCAATATTTACCATAGAAGGCAAATTAAAACCTGCAGATCTTTGTTCTAATGTTTGGCTATACGTTTTATCGTCAGAGGTACCACGAAGCGATAAACCATCACCTCTGTATGACAAATCAGGTCCAATATTTTTTATTGAAATTCCGAATTTTACATCTTGACCTTTAATTCTCTCCGTTTTTTTATTAGAGGAAGTACGGTATTGAATTCCTGCGTCTAATGCAAATCCTGAAGCTCTTGAATCACTCATCCCCATAGAAACTACTTTGCAATTCATTCCTCCAAATATACTTTTAGAAAAACTTTTAGCGTATGAAACTCCTAAATCTAATGTTTGATAATTAAAAGTTCCCAAGCCACCTTCTGGTTGCGAGTAAGTTGTACGTTCAATATCTCCTGATGAGTAATTGTTAATATACACTCCCATAACACCACCATTGCTTTTTTTACCGACTGCTTGAGAAAACCCAAGTGTATTAAATGATTGTCCAGTACCTTGAAATAAATTGGTGTGGTTAAATAACAATTCCGTTTTCTTTGTAAAGGCTAATCCTGCAATATTCAAATAGGAAGCTTCAATACCTTGTACTCCAGAGACATTAGCCCCCCCCCATCCTGAACTTCTAGCCCAAGGATTTATTTGAAGTTGTGCGGCACCTGATGTTCCTGTTCTATCAGGATTTCCAGCATATGATTGACTAGAACCTACTAATAATGCCCCAAATATAAATATTTTTAAAGTTTTTTTCATTTTGTAATTTGTTTTAAAAATTAGAAAGTATCTAAATCTATTGGCCTCATAATTCCAACCCATTTAAGCGTACGCTCACCAAGCTCACCAGCATCTATATGTATCAAATAAATACCACTTGAAATTGGAACTTGTGCCGAATTTTTCATATCCCAATCTAGCCAAGTAGCCGGATCATCTTTCTTAATTCTTCTTACTAAGTTACCGTTTAATGTATATATTGAAATTATACATTTAGGTGGCAAATTAATTAATTTAACACGAGTGTCTAATTGATTACTTTCATATCCAGAAGATGCATAATATGGATTTGGAACTATATTAGTTAATTCAAGTAATCCTTTTTTGCCAGTTTCAGTAGAAGCAACTCTAGCTATTTCATCCGTTTTAAAAGTATATCTAGGGAAACCAATACTTTGACGTAGATAATTAAATCTGGCATATGGTTTAGTCAATCTAATTCTATAAGTAACCTCTCCATCAGCAGGTACAATTGTTTTAGGATCTAACTTGAAATTTTGCGCTAAAAATGGCATCATAACCCATTGGATTTGAGAAGTAATCTTAAGCATTTCAGAAGAAGCTGAAGGAGAACTTGCCGTTTTTGCAATATTGTCTAGAATAGACTTATATAAATTCCCTTCGTCATATATTGTTCCGGCAAATGTAACAGAAGCATTACCACTACCTGTAGCAGGTATTGTAGTTGAGCCACACACAAATATATGATGTTTACCACCAAACAATGGTCCTCTATTGTCTTCTACATTACTGGTTGGATTCCAAATCATATCATCTCCATTTTCGCTTTTTAACCATGAATCTTCTCCAAACATGATATTTAATCTTTCACCTGTTTCTACATTAATTGCATATCCTGGGAACCAACTTCTACCTTGATCATTTGCATCATAAATTGGTTTTCCATTTGCATCAAATTCGCCAGTCCATGAAGCATGTTTTCTGATAAAAAACTTATTTCTATTGCCTTCACTTAGCATCGAATCTTCACACATTTCAAGAACCACACATCTTGTCCATTTACTCTTATCTGGAGTAAGAACTATATTTACACTTGCAAGTTCTTCAATTCTATTTTCATTATTACCATTGATTGATGACGTTGGGAATGCTCCTTTATAAAAACCTCCCCATCCTGGTCCGTAGGTAACTGAATTGGTTCCATTTCCATTGGCGTCAGCTTTCCTAACTGCTCTTGACACTAATTTATATGGTCCCCATGTTCTGTTACATATTTTTTCATAATTTTCAAATGGATCCCACGATTCTAATCCGCTAGCAGTATTTCTAGCATAATCATATGAATATAAATATGGATCATTGGTACGGCCACCAAAACCATCTTGTTTGCCGGTATTTCCTGATCTTATCCAATTATAATAAGGATGACCATCGATATCAGGTAAACCCGCAAGCCATTGTTTGCTATTATTCTCAAAGGTTATAGAAGAAGTTAAAAAACCATTTGTTTTGTCAAATTCGTCAGTATTAGTTCCTGGTATATTAGATTGATTAATAGTAACAGAAATACCCCATTTAGAAATTAACTGTTCATTAGCAGTCAAAATAGTAGTATCAGATTTAATCACTTCACCTGTAGTTTTATTAGTTAAAATCCAAGTTGTAAAAGTATCATTTAAAAAATCTCGTGTCTTTTTAAGATTTCTAGCACTTCTTATTGTATCTTCTATAATCTTTAATTCAAATTCATAGCTACCTACTTTCATTGGATCAACTACTTTTATTGAAACTGGTCCATTAGCATTATCATATTCTACAGTAGAAAGTTTATTAATAGTTGGTTTTTCTCCAGGTTTTCCCATCAATAAAGTCAAACTAGATTTGCTTAATTCTAAATTATTTCCTCCATTTCCCATACCTTCTATCTGAGTGATTTTTGGACCTGAACCATAGTCTGAATTAATATCAGACCCACCAAGGTTCATTTTTGATTTATGTGGAATTGCTGAATATATTTTAACATTTTTACGTCCTGCTAAAAATTGATCTGGATTTGAAGAAACAGGGTCATTTACTACATTTGAATATGAAAGTATTAAATAGTAGTATGATTTATAATTTACTAACTTCTTATCTCCAGCTGCAAATAAGTCTTCTTTAACAGTAAATGTATGTTTGATGCCTTCGTTGTTTCCTATTACTTTAGAAACAGGAACATACTGACTTACCACTGGGTCGTATACTTTATTTACTAATTGAATGGTGTTATCTTTCAAATCAAATTGTGCAACCAATCTGGCTCTTTCAGTATTATCTAATTCACCATTTGATACACCGCCATCTTTTAATTGGTAAACCATATATCCTTGGAATTTGTAATTGAATGAATCTGGAGTAACGCCATTCAAAGGATTTCTAATTTTTTTATTATATCCTTCAATTTCAAGAGTGTTTTCTAAAGTAATAATTATTTGATTGTCTAATTCTTTTAAAGCTAAATCTGGAGCTGCAGGACCGTCAAATATTTTGAATTTATTATTAAACAATGTTTGAGCTTTATCGTCAGCTAATCTTAATAAGTTTAAAGAACCTGTTGCACCACCGGCAGAACTTCTAGCCCAAACAGACCCAACAGTTACTTCATTTACAGCTCCTGTTTTTAATGTGAATGGTCCAGAACTTTGAATAAATCTTCTATCTCCTTTTTGATTTCCAGCTGTTTTTTCTGTCCAACCTGTATTTGCAACCGGGTCTCCTGAGAACATATATTTAGTAGCAATAGATCCACCGGTGCCATTTCCACCAAATGTCATTGGACTTCCATCATGCCATAATCCTTTTAAGAAATTATAAAAATGAGCTGGTCTGAATGGATTACCAATATTGGTGAAGTCATTATTATAATAAACAAAATAAGACATGCCTAATTCTAAACCTGAATCGCCAATTGGACCTTTAAAAAAGTCTAATCCTACTGTAGGAGGATTTTTACCATAACCTAATATTCCTTCATCATCATCATCAGCATTATAGCAATATCCAAGTTGACGTGTAGTATCACAACCAACGTAGTCATCAGAATAGTTTCCTAAATCTGGATCAATCCATTGGCCAAAATAAACTTGCTCTACAGGTTCACCTCTATTAATAACTTGAGTGGTATAGAAGGTCATATTATTAATTTCATCATTGGTAGCAAATGCAAAAGCAGTTGTTCTCAATTCTAAACCAATAGGCACACCTTGAGTTTCAGTGTGTATATTTCCTCTATCATTATACACAAACCATAAAGCTTGGTCACCCGGAATATCTGGGTAATCTCCATTAAGAGGTGAGTATTGTCCATCATTATCAACATCTACAAACGGGGCTAAGTATTGAGATTCTCCAAAAGCTCTAGACCCATTTCCAGGCCATTCTAAAATAGCTTTTGTAATTTTAGCACTTCCAAATTGAATGAATGCGTCTATTTCTTCTCTAGAAACTTTATATATTTTATCGTAATAATCACATCGTTGTGGGTCAATTATAGGATTTGGTGTAGTTGAAGTATCTAAAGGACCTGCATAAAAATCAACACCACTTTGACGATAAGTCATTGCTGCTAATTTTAAGTTTTTTCCTGCATCTACTCCTCCAATCCATAAAGAACCAGCAAAAATTGAGTGCTTTCTCACACCATTAGGGTCTGTTACTTTCGGAATTTCATATTTTGCACTCACTAAATTCCACCACATATCACCACCATTCATAATGGTAGTTCTGACATTGTTTATATCTAAATCTACTTGTGCTGTAGGTTGCTTACAACCAGCAGCCATAGTTTGCATGCGGCTGTTAGATGTGTTAATATTTCCGTTCCCTTTAGGTGGTGTGCCTATAATTTCACGGGCAACTACCGTCTGTATAGTTGTATATGCAACAAATATGCATACTACCCACAGTTTACTTAATGTATTCATCTTTTTCATCTTGGTAATATTTTTATAATTAGAAATTAAATCTGAAACCTAAACGTATTAAACGTGGTTGCAAAAACAATCCTGGATTTTGAACTCTAGTTGAATATAAATCAATAAAAGATTGTGAACTTAAAGCTCTTTGAACTGCTTGTTGACCTTGTGCTGAAGCTAAGTACCCATCATCTGTTGCTGAGCCAGTATATCTATAAACTCCAGTTACATTTTTTGTATTTAATACATTTGAAATCCAAATATATGCATTTAAATTCATCACTCTTTTTCCTTCTCTTTGTTCTTTTTTACCTGTATTTAAATTCCATGTTTTATCAAATGTAATGTCTCCATTATATATCCATGGTTTACGAGAACCATTAATAGAACCTCTTACTTGAGAACGTTGAACAACACCTCCTTGTGCTTCATTTATAGGTTGAGAGTTTGCAGTGTATGGTGTACCTGAGAATGCTTGAACTATTACATTCATACCAGCGTTTTGCAACCAATATTTACCTTTATATATAGGTCCGTCATTGTCTTTAAAGTGGAAATCAAAATTCCCTTTGATGGTATGTCTGATATCAAAGTCTAATGGAAACAATGTACGTAAATTAGGTTGTCCTGCATTAATTAATGATTGTTGAGATCCAGCATTTGAACCTGTACCGTCAGCAAATAATAAAGAGTAGTTTGCACTCATGTTCATATTACCTTTTGTACCTGCATCTCTTAATTCATATTCAACACGGAAACCTTTTACAGTTCCAAAGTCAATGTTTCCAAAAGTTGTGTAGTTTAATGGATATGCTTGGCTGTATCTAAAGATTTGAACCATATCTCTCATTTCGCGATAAGTAGCTATTAAACTTAAACCTGAATTGTCTCCAATTTGTTGTTTGAAACCCAATTCGTAACTTGTTGTACGTTGTGGTTTAAGTGCAGGGTTATTAATCACATCAGTTGCATTTGCAATTAAGAAATAATAATCGTCTATAGTAGTAATATTTCCTGCATCAGGTCTTTGACTTAGTACATCATAGTTAGCAAAAAACTGAGCAGTAGTTGATATAGGGAATTTAAACCAAATACGTGGGTTGATATAAAATTTAGGTTTATAATCGGCAAATGAGTTAGAAGTTATTTTTCTATCGCTTTTAGCTCTATTCACTAAATAAGGGGCAATTTGTCCTGTTGATGTAGCGTTTGCAATTAATTGAGGATCATTGATTGAAGAACCATTTTTATCAAACCACCTGGTTACTCCATTGTTTGTATTGGTTTCTCTATATCCCACGATACTGGTTGGTGATTCTACATCGTTTACATATACAACAGCATCATCAGATACTGAACTGTTTAATTGTTGAGAAATTGGAGAACTTTCTGATCTTACTTCTCTAACTGTTTTAACAGGATATAATGAATAAGGATCTTTTAATACAAAAGTATTTGCATCATATCTATCAATACGAACCCCTATTCTAAAAATTAAGTCTTTGAACGCAAATTTATCTTGAATAAAGAATGCAGTATATATTGGTTGGAAAGCCCCAATTGTTCTTTTAGTTGAATCAAAAAAGTCATTAATTGCAGGCTTTCCTTTCAATCTGTTTCCATATACATCATATCCAAAATAGTCAACGAATTTGCTACCATTATTTAACAACTCATCTGGACTAAAGTATTTTAACTTATAGTTATCAGGGGTATACATGTCAACATCTATATAAGAATTTTGTGTAATAGGATTACCATTAGCATCTTTAGCTCCTGATTCCATTAAGTGTTTTCTCATGTTTTTCACAAAAGAACCTTCTGTGTTAGGGTCTACTGTTAAATTATATTTTATTGTATCTAAGAAATTTCCAGCGTCATCAAAAACCAAAACAGGATTGCTTAAATCTCTAACTGGACGGTCTTTTACAGCTAATTGACGCATCAAACTCCAAATACCCGTTGAAGCAACTGAATAACCTCTTTGTATACGTTGTTCATATTGTAAACCAAATGACAAGTCATGTTTTTTGTCTGGATCTTTTTTGCTACGTAATGTAATTTCACTCATAGCAAATAATGTATATTGCTCAACTTGGCTTTTTCCATATCCTGCTCCTGGAGCTCCAACATTATTCCACATAGAATATACTGATTGTGGAGCATCACCGTTTAACAATCCTGTGTAGAAACGCAATTCATCGCCACTACTAATTGTTTGGTTTTTATTTTTATAGTAATCGTATATATACTGAGTATAATTTTCTCTTATTGGGTTTTTACCACCTCTTTCAAAAGTAAGTAAAGTATCAGACATACCTGTTTGCTCAACAAATTGTGATAGTTCAATAGTTTTAGTTTGACCAGTGATTTTATCAACGTAAGTGAATTTTCTAGGTTGGCCATAAAGACCTGTGTTTACAACACGATAAGCTGGTGCTCTATATGTTGTAAAGTTTCCTAAGTAACCATAACTAAAAATATCTGATTTATATCTAGCATCTTCAGTCAATGAATTTGTTTGAGTGTAGTCAAAACGAATGGTGTAATAAGCACTTGAAACATTAGATTTGATTTCTTTATCTTTAGCTTTTCTTTCGTCTTTCTTTAAAGTATGAGTAAATCTTACCCATCCTCTTAATGTGTTACTTACAGAATGTGCATTACTAGAATAATTGAATAAAGTATTTCCAAAATTATATCCAATAACATCTCTATAATTTAAGGTTCCACCTAATACTATATTGATATTTTTTGTTGGTTGATAATTGATATTACCTGTTAAATTTACATCTAACAATGGGTCGTTTTTATTGGCTTTATATTTAACCATGTCATCTTTGGTTATAAATTCAGCACTGTTTACAAATCCAGTACCTGTAGGAGAAGGACGTAATGGATTTTGTTCTAAGCTAGCTAAAACTTCTGGTTTTAAATAATATGAACCTCCGTATAAAGGAGCTTGATCTTTTTGATATGCTACATTACCACTGGTAGAATATCCAAGTAGCACTCTTTCTGCTTTACTTTTTTTGTTTATTACTTTTATTGGCCCTTGTAATGAATACTCAAATTGATTGAAGTGATAAGGATTAAACATACTTGATGAAATGGCTTCAAATCCACCTTGATGTTTACGTGAAGGACCTTTAGTTGTGATATTAATTACTCCTCCAACAAAGTCACCGTATTGTGCTGGTGTACCTCCAACTACTACTTGAACTTGGTCAATAGCAGAACGTGGCACGTTAAAACTACCAATTACCCTAACTCCGTCTATATAATAAGCTGTACCTGAAGAACGTGCTCCACTAAAGTTTGGATTACCTCCACCAATTGAGTTTACGTTGGCACTTTGACCAACAATTCCATTGATATTTCGTGTAGGAATATTTGTAAGTTCTTTGCTGGTTGTAGTTCTACCATTTACACCGTCTGGATTTATAATAGGTACCTTATATCCTTTTTTGGTAAATGTTTTGAGTTCGTTTGATGTAGAGCTTGGCTCTAATTTTACATAGGTGATTTGGTCAACTGAGATAGTTACATCTTCTAATTGAATTTTCTCATATCCAAACAAAACCAATTTAATGGTATACTCTCCTGGTGAAAGTGTTTTAAAACTAAAGCTACCTTTTTCATTGGTAGTCGTTGTTGCTTTTACTACTCCATTTAGTTCTAATGCTACAGAAGCATCTTCTAAAGGTTTTCCAGTAGCTTTGTCTTTCACCTCTCCACGAATTTCTCCGAATTGAGATTGAGCTGAAACCATTGCTGCCATTAAACAAAACATGGTAAATAAGTAAATTCTTTTCATTCTTACGTTTGGTTAGTAATAATTCTATTTTTTTGTGTTTTGGTTTAAATATTGAAAATCAACGTTGTAAGCAGTTTCCAAACAGTTCAAACCTAATTTCGGCCACAAATAAAGCGAATTTTTGAATAAGTTGTAACTTTTGAATTATTTTTTCGTGTAGTTTTAGTTTAAATCACTCAACGACATGAATTTTTATTTAGTTGCATATAATTAAAAATTCTACCAATTTAAAAGTTCATTTATTGCATCTGAAACTTTTTCAGGGTTGGGGAACATCTCTTTTTCTGAAATTAAATTAATAGGCACTGCAGGTAGATTTAAAGAACCTATTATTTTTACTGGAGCATCAAGTTTTGTATAATTCCTTGAACTGACTCTACCTGCTAAACTTTCAGCAAAACTATTTAGAAGCGGTTCTTCAGTCAAAATAATGCATTTACCATGTCGTTCAACCAATTTGTCTACAGCTTCTTCATCTAATGGATATAAAGTTCTTAAATCTAAAATTTCTACTTGGTCTTCAAAGTTTTTAGCAGCTGATTTAGCCCAATACACACCCATTCCATATGTTATAATTCCAATACTTTCGCCATTTTCTATTTCATCATCTCCTGCTCTCAAAACTATATTTGCTTTACCCATTGGCAATATATATTCTTCGTCGGGTTCTATACATTTTGCATCTTCAGTTCCTGGATTCTTGCTCCAATATAAACCTTTGTGTTCGAGCATCACCACTGGGTTTGGATCATAATAAGCTGATTTCATTAAACCTTTCATATCAGCTGCATTTGACGGATAACAAACTTTTATTCCTCTAACATTTAACAACGTTGACTCTATACTCCCTGAATGATATGGACCTCCACCACCATATGCTCCTATAGGAATTCTGATAATTGAACTCACAGGAAATTTACCCATGGTTAAATAACAAGATTTTGACAACTCTGTCACCAATTGATTTAAACCAGTCCAATGATAGTCAGCAAACTGAATTTCTACAATAGGTTTTAATCCAACACAACTCATACCTGCTGTGCTTCCTACTATATAGGCTTCTTGAATGGGTGTATTAAATACCCTATGGTCGCCATATTTTTTAGCTAATGTAGCTGCTTCTCTAAACACACCTCCTAGTCTAGCACCCACATCTTGACCATAAAATAAACATTCAGGATGTTTCTGCATCAACTCATCTACTGCATGTAAGGCTGCATCAACCATTAAAGTGGTTTCTTCTCTTTTTGGAGTTCTATTGCCTACTTCTTTGGTAATAGTTGTTTCTGCCAAAACATGGCTCATCACCTCTGCCGCTTTTGGCTCCGCTGCTTCAACAGCCATCTGAAAATGATTGGCTACTCTGCTTTTAGCTACTTCTTCAATTTCAAATATCTCGGCTTCACTAATACCCAATTCTGACAATCTATTCCTTAATTTAGGTCTTGGGTCATCTTTATAATGATGGGCTAAATCTTCTTCCCCTCTATACCATTCTTTTCTAACACCTGATGTATGATGCCCAAGTAATGGAACTTTGGCATGAATGAGCATCGGTTTTCTTTTCTCTCTTACCCATTCAAAAGCTTTCTTCACTGCTGTATAACTTTCTTCAAAATCACTTCCATCAACTCTCACTCTTTTCAAACCCTTAAATCCTTCAGCAAACTGGTAGGCATCCATCGCACGCATTTCATCGCCAGTAGCTGATATACCCCAATTATTATCTTGTACTAAAAATATAACAGGTAAATTTTTTAACACTGCCATCTGCATGGCTTCAGATACTTCGCCTTCGGTAACAGACCCATCGCCAAGTGAGCATACTGAAATAGGAAATTCATCAGGGTTGTTGAGTCCAGCTGATTCTTTATAAGAAATACCATGTGCAATACCAGTTGCAGGAATAGCTTGCATTCCCGTTGCACTGCTTTGATGCGGAATGGTTGGGAAACCTTTTCTTTTTAATGATGGGTGTGAATAATATGAACGTCCTCCACTGAAAGGGTCATCTGCTTTAGCCAACAATTGCAACATGAGCTCATATGGACTTAAGCCAATACCTAATAAAATACTCTCATCTCTGTAGTATGGACATATATAGTCATAATTTTCAAGAAGAAATCCAACTGCTAATTGAATTGCTTCGTGTCCTCTACTAGTGCTGTGTACATATTTACAAATATTTCTATTGTTATCATAGGTTTCAGCCATATATCCTACACAACACATTAGTTCGTAGGCTTCTATCAATATATTTCTATCTATTACGCTCATATTAAAATCGGGCAAATGTACTTATGATTTTTGATGAACAAGAGATGAATTTTTAACCTGAGGTTTTAATTAAATTCAATACATCAATATTATGCATAGTAAAATTATTTTAAAAGACAACTATTTACCTCTATTATTGCATATTACAAACTACAATCATGGCAAAAGGAAAAAATGTTCAAAAAGAGGTAAAAAAAGCTCCTGTAAAAACTACCAAAGAGAAACAAGCAGAAAAACGTGAAAAGAAGAAAAACAAATAGTCTCTTTTCTTATTAGTTTTATAATTTTGCAACCCAAAACAATAATTCTTGAAAACATTCGTATAGTATTATTGTTTAACTTTCAAACATAAATACATGAACAAATACGAAATTGATCCTGGTAAATATTTAGCTAAAATAAATTCTCCTGCTGATTTAAGAAAATTTAAAGAGCAAGAATTAGTAAATGTTGCTAAAGATTTACGTCAGTTTATAATAGACAATGTTTCAGTATACGGCGGGCATTTTGGTGCTAGTTTAGGTGTCGTAGAACTTACAGTTGCTCTTCATTATGCATACAATACTCCATATGACCAATTGGTTTGGGATGTGGGTCATCAAGCTTATGGCCATAAAATATTAACTGGCAGAAGAGATGTATTTCATACCAACCGTATACATGGAGGTATCTCTGGATTTCCTAAACGAAGCGAAAGTGAATATGATACTTTTGGTGTTGGCCATTCATCCACTTCTATATCAGCTGCATTGGGAATGGCAGTAGCAAGCAAACTTAAAGGTGAGTTTGACAGACAACATATAGCAGTAATAGGTGATGGTTCTATGACAGCTGGGATGGCCTTTGAAGGTTTAAACCACGCTGGTAGCGAAAATGCTAATTTGTTAGTGGTGTTAAACGACAATTGTATGAGCATAGATCCTAACGTAGGTGCTCTTAAAGATTATTTAACTGATATTACTACTAGTGGAACTTATAATAAACTCAGAGATGAGATTTGGAAAGTACTAGGCAAACTTAATAAAGTGAGCCCTAAAGCCCAACAATATGCCAGTAAAATTGAAAACAGTTTAAAAAACTTATTACTTAAACACAGCAACTTATTTGAAAGTTTAAACTTTAGATATTTTGGCCCAGTTGATGGGCATGATGTCCACCATTTGGTGGAAGTGATGAAAGACTTACAACACATACCTGGACCTAAATTATTACATGTGCTTACCGTTAAAGGTAAAGGATATGCATTAGCTGAAAAGGATCAAACCAAATGGCATGCTCCTGGTTTGTTTGATAAAGTTTCAGGAGAGATACTTAAGAAAACATTTGACACACCTCAACCGCCCAAATACCAAGATGTGTTTGGACATACCATGGTTGAATTAGCAGAGAAAAACGATAAAATTGTAGGGATTACACCTGCTATGCCAAGTGGTTGTTCATTAAACATTATGATGAAAGCCATGCCTGACAGGGCTTTTGATGTGGGAATTGCAGAACAACATGCTGTTACATTTAGTGCCGGATTAGCCACTCAAGGTATGATTCCATTTTGCAATATATACAGCAGTTTTATGCAAAGAGCTTATGACCAAGTGGTACATGATGCTGCTTTGCAAAAATTAAAAGTGATTTTTTGCTTAGACCGTGCTGGGCTTGCCGGAGCCGATGGCCCTACACATCATGGTGCTTTAGATATTGCTTATATGCGATGTGTACCCAATATGGTTGTGAGTGCACCCATGAATGAAGAAGAGTTAAGAAACTTAATGTATACTGCCCAGCTTGGAAACTTTGATGGACCATTCACCATCAGATATCCTAGAGGAAATGGGGTGATGCCTGAATGGAGAACTGCTTTCAAAGAAATAAAAGTTGGTACAGGTAGAAAACTAAAACACGGAACTGATATAGCATTCTTAACAATAGGCCATATTGGAAATTACACCACTTCAGCTATTGAGATACTTGAAGCAGATGATATTTCAGCGGCACATTATGATATGAGATTTGTAAAGCCACTTGATGAAGAAATGTTGCATGAAGTTTTTGCAAACCATAGCAGAATAATAACAGTAGAAGATGGTACCATCAAAGGTGGCATGGGTAGTGCTGTTTTAGAATTTATGGCTGAACATGGATATAAAGCTGAAGTAATAATGTTAGGCATGCCTGATGCAATTGTGGAACATGGCGAGCAAGACGAATTATATACTGATTGTGGTTTTGACACTGAGTCAATGGTGATGACTGCTAAAAAAATGTTGGTTGAGAAAATATAATGACTTTCTTTCCTAAAAAGAAATACATCTTAAAAACTTCATTATCAGCAGAAGAACTAAAAAACAAACTAAGAGAATCTACTGAGAATATAAGTTATAACTACAGTTACAATATATTTTCTAAACACAAAGAATTTCAAAGTTATATAGTAAACAATTCATTTGAAATATCAGGTGTAGGAAGCAGACCCAGTGATTTTTCATTGATTTGTTTTGGCGAAATAACAGAAACTAACGAAGGTTGTGATATATATATTGAAATATATCTGTCGAATTTGGTAAAAAATCTATCCATTATTTTATATATATTAGCCACAGTCATATCTGTGTTTTTAATACTTCAGCATATATATGAATCACTTTTTATAATAATAGCATTCCCGTTGATTTATATATATAATTTGGGATTTTTTAATTCTGAAATTCAACCTATTGAAAGGTTTTTAGCTCGTTTAGTCAAGCAATAAAAAGTTAACAATTAAAAATAAAAAAAACCTGAAATCATATATGAAATAGACTTCAGGTTTATCATCGATTTTATAGTGTGTATATTAGTCTTTCTTTCCTTTTTCTTTAGCTAACTTATCAAGTTTCGCATATTGTTCTTTGTTCAGAATTTTTTTCAATTCAGTCTCGTATGATGTTTTATAGCCTACTTGTAATTTCTTTTTCTATTAAGGTGTAGCCGTTTTCAGTTTTTTAACTAAATTTTTTTTCTTTACATCAAAGGTGGTAAGTAGCACTTTTTATTGGGTTTGTTGTTCTTTGGTGAGGCTTAATACCTCTGTCATCTTAGCCACTTTTTCATCAATAACTGTTTGGAAAGGTGATAAAGAAAATTGAGTACCTGTTGGAGTTGAATTGCCTATAGATGCAGTTCCTAAGCAAATAATAAAGAGTAATTTGTATATGTTTTTCATTTTAAAATAAAATATTTACAAGCAATTATAAAAAAAGAAAATATTAATCTTTATTGAATTTCTTTTAATAGGATAATGGTTGTGATGAAAGTAAATATCGAGTTCATAAAAACATATATATTAACGAAAAAATGAAAATTATTTACAATTCTATGTAATTCTAAGACACGATTTAGAAAGTACTCTTCACTATAATTTATTTAGTATTCTAATGAAACAACTTATATATACCATTTTTAACTATAAAATAATCAATACACCAACTTAAAAATATTCCTACTGAATAACAAACTAAATCAGGCCAATAGAAATCATACCCTAAGATTAAACCTCCAATGGTGGTAGCTCTAATGGCATCTATCCAAGGAGCATGGTAGAGTTCGGATATTTCTATCAATACTGAAAAAGTTAACGATATATATACAGAAACATATTTTTTTTTCAATATAAAAAGTGTTCTACAACCCCAATATATCATCATGGCCCACAAGGTATCTCCTGCGAAAGTGGCTATAAATTGAGGAAGCATAAAACCGAATTTTCTACTACCAAACCCAACCATCAACACCAGTAGTGTAATCGCTCCATATATAATTCTTGATTTAAATTGGTGCTTTATCATATAGCAAATATATATATTATCATAGTTTAATTTTATCGAGACACTGAAATGATAAATTAGCTTTAGTATATTTCAACTAATTACATAGGAGTAGTTGTTATTCAGTTAGTTCATTTACAATCCATCAATTTTTAATTTTATTCAGTAATTTTTCATTCTTTTGCCTTTAATTTGCGGCAAAATTTATAATACATACATGTCAGTTTTAGTAGGAAAAAATTCAAAAGTAATAGTACAAGGATTCACAGGTAGTGAGGGTTCTTTTCACGCCGAGCAAATGATAGCATACGGTACAAACGTGGTTGGTGGTGTTACGCCTGGTAAAGGTGGTACCATGCACTTAGACCGCCCTGTATTCAACACAGTAAGAGATGCAGTAGTTAAAGCTGACGCTGATGTTTCTATTATTTTTGTTCCACCTGCATTTGCTGCTGACGCCATTATGGAAGCTGCTGATGCTGGTATTAAAGTAATTGTTTGTATCACAGAAGGCATTCCGGTAAACGATATGGTGGTTGCAAAAAATTATATTGCAACTAAAGATTGCAGATTGATAGGCCCTAATTGCCCAGGTGTAATGACCCCAGGTGGAGCTAAAGTTGGTATTATGCCAGGTTTTATATTTAAAGAAGGTAGAATAGGTATTGTTTCTAAATCAGGAACTTTAACTTATGAAGCCGTTGACCAATTAACTAAAGCTGGCCTTGGTCAGTCTACAGCTATTGGTATAGGTGGTGACCCAATTATTGGCACATCAACCAAAGAAGCAGTAGAGCTATTAATGAACGACCCTGACACCGATGCTATCATTATGATAGGTGAAATAGGTGGAACCATGGAAGCTGATGCTGCTTATTGGATTAAAGAACATGGCACTAAACCAGTAGTAGGTTTTATAGCTGGTCAAACTGCTCCTGCTGGAAGAAGAATGGGACATGCTGGTGCTATTGTTGGTGGTGCAGATGATACTGCTGCTGCCAAAATGAAAATTATGAGAGAGTGTGGTATTCACGTAGTAGAGTCTCCAGCTCAACTAGGTGCTATGATGGTCAAAGCATTAGAAAAAACAATCGCTTAATTTTATTTGGTTATTGATTGATTAGTTTGGCAAAAGCCCATTCAATCATGTTATCAACTGTCTTTTCTGGGTTTGTTGCAAACTCGCCTGTTACCCTATTGGCAAGCAATGCATTCATTGATAAAGCTTCATGACCCAAGGTTTTAGCTAATAAATATATACCTGCCGTTTCCATTTCTAAGTTAGTGATTTTTCCTACAGCACTTGTAAATGAAGCTAAACATGCAATTATATTTTTTTGTATATGTGTTTCAAGTGCTCTGAGTCTGCGACCTTGAGGTGCATAAAATCCAGGACATGTAGCTGTTATTCCTTTATATATTGTTGAATCAAGTTTTGATAACAAAAAATTACTGCCTTCAACCGCATACGGACTTATAGGAATACTTGCTTTCATAAAATAGTCGAACAGCTCGTCTGCAATGGGTAATAATGGATGCTTGTAATAAGCACCTAAGGCATCTAATCCAATGGCGGTTTGCGATGCTAAGACACTTCCTACTTTTATTTCTGGCTGCAACGTACCTGAGGTACCTAATCGAATAAATGTAAGCTTTGTAAACCTATCTAATGGCTTTCCTGTGTGTAAATCTAAATTAGCTAATGCATCAAGTTCATTCAATACTATATCAATATTGTCTGTACCCATTCCGGTTGAAATACATGTAACTAAATTACCTTTATATATGCCGGTGTGGGTACAAATTTCTCTTCTATGTTTCTTAGTAGTTATAGTATCAAAATATTTAGATACATGTGGAACACGTTCAGGGTCTCCAACTAAAATGATAGTGGGTGCTAATTCATTAGGCAGAAGGCCTAAATGATATACAGAGCCATCGGCATTTAAAATTAAGTTTGTTGCGTCTTGCATGGTTTAATTTACTTTAACAATTTTATATGTCACTTCTCCAAGTTTAAGAAAATATATACCTGCAGCTATATGCGATGTTTGGAATATATATTGATTTGCAGCTTTTAATGAAGCATTCATAATAAGTTTGCCTTGTAAGTCGAAAAGTTGAGGTACATTTTTTTGAAATGATGTTACTTCTAATTGATTGGTAAAAGGATTAGGCCATATATATACACCATCAGCAATTTCTTGAATACCTGTGTTTAATTTCACATTTTTAATAGAAGAAGGTATCATTTTGCCTGATGTATCTAATGCTTGCACTTGGTAATATATAACCGGACTTGCATACTGAGATAAGAACGAATCATTCAATGAATAATTGCTTATTGTATTGGTAAAATTACTTGAAACTTTAATATTATCAAATGCAGATAAATTTGAAGAGTCTTTGCCCCTATATACAATAAATTTATCTAGCATAAACTCGTGTGATGTAGACCAGTCTAATTGTGCATGGTTTCCTATTAAATGAGTAACGTTAAATATATCGAACTGCGTAAAAGGTTTAAAGCTATTGCTACCTACGGTAAGTATATTATTTAATGATAAATTGTTTTGAACGATAGAATTATTAATGGCAATTTGTGGAGGGTAACCAATATTCCATAGGGTATCATACCATCTCATACTGCAATATTTCTCATTAAATAAATTGTTTTGATTTACATAATTCCATTGCACTTTTATTTGACCCGTTGCATTTGAAGCATTAGTGCTTGTGTGCCATGATTTATTTATATAATAATTAATGTCAGCCACTGAATTTCCTTTGTCTCCTTTTGATAAAACATCGTCAAACGATGTTACATTTAAATCGATTTGATTAGTTGTACTACACCAAAGAGGGCTATATTTTGCTGTACCGATTGGAAAGAAAGTATTGGCATTTGTTGTATATAATTGCAACCAACCATTGCTATCTGTTTGTATATAACTTAACGAATCGCCTCCAATGATAGAGCCTGTATTTGTAATAAACAACGTATCATTTTTTACTTGAACTAGTCCTGAGATCATATATAAATTATTTGTTATATATGTATTGTTTTTGATATACGTAATACCTTTTCTGTTTACTGACAAATTCTTAATTGGAGACATAGTATATAAAAGTCCGCCATTGCCAGCCAATTGTATGTTTCCAAGAGTATACTTTCCATAAAATTCAGCATCTTTATATACAGTTAAATTAGAACCATTATGATTGATGTTTGCATTGCGATGCATATATATATTTCTGCAGCCAACCGGTGCATCTATATATACATTTTTATTGCTATCAATAACCACATCTGTGTTGATATTAGGCACTTTACCATCAGCCCAGTTTTTACAATTATTCCAAAGGCTATCAACCAAACCTGTCCAGTTGCCTGACGGACCATTCAATATATGTAAATGAATATTGTTAGAAATTGCTTGTCCCCATATACCATTATTTACAATGGCTCTATAACTACCACTGCCCATAGTGTTTACAACAAGTGTGTCTGCTGTAGCATTTTGTATATTCTGCCAATTCAAGCCTGAAATAGTTTGCCATTGTATATTTCCTTTATAGTTTTTAAGTCTTAATATTGTTGAACTTCCAAAGCATAAAATAGAATCATCTGCAGTAACTATCCCACCTATACTGGTATCTTTAACTACAAAACTATATATAGCACAATTAGATGCAATTCCACTAAAATTATAAGGAACAACTTTCCAATAATATGTTTTACCCAATTGTAAATTACTTAACGAATATTGCAACAGTGTTGTACTGTCTTTCTTTGTAAAATTAGTTGTAGTATCAATATATATATAATATTTTTGAGCATAAGCAACGCTATCCCATGATATATTTTTTATTACAGATTGACTCACTGTGTCTTGATTGTTTGGCTTAAAATTATTGATACAGGTAGGTATAGGCCATCTTTTTATTCTCAAAGCATAATCTTCAACTGAGCCATATTGTTGGTTGGCACATGGGTCTTGCATGTTGTTGGTATAATAGTCGCTCATCACTCTTAACCTTATAAAAGTGTCTTGTACTGAAGGAATAGCTGGTAATAATATATTGCCACTAAAACTACTTCCAGGTGTTGTGCTTTTATATACACGTTCATTGATTGTATCAAATATTCCGTTATTGTTATAGTCAATATATATCCTCACATGTTCGTTATAATTGCCACTGGTTTTAACTGAAAATGAATGACTAAGACCTCCTTGTAAAGTTACATTTTTGTAACAACTAAAATCTTGCAAATTAGGAGAATTGCCGCTACTCAAGCTTGATTGATTAGTCATATCGCCAAAGGTAAACTTACTAATTCCCATACCATAAGGAGCAGGATTATTGGTGGTAGTAGGTGTGCACGAGGGTGAGATATTTAAGAACCCAATAGTAATTGTTTTTGAAGTGGAGTCACTATATATACCTCTCGAAACTACTAATTTCAATTCATAATCACCAGCATTTGAAAACCTAATTTGAGGAAGTCTACTAGTATCTGTTGTTCCGTTTTGCCATTTCCAGCCAGTACTTGGTGTAACTACCCATTTCCATTTGGTTGGATTACCTATACTTTGCTCATTCATTAAATAATTATAAGTGCATGGATTGTTTACATTTCCGTTTCCTCCAATAGTTTGTTGAACAGTATATGCATCAAATTTAGCAACAGGCCTTGTACCACCTGGTCTATATAGTTCTGTTTGCCATATACCCCTACCAAACATACTCACACGCAATATACTTTCATTGGTTCCATCGTTAAAAATTTCGCCATCTGTAATTCTACAAATGGATGGTAATCCTTTAGAATAGTCTTGCCACTTTTGCAATGTAGCGTGCTTATAGCTCACACTAAACACCTGAACCACATATAATAATTCATTAGTAGCAAATCTATCCGCTATCACCCTGCGTATAATTTGATTGGGCAAATTATTAGTTATGTTTACTACATTAAATACTTGTGTCGAGATTCTATATACTTGGTCGTTACTTGAAACATATACCACAGAATCTTTTTGAGGATGCATTTCGATAGATACATTATTTGAAGTACTAAATGGTAAATTATATACAGTAAACGAAGGGTTTGATAGGCAGTTTGACACTTTGATTAGTGTACTATCATTTCTCAACATATACATCACATTTTTATTTGACAAACATTGAACACCAGCAACAAATACACCAGAATTGGGGTTGTTTAATCCATTGGCAATAGAACTCCAATTGATAAGTGTTAATGTATCTCTGATGTTTAATGTTCTAAATAAATTATAATTATCAAATAAAAACATCACATTGCTATCACTGTTGTGAGTAACCCACTTACCTGTAGCTTGGTTGTTTGGTAATTTTTGTTTGTTATAAATATTGTAATTATAATTCACATTGGTTTCATAGGTACTTCTTTGAGCATTTCTATAGGCAATCCAAGGGTTTATAGCATCAAAAGTAAAATCATCAGATACATCGCCACCTTGTATGGTATAATTTTCTTTATCAAAATAATATTGAAGACCGTTGTCTTGTGTGCCTCCATAGGCCAATTCTTTATATTTAGCACTTTGTCCCATTTTGTAATATTCAGTAGCAGCTATACCGTCACTACACGCTTCCCAAATACTATCCGCATCGGTATATGTTCTGCTCACACCACCATCATGTGCCATATATAATTGCCAAGGGTTAGCTTTAAAAGGATTAAACATAAGCTGGTGGTGATCAGCATGCAAACCATTTTTACTACCACAACCCCAGCAACTCCTAAGTTTCCAAGTGGTGCCACCGTCTGTACTTCGCCAGCAGTTTTGACTACCTGTATATATAATATTGGCATTATTTGGATGAGCAATAAGTGTTAAATTATATCCACCTTGACTACCCGTTTGAGCTCCAGTTGTATTGTCGTATCCAAGTATATTGGGATATTGAGCAGTTGGTGGATTGGATGCTTCAGATTTTCTGGTGAAAGTTGTCCCCCCATCACTAGACCTAAACAATCCATTAAATGTTCTATTGGTTGCTGAATTATCTACTGCAAGTATATATACAACTTGTGAGTCAGCTGGTGTAACAGACAAACACATAGCCGTAATAACAGTGTTTGGTGCATCAGCCGGATAAACATTTGCAGATGCTGTTAAATCAGTCCATGTATCGCCAGCATTGGTGCTTCTATAATAGGCATTTCTAGAAACAGCATATACTGTTTTGCTATTTTTATTGGCTTTCCATGCTATATCTCTAAAGGCATCCGTATTAGATTTTTTTATCCAATTGGCACCTCCATTCAAAGTTTTATATATACCATTATCAGTCACTGCAAGTATAAGAGAAGTATCTGTGGGGCTCATCACCATCCGTCTTACCAAACGCCAGCCAAGACCATTACTAAATAATTTCCAAGATATTCCTCCATCAGTAGTTTTATATACTGCATAACCTCCTCCATAATAATCAGCATCTCCACTTCCAATATACATAGTATTGGGATTCTTATAATTGATTAAGATACAAGCCATGCTTTGTTGAGGAAAAGAATCTGTATTCATAGATGTCCAAGAAAGTCCATCATTGGTGGTTTTCCACAACCCGCCACTTGCAGCAACTGCAAACATCGTATGACTATCAGTGGGGTGATAGGCTATATGACTAACCCTTCCTATACCTGTTGGCTGGCCTACAGCATTTTTTGGAAATGAAATGAGATTTGTTTGAGACCAAGTAGGATTTACTTGTGCATTTGAAACAAAAAAAGAAATGAGAGATAAAAATGTATATATATATTTCATTACTTTTTATTGTTTGTTAATATGTTATACTTCTCTTGTTGGCTATACACTTTCCCTGTGTTGGGGTTCACCCAAACCTCGTTTTCTTTTAACCACCATTTCATGCGTTTATATTCATATATATATTGAAAAGTTTCTTTGTTCTTGAAGTGCAATCCTTTTGATGGAGACTCTTTGGCAATAGTATCTTCAATTGATTTTGTTTCAACTACTGGATATAGTTCTGCTGCCTCACCTTCCGTTTCTTCGGGTAATTCTCTGTTTTTCCAAAATTCTTCAAAGGCAAATTTTGCTTCATTATACTTCACTGTTGTATCATACATCATAGCTATCCAGTATGGATATTTTTGGTAGTCAGGTCTAACAACATGATTGGTTTCAACATTTTTTACAGGTTTATTTTTCTTTACCTGAGCTGAGCTTATATAAGCTAATACTATAAATATATAAGTAAATAATATTTTCATCTAGATACAAATGTAATCTTTAAAACATATATTCTAAGTGATGAAAAAAAATAACTTTAATAACAGCTACATGAAAACTTTTAATACATTTGCCTTCATTATAGATACCCATTACTATGAACATACATATACTAAACCAACAACACTCTGTAGCCAATTTATTTCTAGCTGAATTAAGAGACAAAAGCGTGCAACACGACCGTATGCGTTTTAGAACCAATATAGAAAGATTAGGCATGTTGATGGCCTATGAAATATCTAAAAAACTAAGTTATCAAGAGAAAAACATCACCACACCTTTGGCTGATACTACTATGTTTTTGTCTACTGACGAATTGGTGGTGGCTACTATACTCAGAGCAGGGATGCCGTTTATGCAAGGATTCTTAAAAATATTTGACCATGCTGAAGCTGCTTTTATAGGTGCCATGAGAGGCAAACATAAAGAAGACCATAGCTTTGACATCAACTTAGATTACGTGGCCTGTCCATCACTCACAGGTAAAACACTTATTATATGTGACCCGATGTTGGCTTCTGGAAAATCTTTGGTAGAAGGATGTAATTCACTTCTTGAACATGGCCATCCTAAATATATACACTTAGCTAGTGTGATAGCCAGCCCAGAGGGGGTTGCATATGTAAAACAACATTTGCCTGATGCTACGTTGTGGCTAGCTGCTGTTGATCAAAAACTCAATCAAGAGTCATATATAGTGCCTGGCTTGGGTGATGCTGGTGATTTATCTTTTGGGGAGAAGATGTAGCAAAACAAAAAAGCATCTGCCAATGAAGACAGATGCTTTTGAAATATTATAAAAAGTAAAAAACTAAGCTACCGTAACACCGGTGATTTCATCAGCCATTTCACCATCAACTAAAATTCTACCACAGCTTTCACACACGATTATTTTTTTACGTTGTTTGATATCTATTTGTCTTTGTGGAGGTATAGAAGCAAAGCATCCATTACAAGAGTCACGATCTATTTTAGCTACGCCAATTCCGTTTACCACATTAGTTCTGATACGTAAATAAGCAGTCATTAACCTCTCTTCGATAACAGAAGAAGCTTTTTCACGTTGCTTTAATAAATCTTTCTCTTCTTTTTCTGTATCTTCAACGATGGTATCAAGCTCTTTCTTTTTGTTTACTAAATCAACTTTTCTTCCTTCAATATCTTCTTTTAATTTTCCTAAAAGTTCGTTTTTGTATTTTACTTCACCTTGAAAATCTTTGATACGTTTTTCAGATGCTTGAATTTCTAAATTTTGAAGTTCAACTTCTTTGTTTAAAGCATCATACTCACGGTTGTTTTTAACGTTGTTTAACTGACCTTCATACTTTTTAATTAAAGCTTGAGAATCTTTGATGCTAATTTTATTAAAACTAATTTGGTTATCAAGCTCTTGAATATCGTTATTCAAATGCTCTAACCTGGTTTCCATACCAGCCACTTCATCTTCTAAATCGCTTACTTCTAAAGGTAGTTCACCACGCATAGCTGCAAGTTTATCTATCTCAGAGTCAACTGTTTGAAGTTTGTAAAGTGCTTTTAATTTTTGTTCAACGGTAGCTTCCATTTTATATATAATAATTAACTGGGTTTGTATTGATGCTAGAAATTTGGGGAGCAAATGTAGTGAATTTTTCTAACAATTTCTCCATCAACATTTCAGATGTAAATCTTTCGCTTTCATAATGTCCTATATCGCATATCATTAGGGCATTTTCAGCATTAAAAAATTCGTGATATTTAAAATCACCTGTTACAAATACATCTGCTTTTTGTGCAATGGCATTTCCAAGTAAAAAACTACCGGCTCCGCCACATACGGCAACTGTATGTATGAATTCTTTATCAAATTTTGTATACCTAATGCAAGTCACATCCATTTGCTTTTTGAGGTAAGCTAGCCAATCAGTAGTTTTGATAGGTGAAGGCAATTGGCCAATCATGCCAGCTCCAATCAACTTAGCTTCATTGTTTAATTGAAAAATGTCGTAAGCTACTTCTTCATATGGGTGAGCATTTTCTAAAGCATCAATGATTTTGGTTTTCAAGTAAGTTGGGAAAATCACGTCTAATTTATGTTCATTTTCAGTATGTCTTGAATTGGGAGTGCCTACAAATGCTTGTGATTGTTGGTTTCCAGTAAAAGTACCTTGTCCTTCTGACACAAAAGAACATTCGCTGTAGTTGCCAATATTTCCCGCTCCTGCTTGCCATATCGCTTGCTGAACTTGTGCAGTAAAGTCCTTTGGCACAAAAGTGATCAGTTTAGAAAAAAGCTGAGACTTGGGTTGTAAAATGCTAGTTTTAACAAGACCAAGTTTCTGACAAATTTTAGCATTCACGCCATCACTCATATTGTCGAGATTGGTGTGAATGGCATATACTGCAACATCGTTCTTGATGGCTTTTATCACAGCCCTTTCCACATAATTTTTACCTGTAATTTTTTTTAACCCAGAAAACACCAAAGGATGATGGGCTAAAATTAAATTACATTTTTTTTGAATGGCTTCATCTATCACTTCTTCCGTAACATCAAGGGTAATTAAAGCCCCGAGAAGTTGAGCATTTTTATCTCCAATTATAAGCCCACAATTGTCGTAGCTTTCTTGATAACTAAGTGGAGCTAAGGTTTCTAAAAAATCAGTAATTTGATATATAAACATAGATTGACGTTACAAATATACACCTAATCAACTGAAGCATTTTTAAAGTCAAAATAAAAAACAAAAACATATAAATACTTGTTTAAATTTGCACACCAATAATTAAAAAACAATGGCATTTACCTTACCTGAATTACCATACGCTACTAACGCTTTAGAGACGTATATCGACACACAAACCATGGAAATACACCATGGCAAACACCACAATGCTTATGTAACCAATTTGAATGCAGCTATTGCTGGTACAGATACTGAACATATGAGCATTGAAGACATTTGTAAAAATATTTCAAAATTTTCTCCAGCTATTCGCAACAACGGAGGAGGACATTTTAACCACAGCTTGTTTTGGACAGTAATGGGCCCTAATGCTGGTGGCACTCCTATAGGTGCATTGGCTGAAGCCATCAATAAATCTTTTGGTTCATTTGATTCATTCAAAGAAGAATTTGCAAAAGCAGCAACAACCCGTTTCGGAAGCGGTTGGGCTTGGTTAATAGTAAAAGATGGTGAATTGGCAATATGCTCAACTCCAAATCAAGACAACCCATTAATGGACGTTGCCGAAGTAAAAGGAACTCCTGTTTTAGGTTTAGATGTTTGGGAACATGCTTACTATCTTCATTATCAAAACCGCAGACCAGACTATATCAATGCTTGGTGGAATGTGGTTAATTGGAACGAAGTTTCTAACAGATACGCAGCCGCATTATAATTTTTTCACAACGAATATATACAGACTTCTGACAGAAATCAGGAGTCTGTTTTTTTAACAAGCACTCATTTGAAAATTGTTTTTTTTGGAACGCCTGAATTTGCGGTACCTTCTTTAGAAGCTGTAATTGAAGCAGGTTATGATGTTGTAGGTGTTGTAACTGCTCCTGATAAACCATCAGGTAGAGGTTTGCAACTAAATGAAAGTGCAGTAAAAAAATTCGCCGTTTCAATAGGTCTTAAAGTGCTTCAACCAGTAAAATTAAAAGACCCACAATTTATTGAAGAGCTTCAGTCATTACATGCCGATTTACAGATTGTCATAGCCTTTAGAATGATGCCTGAAATAGTGTGGAATATGCCACCACTAGGCACTTTTAATTTGCATGCTTCATTGCTTCCACAATACAGAGGAGCAGCCCCTATCAATAGAGCTATTATGAATGGCGAGACTTATACTGGTTTAACTACTTTTTTCTTAAAACATGAAATAGATACAGGCAATATAGTACTTCAAGAAAAAGTAGAAATCACTAATGATGAAACTGCTGGCACCCTTCACGATAAAATGATGATAGCTGGTGCCGCTTTAGTAGTAAAAACCCTTGATATGGTTAATGCTGGCGAATATCCATTAATTGAGCAAATGGCCTCAGAGGATATAAAACATGCACCTAAAATTTTTAAAGAAGATTGTAAAATACAATGGACTCAAAATGCATTGTCTATATATAATCAAATAAGAGGATTAAGTCCATATCCTGCAGCGTTTTGTTTATATAAAAACGATGTTTTTAAAATATATAGTGCTACCATAATTATAGAGCAACACAGCTTAAAACCTGGTGAATTTATCATCGAGAAAAACATGCTTAAAATTGCTTGTAACGATGGATATATATTGCCTACAGAAGTTCAGGCACAAGGTAAAAAACGTATGGATATTAAGAGTTTTTTAGTGGGCTTTAGACCTGATGCCAGTTCGTTTGAGTAAGAAAAGTCTATATAAATATATGCTTTATTTGTTTGGTTGTATTTTACATTGTAGGTTTGAAAACTAAATGGCACAAAACCAAAAGAAGTTTGGATTGATTTTTTGGATAGCTAGTATATATATATTGGCTATGATTTTTATAGCCATTTTTTCACATATACTTTCACCTGATGCTACACCCAATGCCAACAGAATACATGTATCGCTGGCCTTAAAAAAAATTGGTTTTGAGGTGGATATGATTCAAATCAAAAACGATACAAATTTAAATAACCAATCAAACATATTCACTGGAATAAACGACCCATGTATATATATACCCATCAATAAATACCGTGAACTACCTGATTCTATTATATATGAAGAATATATGGAAGATGGAGTTAAAGGAAACGAAGTCAGCATTGAAAAATCAAAGTTATATATCAGTAAAAACAATCAATATATATCGCACTTTAC
>CANHGM010000024.1 GCA_947460345.1 Bacteroidota bacterium | reverse complement strand
TTTTCTCAATAATAATAAATCCATTTATGAATTTATATTGCACCTTTAAAAATGGGCTGCCCAAATCTTATATATAAACCAAAACTGAGTATATATTCTTCTCAAAGAATAAAAGAGAAGTTTGGGTTGGATAGAAAAAAATATAGATTTGCCTTTAATGGGAAAGAAGTTGACAATGATATAGCTGGAGAAGGTAATGCTTATGATTATGGGGCAAGAATACTAGATACAAGATTAGGAAGATGGATGAGCATTGACCCTAAATTTTATGAATATTCAGATATTTCTCCATATGTTTTTGCTGGTAACAGTCCCATTTTGGCTTTAGATATGGATGGTGAAAAAATTGTTATATATGGGGAGAGATATGGATTTCTTGGACTTAAAAGACATAAATATGAATACACACCAGGAAGTGCAGCCCCAGAAGGGACAAGTCAATTTGTAAAAGATGCATTTGAATCTTTGAATTATACAAGAAAAGGTGATGATTTGGGTGTAATAAAAACATTAGTTGATTCTAAGAAAAGAACTAAAATAATTGAGACAAAGAAATTAAATAATACTAGATATAGAAGGTGGGATCGAACTGTACTTTGGAATCCAAAGGCTGCCTTAGTTATTTATGACAATGAAGGAAAAGAACCAACTAGCCAAAGACAAACACCGGCAATGGGACTATATCACGAACTAACACATGACTATATTAGACAAAAGTATTCATTTTTACAAAAATTAAAGTTAGCGACTACTACTGTTGACAAACATTGGTCAAATGCGGAAGAGAAAGAAGTAATTCAAAAATATGAATCTATTGTTGCTAAAAAAATAGGTGAGATTATAAGAAATACTCATGTTGGTACTGATGTTAAAGTTTCAGGACCTTTAAGTACAAAATAAAAATGATGAAAGTAAAATTCATATTTATAATATTATTATTTTCGTCATTGTGCACTTATTCTCAATCACAAGATAGTTTATTAGTAAAAGATATTTTAAAAAGCTATAATTGTTTTAAAACTTCTTATAATAAACAGAGCATTTCAAAAGAGTTTAGAGTTAAATGGGAAAAGTATTTTAACGATAATTTTAAAATTGTTAACCCAAACAGAAAATTTGCAAGCACTGACAATGCTAATATATTAAATTTGTTTTTACCTACAAGGCAATTAATATTTAGTGCTAAATGTGACAATTTATTCATGATAGTATATAATCAAGGAGGTAGAGGTTTTTCAGAAGTATTAATTTTATATGATAAATTAAATGATAAAGCAATGTATTTAACAATTGCCCAAAACACAAAAAGCTTAAAAGATGTATTAGAACTTTTATCAAAAAACAAATTTCAAATATTAGGCGTTTGGTAACTAGGAAGTATTTGAAAAAAACTACCCAGCCTTCGCCGCTATGATTTCGATAGGTTATTGATTTTGTGATCCGATTACAATCACTTTAAATAGCTCAAAAAAATATAAATTAATGAATTATAAATACCATTCACTTACAGAATAATTAATTCAAAGTATATATCTTGCACTTATAAAAATGGGTTGCCAAAAACTTATATATAAACCAGTGCTAGGTATCTATTCTTCTAAAAAATCGAAGAGGAGAAATGGGATGTATATATATAATTATAGATTTAGCTTTAATGGACAGGAGAAAGATGATGAGGTAGCGGGTGAGGGAAATATAAATACAGCAATGTATTGGGAGTATGATACAAGGTTGGGAAGAAGGTGGAATATGGATCCTATTGTTAAGCATCACCTTTCTATTTATCAAAGTTTTAATAACAACCCTATAATTTATGTTGACCCTCTAGGGAATACTGATTATTACAATAAAGAAGGAAACTGGATAGCATCAGATGGTGTGAAAAACAACATTAAGAAGATGGTATTTTCAATTGAAACAGAACAAGCTGTTATTGAGTATACAAATACTAGTAAAGGATTAACCATGAATGAACAGAAATTTGATGATATATTAGAAGTTCCAAGTAAAATTGAAATTCAAAGGGTAGAAGAAGCATATAATGAATCTGAAATAACTGGAAAGGAAAATGGTACAATAATTTCAACAAATCTTGGAAAGAGTAAAGAGATTGCTCGAGATGCAGAACCTGGGTCTGAGGAATTTATAAACATGTCAAAGCCAAAGCAGGAAGCAATAAACAAAGGAGAAATAATAACAAGAGAGATACATTCGCATAACACTACTGACAATGAAACATCTAATGTATATAGTAATACGGATCCAAGCAAAAATGATATTGACAGAAGAAAGGAATTAGAAAATTTTGATTTTGGATCTGGTGACTTAAAGCCAAGTATTATAGTTGGTGATGAATACGATCGAGATGATAAAACCAACACTAAAAAAGTCGTAAGATTTTATACAAGTGATAAAACCATAGGAATGACTACAATTGATGCTTTGAAGAAAGCGTCAATAAATACGCCTCCACCATCTAAACCATGAAGTATAAAATAAACCAAAACTTATTGTTCATCCTTATATTAATAATGGATATTAATAATGGATTTGCACAAAGGATCAAATTAAGCGATTTAGTAAAGAATGATCTTGAATATGACTGCATTCCAGAGATTAAACTTGAAAAACCAATTGACCATCTTGGCAATAGGTTGCTTCAAGCAAACAATAAATTTATAATATATACTGAAAATGTAAACTATATAATTATAAAAGATTCATTTGTAGTATTTAACCATTTTGATAAAACAGATACCGTAAAACTGGTTTTACTAAGGAATAATCAAGAACTATATAAGTTTATGTCAAAATATAAAGACTCAACTTTCTATATATATGTACCAATGATTTATGAAGTATCAAGTGATTCTATAGTTTTTTCTTTAGAAGTAAGAAAGCTAGACTTTTTTAATATAAGTACATTTGGGAAATACTCATTAGATAGTCATCACCTATTATATTTCCGTAAAAAAAAGTCAGATGGTAATTGGCAATTTATAAAAGTACGTGGCTTTTCAAGAAAAGATAGAAGAGATTAAATAAGAAATCCTTAACCCCTGCCGAAATAATTTCGGCGTGTTAATGTTTTTTTATTTGTAATCACTTTTAAATAGCTTATAAAATATAAACTAATGAATTGAAAAGACTATTCACATGAATATTAATTAAATCAAAGTATATATCTTGCACTTATAAAAATGGGTTGCCCAAAACTTATATATAAACCAGAGTTGAGTATATATTCTTCTAAAAAATTGAGAGGGAGAAATGGGATTTATATATATAAATATAGATATGCCTTTAATGGGCAAGAGAGGGACGATGATGTTGCAGGGGATGGGAATACTAATACAGCATTGTTTTGGGAGTATGATACTAGGTTGGGTAGAAGATATAATTTAGACCCAAAACCTGTGGCTTGGGAAAGTTTATATGCTGTAAATAAAGACAATCCAATTTGGATGTCTGATCCATTGGGCGATGTTGGAGAACCAGGTACCGCCACGGGAAGGGCTCAACGAAAATTTGATAAAAAAGTAACCAAAAAATTACGTAGCTTAGAAGCAAATGGAGCAACACCTGAACAGGTACAGGCAGAGGCAGATAGACTGGCCATAAAATATCAAAATAAACGCTGGTTACACTTTGCTCTTGGTGGTACCAACGCTGGTCAAAATTATAAAAACTCAGCCGGAGTAAAATCTAAAGAAGTTATTGGAATTAAAGCTTATGACGTAACTGTAACAAATGTTCCAGTGCTTAATAATAGACCAGCGACTGCGGCAATGACAAACAATGTTAATACAGGGATAACGGCTCCTCCTGGCTCCACAGTAACCGTTCAATTTGATCCTTTAGCAGCACCTAATGCATTAACAGTATCTACCGTAAATCCTGCTACTGGCGCGACATCAAATATAGCCACTACTGGCGGTATGATAGCTAATCCAGGAGGGGCTTTGGGCGGTGGTGTGTTTAGTCCTCCTCCAATAAATATTACCCCAGCAAATACAGGACAGATTCAATATTCTGTATTAAATTCCAATCCAAATGCTACACAAGATAACTGGCAACTCAACATTCAAATAACAAGTGCGCCTGCTTTAAAACCTATGCCTATGGTGATTGGCCAGATGCCACGATAAAAAATGAATAAAAAGATTTTTATAGTATTTATTTTAATTCAAAGTTTTGGATTATCAAAAGGTCAAATTAAACTTAAGGATATTCGAGTAGACCTGTCCACTATTAATAAAATAGATCATAATGGGAGACAAGGACTTTGGTTTTTCTATGATAGACAGGATAGTACCATTATTTCCAAGCAGCATTATTTAAATGATACTCTAAATGGATATTTCGAGAATTATTGGTTTAATGGGCAAATTTCAGAGAAGGGATTTTACAAAAAGGGTATTTTAGATAGTTTATCTGTTTCTTATTGGGAAAATGGAGAGAGGAGAGCTGAAATTAACTATACTAATGGGATATTGAATGGCATAACAACTACTTTTAACACAAGAGGTGAAATTACATCGCGTATAAAATACAACGAAGGAAATACTGACAGCAATTATATAGAATTATTTGTTGATTCTAATGTCAGTTGGGAAAATAAGGCTGTTGATAAAATTGATACCATTAAAACCTATTTGCCATCAGTTTGGAATAAAGTTTATGCTATATATATAAATGATTCTCTTTGTAAAGAAATGAAATTTTATAAGGATATGATATGTATTGAAAATTTCTATGACAACACACTTCTAAAAAAACGAATTGTATATACTAAAAAGAAACCTTATAGAATTGAAAAAATCTTTTATTTTGAAAAAGAAAAATTAGTCAAAACAGAATACTATAATAAAAAGGGGAAAGCAAGGAATAAATAATGTTTGTTTACCACTACACCTTCTAAATTCTTTCTAAATTGGAATTTCCCCAAATTAAAACAAACAAAATCATCAAAAAAACTCCTCCATATACGAAGAGTTTTTTTGTATCATTGTAATTCTAAATGGTCTGTCAAAAACTTATATATAAACCTAAGCAGAGTATATATTCTTCTAAAAAAATGAAGAGGAGAAATGGGATGTATATATATAAATATAGATATAGATTTAATGGGAAAGAATCAGAAAGCGATATAGCAGAAGGAGATTATGACTTTGGTGCGAGGATTTATGATGGTAGATTGGGGAGGTGGTTGAGTTGTGATCCTTTGCAAGAGAAGTATGCTGAATTTGGTCCTTATGTCTTTGTGGCGAATATGCCATTAATAGCTGTTGATCCTGATGGTAAGGTTGTTATTATCAGTGGTTCTCCAGAATTTAAAGAAAAGACATTCCAGCATCTTCAAAAACTTACAAATGAGAATCTTGTAATGTTACCAGACGGAATGGTTGTCACTGAAAAAATATTTAATCAAATGTTAAATAATTCCAATGATCTGGTAGGTCAAACTGTTAAAATTGGAACGGCAGACAATGCGAATAAAAAGCGATATGGAACAAAAAATGTAAACTCATTAATAACTTCGGAGAAAACCGTCACAGTAGTTGAGTCCAAAGACGATGGCAATCACACAGATACTGACCAGCCTGAAGATGAAAGGGCAGCAAGAAAAGGTAAGCCAGCTAATATGACAGTATTTTATAATCCAAACAAAATGACGGGTGGATTAAATACTAAAGGGAATAGGAAAAGATCTCCGTGGATAGGGTTATTTCATGAATTGAAACATGCTCTTCATGGATTTAAGGGAATCTTTTATAAAGGCGAATATAATTTGAAAACAGGTAAACGTATACCACATCCAGCTCAATATATAGATCCTGATGGAAAGAAAGCGGATGGTTCTAGTCGATATCAACTTCCTGAAGAAGTGAGAACACGAAAGGAGGAAAACATAGTTCGTGAAGAACAAGGTGAAGCAGATAGAGTAATTCCAAAAAAGAAATAAAATGAAGAAGATCTGTTTAATGTTTCTACTGTGTTTATGTAGAATTACTCATGGGCAAAGTCCATCTGTTTATGTCCATATTGAGGGTGGTTTGAATGAAGATGGAACGCCATATCAATATATTATAAGAAATGATAGTCTTTTATTGTTTTCAATTGATAATAAAGACACAATTCGTTTACTTAAAGTATATCGTATAACAGATAATGTTCTAAAGAGTTTATCAGATTCATTTAATGTATTTAGATTTGATACTTTGCATAGATCCTACATTAATAACCGTGGACCTAAGCATCCTCATTCCTACTATTTTAATATAAAATACAAAAATTTGAACAAGTATATACTTGTTCAAGAGTATTACATATACGAACTAATTTTTATTCAGAATTTGATTAATAGTATTATTGAAGAAAAGGAATATAGGATATATTTGAAACGTAACGATGGTTTTGAGGGAGTAGAGTTAGAGTTAGAAGAGTTAGAAAAGTCAAAAATGGAGAAGAAATTGGGACGAAAAAGCAAAAAAAACTGATGGCTACTTTATCCCAACCCACGCCGAAATGTTTTCGGCGGGTTATTGGTTTTGTGATTTGTAATTACTATTCACATATAAATTAATTAAATCTAATTATATATCTTGCACTTATAAAAATGGGTTGCCAAAAACTTAAATATAAACCAGAGTTGGGTATCTATTCTTCTAAAAAATTGAAGGGTAGAAATGGGATGTATATATATAAATATAGATTCACCTTTAATGGTAAGGAAGTTGACAATGATATATACGGCGAAGGTAATGCTTATGACTTTGGAGCAAGGATTTATGATGGAAGATTGGGGAGGTGGTTCAAACCAGATATCTATGAAAGCGACTATGCGCCAATTTCTTGCTATACATCTTTTTTAAATAATCCGTGTTATTTTAGAGATATAGACGGTAATAAAGTTATTGGTATAGACGGAAATGATGTGACCATTTCATATAATGGAGATGCGAAATCTTGGGTTATAAATGGCCAACCAGACGAGCACACATATAAACTTTTTTCTGCGATGTTAACTACACCTAAGGGAGTTGAAGCTGTAAAAGATTATTTAAATGATCCTTTTTTGTTTGTTTTTAAAGAAGTTGAAGTAATATTAAACCCTGATGGAAAAGAAACAAACAATCATGCTGAAACCCAAGCTGTAGATGACAAAAACAATAGAGTAGGAACAAAGGGTGCGGGTGCTTTTCACCATTTTCTTGTTATGTTTACAACAAAAGATGTTGGGGAAAAAGATAGGATGCAGGGTGCAAAAAGTGAAGAAAAATTAAATGCTATTGGAGTTCATGAAAAAGGTCACATAAGAAAAGGAGGAGTTATGCGAGATTTTTTACATCATCCATGGGGTGTAACAAATCAAAGAGAATTAGTTAGTAGATTTCAATACTCAATATTACATCCTGAAAAATCAACATCTATGGATAAATGGATAGGGAATTATGATTCAAAAATTTCAACTTGGAGGGTAAACAGAGCTTATAATCGAGCTATAAATGACTTGGTTATGTATGGTTTAAAAACTAAAGAAGAAGGAGATAAATTGAAAACAGATTTTAAAACCTATAGACAAAAAAAGAATGAAAAATAGAATTATAGGAATTTTAGTTGGTATAACTTTTTTAAGTGTTTTTGATTCGTGTTTTTTTATAGCCAAAGACAATCTTAATAAAACTATACTAATTTCTCGAAAAATGCTTGTTAATTCCTTTTGTAAGCCACAACATGGGGATACGTTTGCTGATTTAATTTCATCAGAAGTATATAAGAATAAAGCTTCGGCATATTATTGTTATGTAGTAAGAATATCAGATACTTCAACTATATATCAATATTGGTATATTGCAATTGGAAAAGGTACATTTAACTTCCTTTTAGTTAATAATGGGATTATTTCTGAATATAATATGACTAAAGAAAAGGTAAAAAAATATATAGATGGAAGTACCCTTATTAGTAAAAGAAAAAAAAGTTTGTTACTAAGAAAATTAGTTAACTGTGAGAAAAAAAATTCAAATATAGGAGACTCTTTTTAAGTTGTTTACACTGTCATGCAATCTCTGAACTGATTGTATAACAAATACAAACCTTGACCCAACCCACGCCGAAATGTTTTCGGCTGGTTTATAGTTATGTGATCCGATTATTTTCAGATTGAAATCACTTTAATAGTTTAAAAAATACAAACTAATAAATTGTAAACTTAGTTCACTTGCAGAATAATTAAATCAAAGTATATATCTTGCACTTATAAAAATGGGTTGCCAAAAACTTATATATAAACCAGAGCTGAGTATATATTATTCTAAAAAACAGAGTGGGAAAAATGGGATGTATATATATAAATATAGATATGCCTTTAATGGGAAGGAGACAGATAATGAGAATGGTAGTCAAGATTATGGCTTTAGAATATATAACTCTTCAATTTGTAAATTTTTAAGTGTTGATCCACTTACAAAAAAATATCCTGAACTAACACCTTTCCAGTTTGCAAGTAATACTCCAATTCAAGCTATAGATATGGATGGACTTGAAGCGGCATTAATTATTGGAGGTGGAGATGTGTTCGACAAAGGCGAAGTAAGCGAAACAGTTCAAGGAATAGCAAACGATGTTAAATCTCAGACTAAAGAAGCTGGAATTGATACGAAGGTTAAAACGATAAATGTGACAAAAGAAGATGCAACTACGGCTTCGCCAACTAAAGAAAAATCTTCTTATAAGGCAGCACTTAACTGGGTGAGAGAAAATTATGTCGAAGGTCAACCATTCGTTATTTATGGGTATAGTTTTGGAGGTGCAATTGCAACTCAATTGGTTGCTCAGTTGAATCAAGAAGGAATACATGTAGATTTATTAGTATTAGTTGATGCCAATGTTGGGAGAGGTGTTGAATACAAACCTGCTATTCTACCAAATGTTTCAACATGTTTTAACTACTTTCAATCTGTAAGTAACATCCTAGGTTCTAGGGGTTATGAGGCTGAGAAAGTGTTTAAAAGTAAGACGACCCCTAATATTGTAAATAAAGATTTAACAAAAGATGTCCCTAATCAACCTGGGCACATAGGAACTTCTCTTCCTAGTAGCTGGCAGGATACCAATAAACATTCAAATATAGATGAATATACGGCTGCTACAGTTGCTTCTTTGATGGCTTTAACAATAGCTTTATTATACAAGTTTTAATATGAATAGATATTATGTATATACAATAATGTCAATATTGATTAATATAAGTTTATTGGCGTTAGCACCGAATTTCTTAATCTTTTTGGCTATAACAATTTTCAACCTCTATTGTTTAATTTTTGCTATATACCATGTCAAAAGGAATCCAATTTTGTTAATTTTAATTTTAATTTCTATAATTGAGCTTTTTGAATTTATGAATCTTCTTATTTTTCAATTAGATGACCGATAAATGACAGGTTGAGCATTGCACACTCTAACTTCAATCTACACCAGAATGTTCCATCTCGATATATATCGGGAGGAACAAATAAAATCGAGATTAAAAGCTTCCTTTTAGGAGGCTTTTTATCTTATATAATAATCATTTTCTGGAAGTGGTCAACAAGTGTGTATAAATAGAACAATCAAGTAATATTTCTTTTGAGGAAGCCTAGATTGTTATTCTAAGGTTTCACTTTTCAAGCTTTTTTGTTATTCTATTCAGGTATTTCCTGTAGCAGTTCTTTTAGTTCTTTATCGGTTAAATTTTCTTTGTCGGATTTATCGTAAATAGAGAGTAAGTATACCGTTTCTTCTGCAATAACAAAATTGGTAATTATCCTTGCTCCTCCGCTTTTACCCTTACCTTTTGCAGAAATGGCCAGGCGAATTTTATAGCAGTTTTTACCTAAAGGAGTTCCTTGTATGGGGTTTTCTTCCAATATTTCAAATAAAAGGGCTAAATCGGTTTTTAAAGTAGGATATTTTTTAGCCAACTTTTTTAATTCTTTCCTAAAAGTAGGAACGGCAATAATATTATAACTCATCTAACAACTGTTTAGCAGGTATGCCTTTCAGTCTACCCTGTCTAACCAATTTGAGTTCTTCCACTGCTTCTTTTATCTCTTCCATCAGCAAAGCTTTTTGCTCTGAAATCGTTTTGGCTTTTACATAAGGTAAACTTTTGAGCACTTCCATTAAGTGTAGGGCTTTATTGTCTTTTATATCTAATAGTACTCTCATGTTGCAAATATTTTAAAGCAACAAATTTACAATATAAATCATTATTTGTTAAGTATAAAAATGATACACCCATGCCCCAAGCAACTTCTTAGGAGTCAGACTTGTGTAACAACCAAAAGTCAATTCCACACACGCCGATTTGTAATCGCTAATTGTTTAAATCCATGTCCAAATTCAAAAAAAGTATATATATATATGAAGAATCAAAACGAAATTATATATATCCACAGACAATTACACCGCCACCAATGAGTGGGTATATAGAATAATTTTTAATGTTGAGTTTTTTCATATCATATGTTTTTAAATGATGATTTAATGACTTTGCCCCACCATCAGTCCAAAAAAGTCCATAAAAAAGAATGAATAAGAGAGTGAATGAACAACAAAAAAAAACAGTGTGACTGTGTTCGCTCTCGCTCTATAAATATAAGAATAAAGAAAGTGTGAGAGTGAGTGTGAGTACAGAAGAAAAAAAGCAGAATAATAGTGGTCGCTCTCGCTCTCCACTCTCACTCTGCTTTTTTGTACCGCGGGCGGGACTTGAACCCGCACAGCCGTGAAGCCACAGGATTTTAAGTCCTGCGTGTCTACCAATTCCACCACCGCGGCAACTATTTAAAGAACTTAGAGGTTCGACCCTCTTAAATTAAAAAAGTGTGACTGAGTTACCACTCACACTCTTTTGGAGCGAAAGACGAGATTCGAACTCGCGACCCCGACCTTGGCAAGGTCGTGCTCTACCAGCTGAGCTACTTTCGCTTTTGGGAGTGCAAAAATAAGCAGACTTCCTTTTTATGCAAATAGTTTTTTACTTTTTTTTTGATAATGTTGTATAACAGCCTATTAATATTTTAAAGCTACTCCACTATCTTAAAATCAAGCTGTCTTTTTACTAAATCTGCCTTTACAACCTGCACTTTCACCTTCTGCCCCATCTCGTATTTCTTGCGTTTTCTCTTGCCAATGATGCAATATTGCTTCTCGTCAAAAATATAATAATCACCCGGAATATCCATTAACCTACACATGCCCTCGCATTTATTCTCTATAATTTCAACGTATATACCCCATTCTGTTATTCCGCTGATAATGCCTTCATATACATTGCCTACATTGGTTTTTAAATACTCTACTTGTTTGTATTTAGTTGATGCACGCTCTGCCTCTGCTGCTTGTATCTCGCGTTGAGTGCTGTGTTTACACTTTTGCTCGTATTCGCCACTGGCAGGGCTATTGCCTTTGTTTAAATAATGAAACAATAACCGATGGGCCATCACATCCGGATACCTTCTGATGGGACTTGTAAAATGCGTGTAGTAGTCGAAAGCCAATCCATAATGCTCTGTCTTTTGGGTGGTATATATTGCTTTGGCCATGGTACGTATTGCCATTTGCTGTATGATGTGCTGCTCTGGCTTGCCCTCTGATTTCTCTGTTATCTGATTATATGATTTGGCTAAGGCATTCAAACTTTGTCCGTCTATATTGTATCCAAATCTTTTAGCCACTTTGTTAAACACCATAATCTTTTCAGGACTTGGCTGGTCATGAACCCTATATACAAATGTTGGTTGAGGTCTTTTCTTAGCCACAAATTCAGCTACTTTTCTATTGGCCAATAGCATAAATTCTTCAATCAGTTTGTGAGCGTCTTTTCTAACTTTTATAAATATGCTCATGGGAGCTCCTTTATCGTCAAGCTTAAATTTAACTTCCTCAGTTTCAAAATTGATAGCTCCTTTTTTAAATCGCTCTGACTTGAGTATATGGGCTATTTCGTTTAATTGTGTTAAAACCTCATGCAGGTCACCTGCCTTTGCATCCAAGCGTTCTTGGGCTTCTTCATAACTAAACCTTCTAGCCGAATGGATGATGGTCTTGCCAAACCATTCGTTATATATATTTCCTTTTTCATCCATTTCAAACATGGCTGAGAAAGTAAGTTTATCTTCATTAGGCCTAAGAGAACACACCCCATTCGAAAGCACTTCAGGCAACATGGGTATGGTTCTATCAACTAAATATACGGAGGTGGCACGGTTATATGCTTCTATGTCTAACACACTCCCTTCAGGCATATAATGCGATACATCGGCTATATGCACACCAATCTCAAAATGTCCATTGGATAATACTTGAAACGAAATGGCATCGTCAAAATCTTTGGCATCTTCGGGGTCTATGGTAAATGTTAAAACGTTTCTTAAGTCTTTGCGTTTCTTAATTTCATCGTTGCTGATGGTGGTTATAATTTTATCGGCATAAGCTTCCACAGATTCAGGAAAAGAAGTTTCAAATCCATACTCTAAAACGATGGCATTCATCTCGGTTTCATGCTCTCCGGGTTTTCCCAATACATCTCTTAGTTCAATATTAGGGGTCTCTTCGTCCATATCCCACGACACAATCTCTACCACTATTTTATCTCCATCTTTTACACCTGTGAGTTGATTTAAGTCAAGCACTAGGGGCACATATATTCTTTTATCGTCTGGCATCACCAAACCAAACCCATTTCTTATTTCGAGAATACCGGTTACTTTGGTTTTGGCTCTGTCAAGCACTTCTATTACTTCGCCTTCAGGTTTCTCTGTGTTTCGGGTATTGAATATATTTACTTTGATACGGTCGTTATTAAATGCAGTATGTAAATTTTTCTTGTGAATAAACACATCGGGTGAGCCATCATCAGGCACTAAATATCCATTACCTTTGGCATTTAAGTCAAGTGTTCCTTCTTTATCGTTGCTCATATTACTCATCTGAAAACGGCCTTCTGCTACTTTTTCTATATCGTTCACCGCTTGCATTTGATGAAGCAATAATTCTATATCTGATAATTTAATGCTATTGCCTAGGGCCGTTGAGAGTTGTTTTATATTGAAAGGTTTACCTTTAAAGCCTCTTATGGCTTGTATAATTTGATTAATTTGGTTGCTATTTTTCTTTGGCATTGAATGCAAATTTAGGCTATAAGTGTAAAGAAAGCATCAGAACAGTGTTAATTAATTTTGATACAATGGTGATAAATTAAACTTTCAAATTTGTTCTATGTAATTATATTTGAACTAACATTGAATAAAGTTATTAGATTATATCGGATTAACCATCATAGAACCTGAAAAATTATTAATTAAAGAAGAATACGAAAAGGTTTTATTGAAAAGTCTTGAGATTATGAAGTCTTGAAAAAGAATTAGCTGAAACACCAGTTAAATCAAAGTAATTCTAAAATTTCTTCTATCACTACCCTGTCATTACTTAGTCTAGGTATTTTGTGCTGACCTCCTAACTTCCCTTTAGTTTTAAGCCACTCATTAAACACGCCTTTTTTTACTATATTCACTTTAGGCATTTGCATAGCAATATCTTTATGCCTTTTAGCTTCATAGTCGCTATTGGTTTTTTGTAATTGCAAATCTAAAATCTCTGTAAACTTATATATATCTGAAGGTTCTTGGTTAAACTCAATCAACCATTCATGTGTGGGTTTTTGATGGTTATCAAAATATATAGGAGCTGCCGTATAATCTTTAATATTGGCATTGGTGAGCAAACAAGTTTCGAATAAAGCTTTCTCTGCATTTTCAATCATCAATTCTTCGCCAAAAGCATTGATAAAATGTTTGGTTCTACCAGTTATTAAAAACTTAAATGGTTGTAATGAGGTGAACTTAACGGTATCGCCCACTATATATCTGCATAAACCTGAGTTGGTTGATATAACTAATGCATATATTTCGCCCAATACTACTTGGTCTAGTGTTTTGGTTTCAGGGAAATCTTTTCCGTACTCGCTCATGGGCATAAACTCATAGTATATACCATAATCTAACATCAGCAACAACTCCTCAGAATTTGGGTCGTTTTGTAACCCAAAAAAACCTTCGCTGGCATTATATGTTTCTAAGTAATTGATGGGATTTCTAAAAAACTGTTTGAATTGGTTGCGATAAGGTGTGAAACTAACCCCACCATGAACATATAATTCTAAATTGGGCCAAACTTCATCTATATATTTTTTGCCTGTAATTTCTAAGACTCTGTTAAACAAAATAATGGTCCATGTAGGAACGCCAGAGATATTGGTTACATCTTCGACTATGGTTTCGTTGGCCATTTTTTCTAGCTTCTCTTCCCAATCGCTTAGCAAAGCAATATCTAATTGAGGAGTTCTGATAAAGTGTACCCAAAATGGTAAGTTTTGCATCAATACTGCAGATAAATCGCCATAGCTGGTGTTTTCATTAAAGCTATTGATTTGATGACTACCTCCCATTACCAAACCTTTGCCCGAAAATATTTTAGTATCAGGAAAATTGTTGCAGTATATACTTAATAAATCTCTAGCTGCTTTTATATGGCAATTCTCTAAGCTCTCAAAACTTACAGGTATGAATTTGCTTTTATCAGAAGTAGTACCTGACGACTTAGCAAACCATCTAATATCAGAAGGCCATAGAATATTTTGTTCACCATTCATCATCCTTTCTATCCAAGGTTTCATACCATCGTAGTTATGAACTGGAACTCTTTCTTTTAAATCTTCAATGTTTTGAATACTGTTATATTGATATTTTTTACCCCATTCTGTATTTTTAGCCGTAGCTATTAAATCTTCAAATACACGCATTTGGGTATCTACAGGGTTTTCAATCACATGATTGATGTAATTAACCCTACTGCGTAAAAACCAAGTATAAAAAGTATTAAATATTGCCATGAATATAGTTTACAAATATATATATAAGCACTTATAAAAACAATACACAAAATATAGGCTATTAACACTTTTTATAAAAATAATCTAAAGTAATGGTAATGGTATGAATTGGTTAAGAAATATTTGATATAATTGCTTGTTACAAGTTACTTTTGCAACACTTTTTTTAGTGATGAATTTACAAACAGAACAATCTCTTTACACCTATCAAACTTTTGGACTAGATATAACTGCCAAAGAATTTACTGAAATATCAAATGTTTCTGACCTTAAAGATGTAGTTAATTATTCTAAATCACACAACAAGAAACTATTAATTTTAGGCGGTGGAAGCAATATATTGTTCACACAAGATTTTGATGGATTGGTTATTAAAAATTCATTAAAAGGTATTGAAAAAATAAAAGAAACTGAGCACCACGTGTGGGTAAAAGCAGCAGCTGGTGAAGTATGGCATCAGTTGGTTTTATATGCAGTGAACAACAATTGGGGCGGTATAGAAAACATGTCTTTGATACCTGGATGTTGTGGAGCTGCTCCTATGCAAAATATTGGAGCATATGGGGTTGAACTTAAAGATGTGTTTGAAAGTTTAGAAGCATATAAAATAGAAGAACAACATATATATACATTTACGAATGAAGAATGTAAATTTGGCTATAGAGAAAGTGTTTTTAAACATGAAGCCAAAGGTAAATATATCATCACTTCAATCACACTCAGACTTACCAAAACTTGGCATCAATTTAAAACAGATTATGGTGATATCAAGCATACTTTAGAAGAGATGCAAGTAAATGATTTAACCGTAAAAGAAATAAGCGATGCCGTTATTAAAATTAGACAATCAAAACTTCCTGACCCAAAAGTCCTAGGTAATGCTGGAAGTTTTTTTAAGAACCCTGAAATTGATACCGAACTTTATAACAAACTAAAGAATAAATATCCTTTGATGCCAGGATATCCTTCACCCCATTTAGGCAAAACAAAAATAGCTGCAGGCTGGTTAATAGAACAATGTGGATGGAAAGGAAAAAAAGTTGGTCCATGCGGAAGCCATGAAAAACAAGCCTTGGTTTTAGTAAATTATGGAGGTGCAACTGGTAACGACATTCTTCAGCTTGCCAAAGACATAATTGCTTCAGTTTATCAAACATTCGAAATTTCACTTCAACCAGAAGTAAATATTATATAAGTATATATGTCTAACAAAAACGGGAAAGCTTTTGATGTTTCTTTATTGAAAAGAATATATACATTAGCCATACCCTATAAGTGGTTATTTATTACAACCGTTTCTGCTTCTCTAATCTTAGCTGGGCTAAGTCCACTCAGGGCTTGGCTTACACAAATTACCATTGATCAATATATCGGAACAAAAGACCTAAACGGTTTGTTTTATATAATTTTATGGATGTTTGTTATATTAATTGCTCAGTCAATTATTCAGTTTTTTCAAGCCTATACCGCAGGATATATAGGACAACATGTAATTAAACATTTAAGAATAGATATATTTAAACATATACATTCATACCAAGTAAAGAAGCTCGATCAATCTTCTATAGGTACTTTGGTGACAAGAAATATAAGTGACCTTGAAACCATTGCCGAAGTATTTAACGAAGGACTTATAAGTATAATAGGCGATTTGCTTCAAATTATTTTTATAGTCATATTAATGCTAAGTACCCATATACAACTTACATTAATTTCATTAGCTGTGCTTCCACTTTTATTGCTTGCTGGTTTTATATTTAAAAATGCGGTTAAAAATTCATTTATCTCAACCCGTAATGAAGTCACTAGGTTAAATACCTTTGTCCAAGAGCATATACAAGGCATGCAAATAGTACAAATATTTAGTAGAGAAAAACAAGAATATACCAAGTTTGAACAAATTAACGCAGCACACAGAGATGCCCAAAACAAAGGTGTATTTGCCTATGCCGTTTTTTTTCCGGTAGTCGAAATTATCACTGCAATCAGCACAGCGTTAATAGTGTGGTTTGGGGTGTCTAAAATTATTGAATTACCACCAAGTATTACACTGGGTATGCTCACCTCTTTTTTAATGTTGATCAATATGTTTTTTAGACCGGTAAGACAATTAGCAGATAGATTTAACACCTTGCAAATGGGCATGGTGGCAGCAGAACGTATATTTATATTGTTAGATGAAAAAGATGCAAAAGAAGTAGACGGGACATTAGAAAAAGAGATTCTAGGAACTGTAGAATTTAAAGATGTATACTTTGCTTACAATGAAAATCAACCGGTATTGAAAGGTGTTTCATTTAAAGTAGATGCTGGTAAAACACTGGCCATTGTTGGTGCTACCGGAGCCGGAAAATCTTCAATTATTAATTTAGTCAATAGATTTTATAACATCCAATCAGGTGAGATTTTGATAGATGGAATTGATATATATAAATATAAGTTAGATTGTTTACGTAAAAATATATCAGTTGTTCAACAAGAAGTTTTTTTGTTTAGTGGCAGCATCAAAGACAACTTAACTTTGTTTGACGACACTGTGAGTATGGAGGCAATTATACAAGCTACTAAAATGGTGGGAATACATGATTTTATTAGTTCGTTGCCAAACCAATATAACGAATATGTGCATGAACGCGGAGCAACTTTGTCATCAGGACAAAGACAGCTCATTGCATTTGCTAGAGCTATACTCACAAACCCTAGGGTATTGATATTGGATGAAGCTACTGCATCAGTAGATACGCATGCTGAAGAACAAATACAAAAAGCCATTGCAGTATTGATGAAAAACCGAACCAGTATAGCCATTGCACATCGACTTTCAACTATACAATCAGCTGATGAAATATTGGTGCTAGACAAAGGCCAGATTATAGAAAGAGGAACACATCAGCAATTGATACAAGCCAAAGGGATGTATAATAAACTTTATGAAATGCAATTGGGGTGATTGGAATTAAGTCTTATATAAACATACTTTCAGTTACAATCAACCTGACATTTATTTTATTATAAATATGATTGATAATATAGATTTTTTTAACAACTCTTCTTTCAAAGTTTAAATGAATTAAGAACGAATCGGTTTTTTTGTTATATTTTTGCGGCGGAAATGACAGAAAAAAGATATACTATTACCGCAGCATTGCCTTATGCCAACGGTCCCGTTCATATCGGACACATTGCAGGATGCTACTTGCCCGCAGACATATATGTGAGACATTTAAAAGCCCAAGGAAAAGATGTACTTTTTATATGTGGCAGCGATGAACATGGCGTACCTATTACTATCAGAGCTAAAAAAGAAGGATTATCACCGCAACAAGTGGTTGATAAATATCACCATTTGATGAGAAAAGCATTTGATGATTTTGGTATTGAGTTCACTTATTATGGGAGAACTTCTGCCCCTATTCACCACCAAACTTCTGCAGATTTTTTTAAACAAATATATACCCATGGTGGTTTTACAGAAGAAACTACCGAACAATATTATGACCCTATTGCCAACCAATTTTTAGCTGATAGATATATAACCGGCACTTGCCCTAAATGTGGAAATCCATCAGCTTATGGAGACCAATGTGAAAAATGCGGAAGCACCCTCTCTCCTACTGATTTGATTGAACCTAAATCGGCTATCAGTGGCGAAAAACCTATAATGAAAGCGACTAAAAACTGGTTTCTTCCATTAGATGTGTTACAACAAAAATATATAAATGAGTATATTAAAAGTCATGAAACCGATTGGAAAACGAATGTCTACGGACAGTGTAACAGTTGGTTAGCCGACGGCCTTAGACCTAGAGCCATGACCCGTGATTTAGATTGGGGTGTGCCTGTGCCAGTTGAAGGAGCCGAAGGCAAAGTATTATATGTATGGTTTGATGCCCCTATCGGATATATATCTGCTACCAAAGAATACTTTGAAACACAAGCAGCCCAAGGCATTGGGAACAAAAACGATTGGGAAAAATACTGGGTGAAAGATGAGCAAGTAAACCAACAACTCATCCATTTTATAGGCAAAGACAATATCGTATTTCATTGCATTATTTTCCCTGCTACATTGATGGCTTTAAACGAAACTTCAGATAAAAAGTATATATATGCTGATCAAGTTCCGGCTAATGAGTTTTTGAATTTGGAAGGCGAAAAAATAAGTACGAGTAGAAACTGGGCTGTTTGGTTGCACGAGTATTTAGAAGACTTTGCCGACAGGACAGACGAATTGCGTTATTATTTAACGGCTATTGCCCCTGAAACCAAAGACAGCGATTTTACTTGGAAAGGCTATCAATTAGCTGTAAACAGTGAGCTTGTGGCTATCTTAGGTAATTTTGTCAACAGAGGAGTGGTGCTTTGCCATAAGTTTTTTGAAGGGAAAGTTCCAGCTAATAATGGTTGGGGTGAAAAAGAAGAATTGCTATTTGCTGAGTTAGAAAAAACAACTGCCCATATATATGAGCTCATCGAAAAATTTAATTTTAGAGAAGCACAAAACCAATTGATTCAATTGTTCAGAAATGGGAATAAATATTTTGCTGAAACAGAGCCTTGGCATTTGATAAAAACGGATGTAAATCAAACAGCAACAGTTATCAATACTGCTTTACAATACACTGCTTCTTTAGGCATTTTATGTCAAGCATTTTTACCCAAAACATATAAGCAAATTGCAAGTTTGTTGCATATAGATTCTAGTGAAATGGTGTTAAGCAAAGTGGGAAATAGACATATACTTGAAGTAGGAAGTGAAATAGCACCAGCTATACATTTATTTAAAAATATAGAAGATGCTGAGATTGAAAAACAAATTCAAAAGCTAGAACAATCTAAAATCAACAACCAATTAGAAAAGTTAGCAGAAGCAACAGTAGCCGAAGCCAAACCAGAAATTCAATTTGAAGATTTTAGTAAAATAGATATACGAGTTGCTACTATTTTAGATGCAGTTAAAGTACCAAAAACAGACAAGTTATTGCAACTAAGTATAGACACGGGTATCGACAAACGTACAGTGGTATCAGGCATTGCAGCATATCACAAACCAGAAGATATTATAGGCAAACAAATTTTGGTTTTGGTAAACTTAGCCCCACGCAAAATGAAAGGCATCGACAGTCAGGGGATGATTTTAATGGCACAAGACACTGATGGTAAATTGATATTTGTGGCACCTGAGAATAAGGTGGACAATGGTAGTGGGGTGAGTTAAAAAGAAATGGTTTTGTAACTTTATTTTTATTTCTTGTAATCAAACTATACTTTCGTTTACTTATTAAAACTTAAATTATATATGTCAAACGAAAACCAAATAATAGACAAAGACGATATAGGCAATGGTGAAACAGAATATATAATAGGTGTAGACCGATTTGTGTTTTTATATATTGTGACCTTTGGGATGTATGGAGCATGGTGGACCTACAAAAGTTGGACATACTATAAGATTAAAGACAACTTAGACATCATGCCTGCTGCACGTGCTATTTTTAGTATTTTCTTTCTAAACGAATTGTTTCATAAAATACAAAACCAAGCCAAAGAAAGTGGTTATGAAGAATCTTATTTACCTGAGCTATTGTTTATAGGATTTATCGTTTTTAATTTAACAGGTCGATTGCCCGAGCCTTATTGGATGATCTCATTACTCGGCATTATATGTTTGATTCAGCCATTTAAAGCTTTGAATTATGCCAAACAACACAGCAATGCTCATGTATTAGAACAAGAAAGTTTTAATCAAAGACAAATGATTTTGGTTGTGGTGTGCTTATTTATTTGGGCATTGGTTATCATTGGATTGTTGGGGAATAAGAATTTTGATATATAACAATTTGAAGCAACATATATATAATATATACTGCAAATTGATTCTTATATGTCTATGTTCAACCATCCTTCCACTATATGCAGGAGATGGGAAAGGAACTATCTATAAACCTATAAAAACAACTAAAACAACTGAAAAAGAAGAATCAGATAAAGTATTGATTTTTTCACCTGAACTGGGTTTTGCTAAATATACAACAATAGGCTTAGATTTGGGCTTTGGTATCAAATCTGAAGTTTCCAGCGGTGGAGGTGGAATGATGGGTAATAGACAAATAGGTCTTGGTTATATACAAACCTTTCAACAACATAAATATTTTCGGGCATATGCAGAATTTGATATGGCTATCATTGCATGTATACCACCACCATCACTTTCCATCAGATTGGCTTATACCAATGGATATTTATTAGGTACCCACGAACAATATATAGTTCCTGAAATAGGTTATCATTTAATATATGGAGACCTTTCGGTTAGTTTTCCAATCAAACTTCAAGAAACCAAAAGCCTATATACAGCTTTTACTATTAGAGGTCATATTTTTGCTAAGATTAAGAAACAAAAAAAGTAACTCATTATATAATTCTTTAGCCTTAATCCCCTTTTTCTAATATAAAAATATCTTCTACTTTCTTGTCAAACACTTTGGCAATTTTTAAAGCCAAAACCGTAGAAGGCACATATTTATTGGCTTCCATGGCATTGATAGTTTGCCGACTCACCGATACTTGATTGGCCAATTCTTCCTGTGTGATATTTTTAATAGCACGTTCCACTTTAATATTATTTTTCATCTGTGATGGCTTTGTTGTTTTTGTATAAAATAAAATGAAATCTCACTATAAAAATAATAAGAATGGTAAACATATTATATATCATCACCGATAAAAAATCAGTTCCATATATAAAAATAAAAGCCAGTAACAGCAATATATAATTTACACAAACAGCCCAGAGCAAGGAAGTCAGCCTAAGGTTGGCTATAAACTCATCTTCATTTTTCTCTTTTGAAAAACTCACCAACATAGCACCAACTATAAACAAAACCCCAATAACAGTATTGGTGATATTGGTCTCTACCCACTGAAAAGACCTCGTTTTCTCAAATACTTGGTTGTACAAAACAGCAAATACTTTAAGGTTTAACCAATCAGCTTCGTAGTCGGTAAGAACAACTGCTACGCCTAACACTACAGATGGAATTAATAGTATCCAACCTGCTTTTTTAAACTTGTTTGAAATCAATATGGAATTTTTAATGATGTTTATTTATTTTTAAAACTTGGTACAAATGTAAAGTATATTTTACATATAGACAAATATTTTTTACTTTTTGTAAGATTTTCTAACAATGCATACATATTAAAACCTCAGAAATGATTGATTATGTCACCCACGCCGATTGCAAATCGGCATAGGTCGTTGTGATTGATTACTTAGTCAACTTGTCTGACTTCAATACGCTCCAAGCCTTTTATATACCTGCGTCCTGACATCAAATCAGCAGTTGATAAAAAAACGATTCTTTCTGATATGTCGTGCAGTTTTTTACCATTCATTTCAGTTATAAAATAGCAGTTATTGCCTATTTCAGAATTGTATAGTTCGTTCCATGAGCAAACCACTTTATACCCATCTGTGGCAATAAACACAAAATAAAACTCATTTAATTGCTTGGGTTTGTCGTAGATAAAGACAACGTCGTTCAATACCGTTTTAAGCAATACTCCTTTCAACCCAGAAATGGTATCTTTAATTTCACCTTTATGGTTGTATATAATTTGTTCTTTAATGGCAACAGGAATGTATTTTTCAAGTTCTGAAACAGTAATGATTTTATTTTGTTTAATCTTACCAGAAACAATACAAGAGTCGCTTGGGGTAATGGTTCTTTGTCCGTGAGCAATAGCTGCAGACAATACAGATATAAAAATGATAAACGTTTTCATCAATAAATTGAATTATATAAAATACTAATTAATTAAAGTGTGCAAATATACCTTTACAATTAACTGAATATCTACCCATTCTTCACACACAAAATATTCCTAAATCATCATTTGCATATAGCCTTTAATTGGGTTAACTTCGCACCAAAATTTTTAAAATATACCCATGGCATACGATTTAGATATGATTAAGGCTCACTACAGCAGATTAGATGCACGTGTAGCAGCAGCAAGAAAAGTGTTAGGCAAACCATTAACCCTAACTGAAAAAATATTATACAGCCACCTAACCGAAGGTGATGCTACCGCAGCCTACGAGCGTGGAAACAGTTATGTAGACTTTGCTCCAGACCGCGTTGCTATGCAAGATGCAACTGCTCAAATGGCTTTATTGCAATTTATGCAAGCTGGCAGACCAAAAGTTGCTGTTCCGTCTACAGTACATTGCGACCACTTAATCACAGCTAAAATCGAAGCAGGTACTGACCTAATTGTGGCTAACGAAGAAAACAAAGAAGTATATAATTTCTTAGCTTCTGTTTCTAACAAATATGGCATTGGTTTTTGGAAACCTGGTGCTGGTATCATTCACCAAGTTGTTTTAGAAAACTACGCTTTCCCAGGCGGAATGATGATTGGTACTGATAGCCACACAGTAAACGCTGGCGGTCTTGGAATGGTTGCCATTGGTGTGGGTGGTGCTGATGCATGTGATGTGATGGCAGGCTTACCTTGGGAACTTAAATGGCCTAAATTAATCGGGATAAAACTTACTGGAAAATTAAACGGATGGGCTTCAGCCAAAGATGTGATTTTGAAAGTAGCAGGTATCCTTACTGTAAAAGGTGGAACTGGATGTATAGTTGAATATTTTGGCGAAGGTGCTAACAACTTAAGTTGCACAGGTAAAGGTACCATTTGTAATATGGGTGCAGAGATTGGAGCTACCACTTCAACTTTTGGTTATGATGAAAGCATGGAGCGATACTTACGTTCGACCAACCGTGGCGAAATAGCAGATATGGCTAATGGCATCAAACAACACTTAAATGCCGACGCTGAAGTATATGCAAACCCTGAATTATATTTTGACCAAGTTATCGAAATAAACTTAGATATATTAGAGCCGCATTTAAACGGTCCTTTCACACCAGATTTAGCTACACCTATCAGCAAAATGAAAGAAGAGGCTGCTAAAAACGGTTGGCCTACTAAAATTGAAGTAGGATTAATTGGTTCTTGTACCAACTCTTCATACGAAGATATTTCTAGAGCGGTTTCATTAGCTCAACAAGTAATAGATAAAGATTTAACGCCTAAAGCAGAATATACTATCACCCCTGGTTCAGAGTTGGTGAGATATACCATTGAACGTGATGGATTCTTAAAAACATTTGACCAAATGGGAGCCAAAGTTTTTGCTAACGCTTGCGGTCCGTGTATAGGCATGTGGTCGAGAATGGGTGCTGAGAAACAAGAAAAAAACACCATCGTACATTCATTCAATAGAAACTTTGCCAAACGTGCCGATGGCAATCCAAATACGTTTGCCTTTGTGGGTTCACCTGAATTGGTTACGGCTTTGGCCATTGCCGGAGATTTAAATTTCAACCCTTTGACTGATACGCTTACCAACAATAAAGGTGAGCAAGTAAAATTAGACCCGCCAACTGGAAACGAATTGCCTTTAAAAGGTTTTGATGCAGAAGATGCAGGTTTTGTGGCACCAGCAGCTGACGGAAGTAATGTGAACGTTGCGGTATCTCCTACCAGTGACAGATTGCAATTATTAGATCCATTTGCAGCTTGGGAAGGTACCAATCTTTCAGGATTAAAACTGCTTATAAAAGTAAAAGGTAAATGTACTACTGACCATATAAGTATGGCTGGACCATGGTTGAAATACAGAGGTCACTTAGACAATATATCTAACAATATGTTGATAGGTGCAGTGAACTTTGCAAACGATAAAACCAATAGTGTTAAAAACCAATTGACAGGTGAATATAACGAAGTGCCTAAAGTGCAACGTGCATATAAAGCAGCAAACATTGGTTCGGTAGTAGTAGGCGATGAAAACTATGGTGAAGGAAGTAGCAGAGAACATGCGGCTATGGAACCACGTCACTTAGGTGTAAGAGCGGTATTGGTTAAATCATATGCTCGTATACACGAAACCAACTTGAAAAAACAAGGAATGTTGGCATTGACTTTTACTGATAAAAACGATTACGAAAAAATAAAAGAAGACGATACTTTTGATATTAATGGGTTAACCACTTTTGCTCCTAACCAACCATTAGAATTGGTATTAAACCATGCAGATGGAAGCAGCGAAACAATCTTAGCTAACCACACCTATAACGAACAACAAATAGAGTGGTTTAAAGCCGGTGGAGCCTTAAATATCATCAGACAACAAATAGCCTAAACAACCTCATGAAAAAAACAATCATATTTGCATCAGTAATAGCTACTATGTTCGTGATAAGCAAATGTACAGGTCCTAAAACAGCTACTAAAGCACCTGAAACAAAAGAGGAGAGCAAAGCCCCAAGTAATAGTTTATTAGAAATTGCTAATAAAACTTGGCCAGCAGCTACCGTTGCTTCTTTAGCTCAAGGACAAACGATATATACTACTAAATGCAATAAATGTCATGAGTTGTTCCCTATAGTTGGAAGAAGTGAAGCCAGTTGGAAACATGAGATAAAAGACATGGCACCTAAAGCTAAACTTACTGCCGAAGAAACAGATTTGCTTTCACAGTATTTGCTTTCTGCTCGTCAAGTTCAATAGTTTAATTATAAGGATTCAACACTGTTCTGCTTACAATTTCTTGGTTTTTAACTAAGATAAGCAAATAAGTTGAGTCAGTATATTGAGCCATATCAAATGCAAACGATACTTTAGAAATACCTTTAGGATGGGTGGGATTGTTGTATAACTCTCTCACCTGTATTCCTCTCTTGTTAAATAAACCTAGCTTTAAATTGGTTTCATTGTTTTGTTTAAAATCAAACTCACCCCAATATTTGTTGGTATATACAGGAGGACTATAATATGCAGCACTTGATGCTTGCATCTCTTGTTCTGTCTTAGGTTTATGACCAGTTATTTTCTCCATCACTCTATTCAAACCCAGCAATTCAGCTTTGTTATTGCTGTATATAAAATAGTCGTTTTGGTTTTTGGCCAATCCCCACACGGCTTCTTGTGCTGCAGAACTCTGATAGTTTTTCAAAGAAATATATTCAGCTATTTGCTTTAGTTTTTCGTTGGCTGTTTTCTGATATACATAATTTATTTTATCTCTTCCACCATGGTCGCTAGGCTCTATACACATGCCTGCAATGGGTTTGAGCTTGGTTTCATTGGCTTTCACATATATAGTGTCAGACTTGGTGGTGAGTATGTCTTGACAGGTTGGGTCTGATGGGTTATATATATCACCAGTTTTCACTATAATATATATATCTTCTGTGGTTGGGTTTGTCACGTTTAACAACATAGGGAATAAATAATGACAACCTTTGGGGTTATATGAAATACTGGTTTTATACTCTTTGTACTTTGACAAATCAGATAAAACGATATATTTTTTAGGAGTGCTCAAAGTAGCTGAAATAGCAAATCCAGCTAGTACAGTTAGCATAAGTATGGGTTTGATTAAGCTTTTCATATGATGATAACGATTGATATGTATAAAAATTGTATAGCAAAGATAGAATGCATCTAACAGCATCAATCTATAAAATGAATTCAAAACATATAAAGTGGAGATTGGAGTTTAAATTTGAAGACCAATAATTGCACATGTTTAGAAAAGAAATTCAACCTATAAAACCACTGTTCAACCTTTCACACCAAGATACTTTGGTGCATATAGGCTCTTGTTTTAGCGAACATATAGGGAATAAGTTTAGGGATTTAGGGATGCAAAGTTTGGTGAATCCATTTGGTCAACAATTCAACCCCATCAGCATCTGCCAAGCTATTACCAGAATACTTTCAGGCAAATTATATATTGAAACAGATTTGATTTTACACGATTCTCTGTATCATTCATTAGACCATCATTCTGATTTTTCGGGTACAGATTCAAGTGTTGTGTTAGAACATATCAATAAGCAACTGCTTCGAGCAAAAGTAGAATTAAAAAAGGCAACATGTTTATTCATCACGCCAGGCACTGCTCATTATTTTATATGGAAAGAAACAGGAAAAACCGTTTCAAATTGCCATAAAATACCTGCAAATATGTTTGAACCGAAAATGGCTACTTCAGATGAAATATATACCATCATGCATGAGACTATTGAGCAACTATATAAGTTCAATCCAAAGATTCAATTGGTATTAACTGTGAGCCCAGTAAGGTATATGGCCTTTGGTGTATTTGAAAATACGGTAAGCAAAAGCATGATTTTTAATGCATTCCATCGACTCATTCAACAATATCCGAATATATATTATTTCCCATCATATGAATTGATGATGGACGATTTGAGAGATTATAGGTTTTATGACAAAGACATGATACATCCCAATGAAGTAGCAATAGAATATATATGGAACAAACTAAGTGCTACTATATGTAGTAAAGAGTGCATTGAATTATTTGAGAAAGTTGGTGATTTGAGAAGAGCTTACCGCCACAGACCCAGAAATTTTGATAGTAAATCGCACCAAATATTTTTACAAAAAACATTTAATGACATGGAAGCATTAGATGAACAGTATCCATATATAGATTTTTCTCATGAAAAAGAAAATATTGCATTTGGGTTTAGATAGTCTATCTATCTTATTTTAGTAAATTATTGCTTAATATTGCACCCTTATGTTATTAAATATCATCACCGATTTTATTAGTTTTTTCAAAGAAATTCCTCAGGGATTAGATGTGGCATTAACTCATTTTGTTGAAAAACACGATGTGCTTACTTATGCCCTACTTTGTACCATTATATTTTGTGAAACAGGTTTGGTCATCACCCCTTTCTTGCCAGGCGATTCGTTGCTTTTTGCAGCTGGGGCTGTGGCTGCTACTGTAGGTGCTGGAGTGCTCAACCCTATGGTATTAATTTTAGCTATATTTATTGCTGCTATTGCTGGCGATCATGTAAATTATTTGGTTGGCAGGTTTTTAGGTAAAAAAGCCACGGGAGCTAAAATATTAGGGTTCACTATCAAACCAGAATACTTAGAGAAAACACATAAATTTTACGAAAAAAATGGAGCCAAAACATTGATTATTGCTCGTTTTGTACCTATTGTTAGAACGTTTGCTCCGTTTGTAGCTGGTGTAGGACAAATGAATTATATAAAATTTGTGAGCAATTGTTTAGTGGGTGGATTGCTTTGGGTGTGCTCTATGATTATGCTTGGATATTTCTTAGGTTCGTTTGAGTTTGTAAAAAAGAATTTCGAAATAGTTGTATTTTTAATCATAGGTGTATCTTTAATTCCGGTGATGCTTGAAGTTATAAAAGCTAGGATGAAAAAAGATAAATCAACTTCAGATAAGAAATAATTTCATATTTGATTTTAAGTTGACTATTTCGAAAGCATAGATTCACATAAAATTCTTATATTGCAGCAATATTCATGATACTGCTGCAAGCCATATCCAAAGAAATACCCAATGTATTTAATCCCGAAGCGTTGATTGCTTATGGTGGTTTTTGGTTGGTATTATTGATAGTTTTTGCTGAGACAGGTTTGCTTATCGGATTTTTTTTACCAGGTGATGCTTTGCTATTTGCAGCGGGTTTACTCACTGCTTCAGGTGTAATAGAATACAGTATTTCTTCATTACTAATAGGATTAAATATAGCTGCCATTACAGGCAATATGCTGGCTTATGCCTTTGGCAAAAAAGCAGGTGAGACACTATTCACAAGAGATGATTCTCTTATATTCAAGAAGCAATATGTATATATGTCAAAAATATTTTTTGATAAGTATGGAGGATTGGCATTAATCATAGGCAGGTTTTTACCTATTGTTCGCACTTTCGCTCCTATTTTAGCGGGTGTTGCTCAAATTCCATATAGAACATTTATGCTCTATAATATTTTAGGTAGCCTGATGTGGACCATCTTTATGGCTGGCTCAGGGTATTATTTAGTGAAAGTATTTCCGCCATTAAAAGACCATATAGGCTTAATCACAGCAGGACTTATAGTGGTGACGATGGGAACGGTGATCACAACTTATATCAAAGAGAAAAGGAAAACTACTCAAGTAAAATAAATACGTTACTCGCTTTCATATAGGTGTCTGATGCAAACAGAAGCACATGTACACCCAAACACGGCAGGCATATAAGACATAGTGCCTATTACCGATTTTTTTCTGGTTTCTTCAGGTGTTGCAATAATCTTACTTTTATCAGCTTGCTCGGGTGAGAATACTACTTTAAGACCGTCTCTTATTCCATAGTAACGTAATTTTTTTCTCACATATTTAGCCAAATTGCAATTATATGTTTCTGAGATATCCATAACAGTTACCTGCGTGGGGTCTACCTTCCCTCCTGCTCCCATAGAACTCACCACAGGTATATTCATTTGCAAACAGGCTAACAGAAAAAACACTTTAGGTGATAACGTATCAATACAATCAATGGCAAAGTCGAATTTTTGAGAAGTCAACACTTGAAACCTATCTGTGCCCGTGAGGTACATAGGCAAACTTGTGAGTTCCAATTCAGGGTTTATATCTAACAAACGTTCTTTTAAAATATCAGATTTAAGTTTTCCTTCGGTGCTTTTTAGGGCTACTATTTGTCGGTTTCGGTTTGATGCTTCAACAATATCTGTATCTATGATGGTCATTTTACCTACTCCGCTTCTGGCTATCATTTCAGCACAAATACCTCCAACGCCACCTAAACCAACTATCAATACATTTTTGTTAATCAATTTGGTTAAAGCTTCATCACCCAATAACAATTGGGTGCGACCCATCCAAGGTTTTATTTCTTTCATAAATTTATATGGGCAAATATATAGTAGCTTATGAATTATATATAGGTTTATGGATAAAATAAAAGGAAGAAAAATATATTCATTATTTTTTGAATTGAATAACTTTAATAGAGGTGAAATTCTTGATTATAGGAAGTTTCAATCATAGCCCTATTGGCTTATGTTTACAAATGAAAATCTTTCATACATTGCTTAATCAATGGTAATCTTATAAGATATATTGGCTGTAGGTTCTAAAATTTTTGATACTGAACAATACTTTTCTAATGATAGTTTTACAGCTCTTTCAGCTTTGTCTGCATCTATTGATCCAGACATTTTAAAGTGCAAACATATATCTTTAAACAGTGAATAATCTTCTATTTTTTCTTTGTTCCCATCTATTTCTACTTCAAAAAATTCTATTACTTGCTTCTGTTTTTTTAATATAAGTAAAACATCTATAGCACTACATCCACCCACTGCTGTAAGTATAAGCTGCATAGGACTCATACCGGTTTTGGGTTCACCATTATTTGAAGCATTGTCAAGCAACAACCTATTTCCCTCTTCATTGATGGCTTCCATACCATATTCATCATTTATTCTTTTAATATTTATTTTCATTACTTTTTTATTATAGATAGATATGAATCAAATTTTAGAGTATTGAAAATCAAAAAATCTTTTTTTAACAACAATTACTAAAACAAAATTTCAATGAACAAAAGTAGTTTCAACAGTGAGAGTTTACACATATTATTATAAAATGAAGGACTTTTTTTTAGACTTTTTTAATAATATTGCAGAAGGACTTTACTTAAGACAATACAATTTTGAAATAAAATTCAATTCAAACTTTAAAAACTTATGAAGTAAAATAAATTAAATTATTTAACAATTTATCATACTTTTGCTTAATAAAAAAATTAACAACCTTTTGAAGAAAATATTTATCATAGACGACGATTACATTTCGAAATTTGTTAATAAAAAACTTATAGAGAAGTCTGGCCTTTTTAATGAAATAGCTGAATATGATTCTGGAAGATCAGCTTTGCAATTATTGCAAAACCCAGAACTTAATCATGAGACAATTCCTGACTTGATTTTTCTTGATATACAAATGCCTGATATGAATGGGTTTGAATTTTTAAACGAATTTGAAAAACTACCCAATTACATTACAAATAAAACCAAAATAGTTATGCTCTCTTCTTCTCTTGACGATAGAGATAGAGATGTTTCGCTTAAAAACAATTTTGTTATTGACTTTATTAGCAAACCTTTGGACAATGAAAAGCTTACAAATATTGTATTTAATTAATTTGTCTTCAACACTTATTCATTAATAATCAACAGCTAATTATATACAGATGCTAAGCCTTAATTTTGTGGCTGAATGGAATATAATTTTAGAGAAATAGAAAAAAACAGACAAAAAATCTGGAAAGATCAAGCTATTTACAAGACATCAAACGATTTTAGCAAACCTAAATATTTTGTATTGGACATGTTCCCTTACCCTAGTGGTGCGGGTTTGCATGTAGGTCACCCACTCGGATATATAGCCAGTGATATATACAGTCGATATAAAAGAATGGATGGTTTTAATGTGTTACATCCTATGGGTTATGATGCTTTTGGATTACCAGCTGAACAATATGCCATACAAACCGGTCAGCATCCAGCCGTGACCACAGAAGCCAATTTAAAACAATACCGCGAACAGTTAGATAAAATAGGTTTTAGTTTTGATTGGGATAGAGAAGTAAAAACTTGTGACCCCAAATATTACAAATGGACACAATGGATTTTCTTAAAGTTATTCAACCATTGGTATAATGCTAGTGCTAATAAAGCTGAACCAATTGAAACCTTAATAGCACTATTTGAAAAAGATGGATTTGATATAAACACTGCCACCTATATAAATGGAACAAGTGGTCAAGATACTTCGTCATTTACAGCAAAACAATGGCTTCAATTTACTGAAGAACAAAAACAAGAAATATTACTCAATTTTAGAATTGCTTTTTTAAGTGAAGCTTATGTAAACTGGTGCCCAGCATTGGGAACTGTGCTAGCAAACGACGAAGTAAAAGATGGTTATAGTGAACGTGGTGGGCATCCGGTTGAACGCAAATTGATGAAGCAATGGAGCCTTCGCATCACCAACTATGCCGATAGACTTTTAACTGGCTTAGATGCTATTGAATGGAGCGAATCAATTAAAGATGCTCAACGCAATTGGATAGGTAAAAGTAAAGGTTCATCAGTAGAGTTTTTACTATTCAATCACGCACAAACCATACAAGTTTTTACCACCAGACCTGATACGTTATTTGGGGTGTCATTTATCACTTTGGCTCCTGAACATGAGCTGATACAAAGCATCACTGCTGACTCGCAAAAGAATGACATGGAAGCATATGTTACTTATGCCAAAAACAGAAGCGAAAGAGAAAGACAAGCTGAAGTAAAAAAAATTACAGGTTGCTTTACGGGCAGCTATGCTATACATCCGTTCACAGGCAAGCAAATTCCTATATGGGTAGGTGATTATGTATTGGCAGGCTATGGCACCGGTGCGGTAATGGGTGTGCCCGCTCATGATAGCCGTGACTATGCATTTGCCAAACATTTTGAATTGCCAATAGTAGAAGTAGTAGCAGGTGGAGATATTACTGTGGAAGCATTTGAAGCCAAAGATGGAACACTTATCAATTCTGATTTTTTAAATGGATTGAAAGTGACAGATGCCATCAATAAAATGATTGAAGCCTTAGAACAAAAAAATATAGGCAAAGGCAAGACAAACTTTAGATTGAGAGATGCCGTGTTTGGTCGCCAACGCTATTGGGGAGAGCCTATTCCTATCTATTACAAAAATGGCATTCCATACCCAATGGATGAAAAAGAGTTGCCTTTAATTTTACCAGAGATTGATAAGTTTTTACCAACCGAAACTGGTGAACCTCCACTTGCCCGTGCTGAAGGTTGGAACTATGAAACCACCACTATGCCAGGTTGGGCAGGAAGTTCGTGGTACTTTTTGCGATATATGGATCCGCAAAACTCCAGTGATTTTGCCTCTATAGATGCTATCAATTATTGGCAACAAATAGACTTATATATGGGCGGTAGCGAGCATGCTACCGGGCATTTATTATACTTCCGTTTTTGGAATAAATTTTTGAAAGACCTAGGCTTAGTTCCTTGCGAAGAACCTGCGAAGAAGTTGGTGAATCAAGGGATGATACAAGGAATGTCGGCCATTATATATAGAGACAATACCAATAAGAATTTATTTTATGGTGCCAAAAAAGATAATGCCATTGAATTGCATGTGGATGTCAATTTTTTAAATGGCGATATGCTTCCATTATCTAAACTACAAAGCTGGAGAGAAGAATTTCAAACAGCTATATTCGAAAATAATGAAACAGAGTTAAAATGTGAAAGAGCCGTTGAGAAGATGTCAAAAAGATGGTATAACGTAGTGAATCCTGATGATGTGGTAGCAAATTACGGAGCCGACACCCTACGTTTATTCGAGATGTTTTTAGGCCCATTAGAGTTGAGCAAACCATGGAACACACAAGGCATTGAGGGTGTTCATCGTTTCTTGAGAAAACTTTGGAAATTGTTTTACAACGACAAAGGCGAATGGCTTGTCACCGAAGAAAAAGCAACTGCTGCTGAGTTAAAAATCCTTCACAAAACCATCAAAAAAATCACTGAAGATATAGAGAATTTATCGCTCAATACCAGTGTGAGTGCATTTATGATTTGTGTTAACGAACTGCAAGATATAAACTGTTATAAAAGAGAAATTTTAAATCCGCTGTTGCTTTTAATCAGTCCATTTGCCCCACATATATCAGACGAACTTTGGGCTTTAATGAAAAACGAAGGCTCCTCTATTACTGCTGCATGGCCTAAATATAACCAAGCCTATTTAATCGAAAATTCTTTCAACTACCCTGTGTCTATCAACGGTAAACACCGCACCAATATAGAGTTTGCTTTGGATGAAGAGACTAAAAATATAGAAGCAAAAGTATTGGCTGATGAGACTGTAGTAAAATGGATGGAAGGAAAACCACTTAAAAAACTGGTATTTGTAAAAGGAAAAATAATCAATATTGTTATCTAATGAAAAAACATATATATATACTTACAACTATAACCACAAGTGTACTGTTAAGTTTTTGCGGTAATAACAACACTCCAAACAAATCAGCATCAGGCAAAGAAATTTACGAACGTACTTGCTCTGTTTGTCATGGACTAGACGGCAAAGGCAATATATCAGGTGCAGCATATCTATATAAAAGTAAATTAACAATTGATGCATGCATAGAGGTGATAAAAAATGGCAAAGGCAACATGCCAGGCAATTTGCTTACTAACGAATCAGATATCAATGCAGTAGCAGAATATATACAAACCTTGAGAACTGAATAAAAACATGATACTTTGCGTAGAGACAAGTCAGGATATTTGCTCGGTTGCTTTGTTCAATCAGGGGCAACTTTTATCTAGCAAAGAAAGTACTGAAAAAAACAGCCACAACAAGCTCATCACTTTGTTAATTCAAGAAACTTTAACAGAAGCAGCGGTAAGTGTTTCGCAACTGCAAGCAGCTATGCTTAGTGCAGGGCCGGGTTCATATACAGGCCTTCGTGTGGGTAGTTCTGCTTTAAAAGGATTGTGCTATGGATTGCAAATTCCATTGATGAGTATGCCATCTTTACAACTCATCGCATACCAGGCATCACTAGAACAAGAGGCTGATATATATATTCCCATGATAGATGCTAGAAGAATGGAAGTGTTTGAACAACAGTATGACAATAATCTTTTACCTGTTACTGCACCAAGGGCATATATTTTAGATGAGAAATATATATCAACTTTAGAGGTAGAAAAAAAATATATAGCCTGTGGAAATGGGGCAATAAAACTGACTGACTTATTAGGGAATAGCAGAAACATAAACATTATGTCAGATTATTTTCCTATGGCAAGATTTATGGGTAAATTTGCTTTAGAAAAATTCAATCAAAAACAATTTGAAAACTTGGCCTACTTCGAACCTTTTTATTTAAAATCCTTTGGAGAAAAAGCCGCAAACGATATTTAATATGTATATCCAACAATTATATACCAACTGTTTAGCTCAAGCTGCTTATTATATTGAAAGCAACGGTGAAGCTGCTATTATTGACCCACTTCGCGATACTGATGTATATGTCAATATGGCTAAAGAAAGAGGAGCTAAAATTAAATATATTTTCGAGACACATTTCCACGCAGATTTTGTCTCAGGCCATGTTGACTTAGCAAAACAAACAGGAGCCAAAATTATATTTGGACCTGAGACACAAGCCAAAATTGATATAACCATAGCTAAAGACAATGAGGTTTTTACCTTAGGCAACTCTAAATTTACAGTACTTCATACACCGGGTCACACGCTTGAATCTTCATGTTTTTTATTGACAGATGAAAACAATATCAACAAAGCATTATTTACAGGTGACACTTTATTTATTGGAGATGTAGGCAGACCCGATTTGTTAGACGGTATTATGACCAAAGAAGAATTGGCTAGCAAAATGTATGATTCACTTCACCATAAAATTATGCCACTCGAAGATGATATCATTATATATCCTGCTCATGGTGCAGGCTCAGCTTGTGGTAAAAATATAGGTAAAGAAACTTTTGATACCTTAGGAAATCAAAAGAAAAACAATTACGCTTTGCAACCAATCTCTCGCGAAGACTTTATAACAGCTGTAACAGACGGCATTGCTCCTGCTCCTTTATATTTCTTCGAAGATGCTAAAATTAATAAGAATGGTGCTTTGCCTTTAGAAACTGTATTAGCCAACGGACTTAAACCACTCAGTATAGAACAGTTTGAAGCATATAAAAAAGAAGGTCATACCATTATAGATACCAGAGAAGCAGATGTATTCGAAAATGGATATATACCAGGTGCTATCAATGTGGGCTTAAGTGGTCAATTTGCTATATGGGCTGCCAATATCATTTCTCTTCACCACCCCATCATTATAGTGTGTGAAAATGGAAAAGAAAATGAATCGGTAACCAGACTTACCCGTGTAGGTTTTGACAATATACAAGGATATTTAGAAGGCGGTTTCGAACATTGGTTAGCCAATGAAAAGCGTTATGACATGGTCATTTCTATAACTCCTGAAGAGTTTTCATTAGATATAAAACATTCTCCCAATGCAGAAATAGTAGATGTGAGAAAAGAAAGTGAATATAACAACGGCCATGTAAAAGGTTCTAAATTGGTGACCTTAGCTGATATTAATAATCAAATTAAAGAACTAGACCCCAACAAAGAATATTTGGTTTATTGTGGTGGTGGCTATAGAAGCATGATAGCTTCATCATTTTTAAAATCTAAAGGTTTTAAATTTGTTAAAAACGTATATGGAGGATTTGCCCAAATAAAAGACAGCGGCGTAGAAATAGAAAACTAAACATGAGATTCGAAAAACATATATTCATTTGTGCCAACCAAAAAGCTGAAGGAAAAGCTTGTTGTGGCGAAGCACGCGGACTTGAACTTATAACCCTGTTCAAAGAGAAACTAAGAGAAAAAGGCTTACAAGGAAAAATAAGGGCACAAAAATCAGGCTGTTTAGATGCTTGTTCTAAAGGCCCATCTTTGGTTATATATCCTGAAGGAACTTATTACGGACATGTAACTCCTGATGATGTTGACAGAATCATTTCTGAACACATAGAAAACAATAGAATTGTAAAAGATTTAGAATTAACTTTTGATATATAAAAAAATGCGTATAAAAAATATATTCCCTATTTTATTGCTAACTGGTTTAGTAATAGTAACAGCTTGTAAAGGAAACACCAAGGAACAAAATTCAGCTACTGTAAATCCTGTTTCTGTAATAAGAGAAGTATTAACAGCTGACAATTTTGAAAAATTATTAACCACTAAAACAGACTATATATTATTAGATGTGAGAACACCTGAAGAATTTGTCGAAAAGCATTTAACTGGTGCTACCAATATTGATTTTAATAACAGTAGTTTCGAACAAAGTGTGAATGCTTTAGATAAAAACAAACCCGTATTTGTATATTGTTTGAGTGGTGGCAGAAGTTCATCGGCTATGGATGTGTTAGAAAAAGTTGGGTTTAAAGAAATATATAATTTAGAAGGAGGCATTATGGCTTGGACTGCTGCCAACAAAGCCCTAGAAACTGCAGATAACCAACAAAGCAAAGGCATGACCGTAGACGAATATAACAAAATAACCAATTCTGCTCCCTTAGTTATGGTAGACTTTAATGCAACATGGTGTGGCCCTTGTAAAAAAGTAAAACCAATTCTTGAAGGTATGGAAAAAGAAGGTAAGTTTAAATTGGTTTCAATTGATGTTGATCAAAACAATGACATCTCATCTCATTTTAAAATTGAAAGTATTCCGTTTATGAAATTATACAAAAATGGAAAAGAAGTATATAGCAAACTAGGTTTTGACGATAAAATCAAAGATGCTGAAATTAAAGAAATAAACGACGCAGTTTCTAAAGCTAAATAAAAATTATATATATATGGATATCACTGTAGAAGAATTAAAAACCAGAATGGACAATGGCGAACAAATCAATCTAATTGATGTGAGAGAGCCACATGAATATGAAGAATTTAACTTAGGTGGCAAACTTATACCACTTGGTACTTTAACATCCGCAATGGATGAGTTATCAGACATGAAAAATGAAGAAATAATTATACACTGTCGCTCGGGTGCTAGAAGCGGAATGGCTAAAATGATGTTAATGGAAAATGGATTTACTCATGTTAGAAATCTATTAGGGGGTGTATTAGACTGGCAAGCCAAGTATGGGGCTTAAGTTCTTTTCATTCTGTTATTAAACACCAGCTTTTCTGCAAATTCAATCTTCTGTGGTATTTTATAATCTGCTATTTGTAGTTTACAAAAATCTCTTATATATTTTTTACTTATAGTGGCTTTAAATCTCTCTTCTACCACAATGGTGGCTTTTACTATTTGTCCCATAATAAGGTTCTGTTCAGAAACTACTTTTACATCTACCACACCGGGTATCTCTAAAATCACATGTTCCACTTCATGAGGTGAAACTTTCTCCCCTCCTACATTTATCAATTCGTTTTTGCGAGCGGTAATTCTTATATAGCCTAACTCATTGGTCTCAACCAAATCTCCTGTAGCATACCACTCACCTTCTATATCCATTTGATTAGATAAATCGGTTACAAAACTTTGAGATAACTTTAAAAATAGTTGACCGTATTTAATTATATAATCTTGGCCTTCCACACCGGGTTTAAAAAAGTCGGTATCTGCTAAAGTATAGGTTCTGATATTAGTTGTTTCTGTAGTACCAAACGCTTGATAAAACTGAGTGTTGGGTAGTTTTTGTTGAAGCGTTTTTAGCAATTGTTTATCCATACGTTCAGCACCATAATTTATAATTTGTAGTGAACTTAAATCGTATAGTTCAAAAGCATGGGTTAGATATATCAACTTCAAAAAAGTAGGTGTACACGCTAGTAAGTTTACTTGATTTTTACTGATATTTTCTGCAATGGTTAATGCATCTCGGTTCTCAGGAAAATATATAGTTCCACCCGGAGCTATAATACTCAACACCGTTTCTATTCCTGATATATGCTCAGGACTAAACACCAATATACTTTTAAACGAAGCATTCAATTTTATATATTTTTCGGTGAGTATATCCAACCTATGCAAGATAGCTTTGGGCTTACCGGTAATGCCTGAAGACAACAAGATAATACCAGATCCAGGAAGTTTATATTGGGTTTCGTTTGTGTTGACAACCACAAGCTCTGTATCAAAAACAACTTCGTATTGTATAGATGAAATATCTTCTAAACTCACATAAGGCAGTGCTATCTGTTTGCAAGCATCAATGGCTAAAAGCTTGGCATAATATATATAACTGGGCTCTGCTTTTACGGCTATCACAACTTTCGTGTTTGTATCTAACTGAGCAGTTAATAAATGTATATATGATTCAACTTGGCTTATAAATTGAGAATAACTTACCGTTTCATCACCCTTAACAAAAGCTGGTTTAGTTTTATATTTACTGATATGTTCTAAAAACTTAGTCATGCACTTTTTTGTATTGATAGAATGATATATAAAAAAACAATGTAGAAGCTAAATAGCCTATACCTGTAGCCAATGCAGCACCATATACCTGATAATATTTGATTAAGAAAAACGAAGCCACCAACAGACAAACCAATGAAATAGCTGCAGCATAATTAGATATATAATATTTATTTTCAGAGGCAAAAAAACTACTGATACTAAACTGAAAACTAAAAACAATTGTGGCAGGAGCTAAGAACAATAGAATATCATGCGTATATATATATTTAGTTCCGACTAACAGTTGAAACATTGATTGGGGAATCATACACAAAACTGCAACTGCAACTATCGATACCAAACCACTCACCATTGCCAATTGGTATATATTTGATTTGTAATGATCGTTTGATGATTCTTTGTTTAACAAATCACCTAACTGAACCAATCCAATGCTTCTACCAATAATCCACACGGCTTCAGCAAGTGCCACGGCCAAGGCATATTCACCCACAATTGCTTTATCAATATAATACCAACCCAATATATAAAACACCAATCTATAGTTAAAAAACTGGATGATATTACTCAACTGAGATACTACACCCGATTTAAAAGCTTCACTTATTGTCCATTCGGATAAATGGGTAGAATCAGATTGATATATATACGATTTTGTTTGGATGCTGGTATAAATCAATGGAATCAAAAAAGAACAATATATAGCCATTAAAAAGTTTGAAAAAGCCAAAGGATCTCCATCAGATACAATATAAAAAAACACCAAAATCAATAAGGGCAGCAATGCTTGTAACAGCTGTGATATATTAAAAGCTTTGATTTGATTGTTACCTGTAAGTATATACTGCTGACTGATATAAATAGCTAAAATCACTGATAAAATAAATTGATGTAATCCTAACTCAAAAGACACAAAGTGTAAACCCACCATCGTACTGTTTAACACTAACAAAATCAAAGCAGAGAGTATATAATATTGATGTATATATTTTTTAAGTTGTATAGTTTTACAATGATTGATTAATGATGGGCCGCCCATGATTCCAGCTACATACATCAAAATATTTACCGAGGCTAAAAGTAATGAAGCTTCACCTCTTAACGATGGCCCCAGCATCCTTGCCGACAGCAACAAAGTACAGAAGTTCAATATAGAAACACCTGCTTTAGAGATGATGGTATATAGTATTTTTTTAATCAAGTTGCTGGTATATAGTTAAAAATTGATTGCCTATATGCTCACTTGAATATCGCTCAGACACCCATTTGCTTATCATCTCAGGTTGAAATTGGGTATAATTCTCACAAAGAGATTTCATTGCAACGGTTAATTCTTCAGTTGTATGCACTAACATCCCTTTAGAAGAATCTATATATGTATTAAAGGGAAGTATATCAGAGGTGATAACAGGATTACCAACTGCCAACGATTCTAACACAGTTATGCCTTGTGTTTCGTACTCACTAAAACTAATTAAAGCATGACATTTACTCATCAAACTGGCCATCTCGTTTTTATTGATTTCTGGTAAAATAGAAATACGATGAGATGCTATAGAATGTTGAGCAAGGTCTCTACATATATGTTTGTCGCCACCCTCCTCTCCTATCAATATCAAATTGGCATCTAAGCCTGATTTTACGGCATTTTCAAAAGACTGAATAATTTGTGGAATACGTTTTAATTTTGCAAAATTAGACACACATATAAAAGTAAATTTCTCAAATTTTTGTTGAGCTTTTTGATTAAAAAATATATCATCTACTACATTTGACACAACTGATACTGGAGTATGCGTTAACAGCTGAATAGATTCTGATAAATGGTTAGATACAGCTGTCACAGCTTGGGCATTGTTTAGTACTTTTCTAATGGCAAACAACTTTAAACTGCTAAGTTTTTTAATATTTTCAGACAACAAAACACTCCAATGTTCGCTGACTATATATGGAATATTTTTTTTATATTGTAACCACCAAGCAAACAACCCCGAAAACCATATCACATGCACATGACAAAACCTTGGATTTCCGTGTTGTTCAACTATTTTATTAAATCCGTTTAGGTAATGCTTATAGTATTGAACATATTTTACCAAGGGGAATTTGCTTTTTTCAAAAGTAATCAACACCTCAGTATAGTTTGGCGAAACTTGTTGCATATGCATTTCATCCTTGTCAGCAGCCATCACATATAAAACTATAATATGCTGATTCTTTGCAATAACTTCAGCATGCCTTTGTATAAAATTACCATCAAGCGGTAAGTTTTTACTAGGATACCAAGAAGGCAAGAATAAAATATAATCACTCATTTGGATTCACAAAAATAATCCCAAATGTATCAATAGAAACAACTAAGTTGTTATAGGTTTTAACTTATATTACAAATACGCCTTCATACTTTATAAAAGAAGCCACAAGTTTACAACCTTTATTTTTTCTAATGTCCTATTCATAACTAACTTTGCACAGCATGAAAATAGTAGAACTATATAAACAATTTATTCGGGTAAACGAATTTGAAGATTTGGTATGGTTTATTGGTATTATAGGTATCGGACTTATTCTCAAAGCTCTTATTTCAGTTATACTAAGCAAACAATTTTACAAATTTTTCAAGCGGTTTAGTGGTGGCGAATACCCCGATGAGTTTGTACAATTGCTTAAAAAACCTCTTGAATATCTACTCACTATTGTCATATTAATTTTTGCATTTGACAGACTGATAGTCCCTCAGAGTTGGATACTTAAAATTGGAAAAACCCGCATTTCATACGATGATCTTTTTATACAATTAGGTAAATTAGCCATCACACTTTCCATATTATGGATACTACTTAGATGTACAGATTTTATTGGGTATATATTTATGCAGCGTTCAAAAAAAGAAGGCGATGCTAATGATGCCCAATTGGCTAAATTCTTAAAAGACATTATAAAGATATTTATTGTTATCAGTGGCTTTCTGTTTTTATTAGGAAGTATCTTTGGCTTAAATGTGACGAGCCTTATCACGGGGCTTGGTATTGGTGGATTGGCTATAGCCCTTGCAGCTCAAGAAACCATTGCCAATTTAATTGGATCATTTGTTATATTTTTAGACAAACCTTTTGCTGTAGGCGATTTTATTGAATCAGATAAAATAAGAGGAACAATTGAATCTGTAGGGTTTAGAAGCACACGTATACGTACACCCGAAAAAACTTTATTAACTGTACCAAATAAAAAACTAGTTGATAGTGCTTTAAATAACCTAACCAGAACAGGACTCAGACGAGTTAAAAGTTTATTATCATTACCGCTTGATACCAGTGGTGATAAAATAAAAAAATTAATCACTGAGATAGAAAACGACATTCAAAACAACCCTGAAACTTCTGACAATATGCAGGTTTTGCTAAGTGATATTTCTGATCATGCCATCATTGTTTCTATTATATATTTTGTGATGAGTAACGACCTTGATTATGTTGCTCAAATAAAGCAAGAAATAAACTATAAAATTATTGCTAAGATAGAAAAAAACGGACTAAAACTCGTTTCTATTGATACAATTATAAAAAACGAAGTTTAATATTTAACCAAAAAACTTTTTTCTGTTAATCAAATAAATGAATATTAATATCTTTAGAATTTTAATGCCTTTATTAGCAATATCGATATTATTGTTGATAGATTGGTATGTATATAAAGGCTTAAAGTCAGCTTTTAAAAGCGATCGTTCAAAAAGGTTCAAAACCATCAAATTTATCTTTTGGCAAATAAATATTATATGCATAGCCAGTATCATATATTTTAATTTGGTACCTCATGTTGACCATAGCTTAAAAACACTTTTAGGCGGGGGAATTTTTGTTGTATATCTCACCAAATTTTTCTTTATGCTCTTTTTGTTGGTTGATGATATCAGAAGGTTTTTCAATTGGATATATATCAGATTTATTAAACAAGATATAACTTCCGACACCATTCAAAACCAAGAAGTACTAGAAACCAAACAAGAAGAAAAAAACGATAAAATTTCACGTCAACAATTTTTAGTAAAGACAGGATTGATAGCCTCAGCCGCACCGTTTATATTGTTTTCTAAAGGTATCATTACCAATACGCATAATTATAAAATACATAAGCAAATCATCAAACTCAAAAACTTACCCAGTGCCTTTAAAGGACTAAGAATTGTACAAGTTTCTGATATACATTCTGGAAGCTTTATCGACTCAGACGGGGTGGCAAAAGGGGTGCAGATGGTCAAAGACTTAAAACCCGATTTGATATTTTTTACGGGTGATTTGGTAAACAATGAAACTGCAGAAGTATATGAATGGATGGATATACTCAGCGGCATTCAAGCACCAATGGGCGTAATGTCTATATATGGCAACCACGACTATGGCGATTATAAGCAATGGGGCAGCAAAAAAGAAAAAGAAGAAAATTTAGAAGCCTTAGTAAAAGTGCACAAAGATTTAGGATGGCATTTGATGAGGAACGAGCATGTTACTATTGATTTACACGGGCAACGAATTGGTTTGGTAGGAGTTGAAAACTGGGGTGATCAAAAACGATTTCAACGATTTGGAGATTTGCAAGTAGCCACCAAGAATATGCCTGATGTGCCAGTTAAATTGCTATTGAGTCACGACCCAAGCCATTGGGACAAGAAAGTAAGAATAGAAACTCCAGATATAGATGTGATGTTTGCAGGCCACACGCATGGCTTTCAATTTGGCATAGAAACGCCATACTTCAAATTCAGTCCATCGCAATGGATGTATAAGCAATGGGCGGGATTATATTCGGAAGGCAACCAGCATATATATGTAAACAGAGGCTTCGGATTCTTAGGCTATCCTGGCAGAGTGGGCATTATGCCTGAGATAACCTTGATAGAGTTGGCGTAATATAACTAAACAGCTTTTTACTCCATCTTTCTCCATTCGTGCATTCGTGGCAAATCCTTTTCTATCATTTGCACATCTGTAGCTTGCTAATTCATTCGTGCATTCATGTTATTTATTAATTCTTTATTCGTGCATTCATGGCAAATCCTTTTCTATCATTTGCTCATCTGTAGCTTGCTAATTCATTCGTGCATTCGTGTTATTTATTAATTCTTCATTCGTGCATTCGTGGCAAATCCTTTTCTATCATTTGCTCATCCGTAGCTTGCTACATCATTCGTGCATTCATGTTATTTATTAATTCTTTATTCGTGCATTCATGGCAAATCCTTTTCTATCATTTGCACATCTGTAGCTTGCTAATTCATTCGTGCATTCATGTTATTTTATTAATTCTTTATTCGTGCATTCGTGGCAAATCCTTTTCTATCATTTGCACATCTGTAGCT
>CANHGM010000023.1 GCA_947460345.1 Bacteroidota bacterium | reverse complement strand
TCTGTGCCATCACCCCAAGAGAGTTTGAGGGTATCGGTGTAGTTATAGTTGAGGTTGGCATCTATGGTTTGGTAGCCACAGTAAATATTTTTATTAGTGGTAAATTTTAAGTTGGGTTTAAACTGTATACTGATGCTATCACCTACCCATTGTTTATAACCACATGTGCCAAGGCCGCAGGCTAGCCTCACATAGTAACTTCCTTCTTGTTTGTATAGATGGGTAATGCCTTGCCATTGTTTGTTGCCTAAGCTATCTCGTATATAGAATTCTTGGGCACTGTCTCCATCACCAAAATACCACCATGCAGAGTGAAAGCTGCTGTCTGCATCCATGCGGAAGCGGACGGTATCTGTGCCGCAGCCATATGCTCCAGTGACCGTGAAATGGTTGTTGATGCGTTTGATGGGAAAATTGTAGCATGGAAAATTTGCCACATTAAGTGAGCTAATATTATATGGGAAGGTACTAAAATTATATAATTTAATTTCGCAATCCTTTCCTTTCTTATCTGGATATAGTATAGAAGATAAACGAAAACTAGGAATTGTATCTCTTATCCAAAAGTAAATTTTATTATCTGGTGCTAATTGCATACCATTTGACTCATAATTTGAATTCGCTCTTAATATTGTATCACAACTTTTAGGTATATCATTACTATAGGTTTGAAATTGAAGAATAAAAAGTCCTCCAACTGTCATTCTAGAATATTGACAGTATATCAAACTGTCATTTGGTGAAAATGATACACCATTTTCAGCATATGTATTATAAAATGGCAACCCTGGTCTAAACCTTAATAACAATCTTTGATTTGAACATTTACCTGACTTGTTGTCAAAATCATATATATATATATTTGACCATCCTAATGAAAAAGTGATTCTTGTAAATGGTGATACAACCATTTTACCATTATTTGAAAAACGTAGACCATGATTATCCCCTCCTGTAGCTGTTGATGTTACCCCAAGCATATTGCTAGAAATATACGTTTTAGAAATGCCACTGTCGGAGACTAAATAAGACCTCACTTGGTATTCATTTACTTTTACTAATAACCAATAATCTCTTCCGTTGGCATGTTTAGTAAAACCTCCAAAAATACTAACAGAATCAGTAATATTTATTGGAATAGTATCAGTGATATTTCCTCTGCCTGAATCTAATCTTAAATCTACGGTATAATACCTAAATCGTCCATTTGAAAATATATAATAAAATACTGAATCATTACTTGGATTGGGAATAATAATAGCATTATAAAAATAACTACTTCTTACCGTATCTCTTAATCTCTGCTGCTTTGAGTTCCATAAATATTGACCAGTAGAATACAACATTAACTTCCCTTCACAATTAGAAATAGACTGAGTATATGGATTCCAAATTGAGTTTACTTTATAAAGCATTGAATCTTTATTGCCCCAATTAATCCCCATGCTTTCATTCAAGTTTGGAATTACCCAATTGTTTCCTTCTTGTGCAAACATGTTTACACTTTGCATTAGAAGAAAAAGTACCATATACTTTTTCATAATAGTAAAAATTTAATTTTTTAAAAATCTAGTAATGATTGGTAAACCTTCCGCTGAATATATAACTATATTATATAATCCATCACTAAACTGTTTAACTGGAATTTCAAAACTATTGGGTGTTGTATATCCTTCATTTATTAATCTACCTGTAATATCATATATTTTATAATTTAATACTGCGTCAGACAAACCTTCAATTCTTATGGAAATTGAAGCAGGGTTAGGATATACTATAAGTTGATTTGAAACTATAATATCTTTTTGTTTACTTTTAATTATATATTCTTTATCATCACCTTTTTTATCATAATGTGTACTGGGACACAAAAATGAAAAAGGATTTGTAAAAGGAATTGCTGCAAATTGTAATGAATTTTTATTTGCTCCTGCTAAAGTTACAGGAACACCATCAAGGTAGAGTGTTTGACCTACTCCTAAGTCTTTCAAATCTCTTTTTATTAGGCTACCTTTATTATCCTTGTCATAATTCAATGTAAATCCTGTAGGATAATTTTGCCCATCGTTCAACCAAACTACATCTGCAATATTACTACTGCTAACATTCAAACATTCATCATTGCTTACACTGGTACAAAACCTATTACTCCAATCATTAGTACCATCTCCTTGTTCTATCATGAGACCAGTGCCTATAATCCCATAATTGCAATTTAATATTCTATTGCAATGAATTAAAACATTTTTTATTAAATTTAATTGATTTAATGTTGGTATTGTGCTCACTGGGAACTCTCTTGTTGCAATTGTAACCCCATAGTTGCTGGCTAATATATTATTATTCCTTACTTCAACTGCATCTTGAATACTACCATCGGGTATATAAACTTCTATTCCTTTGTTATAGTCGATTATATTTGAGTTTTCTATAATTGTAGAAAACGAATTTCTAATTGATATACCCGATTCTAATGCTGTAAGATTGGGATTTACAATATTTAAACCAGATATTAAATTGTGACCTCCAGTTTCATCAAATTTAATGGCATGATTTATATCTCCATTAAAACTTGTGTTTGAAGTATTTTTAATCACTACATAGTTTGGTGTTTTAATATTAACTCCATAATCAAAATTTCCAAAAAAGTTGCAATTGGTTACTTCGAACCCATTCCTATAGGCAAAACTTGGTGGTGATTGGATACTATGCACCTCAATGGCATTTTCTGAAAAATTTCCATTTAATGCTTGGCCAATAAATGTGTCATTTTCTAAAGTAAAACTTGAAATATAATTGGCAAAAAAATGTTTTTGAGGTATAAATGTTAATGAATTATAATTATCAAAACAGATAAAATGAGTAAATTTCTTTAAATATGAAAATTTAGAGTTTTTGATATATCCATCCATTTCCCAACAGGTTTCAAGATATATATGTGTTAAATTGTTTTCAAACAAACACCTGTCACCATATAAATAACCATGACTTTCTACTTTTACTCCAACTGCAGCATCATATATTTTTGAATTTCTTAATGTTAATGTTGCTGATTTAATATTAAACATTCCTTGTGGCAAGTATCCTTCCCCAATTACTTTAATACCTCTCCACATACTTTCACAACCAGAAATTGATGAGTTCTCTATTAACAATCTACCTCCTATACCTGTTGGGCTTATTGGACCTATCACTTTATCCACTATAATTTCACCACAATTAGCTACTGTAATGTTGGCATTTATAAATGAAACGTCACTTCCTTCTGGAACTTTAAAAAAACCATCTATATATATATTCCCTGTATAAACATGTGTTCCAGCATTTTCTACATAGTTTGTAAACTGTATGGTATTAGTTGGCTGGCACGTAATTGTTATTGCATTTGAAGTCATTAAACCACATGGGTTTAAATATGCATCACATACATAATTTCCAGGCAATTGAGTTACAATAGATTGATTGGTTTCTCCTACTATAATGTCACCATTTCTATACCACTGATAACTAGTAAAACCTAAACATGGCATATTTACAGATAAAATACTTCCCAATGTATTATTTACATTATTTGATTGTATAATTAAGGGATTAATAAGTAATGTAAACTGAGAAGTGCAAACTGGTTGGTTTGCTAAATCCATTGCTACATAATAAACAATATTACTTCCATTTTGGAAATAATCTGTAAATGTAGTTCCTGTTCCAACATAGCTTGCTGTCATACATGGAACATTATTGGGACAAGCAGGACAATTTTCTATATACCAATCATAGGTATAGTTTATTGTACCCGGACTATTTAATGTAATAACATTATTTATGGAACAAATAGTTTGATTTGACTGATTGCACTGTGCAGAAATTTTAAAGTTTTGTACCAAAAGCATGAAAATTAAAATGAATAATTCCCTACTAAATGTCGCAATAGTAATAGTGTGTGTGTGTGTCAGATTTTTATTTTTGCTGACTTTTGAGGTGTATATATATTTTTTCATGGCTAATTTGTTTACATCAAATATCACTTAAATATTTGAAAAACAAAAGAAAAAAATATGGCAATGTGATAAAAGAGTATATATACTTATGTTTTTAAAGACCCTTAATAAATTCAGGGTAACAATCTAACGCAACATATACACTCCCTCCAACGCGTCATTCTGAACTTGTTTCAGCATCTGAGTTTTTTTGATTTGTTTTGTGGATTTATATAGAGAGATTCTGAAATAAATCCAGAGTGACCATTCGAAATAACAGTATATACAAACTAAAACCCCACCACCAACTCCTCCACCGTACATGTTTTTTGCTCGCCAGTATCTAAATTTTTGAGCATATATGCTTTCGATTTTCTTTCGTTTTCGCCAATGATAATGGCATGTTTGATGTGTAAATCGTTAGCGTATCCCAATTGCTTTTTCATTTTTTCGACAGTAGGATATATATCCACACTTATATGGTTATTTCTTAGTTTTTCGGCAATGGTAATGGCATCAGCAAAAGCTTCTTCATCCATACAACAAATCAATACATCAGCACTTTTATCGGTACCAGTTGGGAATAAATTTAATTCTTCCATCACCAAATAGATACGGTCGGCACCAAACGACACCCCAACCCCACTCATATAAGGCAACCCGAAAATACTGGTGAGGTCGTCGTACCTTCCGCCACCTGAAATGCTGCCTTTAAACGTACATTGCTCATCGGTCATCACCACTTCAAAAATAGCCCCGGTGTAGTAGTTGAGTCCGCGAGCTAAGGTACAATCAATGCCTATATGCTCTGTACCCGTTTTAGTTATAATGTCTATCAATTCATCAGCACCTTTGAGGGCTGCTTCGTTATTTAGTATTGATTTGAGTTGCGTTAACAATGTCAAGCTATCCCCTTTCATAGTGAAAACAGATTTCAACAGGTCTACTTGTTCAACGGTGAGACCAGTTTTGTTGATGAGCTCAGTGGTGACACCCTCCCACCCTATTTTATCTAACTTATCAATAGCAATGGTCATGGAAGTGAAGTGCTCTGCAATGTTTGCATATTCAGCAATACCTTGTAACAGTTTTCTGTTATTTAATCTGATTTCGTAATTTACTATACCCAAAGCCGCAAAGACTCTTTTGTATATATGTATCAATTCAACTTCAGCAAGCAAAGCATTGGTGCCAATTATATCTACATCACATTGGTAAAACTCACGGTATCTGCCTTTTTGAGGTCTATCAGCACGCCATACAGGTTGAATTTGGTAGCGTTTAAAAGGGAAAGTAATCTCGTTTTTATTCATCACCACATACCTGGCAAAAGGTACGGTTAAGTCGTAACGCAGGGCTTTTTCAGAGATATATTTAGTTAGTTTTTTATAGTTTTCGGGTTTCCATTCGTCAGCGGGAATATCTTTGGTATATTCACCAGAGTTAAGGATTTTAAAAATGAGCTTCTCCCCCTCTTCGCCATACTTTCCGGTAAGAGTTTCGGTATTTTCAAACGAAGGTGTTTCGATGGGTTTGAAACTATATAATTTAAAAATTTGTTCGAGGGTATTGAATATATATTTTCTTTTAGCAGATTCAGCTGGGCCAAAATCTCTGGTACCTTTGGGTATAGATGGTAAGTTCATAGGTGATAAATAAAAAACGGTGCAAATATCTATATAGATGCACCGTTTAAAAAACCGTTTTTTAAATTAATTATGCTGAAAAAGAAGTGCCGCAACCGCAGGTGCTTTTGGCATTGGGATTGGTGAATGTAAAACCTCTAGAGTTAAGTCCATCTTCCCAGTTTACTTCCATTCCTATGACATACATTTCGTGGGCTTTGTTCATCACCACTTTAAGGTCGGCAATTTCATATACATGGTCTTCATCAGTTTTGGTATCGAAAGCCAATAGATAAGACATGCCTGAGCATCCGCCACCCTTTACACCAATTCTTAAATATTGGTCTTCGCCTAAATGATTTTCAGCTTGTATTTTTCTAAGTTCGGTCAAGGCACCTTCAGTAAGTTTCACAGGAGCTTGGTTGATTGTTTCAGTAGTTGACATGGTTGTGAATTTTTATACAAAATTAAAGTAATAATTTGGCATAATGGGAAATTTTTTATTAAAATAATATATATGGATATGAATGAGTGAATGTAATTTTAAATAAGCAAAATTTTAATCTATAAAAAGCAAACTGCTCGTTCTAGCTGTAGGCCCTCAGCACAAAACTGTTTCTTGTTTTTCTGCGAAATGATTCCAATGCCTGTACTTACATTCAGCTTCTTTGGTAATTGGAACTTCTGGCGAAGCCGCATGATGGAGCTGCGGAAAAATGAAGCGTATTAGTATTCATCTATGTTATTTGTGAGTTACATATGTTGCAAACTCGCACATGAGTATTTAAACGAAACGTCTATAAATTGTGTATTGTTTGTGTTTATTTTAAACAATAAAAGCAAGCCCTAGCCGTTAATTTTGCACAAATGAAGAAATTTTTAACTGGCCTAATTTTACTGGTTTTAGCAACTACTGCTCAATCGCAAATCACATATTTTTCTCAAGACACCGCTGTGTTTGTTAAGCAATTTGACAAGTATATGTCTGATGCTAAAAACGAAAATACCTTAGATGAAAAAAGGAAATTTAAAAATACCTGGAATGATAATAAGTACGACGAAACCACCATGCGTTCTATTATCAAAAACATGAACAGGTTGATTATACAAGGCAATTCAACGCCTGACGACCAGTTTTACCAATATATACGTATGCTGAATTTCTTCCAAAAAAAAAACACCCCTGACTTGTTTGCCAAATGGCATAAATACTTTGACCAAATGATCATGATGGATATGGAAAACTATCAGAAATTTATGGGCTTCTCTCAAGATTTTTTTATAGACAAATGCTTAACTCAAACTGAAATTAGAAAATGGAAAACCAACAGTCCTGATTATGAATTTACCTATAACAAGTTTCCTGTTATTAAATTTAAGAATACCGATTTAGGCTGTTATACCGAGGGCGACACCATTTTTATCCAAGCAACCTCAGGCACTTATTTGCCATATACCAAACAATGGACTGGCCTTAACGGGAAAATTACTTGGGCTAGATGCGGTTACGATACTGATAAAGTATATGCAAAGTTTAAAACCTATGCTATTAATATGAGTCGTGGTGATTTTAAAATTGACACCGTATCGTATTATAATTTACAGTTTTTTAGCAAGCCATTGCAGGGCTCATTTGAAGAGAAAGTGTCTGTGGCCAGTTCAGGCGAAAAATCAACTTACCCGCGTTTTTTATCATTTGACAAAGACATCACCATCAAAAACTTAGTTAAAGACGTTGACATCACTGGAGGTTTTTGGCATAAAGGCGGAAAAGTTTTAGCCAACGGTAATGATTCTATTAGAACCCGATTGGTGTTTAAATATAAAGGAAACATAGAAGTTATAGCCAGAGCCAACACGTTTGCTATAGATGATACCCGTTTGGTTTCAGACAAAGCAGAAGTTTCATACTATATGCGTGACTCCACAGGCAAAACCGATTCTATATACCACCCTCAAGTAGCATTAAACTTTCCGTTCTTCGAAAAAACTTTAAGTGCTGTGAGGAACAAAGAAGGTATCAGTAAAACGCCTTTTATGGATTCGTATCACAAACTAGAAATCAATTGTGACCTTTTAAACTGGCAAACAGACCTTCCCATTTTCGAATTGAAAATGATAAATCCTGATGCCCCTGCTGTGTTTGAATCTAAAAGTTATTATAGAGAAAACAGATACGAATCAGTGCAAGGTTTGCTCGACTATAATCCCGTAGAAAGAATGCGGTTTTTTTGTTTGCAAAGGGCTAAAGAGAAATTCGAAAAACCTGGTGACTTCACTTTGCAAGAATATTGTGACCATGTAAAAAACAAAAAAGATTATGTACTGGCTCAAATACTGATGTTGAATGATAGAGGCTTTTTGATATTTGACCCCAATACCGAAAAAATTTCTGTTCAGAAAAAAACTTTTGATTATTGGAATAACCACATGAACTTGTCTGACTTTGATGTGATGCGTTTAGAATCAATCATCAAATTAAGACCTAACGGAACCATCAATTTAATCAATAACGACCTTGCTATTGAAGGTTGTCCTGGCATTCAATTCTCTGATTCGCAAAGTGTTTTTACCATAGCCACAGAGCAAAAACTGGTGGTAAAGAAAAACAGAGATATGACGTTTGGAGGTAAAGTGCATGCAGGTAGATTCGACTTTTTTGGAAAAGATTTTTACTTCAATTATGAAGGGTTTTCTATCAAAATGGACAATGTAGACTCTATGCGTTTCACTTGTCCCTCACGTGAAGATCCTGAAAAATATGTATTGGTACAAACGGTATTACAAAATATATATGGTACTTTATATATAGACAAAGAAAACAACAAATCAGGCAGAAAAGATTATCCAGAATATCCAAGATTTGTGAGTGACCGTGGTGCCATGGTATACTATGACAAACCTGAGATTTACAATGGTATATATAACCGTAACGAATTCTATTTTAAAACCGACCCTTTTGAAATTAATAGTCTAGATAAATTTAAGTTAGAAGACATCAAACTCTCTGGATTGTTTTCGAGTGGAGGGATTATTCCTGATATCAGAGACACGTTAACCGTACAAAAAGATTACTCGTTAGGATTTATCAGACCTACACCACCAGAGGGATACCCTATGTTTGGAGGCAAAGGCAAAAACACCGGAACTATCAGTTTAAGTAACGAAGGATTTTGGGGAAGTGGAAAGTTAGAATACCTTTCATCTGTAGGGAATTCTCAAAGATATATCATGTTTTTAGATAGCTTGAATGGCCGATTTGAAGACTATACCATCACACGTACAGCCGATGTTCCAGATGTAAAGGGAGAAGATATATGGTTACATTGGGAACCGAAACTAGACAGAATGTTTGCTACCTATACAACGAAGCCATTAGACATGATGAAAGGCAAAGCAGACTTGTTTGGAACATCTATTATAGAACCAACTGGGGTTGGTGGTTATGGTGATTTGAAATTTGACAAAGCAGTGCTTAATTCAGGTGATTTTAAATTCCATCCATTATCTGTAAATGCTGAGGTCTCTAACTTTCAACTCTATGCATTAAAAGACACTACCCTCAACGCATTTCAGAGCAATAATATCAACTCGTTTATAGATTTTGATAAACGTTTTGGAGACTTTAAAGCCAACGACTTAGGAGCCAATACCTTTTTCCCTTACAATATGTATAAGACCAATATGAATGACTACCACTGGGAAATTGACAAGAAAACACTTGACTTTAAAATACCATCAGCCTATACACCTGACGATATATACTTTGAATCGACTAAGAAAGAACAAGACGAACTTAGGTTTAGAGCCGGTAAAGCCAATTTTGATTTGAACACCAATTTGCTTGACATTTATGAAGTGCCATATATAAATGTTGTAGATGCTAAAGTAATACCTGACAAAGGCAACGTTAAAATTGAAGGTGAAGCATATATGCGTGAGTTGGTCAATTCAAAAGTTTATTGTGATTCTGTTTCTGAATTTCATAAAATATATAAGTGTAATATGTTTGTGAAAGGACGCTTTAAAATGGATGGTAGTGGCTATTATGACTATATACAAAAAGGCGAAAAACAAGTGATATATTTTGATGTAGTGAGTGACAACAAACGAGGCAGGGCTCAAGCCATTTCGCATATGACTGACAGCACTAACTTTTTATTAGGAAAGAAATTTCAGTTTAAAGGCGAAGCCAAACTATATAGCACATCTATTATGTTAGAATTTGATGGATATATAAAACCATTACACAAACTGCCAATCAGAACCGATTGGTATAGAAACACGCAATATATCAATCCTGATAGTTTGATTTTGGCATTCTCACATCCTATCAATGAATACAAAGTAGAAGTATTTTCTGGTGTGATGATGGCCTTAGATTCGCCACATGTATACCCTGTATTTGCGGGTAGAAAAAAACTATATGCCGATCCTGAATTACTTGCTATACATGGGGCTGTATATTATGATGATATTTATCAAAGATTTGTGATTGCTGACTCAGCCAAGCTTAAAAACAGAAGCAATACTGGAGCATATATGACTATTAGCGAAGATGAAAGAAAAGTATTTGCAGAAGGAAAAATAAGCCTAGGATTAAATGTAAAAGACTTTGTATTTAACAATGCCGGAGAAATTAATATAGATTTAGGAGATACACCGACAACAGTCTTTAAAGTAATGACAACCATAGATTTTCCATTACCAAAATCAGCTTTAGGGTTGATGCAAGACAGTATGGTAGAATTGAATGAAAAAGCCAGAAATTCTAACTTACTCGGAGGTCCTTATAAACGCAATGTGGGTGAATTTTTGCAAGACCCAAAACGGGTTGAGAAATTCTTTAAGAAACTAAACGAAGATGGTAAATTCTCTATTGAAGATGAATTTGAAAAAATGTTTAACTTCTCAAATTTAGAATTAGAGTGGCATACCAAAAACAAAATGTATATAGCCAATGGAGAAGCTTCATTGCAGAATATTGGCAAGAAAATAATTGGTAAAAAGATTCAAGTGAAGATAGCTATTGAACGAAAAAAATCTGGTGATGTAGTATACTTATACGTGATGAACCAAAAAGGTGGATGGTATTATTTTAACTTTGCTAAAGGTGTGTTGGGCACCCTTTCTAGTGATAAAAACTATAACGATGCGATAGAAAAAGACGCAGACAAAATGAAGAAAATTAATATCAGAATTAGAAAAGCAACGCCACGTCAGGTTAAAACTTTCACTACGAACATAGAAGGCTGGCAGGTTAACTAGTATCATTTTGGCAGGACTCTATATACATATTCCGTTTTGCAAACAACGGTGTCACTATTGCGATTTTTATTTTGTAACCAATACCAAGTTGGAAAGTGAATTTGTAGTGGCTTTAAAAAAAGAAATTAGTGCCAGAAAAAACGAAACAGCAAAAGTAGAAACCATCTATTTTGGTGGGGGTACGCCTTCCATTATCAACCCAAAACATATACAAGATATATTAACACTTATATATGCCGAATACACAGTTGTTGATGATGCAGAAATAACACTTGAAGCCAACCCAGATGACCTCACCACCGAGCATTTACAAGCCTTTTATGATGCGGGAATTAACAGGTTGAGTATTGGCATTCAATCTTTTGATGATGAATATTTGAAGTGGATGAATAGAAGTCATACAGCTGAAGAAGCTTTAACGGTGATAGACAGGGCTACACAAATAGGGTTTAAAGACTTCAGCATAGACCTTATATATGGCATACCCGGCATGGATGAAAAGCAATGGCAACAGCAATTAAAAACATCAGCCAGTTTGCAGGTAAATCACCTCTCGTGCTATTGTCTTACGGTAGAGCCTAAAACGCCTTTAGATAAATTTATCAAGAAAAAAATATATACCAATACCGATGACGACATGCAGTCGAAGCATTTTAAGCTATTGATGGAAATGGCTCCCACCTTGGGATTTGAGCAATATGAAATTTCTAATTTTGCTCGCAACCAACATTATTCAAAACACAACACTGCCTATTGGGAATACAAGCCATATATAGGATTTGGACCTTCAGCCCACAGTTTTGATGGCATCACACGCAGGAACCATGCCAGCAGTTTGATTGCATATATACAAGACCCTATAGCATTGATTGAAGAAGCTTTAACAGAGGAAGAACGGTTTAATGAATATATATTAATTGGATTGAGAACCTCAAAAGGTGTGAATATTGAAGCCATGAAAAACAAATTCTCTGAAACTATATATACCCATTTTGAAAAGGAATTGAGTGAGCATGAGAACAAAGAACATATATATATACAGGATGGGTTTTTAAGGTTGAGTGATGGTGGGAAGATGTATGCGGATAGTGTTGCTTCGGCGTTTTTTTTGGTGTAGGTTATTTTAGAAAACTTATTTCGAAGCTGAGACTTAGAATTTTTGCATGAGCAAGGTGAAGACAGCGTTTGGGGTTTGGAAGATGTAGATTATTAGTTGTGTTATACATTATAAGTTTAAATAAACATTTTTAGTTATATATACTATCCACTTTTTTTTGTCCATTATGAACATTTGAGCTTTAAAACCAATCCAACGCAAATACATAGATATTCATCATCGGTAATCATATATTTGTGTTCTATTCTGAAATAAATCAAGATGACAATAATATCTTTAAATAATTTATCCGAAAAGATTTCAGATTTGCTTAATGATGCTCGAAAAAGAGTACTTCATACAGTAAATCATACAATGGTTTTAACTTATTTTGAAATCGGAAGAATGATAGTTGAAGAAGAACAGAATGGTAAAGAAAGAGCTGATTATGGAAGTCAATTACTATCATATTTATCTCAAAACTTGACTAAGGATTTTGGAAAAGGTTTCTCTGTTACTAATTTAAAACAAATGAGGCAATTCTACTCTGTTTATTCAAAAAATGTTGTTTATGGAAAAGGTCAGACACTGTCTGACGAATTCAAATTGAGTTAGTCACATTATTTAAAACTAATGCGAATTGACGATGAAATTGAACGTAAATTCTATGAAATTGAAACATTTAAAAATAATTGGAGTTTGAGAGAATTAGAAAGACAATACAATTCAGCCTTATTCACAAGGTTAACTTTAAGTAAAAATAAAAATGAGATTTTAAAACTAGCAGAACAAGGTCAAATTATAGAAAAACCAATTGATGCGATAAAAGATCCATATGTTTTAGAATTCATAGGCCTTCCAGAGCAAAACACTTATTCAGAAAATGATTTAGAGCAAAAATTAATTGATAAACTTGAACATTTTCTATTGGAGTTAGGAACAGGTTTTACATTTGTTGCAAGACAAAACAGAATAAGTTTTGAAGATAAACACTTTAGAATTGATTTAGTTTTTTATAACAGAATCTTGAGGTGTTTTGTTCTTATTGATCTCAAAGTTGGAGAATTAAAACATCAAGATATAGGTCAAATGCAGATGTATGTAAATTTTTACGATAGGAAAGTAAAACTTGAAGACGAAAGCAAAACAATTGGAATAATTCTTTGTCAAAATAAAAGTGAAGCAGTTGTAGAGTATACACTTCCTGAAAATAACACACAAATTTATGCAAGTAAATACTTAACTGTTTTACCAAGTAAAGAAACATTATTAAAACTAATTGAAAGCGACGACAATTAAAGAAACACTTGATATAGGAGGTTTATGAAGGTGTAATATTTTAAAAAACAATATTTAAGTTTACTTATATATTGTGTAAGTTTGATATATGAAAATAAGTTTCGTATATATACAAATTAGCTGCAGGCCCTCACACAAAACTGTTTCTTGTTTTTCTGCGAAATGATTCCAATGCCCGTCCTTGTCATTCAGCTGTAGTGGTTATTGAGGCTTTAGGTATAGCTGAGTGATGGGGCTAGTGGTAATAATAAGCATACTTCTATATCTGTGGCAATCTGTGCAATCTGTGAGCAATACATTTTCATTTTTACAACACTAAAGTATGTCAGAAGGACATGAGTTATTTAAAAAATTTGAAGATTTTTAAAAATAAACTTAACTTTGATACAATTAAATAATACTATCATATAGGAACATTAAACCTGCTTTTACATTACTAAATCAATTTTGTTTTAAATCCAAAATTGGTTATAAGTTTCATGAATTGATCTTACAACTTGAGTTGTATCTTATCCAGAATAATGCTTAAATGAATAAAAAAAAGTCCCAACTATTTCTAGTTGAGACTTTTTCAGTTATAAATAATATATTATTGAATTACTACTTTAGATAAATTTGTTAAATCACCAGAAGTAGTTCTTACAATGTAAATTCCTTTGTCAAAATTAGCAATATCAATAGAAATGTTTTTGCTACCATTAGCATTTACAGTTGAAATCAATTTTCCTTGCATATCAAATAATTGAACTTGATTCATACCATATTCTTTAGAATCTATAAATAATTTGTTACCCGCATTAGGATTTGGATAGATATCTAAACCAGTAAATGGAATATACTCAATACCTGTAGTAACATTAATTAAAGCAGTTTTAGTTGCAGTTTTAGTCCCCCAAGCAGTATTGGTTGCAGCCATTGCTATAGTGTAAGTCCCTTTCTTTAAAAATTTAACTGAGATATCAGCAGAAGTAGCAGTACCAGTAGTGATTTGCCAATCTGTTCCAGCAACACCTGGAGTAATTGTCCAGCTATAGGTAGTCCCAGTAGTTACTGAAGTGTTATTAGTAAAATCTACGATATCACCCGCTTTAATATTTGTTTTGCTAGCAGAAAAATCTATAGTTGGGTTTAAATTAGCAATCTCAATCATTCTGATTGTTTGATTTAAAGCATCAGCAACAAATAAATATTTTTGATCTTTAGATAAAGTTAAACCTGAAGGTTGGTAAAACCTAGCACTAGTACCAGAACCACTAGTAGTATCAAAAACATTAAATTTACCTGCAAAAGTAGTAACGTTACCAGTAGCATCGATTCTACGAATCACATGAGAAGAAGCACCTTCAACTACATAAATATTATCATTTTTGTCAACAACCATGTCATAAACTGAGTTGAAACTTGAAGTTGAAGCTGAACCATCTTTTACAGTTTGTTGGCCATTACCAGCAACAGTAGATACATTTCCAATAGGAGCAGTAACTAAGTTTATTTTTCTGATTCTATAGTTACCAAAGTCAGCAACTAATAAATCGCCTTTGTTATCAATACAAACACCCCAAGGTTGACTAAATTCAGCAACATTAGAAGCTCCATCTTTATAACCACCAGCTTGTGTTCCAGCTAGGGTAGTAACTACACCAGCAGAAGTAATTTTACGTATACAGTTATTGTTAAAATCAGCTACATAAACATTACTTTGAGCATCAACAGCTACATCAGAAGGGAAGTCAAATTTTGCAGCAGAACCAGTTCCATTTACTAAACCAGAACCAGATGATTGGTCAGGATTGCCTGCTAATAATACAGCAGATTGAGCATTACCTAAATTTGAGAATGCATCTACTTTTCTGATACAGTTATTTAATTGGTCAGCTATATATAATTTATTATCAGGACCAACAGCAATACCAGCTGGGCCATAAAATTGAGCTGAGCTACCTGCAGCATCTTTGAATCCACCAGCTGAAGGACATGAGTAACTTCCAATTCTTGAATACACATAACTATAATCGCTAGTGATTAATCTTACTCTATGGTTGTAATTTTCAGAAACATAAATGTTACCATTGTTATCAGTACACATTCCTGTTGGTTGTCCCCAGGTAGCTACACCAGGTGTAGATGCTGAACCACCAACTTGACAACCTGGATTATCAGGATCAGGTGTTCCAGAGAATAAAGTTACTTTTTGAGCTTGAGAAAAAGCACAAGCTAGAGCAAAAGAAAATAGTAAAATTGATTTTTTCATTTGTTATTTATTTGTTGATTTTTATTAATAAAGTCCTTTAGATTTTATCCAGATATTAATGTTTTCTTCGATTCTTTGTTGAATACCTTCGTATGGTTCTTTTAAGAAAACTTTTCCAGTTATTTTTTGATATAATTCTATGTATCTATCAGTTACACTTATGATAAACTCATCTGTCATGGCAGGTATTTTTTGACCTTCAAGACCTTGAAAACCATTTTGAATTAACCATTGTCTGACAAACTCTTTAGATAATTGCTCTTGAGCAATTCCTTTTTTTTGTTTTACATCATATTCTTCTTTGTAAAAATATCTTGAAGAATCTGGGGTATGTACTTCGTCTATTAAGTATATTTGACCATCTTTTTTACCAAATTCATATTTAGTATCAACTAAAATAAGTTTTTGAACTGCGGCCATTTCAAAACCTCTTTGATAAAGAGCTTGGGTATAATATTCTAATTTTAAGTAATCTTCTTCAGAAACTACACCTTGTTTAAGAATGTCTTCTCTAGAAATATCTGTATCGTGTCCTTTGGTTGCTTTGATGGTTGGTGTAATAATAGGATATGGTAAAGCATCATTTTCTTTTAAACCATCAGGCAAAGCAACACCACAAATTTCTCTTTTTCCTAAACTATATTCACGCCATGCATGTCCTGCTAAATATCCCCTTATAACCATTTCTATTTTAAAGGGTTCGCACAACAAACCAATACTCACGTTAGGATCAGGAGTGGCAATAAGCCAATTGGGACATATGTCTTTTGTAGCTTCTAAAAAATGAGCAGCTATTTGATTTAACACTTGTCCTTTGTATGGAATTGGCTTGGGAAGCACATGGTCGAATGCTGAAATACGATCGCAAGCTACCACTGCTAAATAGGTATTGTCTATATCATATACATCCCTAACTTTCCCTCTATAAAAACTTTTTTGCTGGTGAAAAAAGTAATTAGTTGCTACCAGTGATTCACTAAAATTCATCTATTATGTATTTATTTAACTATAATTGGGGCAAATATATCATTTTAGTTTAAAGTTTTATTCAGAAGTTATTCATATCTAAAGAAAGTAAGGTTTGAATTTAAAGTTCAATATGGCTTATATTTGCAAACTCATGAGTAGCGTAAGACAAGAGAAATTTGCCAGTTTAATCAAAAAAGATTTAGCTGAAATCATTCAAAGCATGACCCATTCTAATTTTGAAGGGCAAATGATTTTAATTAATGATGTAAATGTATCGCCCGATTTAGGCTATGTAAAAGCATACTTAGGTTTTCTAAATACAACTGATAAAACTTATTCGCTTGGTTTGGTTAATTATTATAAAAAAGAAATTAGACATTTATTAGCCCAACGAATTAAAAACCAAGTTAGAAAAATACCTGAATTAGAATTTTTTATAGACGACACTCTAGATTATGCTTTACACATAGAACAAATTCTAGATAAAATAAAAAAAGAAGAACCAAACATTTAATATTACAATAAGAACATGCATTACGATCCTATTAAAGATAAACTTGGAAGCCTATTTAACAAATCTACTGCTTCAAGAAAACTTTTCTACAAACTACTCGATTTGTTGTTGCTAAGAAGTTGGCATGTGCACAAAGAACTAAACAAATGGTTTGCACAAAACCCACAAAAAAAACAAGTATTGGATGCTGGATGTGGATTTGGCCAATATAGTTTTTGGATGGCTAGAAAAGACAGCTCTTTAAACATAGAATCTGTAGATGTTAAAACCGATTATTTAGAAGATTGCGATAAATTTTTTAAAACTTGTGGTATCAAAAATGTTAAATTTCAAACGGCTGATTTAACAGAATATAACTCACCAAACAACTATGATTTGGTGGTTTGTATAGATGTAATGGAGCATATATTAGAAGATGTTGAAGTATTTAAACATTTTAATTTAAACTTAAAATCTGGTGGAATGATGTTGGTTTCAACTCCAAGCGACCAAGGTGGAAGTGATGTTCAAGAAGACAGTGATGAATCATTCATAAGCGAGCATGTGAGAGATGGTTATAATATTCAAGAAATACAAGACAAATTAAAATTAGCTGGTTTTAATAAAACTGAAGCTAGATATAGTTATGGAACACCAGGTAAAATAGCTTGGAGATTGAGTATGAAATATCCTATCCAAATGTTAAACACCTCAAAGGTGTTTTATATATTGATTCCTTTTTATTATGCTATTTTTTACCCAATTTGCTATGTGCTTAATTGGATAGATACTAATAGTTCACATGCAACTGGAACAGGTTTGATAGTAAAGGCTTGGAAAGATTAAATTATATCAGAATATATAAAAGAAAGCGGGTATATACTACTCGCTTTTTTTATTGATTATCTTTTACCAAAAATAGTACTCCCTATTCTTACTATAGTAGCACCTTCTTTAATGGCTAATTTATAATCAGAAGACATCCCCATTGATAATTGAAAAAAACTTGGGTTGGTATATATATTTTTAATTTGTGTAAACAATAGATTTAAACTTCTAAATTCTTTAGATACTTGGTCTAAATTGTCAGTATTAGTAGCCATTCCCATTAATCCGCTGAACTCAATATTCTTGTAATTATTGAATTTTTGAGTGGTAAAAAAATCTACTATTTCTGTTGGGTCAAAACCATGTTTAGTTTCTTCTTGTGCAATATATACCTGAAGTAAACAATTTATTTTTCTGTTGTGTTTTTGGGCTTCTTTATCTATAGTTTCTAGTAGTTTCAAACTATCAACTGATTGAATCATATATACAAAAGATGCTATATATTTAACTTTATTGGTTTGCAAACTACCAATTAAATGCCATTGGATATCTTTAGGTAATGCCTCATGTTTAGGCACTAATTCTTGCACCCTATTTTCACCAAAAACTCTTTGCCCAGCTTGATATGCTTCTTGAATTAAGGTAATAGGATGCGTTTTACTAACAGCTACCAAAGTAACTGTATCTAATTCTTTCTTTAATTCTTTTATTCTTTCACTTATCTCCATACTTTTGTAAACGTAATGACTAAACCTATTTTTACGCTTGCAAATATACTTTTAATCTGTATCACAATTTCATGCAATGAAGAAACTGTGGTTCCAAAACAATATATTGCTAAAGATAAAATGGTAGAAATAATGACTGACATACATTTGGTTGAAGGACAATTGCAAAACAACAGTTCTAGAGACACTACAGTAGCTCGAAAAGCTTACGATGCTTATCATTTTATATATTACAAATACAGAATAGATTCTTCTAATTTTAGAAAATCGTGGGAGTATTATGCTACTCACCCCGAATTGTATGATGACATGCAAGAAAAGGTTGTGGAGAAATTGAATATGATGAAAAACTAATTGACTAATTAAGATTATTGCCTAACTTTATGACTACTGAAAACACACCAACTATAAGCGTTTTATGCCCTACATATAATGAAAAGGCATATATCACACAATTGCTTGAGTTTTTTGTTCATGCTGAACCTAAAAACAAAGAAATTATTATTGCAGACGGCATGTCGACTGATGGCACTAGAGAAATTATTAAAGAATGGCAAGTTAAATACCCTTATATAAAACTCATTGATAATCCTAACAAATATGTTTCATTCGGACTAAATGAGGCCATAAAGCAAGCTACAGGCGAATATATAGCCAGAGTTGATGCACATACACAGTATCCCAATGATTACTTGACCAATTGTTTAGAAGTGTCAAAAGAAACAGGAGCTGAAAATGTTGGAGGATATATATTTTCAAAAGGAAAAACTACTATTGGAAAAGCAATATCAGTGGCTATGAGTACTTCATTTGGTGTAGGCAATACCGAGTTTAGAACAGCAGTGGTTGATGGTTATGTCGATTCAGTTCCATTTGGCTTTTGGAAAAAAACCTTCTTTGATACGTTTGGCTATTTTGATACAGAGCTCATCAGAAACCAAGATGATGAATTTAACTATCGTACCAATAAATTAGGAGGTAAAATTTTCCAATCATCTAAAATAAGCTCTGCTTATTATGTGAGAGATAGTTTTAAAGCCATGTATAGGCAATACTATCAATATGGTTATTTCAAACCATTGGTGTTTAAAAAATTAGGGAATAGTGGCGTGAGAATAAGACATCTAATCCCTGGAGCGTTTTTCTTATATTTTATAACACTTCCTTTATCCATTTTATTTTGGCCATATATAATTCCATTGTTTTTATATTTAATATTAAACATCTATTTTTCATTTAAAAGTGAACAACCATTTATTGTAAAAACACTCACAATACCAGCTTATATATTGTTGCATATGGCATATGGAAGTGGGTTTTTAGTAGGATTATGGAAGTGGAGAAACAGATAAAAGTTAATATTATCTTTTAATACCAAACTATCTTATTTATTAGAATACTTTTTTCTACATCAAGTCACAAGGTTTATCTTTGCAGTTACTTTATTTAAACAAACGTATGACTGAAGCTTATATAAAAAATTTAAAACAATTTGAGGGACAAACAGTAACCTTAAAAGGATGGGTATCAAACAAAAGAGAAAGCAAAGGTTTGGTTTTCTTAAATATAAGAGATGGTTATGGTATATGTCAATGTGTAGTAGATGCAGCCAAAGTAAGTGAAGAAGTTTTTAGTAATGCTTCAAAGCTTACTCTTGAAAGTTCTTTAAGTATATCAGGTACAGTGGTGTTTGACGAAAAGCAAATTGGAGGTGTAGAGCTACAAGTTACCAATGTAGAAATTTATCAAATAGCCAGTGAATACCCGATCGCAAAAAAAGAACATGGAGTTGAATTCTTAGCAGATAGAAGACATTTGTGGTTGAGAAGCCAACGTCAATGGGCTATTATGCGTATACGTAACAGAATTATATACAGTATACATCAATTTTTTCAAGAGCAAGATTTTGTTCAAATGGATGCACCTATTTTCACTGGTAATGCATGTGAGGGAACTTCAAATTTATTTGAAACAGACTTTTTTGGTGAAACAGCTTATCTATCACAATCAGGACAATTGTATGGTGAGGCTATGGCATTTGCTATGAATAAAATATATACATTTGGACCAACTTTTAGGGCTGAAAAAAGTAAAACCAGAAGGCATTTAGCTGAGTTTTGGATGATAGAACCTGAGATGGCCTTTCATGATATATTTATGAACATGGATTTGATTGAAGGGATGTTGAGAAGAATTGTAACTGATGTAATAGCCACTTGCGAAACTGAACTAGGTGTGATTGGAAGAGATGTTGAAATGCTTAAGAATGTGGTAAAACCATTCCCTAGATTAACCTATGATGAAGCCGTGAGAATCATCAAAGGCGAACAAGATGTAAACGGTAAAAACTCTATTAAAACCATTGAAGAAGATATTACATCAGCCAATGCAAGGTTAATTGAAATCAATAATGAGATCAAAGAGAGAGAAGATAAAATAGCATCAGGTAGTTTGAAAAAAGGAGAAATAAGTTTTAACCAAGCTAAAATAGATAAACTTAAAAACGAAATTAAAGATGTAGAAGAAGATCTTAGAAATTTACCATTGTGGTTAAATAGTGCTAAGAACTTTGAATATGGAAATGATTTTGGTGGAAGTGATGAAACCGTTATCACCAGACTTTTTGATGTGCCCATTATGGTATATAACTGGCCACATGCAGTAAAAGCTTTTTATTTAAAACGCGATCCAAATGATAGTAGGTTTGCCAGAGGAGTGGATGTTTTAGCACCAGAAGGATATGGAGAAATAGTTGGAGGAGGTGAGCGTGAAACTGATGAGCAATTATTAATAGAAAAAATAAAGGAACATGAGCTACCAATGGAAGCTTTTGAGTGGTATTTGGATTTAAGAAGATACGGTTCAGTTAAACATGCTGGCTTTGGATTAGGCTTAGAAAGAATAGTATGTTGGTTATGTAAATTACCACATGTAAGAGAAGCTATACCGTTCCCTAGAATGATGGGAAGAGTGTTGCCTTAGAATTCGTTTAAAAAATATATAGAAAAGAGAGTATCAAAAGGTATTCTCTTTTTTTATTTATTTGAATATATTCCTTGTAAAACAGAACATATATATATTGCTGCAGTTTCGGTTCTTAAAACGTTTTCACCTAAATATACATGTTTAAAACCATGATCAATAGCTTCACTTACTTCGTTTGGAGTGAAGTCTCCTTCAGGTCCGATAAGAGCCGAAAAAGAAAGTTGATCTTTATCATTTGTAAATAAATTAACAGAATTTTCTTGGTTCAAACTGAGGATATATTTTTGTTGGGTTTGTGTATTTTTTATATAATCTTTAAACTTATCGAGAGTAATTACGGGCATCCATTTTCTTTTGCATTGTTTAAGGGTATTAATCATCAATTTTTGTAATCTTTCTTTATTAACTCTGGTTCGTTCAGACCTATCAGTATCTAATAGACTAATGTGAGTAGCACCAATTTCAATTAGTTTTTCTATCATAAAATCGAGGCGGTCGCTATTTTTGGGTGGAGCTACGGCTATTTCAATACTTAAAGAAGGTTTATCAAAGTATGTAGTTTTTAGAATAATAATCTCCCCTACTCTTTTAGATATATTTTGTATGACTCCTTCATATAAATAACCTTTGCCATTTATCAAACAGATTTCATCGCCAACTTTCAAACGCATAACATGAAAAGCGTGATGCAATTCATTTTCGCTTAACAAAGCAATATCACCAACTTTATATACCTGATTTACATAGAATATATTCACTGTGCAAAATTAGATAAGGCAGCTTCAATATTTATAGAATAAATTTGAACCAAAAATAAACTTTCATATGCAATCACCGCTTATAGCCCCATCAATTCTTTCAGCAGATTTCGGAAATATTCAAAGAGATGTAGAGATGTTGAATAACAGCATGGCCGATTTCATTCATGTAGATATCATGGATGGTGTATTTGTACCCAATTTATCATTTGGTTTCCCTGTATTAAAAGCCATCAATAAACAAGCGACCAAGCCCTTAGATGTGCATTTGATGATTGTTGACCCAGATAGATATATACAAACATTTGTAGAAAATGGAGCTGCTTATATTTCTGTTCATATAGAAGCATGTAACCATTTGCATAGAAGTATACAATTGATTAAAAGTTTTGGAATAAAAGCTGGGGTGGCTATTAATCCTCATACTTCTATAGATTTATTAGAAGATATTATTGCTGATATTGATATAGTATGTTTAATGAGTGTTAATCCAGGATTTGGAGGACAAAAATTTATTGAGAATACATATAATAAAGTAAGAAAACTCAAACAATTAATAATGTCAAAAAACAGTCATGCACTTATAGAAATTGACGGTGGAGTAACCAATGAAAATGCAAAGGAATTAGTGGCTGCTGGAGCAGATGTGTTGGTTGCTGGAAATTTTGTTTTTAGTTCGTCTGACCCGATAAATACAATTAAAACATTAAAAAATATTTGATTTAATATTAAAGATTAGTTTTTTTACTATTTTTGCCTAATGGGAATCATTAATTACGATTATTTGAATGATGTAACTGGAGGAGACCAAGACATATTAAAGCAAGTCTTGGCTGCATATATTACACACTTACCTGCTGATTTAGTTGAACTAAAAAGACTTGTTGATATAGGCGATTATGCCAATGCTGGATTGATGGCACATAAAGTAAAATCATCAGCTAGAATATTAGGGATAGAAAGTGCATTGTGGTTAGCCGAAATAGAAAAAGCAGCAAAAACAAATACAGATACTCATATTATCCCACAAAGACTCATTGATTCTGAAAGAAATCTTCAAGAAGCTTTAGTTGAAATACAGCTTATATTAAATAACTAGTAAACCTTGCATAACTCAACAATTATTGCAATATTTTGGGCTTGTACGTTTATTATCATATATACATATATTGGATATGGATTTTTAATTTTTTTATTAAATAAAATAAAACCTAAAGCCGAATTTAAAATCCAAGAAGAATTGCCAGGAATAACTATAGTAGTTCCTTGTTTTAATGAAGAATCTATTATAGAAGAAAAAATAAGAAACACTTTTGAATTAACATATCCAAAAGATAAAATCCAATATATATTTATCTCAGATGGCTCAACAGACAGCACTTCAGCATATATAAAGAAGCATTTAGAAATATTATTGCTTCATAAAGAAGAAAGAAATGGAAAGTCGGCTGCAGAAAATAGAGCAATGGAATATGTAGAAAAAGAAATAGTTTTGTTTTGTGATGCCAATGCTATGTTTAACAAAGATGCATTGTTACATGTGGCTAAATATTTTAAAAGCAAAAAAGTGGGCGGAGTATCAGGAGAAAAAAGATTGCTTTTAAATGCAAATGATGGGGTGATTGAGAGTGAAGGTTTATATTGGAAGTATGAATCATTTTTAAAACAACAAGATTCTGATTTATATACTGTAGTTGGAGCTGCAGGAGAGTTGTTTGCCATGCGTTCAGCATTATACGAACACATGCCCAATGATACCATAAACGATGATCTCACTCAATCATTATCGGTGAATTTAAAAGGTTATAGGGTTTTATATACAAGTGATGCTTATGCCTACGAACGTCCGAGTGACAATGTGAAAGAAGAAAAGAAAAGAAAAATAAGAATGGTTGCAGGTGCATGGCAAACAATGGTTAGAATGCCTGAAATATTTAATATAATAAAGCATCCATTGTTAGCATTTCAATTTATATCACACAGGGCCTTGAGATGGACACTTTGCCCTATAGCATTAGTCTTAGTTTTTATAAGTAATATATTAATTGTCTTAAACCATACATATGTAGATATATATGGACTAACTATATGCATACAGCTTGTGTTTTATGGATTTGCATTATTAGGATATATATTTAGAAATAGTACATTTAATTTGAAACTATTTAATTTTAGTTACTATTTTATTTTCATGAATTATTGTGCTTACTTAGGTTTTATTAGGTTTATCAAAGGCGGGCAATCTGTAAAGTGGGATAGATCTGTCAGGAAAACTCAATAAGGACTCATAAAATTACTTTTTATTACATTTCATTTTTTCTTTATATAAATACATATTTTTTTGTATTTATTTGCTTTTTAGATTATGAAGTATATTCTAATCTAAACTTTACTAATATTTACAGGAGCTATCGCTCAAGATGCTAAAAACGAAGCAGAAGAGATTTTCGGAAAAGTTACCTATTTAAAAGGAACATTTGAAAACTTTATGACATCTGCTTCATCTTAAAAACAATCCTTTTATATTACTATTTTGCAGACCTGGTTGTCATACGTGCAGTAGTCTTAAAAAGGGTTTGAACAAAAAAGACGTTGGCGAATTCTTTGATAGATATTTCTATTCTTATTTTGTAAACACAGATGATGAAAAATACAAGATGTTTCCGTATCTGAAAAATATGGAGTTAAAGCAAAACCTTTCCTTGTATTCTTATCTCCTGATGGAAAATTGATATACAAAGGAACTATGAACTCAAATAAATATTCAGTTTTAGAAAAATGTACTCAAATCATTATTAAAAACAATAACTATCAAGCTATTTCATATTTAATTAAGAATGCGGTTACACCTGAAGAACAAACTGCACTTGCAACACAATTGGTAGAAAGATTTTAAATTAAATTAACACACACTAACGCTCAAACATTAATTAGTCATATATTTATATCAGAAGGGTTAAAGAACTACAAAACATTTAACGATACATTCTTAAGTCTTGCACCAAAGATCAACAAAGACAATCAAAACAAACTATTTAAAGTAGATGAAGTAGTTGCTTCTTCTAATAATAGCAATAAAAAAGGTACTTGTGGTAAAAGATCTACAAAATGGCAAAATTAAATAAACGAATAGTATCAATATACAATTGAATCGTTTAATTAGAATGACATCAAATTGATATATTGCATTTGATTCATCTAGCAATATCAAGCTATTCAAAAAGTCAAGACATAAATCTTACATATTTATTTTGTCATTAAAAAGCAATATATTATACTTATATCTAATTATCAATTATTTATAATAATATATTTAGCACATTAACTTTTTTGAAATGGTATTTCTTACAAATTAATTAAAAAGCTTGTTTCTATAAATTAAATAAATATATATTTGTATTAACAATAAGGCACTACTCATTAATAAAACAATACCATGAAAAGAATATTTTACACTTTAACAATAATTTTCGGTTTATTTATTTCAGTATCTGCAAAAGATGCGTCAAATGAAGCCGAGGAAATTTTTGGAAAAATTTCTTATGTAAAAGGAAGCTATGAAAACTTCATGATTTCAGCTTCATCACAAAACAAACCTTTGATGTTGCTATTTTGTAGACCTGGCTGCCACACATGTAACCATCTTAAAAAGAGTTTAAGTAAAAACGATGTGGGTGAATATTTCAACAGATATTTTTATTCTTATTTTGTAAATACTGATGATGAAAAATTTAAAATGTTTCCGTTGTCTGAAAAGTTTGGAGCAAAGGCAACTCCTTATTTTGTTTTTTTAACACCTGATGGTAAAGTGATTTACAAAGGAACTATAAATCCAGATAAAGATTCAGTTTTAGAAAAATGTACACAAATCATAATCAAAAACAATAATTACCTAGCTATTTCAAATCTAATTAAAAATGCTGTAACTCCTGAAGAACAAACTGAATTAGCCTCTAAGTTGGTTAAAAGATTTGAATCAAAACTTGCATTTGTAAATCCTCAAACTATGATTTCAAGTTTGTTTTTAACAGGTGGTTTAAAAAACTATAAAGTATTTAATGATAAATTTATGGCTTTAGCATCAGGAATTAAATCTAAAAACAACTCGCCTTTTAAAGTGGATGAAGTAACCGCATCAAACGAATATAACAAAAAAGTTACGTGTAGTAAAAAATCAGCTAAATGGCAAAAGTGGATGAACGAATAGTTTGCTACTTAGACATATATGAAAAATATTAAAACCCTGTTTGTTTAAACGGGGTTTTTTATTGTATTTTGTAACCCCAATGCCAATATTTCAAAACCAAGTAAAATCTAAACTGCCACAAGTTGGCACTACAATTTTTGCTACCATGTCAGCACTAGCTACTAAACATCAAGCAATTAATTTGGCACAAGGATTTCCTGATTTTATGTGTTCTGAAAAGCTCATTTCATTAGTAAACAAAGCTATGCTTGAGGGTCACAATCAATATGCTCCTATGCCAGGGCTTATGAGTTTGCGTGAAAAAATTGCTGAAAAAACAGAGTATTTATATGCGGCTAAATATAATCCTGAAACAGAAATTACTGTTGTGCCGGGTGGAACTATTGCTTTATATGCAGCAATTACAGCGACTATCAAAGAAAACGATGAAGTAATTATAATAGAACCATGTTATGATAGTTATTTGCCCGCAATAGAATTGAATGGAGGTAAAGCGGTGTTTACCAGTTATAAACTACCAGATTACAAAATTGATTGGAACGAAATAAAAAAGCTGATCAACTCTAAAACCAAAATGATCATCATCAATACTCCCAATAACCCAACAGGAAGTATTTTTTCTGCTGCTGATATGCAAAAATTAGATAAACTGATTAATGGCAGTAATATAATTGTGTTGAGTGATGAAGTATATGAGCATATCATATTTGATGGAATAGAACACCAAAGTGTGGCAAGATTTCCGAATCTAGCTGAGCGTAGTTTTATAGTTTCGTCGTTTGGAAAAACTTTTCATACCACAGGATGGAAAATGGGATATTGTTTAGCACCAGCTAACTTAATGGCTGAGTTTAGAAAAGTGTATCAATTTATGGCTTTCAGTGCCCATACGCCTACGCAATATGCACTTGCAGCTTATTTAGAAAACAAAGAAGAATATTTAACGCTTTCAGCATTTTATCAAGAAAAACGAGATTATTTTAAGAAATTACTTGAGGGTTCAAGATTTAAACTTACCAACTGTTTGGGCAGTTATTTTCAATGTGCGTTTTATGATAAAATAAGCGATGAAGGTGATAAGGTTTTTTGCAATAGACTAACTGAAGAACATGGAGTTGCAGCAATACCTGTTTCAGCATTCTATGCAAAAGGAGACGACCACAAGGTAATTAGATTTTGTTTTGCTAAGAAAAACGAAACACTTGAGAAAGCTGCAGAAAAACTGATTAAATTATAGTAGCAATGAAACTGGCACTTATACAATCTGATATAGTTTGGGAAGATAAAAATGCCAATATTAAACAGTTAGAGCAATATATAGAGCAAATAAAATCTGACGTCTCGATTATTTTATTGCCTGAAATGTTCACTACAGGATTTACCATGCAATCTGAAAAATATGCAGAGACAATGGATGGTGAAACTGTATTGTGGATGAAAAAACAAGCCAAAAGCAAAAATGCTTTAATTATTGGGAGTGTTATCATTTTAGAATTAGGCAAATATTACAACAGACTTATATTGGCATTTCCTGATGGGCATTTAAAACATTACAACAAAAAACATTTGTTTACCATGGGCGAAGAGCCCAAACATTATTCAGCAGGAAATGAACCATTAGAATTTGAATATTTAGGGTTAAAAATTAAAGCTATCATTTGTTATGATTTAAGATTTCCGGTATGGTGTAGAAATGCTTCAAATTATGATTTGCTTATATGTGTGGCTAATTGGCCAGAAGTTAGAAGTTATCCTTGGCGTCAATTATTAATTGCCAGAGCAATAGAAAACCAATGCTATGTTGCAGCTGTAAACAGAGTTGGGCTTGATGGAAATAATATTAACCATTCAGGCAATAGTATGGTTGTAGATGCTAAAGGAGAAGTATTACAAGAAATGGTAACTACAGCTGGAATTATTATTCAACAAATAGATTTAGAATTATTAAAACAATTTAGAATGCAGTTTCCTGTATTAAAAGATCAAGACGCATTTTCTTTTGAATAATGTTATTACCTTATTTACATCCCGAACTTATAGAAGCTGGTTGTGATGAAGCAGGCAGAGGTTGTTTGGCTGGACCTGTGTTTGCCGCGTGTGTTATATTGCCCAAAAACTTTTCAAATGCATTATTAAATGACTCTAAAAAGTTGAATGAAAAACAACGAAACCAATTAAGAGTGATCATAGAGCAAGAAACACAATGGGCTGTTGCTAGTTGTAATGCTGAAGAAATAGACCAGATAAATATTTTAAATGCTTCCATTTTAGCCATGCATAAAGCGATTAAAAAGGTGAGTCAGCAAGTTATACCAGAATATATATTAATAGATGGCAATCGCTTTAAACCCTTCAAACAAATACCACATCAAACGGTGATAAAAGGCGATGGAAAGTATATGTGTATTGCAGCAGCATCCATATTAGCCAAGACGCACAGAGATGAATATATGTTAAAGATAAGTAAGAAGCACCCAGAATACCAGTGGCAACAAAACAAAGGGTATCCAACAGCAATACATAGAGAAATGCTTAAAACATTTGGCCACACCCCTTTTCACCGCAAGACTTTTATGCCTGTTTCAAATCAGATAGATTTATTTAAGTAATTATTATACAAATTTGAATGAAAATACTATTTGCATTCAAAGCATATAATAACAATCGTTGGATTATTTAAGAAACATATATCAATATTTCAACTTGATATATAAATTAACATATATTGTATAAAAATATTGCTTTGCAGGCAACTATTTATTCTTTACGAAGCTTATATTGTATATCCAATTCTTATCTAAAAAATCAATATTAGAATCATGATTAAAAAAATACTTCTAGCTTATAGTTTTATAGTTATATTATGTCAAGTTCAATCTCAAACTGTAGCTGATTTTGATGTGCATTTATATAATACTGTAACAATTGGAACACAAGTTTGGATAAAAGAAAACTTGAAAGTTACCCATTTTAACAATGGCTATAAAATACTTTATATAATATAGATACTTCTGCATGGTTTCAGCATAAACAATAAGCTATGTGTTATTATGAGAATGATTCAATAGTAAATGCCACTTTGTATGGAGCATTGTATAATTGGTTTACTGTTGCAGATATTAGAAAACTTTGCCCATCAGGTTGGCTTGTCAAGACTGATGCATATTGGAATACAATTAAGTAACTATTTGGATCAGACTATAGATACTTTAGCATCTGGTTTTATTGGTCAAACAGTTGGAGGCAAATTAAAAGATACTGGTTTTGCATTATGGGTAAATCCTGACACAGGTGCTACTAACAGCAGCGGGTTTTCGGCATTGGCAATTGGAGAAATGACCAACAAATGAAAATATACTTATAAAGGGCAAGAGACTTCATTTTGGACATCGACAGCATATGATTCAACCAATGCTAGAATGAGAGCATTAAACACTTTCGTTCCTCAAATTGGAAGAATAGAATTAAATAAAAATTCTGGATTGGCAATAAGATGTATCAGTGACACTAAAGCACATAAAATAAAATCTTTAACTGAAGATTTGAATATTCATATATATCCCAACCCTATTTCTAAAACTATATATATATATATATATATATATATCAAAAAACTATCATTTAAAATTACATTTTCAACTATATGCTATAAACGGAGCTTTGGTATTTAATATATATATATCAGAAAGTGAATCAAGCATTGATATGGAAAGCTTAAAAAAAGGAATATATATTTATTAAAATTTCAAATAGTAAACAAGCGATAGAGCATAATTGGTGATTGAATAGTTTTATTAAATTATAGAATATATTTTTTCTAAAATTTTCATCATAGCAAAAGTATCTAACTTACAATACTCTAAAAGGTGTTCTCTTGTTTGTTTGACTATAGCTGAATCAGTTTCGTTAGACAAATTATAAAAAATTGAACTTGCATCACTGCCATTATTGATAGAGAGGTTTGTGTAGCTTAACTCAGGAACCAACGCAGGTAACACATTTTTGATAGAGTAAGACCCTTGCATTTCGGGCATATATAAATGTTTGTTTCTGAACGGTGTCATTAAGTCGACCAACCTTTCTTGTATACGAGTTATAGGTTCTATTAAGAGAGGAAAATCTAATTTCAACTCATTCAATCTAGCATTTTCGAATGTTTTATTATAAACCAATATACTCCCATCAAGACCAAGTACATCTATTAACTTATGAATAAATATACTCAAATCAGCGTAGGTATTTAGGGCTAAATATTCGATATGTTTTACATCTGACTTCACTGAATCTTGTATATGCAATGAGAACTGAAAAGGCACTTGTCTGAATGGCCAATGACCATCGCATTCAGGCACTGCAGACATCCAAGTTTCAAAATCCATGAAGTATAAAGGGTATTTAAGTTGGTTCACAAAATTAGAAAGTGATATTATATCTATATTTCTTTCACCAAAATCAATTTCTTCAATTGGTAAGCCTTTGCTACAGTATCCAATAAAATCGCAAGTATACGGAATATGACAATGTTTACTTAGCTCAATAACAGGTGGGGTTGGTAAATTTAAAACCAGTTTTAGTTCATCAATCTTAGCATCTATTTCGTCTTGTTTTTGTAGCACTTCGTTATATATAGAAGTGTTTTGAAACAGTAGGTTTATATCTAAATCACCTTTTCTTATATATTCATTATTTAAGTGAACGATAGAAATATCTTTCAAATCGATTCCAGCATGGGTTATCACATAAAATTGCAATGCTGCATCATGAATAAAAGTATCTTTCACTTTGGTACTACTTTTCACTTCAAAAGCAAACCAATGGTTATTTATTTTGACTAAAATATCCAATATAACAAGAACACCTTCATATTGAAAAGCAGCTTCGTATATAATTGATTTACCTTGTTGTATATATGCTGCAGTTTGAGCAACGGCTTTGGGATAATCATATTTAAAAGAAGGAGTTGCATCTACACCGTTAGGAAATAATTGTTGAGCGAGCAGGCCTATATCAGTACCTTGTTGAAAAACAGCTTTTTGATTATCGGTTAGTGCATCTTTTTCTTTGGGCATAAACTTGTTTAACCATAATCTTTTAGGGCATTGGCAACCATATATAAATGTGGTTTTAGAGAGTATATGTTTGGGTGGTACATTCATCATAAGAAATTACATTGATATAATTTAAAATCAAAAATATATAATCTTTCAAAAAAGTTAGAGGCTATCTTCTAACATATCGTCCACATTCATATGAATTTTTGGCTAAATAAATTGAAACTTTAAAGCATAAAAAAAAGCCTTCATTTTATTGAAGACTTAATTATTTGGTGGGAGATACTGGGTTCGAACCAGTGACCCTCTGCTTGTAAGGCAGATGCTCTGAACCAGCTGAGCTAATCTCCCATTTTGGTTACCCTTGTGATCCCGCTGGGACTCGAACCCAGGGCCCATACATTAAAAGTGTATTGCTCTACCAACTGAGCTACGGAATCATTGCTCTTAGCTAGTAAAAGCGGGTGCAAAAATAGACACAATCTTTCTAATTCCAAATATTTTTTTAGTTTTTGTGTTAATTGTTTTTTGTGACTTGATTATCAACCTATTTAATTTAAAAACAATCTATGAAAACCCTTGTAATATCAGAAGTTCATCGAAAATGTGACATGTTTTTTGACTACTTCACCACCAATTGCTTTTATTAATGAAACCATTTTGGGGTTAAAATCTCCTACCCATGTCATTTCTATTGTTTCTATCGATGGATTTTTAATTACTGCATTATAACAACTCATAATCAAACCAGTTTCTATACCTTGGTTGCGAAACTCTGGTATTATCCCAAATATAATTCCTCTTAGTTTGATAATGGGTTTACACTTTAAAGCATATAACAACTTGATTTTTTTTATTAAATTCCATTTGCCTTTGAATGGTTTTATCACATGGCTCAAATCTATAATATTTATATAAAAAGCTATAGGTTTGTTTTGGTAATATGCGTACCATATGAATTCCTCTTTTAACAACAAATTTAACTCTTGAATCAACTGAAGAGCTTGATGATACTTGAAAGGTAAAAAGTCTGGATGATGATTCCAAGCTTGATTGTATATAGTACAAAAATCTGTTGCAAATTTTACAGTTTCTCTTTTATTAAAATGAATATACGAATAATCGGTTTTGTTTATAACTCTTTGGGCAATGGTATTTATTCTAGAAAAATTAAACTTTTGTGAATTTACTTGAGAGGTCTGTTGTTGATATAATTCACTAAAGCCGAACTCTGTAAACCATTTATAAAGATCAGGCGTATGAAAATTTTCACTATAAGCATGGTGCTTTTGCCCTTCGATCATTAGCCCCCAAAACCTATCTTTGTCTCGAAAATTCACTGGGCCTTCCACAGTTTTTATTCCATTTTCTTTTAGCCAATTGCAAGCAGTACTTAATAACAACAAGCATGCTTCTTTATTCTCAGCCACATCTATAAAACCTATATATCCTTTCACAGATTGTTGAGTTGGTATATATGCAGCTACTCTCCCAATAAAGCTGCCATCTTTAATAACCAACCATTGATTATATATAGATTCTTCATTTTTTCTAACTTTATCAAATATAACTTTGATTTCATTTTCAAAAGGCAATACCACATCATCATTATTTTTATAAATGGATGTTGGAAGTTCTAAAAACAACTTTTCGAGTGCTGGGTTATTTACTTCTATTATTTTTATCAAGGGGCAAACTATTTTGGTTCAATGATATATATTTGCTGCAAAAATACAGATATGCAAATAGGTGACAAACTTCCAGAATTTAATTTAAAAGGTGTTGATGGTGTAATGTACAATCAGTTTATGTACGCTGATAAATATGCGTTAGCAGTTGTATTTACTTGCAATACCTCAGAAGCTTCAAAATCATACAGCCAAAGATTGATTAAACTTTTAAAGCAATATGAAGAAGATAATTTAGGAATTATAGGTATCAATAGCAACGATGCAGCACAATCGCCTGATGACTCATTTGATAAAATGGCAGAAGTGAGTGGTAAATTGCATTTAGAAGAAATAAGATTCAGATATTTACACGACCCATTACAAGAAGTAGCTAAGATATTTGGAGCCACTACCAATCCAGAAGTTTTTTTATTTAATTCTAAAAGAGAATTGGTATATAAAGGGGCAATTGATGATTGTTGGGAAAACGAACATATGGTTACACAAGCTTGGTTAGAAGAAGCCATAGAAAATGCATTAGATGGTGTTGAAGTTGATTTTCCGGAAGTAGAACCAGTTGGTTCATCTATTATTTGGAAAAAATAAATTGATGAAAAAAATTGCCATATATATAAGTGCTTTAGCATTGGTAGCAAGTTGTAAAGACGAACAACCAACTCCTATAGAAAACAATAACCAACCCGTTGAAGTTATAAAACCAACTCGTGTATCACCTGCTTTCAATGGTGATTCAGCATATGCATATGTTGCCAAACAATGTAGCTTTGGCTTCAGAAATCCAGGAAGTAAAGGACATGAAGCTTGTGCTGAATGGATGTTAAAAGAATTAAAAAAATATACACCTGATGCGATGATTTATCCAGCACAGGTGAAAACATTTGATGGTAAAACTTTTACTGCTAAAAACATTATTGCATCATTCAACAAAGAAAATCCCAAAAGAATTTTATTAGCTGCCCATTGGGATGGTAGACCATTTGCCGACCAAGACAATGCCAATCAAGACAAACCAATAGAAGCTGCAAATGATGGTGCTAGTGGCGTAGGTGTATTACTAGAAATAGCAAGGCAATTAAGCCTAAAAAACAACTCAGTAGGTGTAGATGTCATATTATTTGATTTAGAAGACTACGGGCAGCCTCAAGACTCAAAATACCCTACCATGGAAGACAGTTACTGTTTGGGTTCGCAAGCATGGGCTAAAAAACCACACATTTCCAACTACAAAGCATATCTGGGCATATTGCTTGATATGGTGGGTGCAGTAGGAGCCAAATTTGCACAAGAAGGTACTTCATTGCAGCAAGCACCGAATGAAGTAAGAAAAGTTTGGGACATTGCCAATAATATAGGTTATGCAAACTTTGTTTATTTTAAGAAAAGTCCGATTATTGACGACCATTACTATGTAAATAAATACTTAAACATACCAATGGTTGATATTATTGAATTTGATGGCAATACCCCTTCTGGATTCAGTAAGACATGGCATACACATAATGATGTACTCTCTAATATTAGCAAAGAGACATTAACATCAGTAGGTCAAACAGTGATGGAAGTTATATATACAGAAAAATAATTATATATATACTTCACATCTTACAATTTACTTAATAACTTTTTCCTTTTTTGATAGCAAGTTCTGCTTGCCCTAAATGATAACTGTTGTGGTGAATTAAATAAAACAATATATACATAGGTGTTTTGTCGCCAATAAACGTTTTCATTTCGGTATTCAACATTTCATCGGTAGCTGCTTCTGTATTTCTGATTATTTTTTCAATTCCTTTTTGTTGCATGTTTTTAATTTCATCAACATCAAATACCACATTTGGTTCAAATTCTGTGCGTAATGTTCTAGGGGTAAAATCAATAGGTTCGCCAAATAAAAGTCGGTTAAAAGACAAATGAACTTCAGCAATATGTTGCATTAAGAAACCAACAGAGGCGGTATTCTCTGAAATTCTATTATTAATATTTTCATTCGTTAATTTTGCCAATGTTTTTTCAACAATAGCGTGGCTATCAGCCAAAAATTGAGATATTGGATTAGTATACATATATATAATTTTATAATTTATTCCCACAGTTAAAAAGGAAATCAAGAATGCTGAGGTTTGGAATAAAACCTGTTTTGTCTATAAATACTTGAGAATAAAGTTCGGCAACAGAATTGATATTATTTGTTTGAAACATTTCTCTAATATCAAGGGTTGGTTTTGAATCTTCAAGGTCATCAACTTTCCCTTCTATTTTAATGGCATAATGATCGTCGTCTAAAATGTTTGATAATTGAGATTGCGTTTTAAATTGTTTAAAAAGCCATGCATATATAGCATTGTTTAATTCGTACAAATATTCAAATTGGGTTTGATATATCCTTTCAAATTCATCAATAAAATATATAAAATAAGGAGCCGAACCATAAGCAGATTTAATGGTACGAATGTGGATACGTTGCCATGGTTGGTCATAATTAATCTTAACCTCTTTCATCAACAGTTGTGTTTTGCCTTGACAAACAGGAACAATAATTGGTAAGGCTCCATGAGCAGTAGCAATATAAAACCTATTTCTATAGGTTTGTTTTTGAAAACGATGAGCAATATCTATATATACTTTATTTGCTTGATGTATTTTTATATATTCTTGAACGCAGGGTAATAAATGAGAGTTTGCAATAATATTTTCAGAATGCATATATACTTTTAAATACTATTCTTTAATCAATTTCATATATATATTCTCTTGAGATGATAATACTTGCAATATATACACACCTTTAGCCGTTTCATTCAAGTCAATATTTAATAACTGACTATTTATTGTTTGAATTGAACATTTTAATTCTTTACCATTCATATCAAACAGTTTTATTTGAGCAGCATTTATTTGAATACCGTCAAAGCTCAAATTAAATATCCCAGTTGAAGGGTTTGGATATATATTTATATTTGTTTGGTTTGTTACGTTTGAAATTGCATTAGTTATATAAGGCTGAGACAATGCACTACATCCAAACGAATTTGTAACTTTTACTGTATAAGAACCTGCTTGTGCGATTGTATATTTTTGTTGGTTGGCACCGCTTATTGGCACACTGTTGTTATACCATTGATAAGTCAAACCGGCAACACCCGCATCTAATTCGTAGCCAGCTCTTGTAATAACAGGAACAGCAGGTAATGGATTAACTACAACTGTGATATTAGCAGAAGAAGCAGAGCAACCTAATGGGTTAGTTATAATCACTCTGTAATCGCCACTAGTTGTTACTTTATACACTTTGCTATTTTGAGCAAAAATATCTATAGTGTCTTTTTGCCATTGGTATTTAAAACCATTACCGCTTGAGGCTGTAAGATCTACCGTTTCACCTGAACATAAAGTAGTAGAACCGCTCGGGGTTACAATAACAAATGGAGCTGGATTGGTGGTGATGGTTAACACATTGCTGGTTTTAGAACAACCATTATTAATTACTATGGCTCTATATATAGTAGTGTCATATGGGTATCCAAAAAATTGATTGGTATTGCCTAGTTTATTTTGCCATGATTGTGAAGGTTTATCAAACTCTTGCCAAGTAATAACTCCAACAATATTACCCATCATATTCAATTGAACCGCTGTACCCACACATACTTTGTTTTGAGAAGCTATAATTGAGTCGAATTGAGGACCTTCTTTAATAACAACTTTATAAGGAGAAGAATATACACCATTGCCACAATTTCCAAGTGTAATGTATGCTCTATAGGTAACAGATTGAGATAATACTAAAGGAAGAGTATCAGCGTTGATTAATGTATTCCAAACTGCGTTTATGGTATCATATTGTTGCCATGTTAAACTTCCTGTATAATATGAAGTATATAGTTTAATAGGGGTATTAGGACAAATATTATTGTTAGACGACAATATATTCCCAACAGTTGGATTTGATGGAACATTCAATAAATAGTCATTACTATATTCAGGACCACAGTTGCCATTATTTAAAGCTGCTCTATAGTATTTAGATGAGCCTATATTTATTATAAGCAAGGTATCTGAATTGCCTTGAATTTTTACCCAATTGCCTTGAGTAGAATCATACATTTGCCATGTAATGGTACCATTAAAATTTTGAAGTTTAAGTATAGAAGTATCTCCCACACAAGTAGCAGTAACGGTTGCACTTAACTGGCCTCCAACAGGCATTGGAGTTACATTGATATATAATGAATCAGAGAAAACAGAATCGCAAGTGCCTAGTTCATACTTAGCACGATATGCTGTTGAAGTAGCAGGAAGAACTATAGCTGAAGCAATGTCAACATAAGTTCCGTTTATATATTCTTGCCAAACTACATTTCCTACATGATTAAATGAACTTAACGTACTGGTAGTTCCTTTGCAAATATTATTTTTTGAAGCCACGATTGTTCCTTTGATAGCATGTGGATTTATATATATATTATAATCAACATAATCAGTATCGCATAACATATAAAAGGCTGCTCTAAATGTGGTGTTTTTACTTGGTACAGCGTTGATGAATGTATCAGTTGAACTTAACGATACCCATTGATTTACCGAGTCGCTAAATAACCAATCAGAAGGTTTTTGGTTATACCATTTATCAGGTCCTTTAGGAGTGTATGTAAGAGTCACTTGTTCAAATGGACATATAGAATCTTTGCTTGAGGTGACACTTCCAGGAATATTATACTCATCTATCGTTACTTTTATTACGTTAGAATAAGCATCTGGACAATTGGCATTAGATACCTTTACTCTATAACTGGTTCCGCCCCATGAATTAAAACCTTGGCCTTGGGTTTTGACCATTTTTGTATAACCAGCAGAGTAGAAATAGGTAAATTGATTGTTATTAAGTTGGTCAGCAAATTCGAAAGTCACGATACCATTGTTAGTAGAATCAACATATAAATTAAATGAATCGTTATAACAAATTGAAGCTTTAGTAGAAGACAAGACACCCGCATACGGTTTATCATAGGTTGCAATAGATACTGAATCATATATATCTGCACATCCATTATTATTGCTAATTCTAGCTAAAATATAAGCCGCTTGAGTTATTTGTAATACTTCAGGATTGTTACTTTTACCGGTAGAGTTACCTAGGTATAACCAATCTATAACTTGGCCACTATTGCCATTCCATGTTAATGTAACAGTATCTACAGGGCAAATGGTATCTCTGCTAAGTGAAATAGAACTATGAGCCGGAGAAGTTTTTACAACTATGGTTTTACTGATACTTGAATCGACATTACAATTAGCAGTAGCTTTTGCTCTAATATCAATAGTTGTACTAGGTGAGATATATACAGAATTTCCTGTAAGATTTAAACTTTGCCAATTGTTACCATTATAATATTCCCATGAAATATTACCAATAGTATTATTTGCTTGTAATTGAACTGAGTCGCCTAAACAAATAGAATCAGCAGCTATAGTTATTGAGCCAATAATAGCAATTGAATCAAAAGTGATATGAATAGGTTGTGAAGAATCAGAACAGATGAGTCCTAAATCAGATGCTATATATATTCCTGAATCTTTAGCATATATATTTGAAGTGGTATTTGAAATTGAAGCTCCATCTTTTATCCATTGGTATTGGTGATGATAATTAGCAGTAACGCCAGCAAATGAAGATATAGTATTTCCAGATTTTACATCCACATATATATATTGGTTGCTGTTGTCTTTACCTGTTGATGTGCCGTCTTCATTTCTAAATATCATAGCTATATACTTAACAGTAGAATCAGAATTCACTCCATAGTATTCATTTAAATCTATCATTAATTCCCATTGATCATTTCCTAAAGAAGTCATTTGTCCAATACCATCATCTTGCCCCCAATTACCTACTATATGTGTTTGAGATGCTCCAACAGTATTGGTATCTGTTATACCTGAGTGCATATAAACTTTAGATGCTCCTTGCAGACCGGTTACTCCCTGAGTTGCGTCGTATTGAATTACTAGGTAATGAGATCTCCAATCGTTTGATGAAGAAGATTGCACGAATATATTGATAGAATCACCTTGGCATAGAACAGTTTTAGAAGATTGAATATTAACAACAGGTTTGTTATATATACTCACTAAAATAGAATCGTTATTAACGCATGTGTTTGATGCATCATATGCATTTAAATAAAACATAGAATTGCTAGTTGGATTGGCAAAAACGCTATCGCCACTAGTTTGTTGCAAACCGCCATTGTTTGAAGCACTCCAAGTATATGTATAGTTGTTAGAAGAACTGTTAGCATTCAGTTGTAACAATTCACCAGCACATAATTTACCTGTTTTATTTATAATAGAAATAGCTGGAGCAGAACTTACAACCGTTTGAATAAGTTTAACTCTTGGACTTTCGCAACCATTATCAAAATTACTCACCCAAAAATTGGTAGAAGAAGAAATTGAAGTTATATATGTATTTCCGCTGGTTTGCAATAAACTCCCGCCTATACTGTCGCTATACCATTTGATTGCACCAGTTCCATTTGCAAAGCAAGTTGGAATGCCAGCACCACATTGTATAGAATCTCTTACAGTAGGAGTTGAAGTATTTACTACATATATATCTATATTTTTAATTTGCAAACAAGTATTGGTTGTAAGCGAGCAAGTATATGTTTTGTTTGTAGTGATTAATGGTGTAAAGTTTAGATTTTTAGTTATAAAAGTAGCTCCATCATACCAAGAAACGCTAGCCCTTTCAATTGATGCAAGTGTAACATTATATACGCCTAAATCTATTCTATTTGAAGTGGAAGCAGCTGTCCATTCATTGCCTCTATTATTATCTGCTGTTTTTAATCTAGTTCCAGCTAAGCCAGATAAGAACGGTGAGCTAGTAGAGGTAAGCCAATGGTTGTTTGTTACATTACTTATTGCTGGGAAAACAAAGAAATTAGTAGCTACAGCGTCAACTATATTTCCCAAACTGTCTTTTAATATATATCCTCTGGCATCAGCTGAAGTACTAGGATCATCACTTCCACCGGTATTAAAGAACAATTTAGTAGAATCATTGGTAGCAGTATTCCCTATATGTAAAACAGACAATGTACTAGGAGGCAATGATGCATAACTAGGCCAAGTATAGGTTCTGATTAAACTGGTATCATTCCATAGTTCGAAAGACATACCTCCAATATTCAACGTATCGTTCCCAATATTACTTACTTCCACATAATCGGCATTTGCACTAGCTCCTGTAATCCATGAAGGGTAAGTAACAGTGGCCCCTGTACCTGCTTTACTTTGAATAATTTCAGTCAAGCGAATGGTGTTGAGTTGAGAAGAAAAAGCTTGCAACTGAGAAGTGCTTCCATTACAAACAGAATCAGAAGATGCTTGTATATTAAATGCATCAGTGATGACTTGTATTTCAGATTGAGCCACACAGCCCGTGTCGTATGTGAGTTGAACAGAATAATTTCCTGTTTGAGAAACTGAAATATTTTGAGTTGTTGCTCCTGTGTTCCAAAGATAAGCTGGAGCAGTTGCTGAAGTTAAATTGATGGTTTCACCACATTTTATTTCTATGGCACCAGAATTAGTTACTAGATTTGAAATTACTGAATTAGGTGTGGTGAATACAGCAGCAGCTACATTTCCTTGAACACCGGAAGCATTCACAGCAGAAATGGTATAATAATACAACTCGCCATTGTTTACATTTTTATCAGTATACTTAGTAAATGAACTACCTATAGTATCAATTTTCGTCCATTTAAAAGTTGAATTATCTAGTCTATAAATATTGTAATAACTGGCTCCTGAAACAGCAGTCCAAGTAAGGTTTACAGCACCCATACATGGTTTAGCTGATAGGTTAGTTACAAAAGGATATATAGTAAATACGGCATCAGAACTATCTCTAAAACCAGTAGCAGTAACTCTTACCATGACTTTATTAGAAGCCACATTTGGAATAGTCCAGTCGAAAAATTTATTAGTCACAGTGCTTGAAAGCGTTATCCAATTGGCTCCACTATCAACTGAATATTGAACGGTATAATTACCAGTAACACCAGATGATAACCATCTGATGGTTTCACTGGCCCCTGGTTTCCATTTTTCGCCACCGTTAGGATAAACCACCAATATTTCAGGTTTTTGATTCAACCAAGTAAGGGCATATAATTGAGGACCAAAAGGTACATTGGTACCAGCAATATATATAGTGTAATTACCTGCAATAGGGTTATCAATAGTTATTTGTTCGATATTGTTAACAGTATCAATCTTCTGAATAGAAACGGAACTAGGCGAAGCTGGGTTTAAGACCCATGGTCTGATGGTATCACCTATAGGATTGATGATATATAAATCTAAATTATTAACTAACACTGATGAAGCTGAACCTGAACCTTCTTTATCTGTCCAAGCTAGAGTTACTTTTAACTCTCTCACACCTGAAGGAACTAACAAACTATGGTCATTATAATTACCTGTTGAAACTGTATCAGTCAAAAACCAATTGCTATCTATAACAGTTGCAGCTTTTACGCCATTAATATTTCCATATCCAAATTTAAAATCGACATGGGCATTCCCTGCATCAGTTGCTGTGTTGCATAAAATTGCCCTCATCACTGAAGCATTGGCATTGGTATTATACACTCTATTATACAATTCACATAATTGAGCAATGGTACCTGTCACACCTGGAGCTGACATTGATGTTCCGTTTGAACCAACATATACATTATTGTTAATAGTTGAAAACACACTTACCCCTACGCCACACACTTCAGGTTTTACTCTACCATCAAGGGTTGGACCCCAGCTGCTAAAATTAGTCATTACGCCTTTATAGTCAGTTGCACCAACAGTGATAATATTTTTAGAAGAATTGAAGCCACTTGAAACTGTTCTAAAGCCTCCTGAACATTGACTTTGGGCATTGCCTGAAGAAAACACATGGATCAAATCTTGGTGGCTTACTACCAATGCATCTATTCTTGAACTTTCAGAATCGTAGCTACCTTTTATAGTACAATTGTCTGAAGTTGGGTCGTATCCATAACTGTTATTGGTTAACACAATACCTTTTTGGTTATATACACTATCCATTTCAGCTTGTATATCATTATAAAAATCATTTCCATATACTGTAGCCTCAGGAGCCATTCCAGTTGCCGTATAATTCATGGTTCCATTAGATGCAATTGTACCTGCTACGTGTGTTGCATGGTCGCTATATACCAATGAATCAATATTCTTTTTTCTATCGCCAAAATCAATATGATGCCCAATAAAACCACCATCCCACTCTCCTACTTTAATGTTTTTACCTGTTAAACCTCTGTTTAAAGGATTACCAATATACATACTTCCATGACCTGTTTTGCCGGGCAAGTTATCAGTAGTTAAAGGTGGATGTATGGGTTCAATCCAAGAGATATAGGGTTCGTTGACTAAAGTAGATAAAGATTCAATATTGACTGTGGCTTGTATATAGTTCCCAATTGATTTAACTGTAACTTCAGAAACACCAAACAAAGACACTAATCTCTTTTTGATGTCTATGGTCTGAGAACCAGGTATATATTCTAACACTACTTTAACTGCTTGAGAAGTCACAGCCCATGGTGCATCTGTTTTAGGAACTATTAGTCTTTTGTCTAGTTTAAGGTTATTTAATGACAACCCAAAAACAGCGTGAATAGCATATTTATCAAAGTTTAAATCAATATTCTTTTCAGCAATTGCTGCATAAAAAGTTCGGTTATTTAAAAAACTAAAAAGTTCAACACCTTCTATAGCTAATTTATTTTTAATTGCTAAAGTTGGGAGATTTTCAAACTGTATGAGCACATAATATTTATGGTCAAAAAGCAGTTTTTTAGCTACAGCATCAGTCAGCAAATCATTGCCTTTTGCAGGAGTAATGTCTCCGTTTTTATGATGCACAGTATATGATTGGTTTTGTGCTTTAACCAATAAATTTGAAAGCATTAAAAGAGAAAAGATTAGTACTATTTTTTTCATATTCAAAAATTATTTGGGTCAAATATAATTACAAGAATTAAAATTATTGACAACAAATAAAAGTCTTTACATTTGCAAAACATGGTTAGAAAAATATTTAGGTTTTTTGTTCTTCTTATTCTGTTTATCAATTTGTATATCATCATTAGTGGGAGGTGGTATTTATATAACGCTATATGGTATAATACAGCAGACATTTCAGACTGGCAACACTTCGAAAACAGACCTATCTCTTCAAGTGATTATATACCTATACCATCAGCCCATTGTTACAACCAAGAATCTTTAAATAAACCTTGCATTGATAGACTCAAAAAATATAAAAGTGTTGCAATACTAGCCATTAAAAACGATTCAGTTATACACGAACAATATTGGGATGGGTATGATGCTAGAAGTGTTAGTGGTTCATTTTCTATGGCCAAAAGCATTCTCAGTATTTTAGTTGGAATTGCGGTTGATGAAGGTAAAATAAAGAGCATAGACGAACCTGTTTGGCATTATATACCAAGTTTTAAAACTGAAAAAAAATCCAAAATTACTATTAGACATTTGTTGAATATGAGCTCAGGTTTATATTGGGATGAAAGTTATATAAACCCCGTTTCATTAACAACTGAAGCCTATTATGGCAGCGACTTAGAAGCTGTTTTCAACAAACTAGAACCCACACGAAACCCAGGTGAGGTATTTGACTATGCTAGTGGAAACCAAATAGTGTTACAACAAATATTGAAAAAAGTAACGGGCACTTCAGTATCAGATTATATGAGTGAAAAACTTTGGAAACCATTACATACCTCTATGCCTGCCTCATGGAGCTTAGACCACGCCAACGGTAACGAAAAAGCATTTTGCTGTGTTAATAGCAATGCCAGAGATTTCTCTAAAATAGGGCTATTGTTTTTGCATAAGGGCTATATATATAACCAACAAATCATCAGCAAGAAATATATACAAGAATCTTTAACTCCAGCTGCCATTAAAGATGAAGATGGAGAATTGAAATGTGATTTTTACGGACTGAGTTGGTGGCTTGGGCAAATAGAGCACCAAGGAAAGATGCATAAGGTATATTATATGCGAGGAATCTTAGGACAGTATGTGATGGTTTGCCCTGATTACCAATTGGTGGTTTGCAGGTTAGGCCACAAACGAGATGATGAATATATACCTAACAGTAAAAACCACAGAATTGACATTTTTGCCTATACTAAAGGGATATTAGAGGCATATATGAAATAATGAGAAAGTTGAATATATATTAATGTAATTAAAATTCATATTTAGAAGAATATACCTATGTGATAATCTCAAATAAACTACTTTCTATTCAACCAATATTTCTGACCATAACTACAAAATATTTCATTATAAGAAAGTATTTTTTTGGTAGCAATTAAACAAACATTTCCATTATCATCTAAACCAATTTTAGCATTATTTAAATATAATGAACCGTTAAACCCTTTGGCATCATTAGCAAATTTAGCAAAGCAATCAGTATTCATAGAATCCATAGTAGTACCATCTACCATATTAATAAAGTATACATCTAAGCCTTGGTCTGCTCTTGTTTTAGATTCAGTATTGGTTAAGATTTCACCTTCAAACTGGGCTATAATTTCGTCTTTATATATATCAACTACCGTATACAAACCATTTCCTGCATTTAGCAATTGTGAAGGTTGTATATATAAGTAATCAGCTTCTAATGCTTCAATATCGTTAGGTTGATAGTTTGCTGAAGTTTTATGAGGTGAATCCAAGTTTTTTATTGTTTATACTTTTCAATGTTTAGTATGGTCTTTCGAGTTAGGAAGTTATTATATACAGTTCTGTTTAGTTGACATCTATGAATCAAATATATGACTAGCGAGTATTTAATCCCTATCCTACCAAACAAAAGTTTCTAAAACCCAAATCTATACTATTCAACTTTCACAAACTTTAACTTTTGTATATGCTCCTCCCTATCCATGATGCTTAACACAAAATTGCCATTGGCCAGTTTCGATAAATCAATCGTCGTGTTTAAAGTACTTGAAACTCCTGTCAACATTGCTTTCCCATCAAATGAATATATAGTATAACTAAACCCTTCGTTCAAATTAGTTTTCACATTTAAAAACTGTTTGATGGGTTGTGGATATATACTCACCTGTATATTGTTTTCTATATGCGATTGTATTTGTTCAATACCCGAATACTTATATGTACCATCAACATCTATTTGTTTAAGTCTGTAATATATATTCCTATTGTCGATTAAAACTTTCAAATCTGTATATTCATATTGACGTAATGAGTAACTATTCCCCCCCCCATTTACTTCTCCTATTTTCTCAAAATCTTGACCATGAATACTTCTTTCTATCTCAAATAATTTATTGTTTTTCTCAGATGCCGTAGCCCATTGCAACTTAGCATTTACGCCCTCTGCCGCTACTTTAAAACTCAATAAGTCTATTGGTAAAACTATTATATTTTCTCCTATCCCAAAACCACTAAAACCAGTATTAAAACTTGCTGTTACTGATGAGTCAGTTTCACTATATAGTTGTTTGCTAACTGCAGTTCCATATATCCCATTTTGCAACGTGCCTGATGCAATATTAGAAGGGCATTTCAATATGTTTATATTATTAAAACTTCCTCCCGTGATGCTTTTCCAACCTAATATTTCTGCGTTTGTATAATAGAACTTTATTGTATAGCTTCCATTTACATTGTTTACTGTTGGTGTTATGGTAAACGTCTTTTGTGCTATTTTTTTATTGGCAGCTGTATTGGGTCCATAATTTACAGCCCCTAAGCCAGCATTATCAATTGAAACAGTAGTTAATCCATAATCATGATTCGTTTGATTAATAATTGTAGCTAAAATTTTACCGTTTGGTGAAAAGAAATCAACTGTATCATTAGGTCCAAGATATTCTGTTTTCGAAGTTAGAGCGGTTTCAATATTTTGGTTCTCTTTCGTAACTACTGAAGAGACTATTTCAAAATTATCAATAGCAATACCAGCCGCATTGGTTACATTATCACTTTTAAATGCAAACCTAAAGGCAACATTCACTTTCCCGTTTAAAGCAGCTAAACTATATTTTTTAAGTGTGAAACTTGAGTTAGTTGCATTAAAATATGCCTGATTTTGTGCAAATGATGTATTGTTTGATGTATTGGCATAATCATACCAATTGGAAGCAGTTGATGTAGAAAGTGTTGCCCATGTATTTCCTTTATCTAATGAATACTCTACCCTCATTCCATCGTACCCTATCTCAAACACATTTTTTATATAAAACTTAATTGAGTCGTTGCTAGCATTTTTCAGATTAAAATTAGGTGTATATAAATATGTTTCATTGTTTACAGTATATGCAGAAGCTGACAAACCTGTAACCCAAGCATTGCTGCCCGACTTAGTTCCATTTTTACCATTCACTAACGAGTTCCCTCTTTCCCAATTAACCCCGTTTAACAGCATCGCACCAAAATCATCAGCATTTGACTCAAAATCACCTCCATTGTTGGTTGTATAGGGAACTGATTTGTTTGGCAATATTTTTATATAACTTGTTTTGGTTATAGCTTTGGTGCCATTATTTATGGTGAGAGTAACTGTTTTAATCCCTGGTGTACCATATGCCCATATAGGGTTTTTATCAGTAGCATCTACGCTTCCATTATTGTCAAAATCCCAAGCCCAACTGGTCGATTTTATACTTAAGTCTGTAAACTGAATATTGCTTGATATATATGCCAGCGTTTTATTGGCTGTAAAATTTGCTTGTGCACTTATATATTTATCTGTGGTATATAACCCTCTACCATGAGTAGCAGCAGCTATCAAACTATCAGCACTTCTTATTTTCAACATATCTATTCGCACATTGGCAAGGCCTGTATTGCTTTGCCCCCAAGTAGGTGTAGAAGCAAATATATTATCGCAAGTATATATACCCATATCAGTGCCTAACATCACTTCTTTGCTGCCGTTTATAGGGGCAAACATCCCCGAATTTACAGGAATATCAGGCAAGGTGCTATTATCGTCAATATCTGTCCAAGTAGGGGTTGCTGTAGTACCGTTTAAAGTATATAGTACACTGTTGCTTAATCCATAATTCGACATCGTAACCAGTATGGTATCATCTGTTCCTGCACTGCATTTTCTGATATCTATATTCGATATTCTCCCACCAAAGCTTGATGCATTTAGCAATGTTGGGGCAATAGGAGAACTTGCACTATTGGCATTACTAATTCTATATATACTTCCACTACTGGTACCTATATATATAGTTGTAGGATTGTTGGGAGATACTTTAATATGAGTAAAATTAGTTACCCCTGTTATGGTCAAGTTGGTTCTTGAAACAGATGCAAACACATTGCTCCATCTCGATAAAATTCCCGAACCACCTTTTGAGTATAATATATTATTGGTTCCGTCTAAATCACTTGGGTTTACAAAATCTCCTGTATTGTTTGAGCCCGTAAGCACCCCAAAATTTGTTGCATTAGTAGATACATAATAGTTATTATATACATAAGATGTAAGCTGGTTATTGCTATTGTCTTGATCTATATGACAATAGCAACCGTCTCCACCGCTAACCATTGTTACGCTATTCATTCCAGTACTATTAAATTTAAATGACCCATTGTCTTGTGCTCCTCCCAAAAAGTTGTTAGACCCTGATACATTAGCTGCGGCACAACTATACAATTGCGTTACATTATAATTGCTGTTAATAGTTGCATATGTTGGTACAGAAGGCCAAACATTACTCAAGTTTGTTGACCTATATATACCTCCATCACTACCCATTAAAGCAAATGAATTGCTACCCGGTTTAAATACCAGTATATGGTGGTCTGAGTGCACCAATTGAGCATTTCCTAGGTTTGCCCCAGCAGGCATGGCATATAAAGACCATGCTGTAATTTGTTTATAGGTAGCACCAGTGTCTATAGATTTTATATATTCTATTCCACCTGCATATATTGTGGTGGGTACGGTTGGGTCTATAGTCAACGACAAATCATACCAAGCTTGACCTCTTGAGATTTCAGTAGAAGCCGTAGCCGCTTGGTCATATACCACAGGCACATTTCTGCTTCGCCAAGAACTGGCTGCATCACTAGAGGAGAAAAAACCCGTTACCGCACTTGATGCACCAGACTGGCACATCAGATACACAAAATTTGAATTACTAGGAGCACAAGCTACTTCAATACGCGCAAACGAACCACTAGGCGTTACATTGCTCCAACTCGAAGTAGCAAATGTATATTTCCAAACCTGACT
>CANHGM010000022.1 GCA_947460345.1 Bacteroidota bacterium | reverse complement strand
TCTTTTATATATCGGTCGGCCATTTGCGACACATGCACCATGCCATCTTGTTTTACTCCTATGTCTACAAAACATCCAAATTGTGTGATGTTAGTAACAATGCCCGGCAATGTCATTCCTGGTCTGAGGTCTTCAGGTTTTCTGGCATCAGAGAAAGAGAAGTTTTGTAGAGCTTCACGTGGGTCTCTCCCTGGTTTTTCTAACTCTTTTAATATATCTTCAATGGTGTGTTTACCTGCTTTTTCTGATATATACTTATTGGCTATAATTTTCTTTCTTAGCTGTTCGTCTTTGATAAGTTCGGCTACTGTACAATTTAAGTCGGCAGCCATTTGCTCAACAATACCATAGCTTTCTGGGTGCACAGCGGTATTATCTAATATATTCTTTGCATTCGGAATTCTTAAAAATCCCGCACATTGTTCGTAGGCTTTCTCTCCCAATCGTGGTATTTTCTTTAACTGGTTTCTACTGGTAAACGCTCCTTGCTCATTTCTGTAGTTAACAATGTTCTGAGCCAATTGCGGTCCCAATCCCGACACATACGTAAGCAAACTTTTACTGGCTGTATTCAAATTCACACCCACATGGTTCACCGAACTTTCGACCACCGTATCCAAACTTTGTTTTAATTTGTGTTGGTCTACATCGTGCTGGTACTGCCCCACTCCTATCGATTTGGCATCAATTTTTACAAGCTCTGCCAATGGGTCGGCAAGCCTTCTGCCAATAGACACTGCCCCTCTCACGGTAAGGTCTTTATCTGGAAATTCTTCTCTGGCAACATCTGATGCTGAATAGATAGATGCCCCATTTTCATTCACCATATATATATTGGGGGCTTCTTCAAAAGTGATGTTTTTAATAAACGATTCTGTTTCTCTGCCTGCTGTTCCGTCGCCAATAGCAATGGCTTGTATATGGTATTTTTTGACTAATTGTATCACCGCTTGCTCTGCTTGCACCAATGCTCTTTGTGGCTCGTGTGGATATATAATATCATCGCTAAGCAATTTTCCTTCTTCGTTCAAACATACCACTTTACAACCTGATTTAAACCCTGGGTCAATAGCTAGTATACGTTTACTTCCCAGCGGCGATGACAACAAAAGCTGTCTTAAATTTTCAGCAAATACTTTAATAGCTTCAGCATCAGCTTTGGCTTTGGCAAGGGTTCTAAATTCTGTTTCGATAGATGGTGCTAATAGTCTTTTATACGAATCTTTAATGGCCAACTCCATTTGTTTGCTACTGGCATAGTTCGACCTTAAAAACATATATGTGAGTCGTTGTATGCTTTTCTCTTCGTCAGGCTCTATTGCTAATTTAAGCACTCCTTCATCTTCTCCTCTAAACATAGCCAATATGCGGTGCGAAGGGCAACGTGCCAGCAACTCTTGCGAACCAAAATAATCTCTAAACTTGCTATCAGTAGTGTCTTTGCCTTTGGCCACTTTGGTATATATAACCGCATGTTTTTCAAACTGAGAACGGATGGTTGCTCTGGCTTTTTCGTTTTCGTTGATGCGTTCAGCTATAATATCTCTGGCTCCTTGTAATGCATCATCAACTGTGGCTACTTTATCGGTTATATATTTTCGGGCTTCCTTTTCTATGTCAGCTGAGAGTTCTATTTGTAACCAATCGGCAAGTGGTTCCAGTCCATTTTCTTTAGCTACTGAAGCACGGGTTTTGCGTTTGGGTTTGTATGGTAAATATATATCTTCTAACTCAGCGGCATCCCAACACTGGTCAATCTTCTTCTCTAATTCAATGGTGAGTAGACCAGCAGCAGTAATGGTTTCAATAATGGTAACTTTTCTTTTTTCTAGTTCCTTAAATTTGAGAACCGAAAGTCTGATTTGCTCCACAGCCACTTCATCTAGTCCTTGTGTAGCCTCTTTTCTATACCTAGATATAAATGGAACTGTACTTCCTTCTTCTAAAAGCTTAATAACTGCTTTGGTTTGATGTACTGATATTTGATTTTGCTGAGCAATAATGCCTATAACCGTGTCTTGCATATAGGTGCAAGTATACGTGATGAAATGAAAATTTTGGGTATTATTCTATGGTAATAGAGAGAGGTTCTTGTATATGAACGGTTTTGTTTTTATCAGATTCTTTTGTTTGGATATTATATATAGTTATCAAATCTCCTGATTTTAATTTACTGATCACTGGTAATATATTTTCGTGTAGCTGACCATCTTTATTGACACATTTTGCATAGCTAGGTTGGTCATGCATGGTATCTTTAGGTATAAAGGTTACTTCAAAAGAAATGATGGTGTATTTGATGTTTGAACTGTTATTATTAAGTTTTAACTCTACCCTAGGGTGACTCAATATATATTCTTTAGAAACTATTCCACCGCTTTTTTCTCCAATGTAAGCAATAGGTAACGGGCTTACAGCTTGGTTTTCATGTGTTATGTATAATGACAATTGGGGTTTAAAAAATGAATAGCTTTTGTACATTTCTAGATTAAAAAACAAATTCAACATTAATGTTATACTGATATATATATTCATTTTATTTTATATTTTTTAAAACCAAACTCCAACTTTAGCCATAATAGCATTCTGACTATAGATAGGTGGTCCAACAAACTGAGTGGCAAAACCAGCATTTTTGTCTTTATTTACAATTAAAAATAACTGTTTAGCTTCAAGCCCAACCACTATATGTGATTTAGGGAACATATAAGTAACATTTAAAATAGGACCTATATATACATCTGTTAAAAACCTAGGCGTTGTTACAGGTTCGCCATAAAAACTATAAACCAAATATTGTATTTCACCACTTTGATAGGTTAAACTTCCACCTATACCCGTTGAAAAGTTTTTGTTGGTATAAAAATAGTATATATAGTCCATACAAAAATGTGAAATTAAAAGTCTTGTAATTTCACCAGATTTTTTTGTATCATCAATTAAACCAAAATAATCTGAACCTCCATAACTTTCAGCACTAAATTGAAAAATGTTTTTATTTTTTATATTAAAAGAATATGAAAGTCCAATACTTGTAAATAAATTCAATTTGGAATTTTTAAATAATTGTATATCATTTTTCCAGTTTTTGATAGTACTAAAACAACTAATTTGATGTGTGTATTTTTTCTTTTTAGGAATTTCAGAACCAGAACAATAATGAGTAAAAGAAATCAAAAGAATTACAATCATTTTTGTTTTCATAACCTAAAATTTAATGTTTAATACTTTTACACAAATATACATTTTAATATTGAAAAATAATACCTCAAAACTTGTTGAAATCAAATAGTAAAACTATGGAATTAGTTGGTTATTTTTGCCAAAATTAACTATTAATCAAGTAATGTCTGATTTTCAATTAGTAATGCCTAAGATGGGCGAAAGTATAGCTGAGGCTACTATTATTAAATGGCTTAAAAACGAAGGTGATGTAATTAAAGCCGACGAAAGTGTATTAGAAATAGCAACCGATAAAGTAGATAGTGAAGTGCCAACCCCTAAAGGTGGAACTCTGATCAAAAAACTATATAACGAAGGTGATTTAGTAGCTGTAGGTCAACCTATTGCTCTTATAGCTACCGGAGCTGCAACTACTACTACGGCTGCCCCTGTTGCCGAAACTCCTCAACCTAAAGTTGAAGAAGCCGCTGCTGTGATAGAACAAGAAATTGTACAAGTGGCAACTCATGTGTCTCCTGTATCTCAGCCATCTCAAGGCAATAGATTTTATAGTCCGTTAGTGCTCAATATTGCTAAAGGCGAAAATGTGAGCATGAGCGAATTAGAGAATATCCCAGGTACAGGCAACGAAGGCCGTGTGACCAAAAGAGATATCATGGCTTATTTAAAAGCAGGTCGTCCGCAAGCAGTAGCAATAAAACCAACCGAAAGTACGCCTGCTCCTGTAGTTCAAGAAACTAAAACCACTGCTGCTCCAGTTCAAACTCCCGCTCCAGTTTTAGAAAACAAACCTGCTCCTCAAGCTCCGGCTGCTGTTAAATCTGAATCAAAAATTGCTTTGATGCCAGGTGACGAAATTATAGAAATGGACAGAATGCGTAAACTTATTGCCGATCATATGGTGATGAGTAAGCATGTGAGTCCGCATGTGACTTCATTTGTTGAAGCCGATGTTACCAATCTGGTGTTGTGGAGAGAGAAACATAAATCGAGCTTTGAAAAACGCGAAGGTGAAAAAATCACTTTCACACCTTGTTTTATTGAAGCTGTGGTTAAAGCAGTAAAAGACTATCCATTAATCAATATATCTGTTGATGGAAATAATATTGTAAAAAGAAAAGCCATCAATATCGGAATGGCAGCGGCATTGCCTACAGGAAACTTAATTGTACCTGTAATTAAAAATGCTGATACTTTGAATTTAGTGGGATTAACCAAAAGCGTGAATGGCTTGGCTAATAAAGCCCGTCAAAACAAATTGGCTCCAGATGATATTCAAGGGGGAACTTTCACTATTACCAATGTGGGTGGATTCGGGAACGTGATGGGTACACCTATCATCAACCAACCTCAAGTGGCTATTTTGGCTACAGGTACTATCAAGAAAAAACCTGCGGTGATGGAAACTGAATATGGCGATACCATTGCTATCAGACACATGATGTTCTTATCTTTAAGCTACGACCACAGAGTGGTTGACGGTTCGTTAGGTGGCTCTTTCTTAAGAAGAGTAGCTGACTACTTAGAGCAATGGGATGTAAATAGAGAAATTTAATTCTATACCAGTTGAACTTTTTTAAATTTTTTATCACTCGCTACTTTTGGTCTAACTTAGCTTTGGCTATTGTTATATTGTTTGTTTTGGGATTTATCTCTAGCTTTTTTTTAAAAAGTTGTACCAATCATGGAGAGAAAATAGAAATACCTGATTTAAAAGGTATTCAAATAGAAAAAGCAGCTCAAATACTTCAAGAGAAAAATTTGCGTTATCAAATTATAGATACCGTGTTTATTGAAGATATGGCCAAATTATGTATTGTAGAACAAATTCCAGCAGCTAAATCATTTGTAAAAAGAGATAGGGTAATATATGTTACTATCAATGCTCCCAATGCACCTAAAGTGACTATCCCAGATGTGACCGGAAAGTCGCTTAGAATTGCTACCTCAATGCTTGAAAGCATAGGGCTTAAAGTAGGTGAAATTACCAGAAAACCAGACATTGCTCAAGATGTGGTATTGAGAATGGAAATAGCACCAGGCACTCGAATTAGCAAAGGAAGTGCAATACCTCTTGAAGTTGCTGAAAGTGATGGTGAAGATGTAGAAGTACCAGACTTAATAGGATTAACATTAAAAGAAGCAACAGAACTATTAGAAACACAAGGCCTAAATAAAACTCATGTATTTGACGATGAAGTATCTGACACTTCAGAAGCAACCATATACAAAGTAAGACCGTCTGTAGGTAAAAAGGTTAGTAGTGGAACTTCTATAGATTTGTTTTTGAAATAATATGCGTCAAAGTATTCTAGTTTTAGTTTTAATGATACAATTGGGTGTGATGAATGCCCAAGACGATAAACTTTACCCAATTCACCAAAACAAAGTTCTCACTTCATTTGCTGCAGCATATCCTCAGTTTAATTTTTTTACGGATGGCAAACGTTTCTCTGATCATAATTTAAGAGCAGGCAATTTAGATACCATCGATATTCCATTTTTTGACGACTTTACCAATAGTGGTCCTTTTCCTGATAGAAGCAAATGGACCAATGGGTATGTGTATGTCAACAACCATTTTGCTGTCAAACCTTTTAGTATGGGTTATGCTACTTTTGACAATTTAAGTTGGAATGGACTACCCTACCAACCCATCAATAACAACAAAGGAGCATCTGATACCCTTACGTCGCAATTTATCAAACTCAATGCTGACACAGCTACTTACCTGTCTTTTTATGTTCAACCACAAGGCTTAGATTTAGACCCTTTAGATTATTGGGATTCTTTGTCTTTGTATTTTTATGGAAAAGATTCAGCTTGGCATAGTGTATGGTCGCTCAATGGCAAAGGTCTTCCAGTTAAGTTTAAACAATACTTTGTAAAGGTGAATCCAAAATTGTTTTCGCATAGTGGATTTAGATTTATGTTTATAAACTATGCTATGCAAACAGGTAACTCAAATCATTGGCATTTAGACTATGTAGAATTAAATGTGAAACGTTCATTAAAAGATTCTATAAGAAATGATGTAGGTATATCAGAAATACAAAACAGTTTACTTAAAGATTACTATCAATTGCCATGGAAACAATTTAAAGCTATATCAACTAATCCATTGATAGATGACGATTCATTAATTATATATAACTTAGATTTTCAAGTTAAAAACTTTATATATAATTTCTCTATTAAAGACAAAAACAACAGCTTACTTCAATTAAATTGGGCTAGAAACACTGCTGTATTTAATAGAGTATTCACTACATTTAGTTTTCCATTATCAAAATCTATTATCACCAATCAAACATCTGTGAATGATTCAGTGATAATCAATACAGATTGGAGCTTTTTTGTAAATGGTGATGTAAATAGCAACAACGACAGCCTCAGACACCAACAAGTATTTGCCAATTATATAGCACAAGACGATGGTACTGCAGAAGCTGGTTATGGTTTAGTCGATGCCACAAAAGGAGGTAAAGTAGCCAATAAATTTACAATATATGCTGCCGATAGTATTTGGGGTATAGGAATGTTTTTTACTCAAATGTATAAGGATGTAAAAGACAAACAGTTTACTTTAAAAATATGGAAAAGCATTACAGCGGGTTCCAATAATGAAGTGCTTTTGAAATCAATACCCGTAACTAAAATTCCTTATATAGAAACGATGAATGGGTATTCTTTTTTTCGATTAGATACACCCCTTTATTTAATACCTGGCGATTACTATATAGGTTGGGAACAAAAATCTGATTTTATATTGAATGTGGGTGTTGATTTAAATTATGCTTTTAAAAACAAAAACAAACCCAATCTAGGCGTATATTATAACGTGCAAAGCAAATGGGTTCAAACATTTACCAATAGCGGTGCATTGATGATCAGACCCTATTTAGGTAATAATTTGAAAACAGTAACAACACCGTTAAATGTTATTGAACACAATTACCAAGCAGAAGACATAAGCTTGTATCCAAATCCAACCAATGGAATGGTGTATATATCTACCAATCAAAATTATCATGTTGTATTGTGTGACCTTACCGGCAGACAAATAGCTTTATATAACAATGTTCAGTCATTTGATATTACTTCTTTGCCAGTGGGTACTTATATAGCAAAAATCAGTAACACTGAAAATGCAACGTCATTTATTTATAAGAAAATAATTAAAGTTGAATAAGTATATACCGACTTACTTTTTACACCCAATTTCTTAAGTTCTCTCTTCCCATATGATACATAAATGCACAATGGTTTGCACTGCTAATTGCATATCTTGAACTGAAACCCACTCTTTAAGTGAATGAATTTCTTGTTCGCCAGCAAATATATTCGGGCAAGGTAATCCCATATATGACAAACGTGAACCGTCAGTTCCGCCTCTTATTGGTTTTTGAGTAACCACCAAACCTGCTCTTTCTATAGCTGCTCTGGCATATTCGCTTACTTGTGGGTATTGATCCAATACTTTTTTCATGTTTCGGTATTGTTCAGTTACCGTAAATTCCATTTCAGATCCTGGGAATTCTTTCAATACTTCAGTACAAATTTTTCTAAGCTCTTCAGTATGTTGATGAAGCAAATCATCTTCAAAATCTCTGACAATAAAATCAAATTCAGCTTTTTCTAATACCCCTCCCATTCTCACTAAATGCACAAACCCTTCTTTGCCCTCAGTACTCTCAGGAGAAAGTCTGTTTATAGGCAAGCGAGCAATCATATGGCCTGCTACCCTCATGGCATTCACCATTTGGTTTTTAGCATATCCTGGATGTCTACTAATGCCGTGTATGGTAACCTTTACACCATCAGCGCTAAATGTTTCATCTTCAAACCAACCAGTATCTCCACTGTCAAGCGTGTATCCAAAATCAGCACCTAGTTTTTTCAAATCTACATGCTCCACTCCTCTCCCTACTTCCTCATCAGGTGTGAAAAGCACCTTTATAGCTCCGTGTTTTATTTGCGGATTATTCACCAAAAAATGTATAGCATCCATGATACATGCCACACCAGATTTATCATCGCTACCAAGCAATGTGGTGCCATCGGCGGTAATGAGGTCATGACCAATTTTATTTAACAAATGCGGACTTTCAGCTGTTTTTAAAACCAACTCAGCATTGTTTATATAAGTAATGTCGTTGCCCTGGTAGTTTTTATGCAATTGCGGATTCACACCTTTACCACTACAATCGGGTGCGGTATCGGCATGCGAACAAAAACAAATGACAGGTACCTCTTTATCTGTATTAGCAGGCAAGGTTGCATATACATATCCCCATTCATCCATATGAGCATCTGTTAACCCTATTTCTTTCAGTTCGTTAGCTAGTATTTGCAACAAGTCTTTTTGCTTGGCTGTAGATGGAAATGAAGTTGAAAGTGGGTCGCTTTGGGTGTCTACTTTTACGTATCTTAAAAACCTCTCAGCTACGGTGTATGAATAAGATTGAAACATGTATATAAAAATTTAAGTAGCAAATATGCCTATATATGGTTTGTTTTAAAAATATATTTTATTAAACAAGTTAATAACTTTGAAAAAAAACTATATTTATTTCTATGTTTCGAATATGAGTTAATCATTTTATAGTTAAAATTATTTATATCTGAAATAATTAAATGTTTTATTCAACTAAGAAGAAATACTCATAATACTCATAATACTCTAATTTTATATAAACTTTAGTTACCTTATTTTATAAAATCTTAATAGCGCGATTAATTCTTGGACACAAAACTAAGTTAACAATTAATAGATTTGTGTATGAAAAAACATCGAAGAAAATGGACAGCTGAAGAGAAGGAAAAAATTATTCTTTATTCAGATGAGCATGGCATCAGTAAAGCTGTGCGAGAGTTTGACGTATCAAGCGTAAGTATTTACAACTGGAAGGAGAAGTTTGATCAAATGGGTAAGGAAGGCTTAAATGCTGGTAGTATGAACGAACAGGAACGCGAATTAAAGTTGCTCCGTAGGGAAAATCTTGCTCTCAAAAGACTAGTAGCAGAAAAGGAATTAGCTATTCAGGTTAAAGATTCCCTTTTAAAAAAAACGCAATTTCTAAAGAAATGAAAACGATGGTCGTCGATGATTTTTTGGAACAAGGCAAACCTAAACATCTATTGCTTAAATATGTTGATTTGCCTAGAAGTAGTTATTACTATGTATCTACAGGAACAAAACCAGGAAAACGTCCCTGTGGCATTGTGCGCGATTTACAAGAGAATTGTTACGATTTGGAATATATATCAGATTGTATAAAATCTCTTTTAGCAGAAGAGTTTGTTGATTATGGTTATTATAAAACATATCGATATCTAAAAGATGAACTTGGCTTGCAAATCGGATCCTACAGAACTTATAGAATCATAAAAGAAAAAGGTTTGCTAAAATTTCAAAGAGATAAAAAGAAAAGAACAAACCGTATCTGGGTTAAAGATTTAGTTCCGGTAGTAGAATCAGAATTTTCATTCTTAGAGTTTGATATCAAATATGTATATATACATGGAAAGAGAACTAATGCACAAGTGCTTTCTATTATAGACCTACATTCCAGATGGCTATTGGAACATCATATTGCATATAGTATCAAAGCCTCTGATGTTATCAATCTATTCGAATCTGTTATAAAAACATATCCGCTATGTAAAAATTTCATTGTTCGCAATGACAATGGTTCTCAATTCGAAGCTGCAATCGTGCAACAGTATTTAAAAGAAAAGGGAATCACTCAACAATTTACTTGGCCTGCTACGCCGCAACAAAATGCGCACATTGAATCTTATCATTCTATAATGGAAAGTGCAATCTGTCAAAGATTTGAATTCGAAGACTTAAATGATTTTACAAATACTATGAACAGATGGAAAAAATTCTATAATTTTGACAGAATTCACGGAGCATTGAATTATAAATCACCTAAAAAATTCCTTGAGTCAATCGGTGTATATATTGACCCTAAGTGGAGTTATATAAATTAAATTCCGTGTCCAATTAATTGCGTTTAAGACAAAATCACTCAAACTAATTGTATGACTTAAAGTAACTATTTTATCTTTCAAGCCCTGAATTTACTAAATAGATCTTAGAGAAACTTGATATATTCAAGTTTCATCTCAAATATGATTTTTATCAGATATATAACAAATACAATCTCTTTCGTTTAATTTTGCCTGTAATATTATATAATTATACGATCATGGAAGTTAGAGACAGCAACGGAACCATTTTGAATGAAGGCGATTCAGTGACAATTATTAAATCTTTAAAAGTTAAAGGCAGTGCCAGCGATCTTAAAAGAGGACAAATGGTTAAGAATATCAGATTGACTGATAATAACGAAGAAATTGAAGGTAAGGTAGATAAAGTGACGCTAGTTCTAAAAACCTGCTTTTTAAAGAAAGCTTAAAAATTCTCTAAAGTTTTGCATAATAACTGTATATCTTCCTCAGTTGTTTGTATATGTGTCACAAACCTTATGCTTTGTGGACTAGTCTTAGATGCTTTTATTTGATGTGAAAGTAAATGTGCTAATACCTCGTCAGCATTGTGTTTTGCGGCAATATTAAAAATTACAATATTGGTTTCTACAGGCAATATATTTTCAACCCAAGCCAATGTTTGCAATTGCTTTTCTATCTCTTTAGCTTTCAGATGGTCGTCAGCCAATCGTTCTATATGATGTTCTAATGCATATATACCTGCTGCTGCTAAATATCCTGCTTGTCTCCAACCGCCTCCTAGTATTTTTCTGACTCTTTTGGCTTGTTTGATAAAGACTGATGTACCTAACAATAAAGAACCTACTGGGCATCCCAATCCTTTGCTTAAACATACTGAAATAGAATCGAATTGTTGTCCCATGTCTGCAGCTGAAATTCCGCTAGTAACTAGGGCGTTAAAAATCCTTGCTCCATCTAAATGTAATGGCAAATGATGTTGCTCACACACTTGTTTTATGGCTTTTATATCGCTTAAAGTATATACACTTCCTCCACCTCTATTGTGGGTGTTTTCTAAACTAACCAAACTGGTTTTAGGAAAATGAATATCGTCTGCATTTATGGCTTGCAACACTTGGTTTGCATTCAGTCTGCCTCTATCAGCCTTTAACACTTTGGCTTGCACACCTGAATTGAATGCCATCCCTCCTCCTTCATACTTATATATATGCGAATCTTCAGCACAAATCACCTCGTTTGAAGGTTGTGTGTGAACTTTAATAGCAATCTGATTGGTCATAGTGCCCGAAGCACAAAACAACGCCGCTTCTTTGCCAAACATTTTGGCTGCTTTTGATTCAAGAGCTAAGATGGTTAAATCATCTCCAAATACATCATCTCCTACCTCGGCTTGCTGCATGGCTTGCAACATAGCAGGTGTTGGTTTGGTAACTGTATCGCTTCTAAAATCAATCATATAAACTTATACCAAGATGGTAATAGGGTCTTCTAAAAATCCTTTGAGTGATTGTAAGAATGAAGAACCTACCGCTCCGTCTACACTTCTATGGTCGCAACTCAAAGTCACTTTCATGATGTTGCCAATTGTTACTTGACCGTTTTTCACTACCGGAACTTCTTTAACAGTGCCCACAGCTAATATGCATGAATCAGGTGGGTTTATAATGGCAGTAAACTCTTCTATACCAAACATCCCTAAATTAGAAATTGTAAAAGTATTTCCTGTAAATTCTTCTGGGGTCAATTTTTTGGCTTTGGCTTTCTCTGCATATACTTTTACTTCTGCACTAATTTGTGACATCGATTTTTGGTCAGCAAATTTCACCACAGGTACTATTAATCCTTCATCTACCGCCATGGCTACACCTATATGTATGTGGTGGTTTATTCTAATTTTATCGCCTAACCAACTGCTATTAACTTTAGGGTTTTTTCTAAGTGCAGCTGCTACAGCTTTTATCACCATATCATTCATAGATATTTTTACCCCGCTGCTTGTATTGATACGGGCTCTGGCTTCAACGGCTCTGTCCATATCAATTTCCATAGTTAAGTAAAAATGCGGTGCTGAGAACTTACTTTCAGCCAAACGTCGAGCAATGGTTTTACGCATTTGACTTAATGGTAAATCTTCAAACGATTCGCCTAATGAAGGTGCAAAGGCAGCTACTTTTGTTGTAGTCGAAGCAGTAACATTTTCTAAATCACGTTTCACTATTCTGCCGTTTTCTCCACTGCCATTTAATGCACTGATGTCTATTCCTTTTTCTTCAGCTATTTTTCTTGCCAAAGGCGATGCTTTTAATCTATCGTCATGCGTAGCTGCAGTAGTTGTTGTCGCAACAGGTGCTGCTGGTGCTGATTCTTCTACTGGTTTAGCTGCTGCTGCTGGTGCCGCAGGTGCTGCTGAAAGTAACGCTGAAATATCTTCTCCTGGCTGACCCACAATAGCTATAATAGCATCTACCGGAACTGATTGCCCTTTTTCAATGCCTATATGTAGCAATGTTCCTTTTACGTAATTTTCTAATTCCATAGTAGCTTTGTCTGTTTCAACCTCGGCCAATATATCGCCAGATTTTACAGCATCTCCTACTTTTTTATTCCAAGCAACTATAACTCCTTCAGTCATAGTATCACTCATTTTGGGCATTCTAATTACTTCAGCCATATATATTATTTGTTTTTATGATCTTATTTACCTCGCAAAAATAAGGGTTGAGCATAACTTATTTCATAGTTAGTTTTCTATTTTTTTAACGAAAAATATATTCATGGGTTCAGCTGACAATTCTAACCCATTGATTTGATAATAGCTATATCCTTGTTGACTCATCCAGGTTATCACATCAGGGTTATTGGTTTCAATGATCACCATCGGACTAAACTGTGCAAGTGCTTGCTGCATGCCCATCAACACTTGCATCTCACTGCCATCCACATCTATTTTGATGAGGTTTATGTTAGATAAATTTTCAGTAGTTACAAAATGATCCAACGTAATTTGTGCCATTTCTATCTCTTGAGTCATTTCTTTGCCTTCAATAAATTCTTTGTTTGAAGTATAACCCATAAGTTTCAAATTCTGGTTCAGTAAATTATCTCCAACCAAAGCGTTAATTGGGTTACAAATGAACTGGAGTTGGTTATATGCTATATTTTTACTCAACTGCTGGAACAATAATGGATGAGGCTCAAAACTATATACCTTCCCTTTTGAAGCCAATGTTTTAGCCCATATCAAGCTTAAAAAACCGAAGCTAGCACCAATGTCTAAAATGACTAAATCTTGTCTATCTTTAAATGTTTGAAGGGTGTGTTTTAACAAAGAATTTTCTAAACCTTGGTTTTTTGCTTTTAAGGCAATTTTAATAGGTGCTTCAAATTGTATAGCAATCTCATCATTCCAAAAAATAGATTCCTTAGTAAGCAAAGGCAATCCATTGGGTCTTAATATAAGATACCTGATGTGTTTGAGCCATTTATTCTTACCCAATATATATATAATACTTTTGGGTAAATGGGCGTATAAAAACAGAACGATATTTTTCAAAACTAAAATCTTAAAATAAAATCTTCTTTGGCTTGATTGGTTTTAAAAAACACCATCCCAAATCTATATAAGTCTACCGTTACTTTTGTTTTTGGGTGTTGTTTGATGATATGCCAAGCCTCTCGCATTTCTTTGCTCCAATTTATATCGTCAAATATAAATACAGTATTCTCATGAGCTTTAGCCAAACAAATTTCAAAATACTGTAAAGTTGGAACTAACCTATGATTGGCATCAAAATAAGCAAAGTCTATTTGAGGCATTTCTAATAAAACTTCATTTAAAGTTTCTTCTATCGGCCCCACTTTTACAAACACATCTTGATATAGATTGGCTTTCTTAAAATTTTGTTTGGCTATATCTGCTATAGATTCACCACCTTCAAGTGAAAATATTTCAGCATCAATTCCACAGCCCATAGAAAGATACAAGGTGCCAATACCCAGGGAAGTACCCAGCTCTAACACATACTTGGGTTGAAACCACCTGGTAAGTCTAAATAAAAGTCGGCCATATTTCTGAGAAACGCCACTGTTAGAAGCTAATTTGCTAATGGTGGTTTGTTTTTCACCTTTTTGAGCCCCATGGTCATAAAAGGTAAGCTCTGATTGGTTTTTTATTAATGCTGATTTTATATCTTCTATAGCAGCATATTCTTTGAAAATAGTTTTGTCTTGAATAACTTTTTCTAATAAATCATATATAAAAGGAGAATGAACTCCATGCAGATTTGAAGACTTATATTTATATTTTATATATTCTAACCAACCATTCATGTTAAAAAATAAACCCCCAATTTAGGGGGCTTATATCAAATTTATGCTTCTGTTTGATTATCGTCAGCAGCTGTAATTTCAGGAGCTGCCTCTACTGGTGTTTGCTTTTTTACTTCAGGAGCTTTACCAGTTCTCACATCTCTTAACACCCTCAATTGGTCTTGCAGTTGTTGTATCTTTCTTTGATTAGCTGCAATATTTTCATTTACTGATGCCAATAGTTGATTAGCTGATTTAGAGTTAGCAAAGAATCCAACATTGTTTTGCAACGTATCAATATCTTTCTTTAAAGTGTTTATGCGTTCAGAAAGTTTTTTCTCTTCACCATACAAAATATTTTTACCATCGTTTTGCCTAGCAATCACCTCGTAATGGTTTTTGGTACGGTTTGAATTATTTTGTTGGAAATCTTTTCTAATACGTTGGTAAATTTTATCTAAAACATCTTTAAATTTTTTACCAATTTCATCTTTCTTTTTAAAAGGGACAAAACCATATGTGTTCCATTCGTCTTGAAGGTTTTTAACTTTGGTAGATAAATCTTCATTAGATTCAGAAGCAGCCAACTCTTCAAACTTTACTAATAATTCTATTTTAGCTTCAAGGTTTTTGTTTTGGTCTTGAACCAAGCTAGCAAAGTGGGTGTTTTTATTTTCAAAAAATACATCACAAGCTTTTCTAAATCTTTGCCAAAGCTTTTCTTGCATGTTTTCAGGCACTGGTCCACATGTTTTATATTCTTCTTGAAGTTTGATTAGTTCTTTGGTAGTATTTCCCCAATCTTCACTATTCATGATAGCTTCAGCTTTCTCACACAATTCTGTTTTCTTTCTTAAATTCTCTTGTCTCTTTTTATCAAGATTTTTAAAGAAATCGTTTTTGTTGCTATAGAATGTATTCACAGCCTTTTTAAAACGTTCCCAAATTTCTTCTTGGTATTTAATTGATACCATACCTATCAATTTCCATTCTTCAAACAAAGCTTGCACTTCAGGCACTTTAGCTATCCATTCTTTTGCTTGTGCAGATTCAAATTTGGCAAATTCATCAGCTCGTTCACACAAAGCTACTTTTTTGTCTAAGTTTTCTTGTCTCACTACATCCATCGCTTTCAATTCTTCCATCTTGGCATTGAAAACTTTATCAGCAGCTTCTTTAAATCTAGACCACAATTCTTCTCTATATTCATTAGGAACTGGACCTGTGTTTTTCCAATCTTCCCAATATTTTTTATGGAATATCAATGCTTTCTTTAAAGATGGCTCTTGTGTAAGCTCATCCATTTTCTTGCACAAATCTATTTTAATTTCTAAGTTCTTTTTACGGTCAAGCTCTTTAAGCTCGTTGTTCAAACTTAAATTGTCATAAAAAGTATTTAAATAGTGTTGGTATTTGTTCCAAAGCTCTTCTTTAAGTTCAGCTGGAATAGCTCTAATGTCTTTCCATTCTTTTTGAAGGTCTTTGATTTGATTTAAGCTATTGGCTGTTTCTTCGCCTTCAGCTATGGCTTTCACTTTTTCTATAATCGCTTTCTTTAAATCAACGTTTTTTAATTTTTCGTCTTCTAATTGCTTGCGATACGCATCACGTTTTTCAGTAAATTTTTTATAATATTGGTGATAAACATCTTTATCAGCCTCGGTGTGTTTAAATTCTTCTGGCAATCCACCTTCTTCCAAAAACTTAGCTCTAGCTTCAGAGTATTCTTTACTCCAAATAATATCTAACGCTTTTCTTAATCTTCTAAATTCATCTGAAGCATCAGACAAATTCTCAATTTCAGCAGCTTTAGCTACCATAACCATCAGTTCTTCTTTCGACAATTTAGCCAGTTGTGCTTTTTCAGCTTCTGATATTTCAATATCGCTATCGTTAGCTATAATTTCATCTATATGGTCAGCTGTTATTTCAGCTAAATCTATTAACGGTTCTGCTTCTAATACTGGCTCTTCTATTAAAATAGGAGTTTCTAAAACAGTTTCAATTTCAGTGACTGAGGTTTCTTCTACAGATTCTACACTATCTATACTTTCGCTGATATGTGCTATGTTTTCTGTTGATGTTACTTCTGAAACTTGATTGTCTGTTGGCAATACAGTTTCGTTTTCATTGTTAAGTTCTACCGGTGTTGTGTCCATACTAGTCTTGGTTTCTTGAACATTGTTAGTTCCTTTTTCTTCAGGAGTGGTTGCATTCTGATCTAAATTTTCGCTCATAATAAATGTAATAACTTTTTAAGTTAGATAATAGGTTTACGTTTGTTAATTTTAATTGTATTTTTGCCTTTAATTTATGAAAAGGGTTGCAAATATAATAGAATGTCCTCGTGATGCCATGCAAGGCATTAAAGAATTTATTCAAACTGAAAAAAAAATAAAATATATACAATCATTGCTGAGTTGTGGATTTCATTCTATCGACTTTGGAAGCTTTGTATCACCTAAGGCTATTCCTCAAATGGCAGACACTGTTGAAGTGTTAGAAGGATTAGATTTATCAAAAACTTCAAGCAAACTTTTGGCAATTGTAGCTAATGCAAGAGGTATTGAACAAGCTGCTTCATTCAAACCTATTACTTATCTTGGTTTTCCATTGAGCTTGTCTGAAACTTTTCAACACAGAAATACAAACGCATCTATAGCTGATGCATTATTAATTGTTGATTTTCTATCTGACACTTGTGCTAAAACAAATAAAACCCCAGTGGTTTATTTATCTATGGGCTTCGGAAATCCTTATGGAGATGAATGGAACACTGATATAGTATTGAAGTTTTCTGAAATTATGTTTCAAAAAGGGATTCAAATTATTTCTTTAGCAGACACCATTGGAATTGCTCAGCCTGAACATATCTCTTATTTATTTGATGCATTAATTCCTGCTTATACCAATATTGAATTTGGTGCTCATTTTCACACCACTCCAAACACTTGGGAAGAAAAGATTGATGCTGCTTGGCAAAGCGGATGTTCTAGGTTTGATGGTGCCATCAAAGGATATGGTGGATGCCCAATGGCCACTGATGACCTTACAGGCAACATGCCTACTGAAAAAATGCTTTCTTATTTTCAAAAAAACAATATCGAAACAGGTGTAGATGATTTGAACTTTACACAAGCTATGATGGCTTCTTCATTGGTATTTGATCATATATAAAAACTTAATGACAGTTCTAATTAAAAACATAAAAACCCTTTATGGCATTAGGGAACAAGAAAATGGAGCCATTAGGGGTAAAAGTCTAAATTCGATAAATACACTGAATGACGCATGGCTGCTTATTATAGATGGAATTATTGCAGACTATGGAACCATGAGCAATACTGATGCATGGCAGAATCTTTCTCTAACTAATTTAATAGATGCCAGCGGCAAACTCATTATTCCTTGTTTTGTTGACAGCCATACGCATATTGTTTTTGCCAAAACTAGAGAATCTGAATTTGTTGACAGAATTAATGGGCTAACATATGAAGAGATTGCAGCCAACGGTGGAGGAATATTAAATTCTTCTGCAAAACTTCACCTAAGTAGTGAAGATGAATTATTTAATACTGCATGGTCTCGTTTAAAAAAATGTATTAAAAATGGAACAGGTGCTATAGAAATAAAAAGCGGTTATGGACTGAGTGTGGAAGATGAATTGAAAATGTTGCGAGTAATTAAACGACTTAAAACTGTCTCTCCTATTCCTATTAAAGCTACTTTTTTAGGGGCACACGCCATTCCATTGATATATAAAAACAATAGAGCTGAATACATTCATTTAATCTGTGATGAAATGCTTCCTTTGCTTGCCAAAGAAGAACTTGCCGACTATTGCGACGTTTTCTGCGACAGTGGTTTTTTTACGCCCGAAGAAACAGATTTAATCTTAAAAAAGGCAAAAACCTTCGGATTAAAACCAAAGATACATGCCAATGAACTTGGACTTACGGGAGGCGTTCAAGTTGGAGTTTTAAATGAAGCTATTTCGGTAGATCATTTAGAACATACTTCTAAAATTGAGCATGATATACTTTATAACAGCAATACTATGGCAACTATGCTACCATCAACCGCTTTTTTCTTAGGAATACCCTACCCTGATGCAAGAGCAATGATAAATGCAGACCTTGCTCTGTGCTTGGCTAGCGATTACAATCCTGGAAGCAGTCCAAGTGGAAGAATGAGTTTTATTTTAAGTTTGGCTTGTATTAGAATGAAAATGACACCTACTGAAGCACTCAATGCTGCAACCATTAATGGAGCATATGCGTTAGAGTTAGAAAACATATGTGGAAGTATCACCAAAGGAAAACTCGCCAACCTCATCATGACACAATCAGCAGAAAATATTGACTTGATTCCATATAATTTTGGTGAAGATTTGATTGAACATGTTTTTATAAAAGGGGAAATTTTCGAATAACATTTTAATCTTATACACTTTAGCTATAAATTGCATCACTTATGTATATTAAAAAAATATTAGGCTTGTTTCTTATCACATGTTTTATTTATTCGTGCAAAAACGACCTTGAAGTGAATGCTCCTTGGAAAGAAACAGCAGTTATATATGGCTTGTTAGATTTAGGTGATACAGCTCAATATATAAGGGTTGAAAGAATTTATCAGAATGATGGAATGGACGCCATCAAAGTAGCTCAAATTGGAGACTCTTTATATTTTGACACCGCAACCGTTGTTTTAATTGCTAAAAACAGTAACAATGTTGTATGGACTGAAATATTAAAAGAGGACCAATCTATTATCAAAGATTCCGGTCTATTTGCCAATAGTTCGAGTACATTATACAAAACAACACGATTCTTGAATAAAAGCTTTACTTATGAAATAAAAGTAAAAACAAAGAAAACAGTTGAAGGAAAAGAATACACAAGTACTACAGCTTTAGTTGGTCCATCATATATATCTAGCCGCCCTAATACTTTTGTGTTATCTCCTAGTAGAAAATATACATTTACTTTGTTTAAAGGAAACAATGCTGTAGCTTATGATGTAAAAGTACATTTTACCTACAGAGAATATGATAGTCTTACTCAAGACAGTGTCGAAAAATATTTAGATTGGATAGCAGTAAACAATCTTTCTGTTGGTGGTTCGTTCGATCTTTACCCTGAAATTATTGGCCGTTCTATGTACGATTTTTTGGGTTATAATATCAAACCTAAAACAGGAATTTATAGAAAAATTATTGGCTGTGAGTTCTTATTTATTGGCGGAGGTGAACAATTGTTAAATTATATTAATATTAATAAACCTAGTTTAGGTATAGTTCAGAAAAAACCTGAATATACCAATATTAATAATGGCTTAGGACTTTTTTCGAGTAGGAATACAACTAAAGAATATATTCCAATAAATGATTCAGTTAATTATTTTTTGACAGTAGACCCAGCAACCAAGAATTTAGGTTTTAGAATGAAATAATTATTGTATTACTTCACCACTTTCCCAAGCTTTTTCTATTTCTATCATAGCTAATTGCAATTTAGCTTTATCAACCCAAGCTAGAATAATTGTTTGTTCTAATTTAGTTTGCTTGTTTCTTACTTTTTTATATGCTGCAATAATTATAGGTGTATGAGTGAATTTACAAGGCATCCTTCCCCCATCAAAATCTCCTCTCCCAAAATAATAATCAACAAATCCTTCGCCGGTTTCTTCGTTATATTTGGCTGTATCTACTATTCTTGTTTTGGTGTATATATCTATGTATTCAAAAGTTTCACCCATTTTACATTTACCTATATGCAGTGTGTCGCCTATAGCCATATTCACTTGTTGATTTTGAGCAAAAAGGTTATAACCTTTTACTAAAATTAAAAACACTAATAGATTTTTTATCTGATTCATTTTTAAAACAAATATAATTAAATTAATGATAAGATTGGAATTTTCTATCATTAAAAGCCACTCATGTTTCATTATTTTTGTGGTTCTATTTTACAAATGAAACACATTATATATACCACTACTTTATGGTTTTTATGCTTAACAACACAAGCACAACTTAAAACTTTAACATTAGAAGACGCTGTTAATAAAAGAAACACAGACCTAGCACCTTCAAGATTATCACAATTGATGTGGATCCCAAATTCAAATTCATTTTCATGGATTGTGAAAGATGAAAACAAAAAAGAAGTAATGCTTACTAGCCAAGCATCCAAAAGTAAAGTAGATACTGTATTGAAAATAGCTAATTTATATGAATCACTTTTAAAAGTAAATCCAGATGCAAAACCTATGTCTAGATTTCCTTTTATAACATGGATCACCTCAAGTAGCTTTAGGTTTTTATATGCTCAAACTTATTATATATATAATATATCTGACAAAACAACCATTAAAACCTTTTCTATTCCTAATACCTCCGAAGATATAGAACTACAAGAGAAAACACAACGATTAAGTTATATTGATGGTAAGTCACTTAAAGTGAATACTTTTTTAGGTGAAAACATTTACACCATCACTCCAGAAAGAGAAGGAATTGTAGTTGGTAAAGCAGTGCATCGCAATGAGTTTGGAATAAACAAAGGAGTGTTTTGGAGTCCGAAAGGAAACTATATGGCCTATTACTATATGGATGAAAGTATGGTCACAACCTATCCTATTGTAAACCTTGACACTGTACCTTCTATACCTAAAATGATTAGATATCCAATGGCAGGTGATAAAAGCCATCAGGTAACTATTAAGATTTTAGGAACACGAATGAAGATTAATAGAGATGTAACTTTAAGCACAGGAGAACCAGTAGAACAATACTTAACAAATATAGCTTGGAGCAATGACGAGAAAAGTATATTTATAGCAGTAGTAAATCGCGAACAAAATCATATGTGGCTTAAAGAATTTGACATGGCTACTGGTCAATATATGAGAACATTATTAGAAGAAACAAATGATAAATATGTTGAACCTTTAAAACCTATGTTGTTTCTAAAAAACAATGCCGAACATTTTATATGGCAAAGTGAAAAAGATGGATATAACCATTTATATCTTCATAATAGAGATGGTACTATAGTTAGACAATTAACCAAAGGAAGTTGGGTAGTGACAGATGTTTATGGAATAGATAGCAAGAATGAATTTATATATTTTCAAGCAACTAAAGAAAGTGCCATCGAAAGACATATATATAAGGTAGCTATAAAAAATGGTGAAATAACAAGGCTTGATGAAGAAGTTGGTACTCATACAGCTGTGTTTAATGAACAAATGACCTATTTCTTCGATTCATATAGCAATACCTCTACACCACGTAAAATACATATTAGAAGCAATAAAGGAAAAAGTACCCAATTGTTACATGAAGCAATAAATCCATTAAAAGATTTTGCAATGCCTAGCTTACAGTTTTTTACCATTAAAGCAAGCGACAGCACTGATTTATATTGCAGAATAATCAAACCTTCACATTTTGATGCACAAAAAAAATATCCAGTCATGGTATATGTATATGGTGGCCCACATGCACAAATGATTAATAACCAATGGTTAGGTGGTGCAGATTTATGGATGCATCAATTAGCTGAAGAAGGTTATATCGTTTTTACACTTGACAACAGAGGAAGTGACAACAGAGGAAGAGATTTTGAACAAGCTACATTCAGACATTTAGGTAATATTGAAATGGAAGATCAGTTAAAAGGTGTTGAGTGGCTAAAGAGTCAACCCTATATAGATGCTAACAGAATGGTAGTAAATGGTTGGAGTTTTGGCGGATTTATGACAACATCACTTATGTTACGCAAACCAGATGTTTTTAAAGTAGGAGTTTGTGGAGGGCCAGTAATAGATTGGAGGATGTATGAAATTATGTATACTGAAAGGTATATGGACACACCCAAAGAAAACCCCGAAGGATATAGAGAAGCCAATGTGCTAAATTATATCAAAAATCTTAAAGGTAATTTACTAGTAATACACGGTACGGCTGATGATGTGGTTTTATGGGAGCATAGTTTAAAGTTAGTAAAAGAGAGTGTTAGTAATGGCATACAGTTAGATTATTTTGTATATCCAGAACATTTACATAATGTATCAGGAGCAGACAGAGCCCATTTGATTAAAAAAATGGTTACTTATATGAAAGATAAATTAAAGTAATTGGATTGTTTTCTTGACAAAAGATTGATAATAAATTTACAACCCAAAATAATATATATACTTACCTTTGTAAAATGGAATTAATGTTTGTAGCAGGGATTCTGATATTAGTAATTGTTGCTATTGTTATTAATAATAGTATTGATAACAGAGGCAAAAGAAAGAAATATTAAATCTCACAATAATTTATTTTAACTTTTAATATCATATAAAAAATATGTTAATTATAGCTAGTTTAGCTTTAATTTGCAACATTTTTATATCATATGAACAAACGTGAAATACTAACAGCTAAACGCCAAAAATCGAGTGAAGGTGGTGGACTAGACAAAATTGCATCTCAACATAAAAAAGGTAAACTTACAGCTCGTGAGCGAATTCATTTTCTTATAGATGAAGGCTCATTTCAAGAGATTGGCTCATTGGTTACCCATCGAAGCAAAGACTTCGGGATGGAAAAACAACAATTTTTAGGAGATGGAGTGGTAACGGGTTACGGAACAATTGCAGGTCGATTGATATATGTTTTTTCTCAAGACTTTACCATTTTTGGTGGATCGCTTAGCGAAACACATGCTGAAAAAATTGTTAAAATAATGGATTTAGCTATGAAAAATGGAGCTCCATTAATAGGATTAAATGATAGTGGAGGTGCTCGAATTCAAGAAGGTGTTGTTTCTTTAGGTGGTTATGCAGATATTTTTTATAGAAACACTTTAGCCAGTGGTGTTATTCCTCAGTTATCGGCTATTATGGGCCCGTGTGCTGGTGGTGCCGTTTATAGTCCGGCTATTACAGATTATATATTTATGGTAGAAAATACCAGTTATATGTTTGTAACCGGCCCCAATGTTGTTAAAACTGTTACACACGAAGAAGTAACAAGCGAAGAATTAGGCGGAGCCTCAGTTCATTCATCAAAATCAGGGGTGGCACATTTTGCAGCTGCCAATGAAATTGAGTGTATAAACCAACTAAAAAAACTGTTAAGTTATATACCTTCTAACTGCGAAGAGCAAGCCCCACTCCTACCTTATACCATCAGCAATGAAACCAGAGATGTATTAAAAGATATCATTCCAGGAAATGCCAATCAACCATATGATATGCGTGATGTAGTTTCAGGTATTGTTGATGAAGATAGCTTTTTTGAAGTACATAAAAACTTTGCTGAGAATATCATTGTAGGTTTTGCTAGGTTAGCAGGTAGAAGTATTGGTATTGTCGGCAACCAACCTTCACAGTTGGCTGGATGTTTAGATATACATGCATCTCAAAAAGCAGCACGTTTTGTTCGTTTCTGCGATTGTTTCAATATTCCATTATTAGTTCTAGAAGATGTTCCAGGTTTCTTGCCAGGTACCGACCAAGAATGGAATGCTATCATAACTAACGGAGCTAAATTGTTATACGCTTTTAGCGAAGCTACTGTCCCAAGAATTACAGTTATTACTAGAAAAGCATATGGAGGAGCTTACGATGTGATGAATAGTAAACATATAGGTTGTGATTTAAACTTTGCTTGGCCAACCAGTGAAATAGCTGTAATGGGTGCCAAAGGAGCTGCTGAAATTATATTTAAAAAAGAAATTGATACTTCAGAAGATAAAGAAGCAAAAATGAAAGAGAAGACAGATGAATATGGTGACTTGTTTGCAAACCCTTACCGTGCGGCTGAAAGAGGGTTTATAGATGAAGTTATTTTCCCTGAAGAAACCAGAGAAAAATTAATCAAAGGGTTTAAAATGCTCGAAAACAAAGTGGTAAACTTGCCAAGGAAAAAACATGGCAACATTCCATTATAAAGCTAATATTAAAATTTAAGTAACAATCTAACAATATTGACGTAACAGTTATATATCAAATAAAAAATGACAGCTACAAAAAACAAAAAAACTGAAGAAAAACAACCATTAAATTGGAAAAATTATAAATCGAAATTAAGCCCAAGGCAGCTCAGAGGATTTTGGTTTCTTCATGGTTTGAATCTATTCTCATTCTTAGTCATGTTTTTATTGGCAGGTGCACCTTTTCTAAATTGTATTGGTTTATTTCTTCTCTCTGCTTTTTTAATCTTAGCTTGGTATTATTATTTTAACAGTACCAGAGAAAAAACTAAAGGACTTGAATGGGTTGATGCTATAGCGTTTGCAGTTATTGCTGCTAGTATTATCAGAGGTTTATTTATGGAGGCTTTTACAATCCCTACTGGTTCTATGGAAAATTCATTGTTGGTGGGCGATTATTTATTTGTTAGTAAATTTCATTATGGAGCACGTATGCCTGTTACACCTATTTCTTTTCCTTTTGCACATAATGTTTTACCATTTACTCAAAAAACGCCTTCATATACCAATTGGTTTCATATGCCCTACTATCGCTTGCCAGGTTTTTCTGAAGTGCAACGATACGATGCTGTAGTATTTAATTGGCCTGACGACTCTATCCCTAGACCAGTAGATAAAAAAGAAAATTATATAAAACGATGTATAGGATTGCCTGGTGATAATTTAAGCATCGTTAGATCTATTGTTCATATCAATGGAAAAGCAATTGAAAACCCTGAGAACTCAAATCATAAATACCATATATTTACCAATGGTGTTCCATTAGATCCTCAATTTTTAAAATCAAAATACGATATCGATACATATACAAAGTTTTTAGGAAATGAAGGAGATTATAATGAAGCATCTGAGTACGATATGATTGCATATCAAAATGATACATCATATATATATGAAGCCAATTTAAGTTTATCACAATTGGTTGGCATTAAAGCTATAACAGATGTTAAAAGAATAGATACTGTATTTTTTCAACCGGGTGATTTTAACTTTCATGGCCAAAATTACTTCTTCAATAAAGTAAACGGATCACCTGATTATATGTCAAGTGTATGGATACCAAAAGTAGGAGGTAAAATAGCTTTAACAACCGAGAATTTTCCTATATATGAGAAAGCAATAAAAGAACATGAAAACAATCCAACATTAGAAATTAAAAATGGTAAAATTATGCTTGAAGGTAAAGAAATAAAAGAATATACTTTTAAGATGAACTACTATTGGATGATGGGTGACAACAGACACAACTCTATGGATAGTCGTTATTGGGGTTTTGTGCCAGAAGACCATGTAGTAGGTAAAGCTGTTTTTATATGGATGAGTTGGGATAAATTTAAAAAAGGAATTCGTTGGAATAGATTGTTTCACACCGTTAATTAATCATTCTCATTAAAATAATTAAAAGCCAATCTGTAAAAAGGTTGGCTTTTTTGTTTCATAAAAAACTGGAAATAACATTCAGTAATTTTTTAGATTTTATTTTAAACTATATTATCATTCTTTAAAATTCAAATAATAAAATAAAGGTCATTGTTTTATATTCTATATTCGCAAAAAATAATAACTATAATATGATAATTTACGGTTCAAAAGCAACCACTTTAGAAACAGAAAATTTAACCATGAAATGCAGTAGTTGCGAGCAAATGCATACTACTCAACTTGTGGTTATGCAAAGATATGCTCACATCTTTTGGATTCCATTTTTCCCTTTAGGTAAAACGGGAGCCACACAATGTTCGCATTGCAAATTGGTTTTAAAGAAAAAAGAGTTTAATGCAAGTTTAAAAGAAAACTATGAGAACGTTGCATCACAAGCCAAAACGCCTATCTGGACTTTTTCAGGACTTATAGTAGTAGCAGCTTTGATAGGTTGGGGAAGCATCACAAGTAGTCAAAACAAAGCAAAGCTAAAAGAGATGGCCACAGCACCTAAAAGTGGCGATATATATGGGGTAATGATAGCTAATAAACAATATACAATTTACAAAGTGACTCATTTAGGAAATGACAGCATATATTACCAAGAAAGCATAGTTGAATGCACAAATATTGGAGATATGAAAAGAATGATGCATAAAGGCGATGAAATATATGATGGAACGGAACAAGCCATGCACAAAGATGATTTAAATGAAATGTTTGAACAAGGAGATTTAGTGGATATAGAAAGAAAGTAAATCAAGTTTCAAAAAACAAAAAAGCTTCCAAGAGAAAATCTTGAAAGCTTTTTAAATTAGTGGTCTCGTAGAGAGTCGAACTCTAAACCTTCTGATCCGTAGTCAGATGCTCTATCCAATTGAGCTACGAAACCGTCTAAAGGGCTGCAAATATAAGTAGTTTCATTTAATTGCAAAAAAGAAACTTTAGAATACTACCAAACTTTTTTAAATCCTATGATTTCTCTAACTTCATTTACTGTCTTAGAAGCACTCTCATAAGCCTTCTCAGCTCCTATTTTGGCTACTTTGGTCAAGTATGCTTCGTCAGCTTTTATTTGCTGAATTCTTTCATATATGGGAGATGTAAATGCCACCATGTCTTGAGCCAATTGCTTTTTCAAATCGCCATATCTAATGGTTGCATTTTTATAGGTCTCTTCAAAATATAATAATGTATCAGGTGTAGATACAACTTTCATTAAATCAAATAAATTTTGAATCTCTTCACTAACAGCTTGATTAGGTTCGGTAGGGCCGCTATCAGTTTTAGCTTTCATCACTTTTTTTCTGACCAACTCAGGTGAGTCTGCTAAAAAAATAGCATCCATTTCACTTTCACTTTTACTCATTTTACCTTTGCCACCCAAGCCTGGAATTTTCACTAAATTGTTGCCATAATTAAACGCATGGGGTTCAATAAAATATTCTGTTTGGTACATTCTATTAAACCTGTTGGCAAAAGTTCTGGCCATTTCTAAATGTTGTTCTTGGTCTTTACCCACCGGCACTTTACCCGCTTTATGAATCAAAATATCAGCTGCCATTAATACTGGGTAGGTAAGCAAGCCAGCATTTACGTTATTGGGTTGTGTTCTAACTTTATCTTTAAAAGAAGTACATCTTTCTAATTCACCTTTATAAGCATTCATATTCAAAAGCATATACAATTCGGCTGTTTGAGGTAAGTCGCTTTGTATATATATGGTGGCTTTTTCAGGGTCAATACCGCAAGCCAAATACTCAGCAAACACTTGCTTTACGCTTGATTTAATATCTTGAGGGGTGGGATGCGTTGTAAGCGAGTGGTAATCTGCAATAAAGAAAAAACACTTATACTCATGCTGCATTTGTATGAAATTTTTCACAGCACCCATATAGTTTCCTAAATGCAACATACCAGTGGGTCTCACCCCACTAACAACAATCTCTTGGTTACTCATAAATCAAATTATATACTATTAATATTGTTCTTTTTCATTCGGGAAGTCACCCAGTTTTACGTCTTCTATATAACGCTCCACGTTTATTTTTACATCGTCATATAGATTCATATATCTTCTTAAGAATCTAGGGTTAAATTCTTTAGTTAAACCTAGCACATCATGCAGTACTAAAACTTGCCCGTCTACATTACCCCCAGCACCAATGCCAATTACCGGGATTTTTAATTCAGAAGCAACACGTTCAGCCAGCTTAGCAGGTATTTTTTCGAGAACAATAGCAAAACAACCAGCTTCTTCAAGCAATTTGGCATCTTCTATCAATTTGTTGGCTTCAGCTTCTTCTCTAGCTCTTACTTCAAAAGTACCAAATTTATATATGCTTTGAGGAGTCAGACCTAAGTGCCCCATTACAGGAACACCAGCAGATAATACACGTTTCACTGAATCAATAATTTCAATACCACCTTCCATTTTTACAGCATGTGCAGCTGCTTCTTTCATCAGTCTGATAGAAGAATTAAGAGCTTCTTTACTATTGCCTTGATATGAACCAAACGGAATATCAGCTACAACTAAAGCACGCTCTACAGCACGTGTAACTGATGCGGTATGGTAAATCATTTGGTCTAGTGTTATGGGCAACGTAGTGGTATGCCCCGCCATCACATTACTAGCTGAATCACCAACTAAAATAACATCTATAAGAGATGCATCTAATATTCTTGCAAAAGTAAAATCATATGCCGTGAGCATAGAAATTTTTTCACCTCTTTGTTTCATTTCTAACAAAACATGTGTGGTAACTCGCTTTATCTGTTTGTATTGATTGTTTTCCAACGTGAATTAGATTAAGTGTACAAAGGTAAGGCTAACATTTATACTAAAAATAATGAATTAAATTTGTTTAATATGGTTGCAGCATTATATTTGTCATAATATTTTTAAACTAATTGACTATCAAAAAGGATAAAAGGTATAACGTTTATTTATCATGGCTACTACAAAAAAGATGTATCAAATGGAGTTTGAATTAAAACTTTCTGCTCCTATGCTTTATAGTTTATTAAGTTCTCCTTCTGGTTTAGCAGAATGGTTTTGCGACGATGTGGACATTAAAAATGGAGATTATGTTTTTAAATGGACTGGTGAAACAAGATCAGCAAGAATTTTAAAGAAAGTAACAAATAAATCTATTAGATATCAATGGCTCGATTCTGAAAAAGATGAGTTCTTTGAATTTGATATTGAAAAAGATGAAATTACAGGTGATATTGCTCTAATCATAACTGACTTTAGTGCTGAAAAAGAATTGGCTGAAAACAAACAACTCTGGGAAAGTCAAATTCATGAAATGCAAGCCAATTTAGGCATGGCATAGTTATTTTTTTTATCTGTAGATAACTCAAAGCATTGTATAGCTAGGAGGTAAAAAAAGCGACAAAAGGTGTATTGCTATTTATCAACAATATATTTAATTTAAAAACTATGATTTTTTGAGTGATTGTTTTTAAAACATCACTGAAAGCACAAAACTAGATTGAGGAATTGTAGATAAATTACTGCTAAAACCTTTAGTTATGTTTTTAGTGGATTTATCACTTACGAACGAATTATCAACCCATTTTAATGCATCTGTTTTATTCACTCTATTGTTTAAATTAAATGAACCATTGTATCCTACATTTACACCAACAATTATTCTACTGGTTATGGCATATTTTATATAGGCTGTATACATTAAAGTAGGTGAAATAAATGTAGTATTGATGTTGATTTTAGTCATTTGATTATAGACAAATGAATCATTGGTTTTATAAAAACTATTAATACTATTTTGGTTTCTAACATTATTACAAGTCAATCCAATTCCAGGTCCATGACTGAACCACACTTTATCAAACATGATAATATTAAATAGTTTAGAAAATGAATATTCCAATGTGATACTCATGTTATTGTTGTTTTTAAATTTATTAGGAATGCTATTAAAATTGTCAGGTTTTGAGAAATTGTTTAGGTTAATCATATTGTTTACTCCTTGATTAAAAGCAATGTTAGCACTGTGTTGCCATGCAGTTTTATTATCAGCACTATATTTTGTATAGTAGAATGTATTTTTAGGATTAAATTTGTTTAGCAAAGTAGTTCTAACTGAAAACTCTTTTTTCTTAGTTATATTATTAGCTATTTGAGCTTTAGATAAAGAAATTATAAAAATAGACAAGCATAAAGTGACAATATATTTTTTCATATTGGGTTAATTATTGATGGTTTTTAAAGGAATATTGGGCTCGTCTTTTTCTATTAACCCATCTTTCAACCTCACTATCCTATAGGCACGTCTAGCTATATCTTCTTCGTGAGTAATCACAATTACCGTATTTCCTTTTTTATGAATCTCTTCAAACAAATTCATCATTTCTTCACTAGTTTTTGAATCTAAGTTTCCTGTAGGTTCATCAGCCAATATGATAGAAGGATTGTTTACAAGAGCTCTAGCCACAGCCACCCTTTGCCTTTGTCCACCTGAGAGTTCATTAGGTTTGTGTGTCATTCTATCTGTTAACTTAACAGCTTCTAAACACACTTTTGCTCTGCTTTCTCGTTCTTCTTTTTTTACCCCGGCATATATCAATGGCATGGCTACATTTTCAAGAGCACTTAGCCTAGGCATCAAATTAAATGTTTGAAACACAAAGCCAATGTCTTTATTTCTGACCTCTGCTAGTTCATTGTCATCCATTTTGCTTACATCTAACCCATTGAGCATATATGAACCTTCGCCGGGTGTGTCTAAACAGCCAAGCATATTCATTAAAGTAGACTTACCAGAACCCGATGGTCCCATCAAAGCTACGTATTCGCCTTTTTCAATGATTAAATCAATACCTTTTAAAGCATATACTGTTTCTCCGCCAATACGATAAGACTTTTTAATGCCTTTGATTTCAATAATATTAGACACTAGTAGTAGCTTATTTTTCTATGAACTTAGGAACTTTAAAATAATCAGTATCTTTAGAAGGGGCATTTTTTAAAGCATCATCCCTACTAATCATATCTTTAACCACATCTTCTCTTAAATTATTTATTTCTTCAGACATGTAAATCAAAGGTTCTACATCTGATGTATCAAGCTGATTGAGTTGTTCACAAAAACCTACTATTCTTTCCAAATCTAATTTCATTTCATCTCTAGAATCATCAGCAAATTCTAGTTTACAAAGATTCGATAATTTATCTATCGTTTCATCTGTTATTTTCATAAGGCAAATATAAGCTTATTAACTATACTTTTTAATATCCTCAAGAGTTTGAACTAATGTTTTATTGGCTTGCTGAATTCCTAATTCAATATTTTTAAGTTGTTTTTCAAATTTATTTTGTTCTTCTAAGCCAGGCCTTTTCATAGGGTCGTTGCCAAGAATTAACCAATCTGGATTGATTTCAGGAAAAGATAAAAGTATTTTTTGTATCACATCTAACCCTGGATTGTTACGCCCTGTAGTGATATGTGTAACGATTGGTTGAGAGATATTTGTCAATTCAGCAAATGATTTCTTTGTGTGATTGTATTCTTCAATTATCTTGAGCAAACGCTCGGAAATATCAGTATTCATAAGGGTTATAACAATTGTAATTATGGATTTACAAATGTAAAGCAAACATAGTAACATTTGTTAAGTGGGTAATTAAGAAATGTTAATAAGGTTTTATGTTGTTATATTTCAATTACTTGCAAATTTGATTGGTTATTAAATCTTTACATACAAGGTAGTTTAAAATCAATTATGTAGATTCATATTTTATATGTAAATAATACATTATTAATTAATTAGATATATTAAATATTAGTTTAAATTTTGTAAAATAACAGAATATTAAATTAATAGACTCCCCTATTTTCTGGTATATTGGCTATATTTGCCATGCACATGAAAAAAGTATTATGCTTAATTACTAATAAAGAAATAGATATTAACCTTGCCATTAAATGTGATTCGATTAGAGATCCTTTAGTGAATTATATTCAAAAAGATTTTCCAAGTTTTGACCATGAAAGTTATATTTCTATAGATAGTTTAAATATTTACAGAAAGAAATACATTGAAAGCATTATTGCTACCGAGAACAAAGAAATTGATATATTAGACAAAGCCGTTTTAAAAGCTGTTATTGACGATGAGCTCTTAACCGACAAACAAAAGCCTGGAATAGAAGACGAATTAACTTTAGGTCAACGAATGGCTGATAAAATTGCCGAATTTGGCGGTAGTTGGACATTTATAATTTTTTTCTTTTCATTTATATTGGTCTGGATTTGCATGAATATATTTTTACTTCAAAGTAAAGTTTTTGACCCCTACCCTTTTATATTATTAAATCTAATTTTATCATGTTTAGCCTCTATTCAAGCACCAATTATTATGATGAGTCAGAATAGAAAAGAGCAAAAAGACAGATACAGAGGCGAGCAAGACTATAAAGTAAACTTGAAAGCAGAATTAGAAATTAAATTATTGCATGAAAAAATGGATCACTTGATATTACATCAAAACAAAAAACTCTTAGAGATACAAGAAATTCAGAGTGATTATTTAGAAGATATTTTGAGGCAAATAAAAACAGATAAATAATACTTCGTAATTTAACTTTGCAAGCTTTAGATATCAAATATGCCAAGAATTTCAAAAACAATATTCATATTTATTATAATTATTGCAATTATGATTTATTTAGTGATTCATATCTCTAGTTTGATTCCAGGAACCAATCCTTTTATAGCTGTAGTGGTGGTTCTTTTCTTGACAGCTCTTATTTTTGAACAGTGGCGATATATGACTAAGAAAAAATAATCTAAACAATTTTTGAGTTATTTGAGTAATATATAGCAAACATCCACAAACTTAGATGAATTTTAACTACACTTCTTCTTTTACTGCATATAAAAGACGCACCACCCGAACAGTCATGATAGGTGATATACCTCTTGGTAGCGACTATCCTATTCGTATTCAAAGTATGACCACAACAGATACTATGGATACAATAAAAACAGTAGAGCAATCTATAAGAATGATAGATGCTGGCTGCGAATTTGTTAGAATTACAGCACCCAGTATTAATGAAGCTAGAAATCTAGAACAAATAAAAAAGGAATTAAGAAACAGAGGATATAATGCACCACTTATAGCCGATATACATTTTACCCCAAATGCCGCTGAAATGGCTGCCAGAATTGTAGAAAAGGTAAGGATTAACCCTGGGAATTATGTAGACAAAAAAAAGTTTGAAAACATAGAATATACTGATATTGAATACCATGCTGAGCTTGATAGAATCAGAGAAAGATTTTTACCATTAGTAAAAATTTGTAAAGAATACGGCACAGCCATGAGAATTGGTACCAATCATGGAAGTTTGAGCGACAGAATAATGAGTAGATATGGTGACACACCTCTAGGAATGGTTGAAAGTGCCATGGAATTTTTGCAGATATGCAGAGACGAAAACTACCATCAAATTGTACTTTCAATGAAAGCCAGTAATGCTCAAGTGATGGTTCAAGCATATAGATTGTTAGTTGCAAAAATGAATTTGGAAGGTATGGATTACCCTTTACATGTTGGCGTTACAGAAGCAGGTGACGGAGAAGATGGAAGAACTAAAAGTGCTGTAGGTATTGGTTGTTTGCTTGAAGATGGTATTGGAGATACTGTTAGGGTATCGTTAACAGAAGACCCTGAATTTGAAGCACCCGTTGCCATAGCATTAGTTAATAGGTATAATGAAAGAGCTATAGAAAAACCTATTTCAATAGATTTGAGTAAAGATGAAAGCATCAACCAAGCTTTTTCTCCATATGAATATAAAAAAAGAACATCTATAGAGATTGAGAATATAGGTGGTACACAAGTTCCTAGAGTAGTTTCAGACATGTCGCACCTTTCTGAAATTACAGAATTTGATTTACAACAATGTGGGCATATATATGATGCAAAACTTGACAAATGGCATATGAACGATCAAGGGGCTGATTATGTATATTTAGGTAATATTCAACCTTCATTTATGTTGCCCAATGGATTAAAGGCAATTGTAGACATAGATACCTGGCAAAAACTCTCAAACGCTAAGAATATATATCCATATTTCAACCATATTTCATTATTTAAGCCCAACATAGAATGCCCATTAAACTTTGTTTTGACAACAATTAATGATTTAACATTGCCTTCAATTGATACATTAAAACAATATCAAAACTGTGCGGTATTGGTTTTAAAGCCTACGACAGCAAATGTTGTAAAAGAACTGCGACAATTATTTTGGTTGCTAATGAAACACAATATAACCCTACCAGTAATCATTCAAAATCACTATCCGACACAAAATAATGAAACTTTGGTATTGCATGCATCAACTGATATAGGTTCTTTATTTATTGACGGATTTGGAGATGGTATATGGTTAGGTTCAAGTCAATCTTCTATATCAACCAGCAACAGATTGGCATTTGGTATATTGCAAGCATGCAGGTGTAGAATTTCGAAAACAGAATATATAAGTTGTCCAAGTTGTGGTAGAACGTTATTTGATTTACAAGATACCACAGCGATGATTAGAAAAAGAACTGACCATTTAAAAGGAGTTAAAATTGCTATTATGGGATGTATAGTTAATGGCCCAGGAGAAATGGCAGACGCTGATTATGGGTATGTAGGAAGTGGTGTAGATAAGATTACTTTATATAGAAATAAAGATGTGGTGAAACGCAACCTTCCTTCTTCGGTTGCAGTAGATGAGTTAATAGCTTTAATTGCTGAAGATGGAAATTGGATAGAAAAAGAACAAAACTAATATCATGATAAGAATAATAGTAACAGGTGGAACATTTGACAAAGAGTATAATGAACTAAATGGGCAATTATTCTTTAAAGAAACGCATATTCAAGAAATGCTCAGATTAGGTAGAAACCTAAATGAAGTAAGCATTTCAACATTGATGTTGATTGATAGTTTGGATATGAACGACAGTCACAGAAAACAGATTATAGATGCATGCAAATTGTGTAGCGAAGAAAAAATCATCATTACACATGGAACTGACACCATGACTGAAACGGCTAGGGTAATGGCAGAAGCAGATTTAAAAAGAACTGTAGTAATTACCGGAGCCATGATACCCTATACTTTTGGCAGTAGCGATGGTTTATTTAACTTAGGAAGTGCCATGGCATTTGTGCAAACGCTGCCACATGGCGTATATGTAGTAATGAATGGCAAATGTTTTGATTGGAACAATGTGCGAAAAAATAAAGGTTCAGGTATATTTGAAGAATTGTAAAATAAATGGAAGTAAACAATGAATTTGTAAATAAAGTAGCCAACAGTGGTTTAATTACTATAAACCTTGAAGACTATTATGACCATTCACCCAAAACCATATTTGATATTGCTCAATGTTTGTTTATGGGATTGATATTAAAAGAAAAAGATTTCAGGTTATATATAAAAGAAAAAGATTGGAGTGAATATACTGATAAACATGTAGCAGTGATATGCTCAGCCGATGCCATTGTGCCAACTTGGGCATATATGTTATTGGCATCAGCTTTACAACCATTTGCTAAAAGTATTTATTTTGGTAGCATGGAAGATTTAGAAAAGCATTTGATTATAAATGCAATCAACCAAATTGAATTAAGTATATATAAAGATCAAAAAATTGTTATAAAAGGTTGTGGTGATTTACCCATTTCTAATGCTGCATATGTGCAAGTGACTTCGCTCCTTGCTCCTATTGCTAAAAGTATTATGTATGGTGAGCCCTGTTCTACAGTGCCTATTATGAAAAGAAAAGATTAAAAAAAAAGCTTGAGTATATATGGCTAAGCAAAAATACTATGTGGTATGGAAAGGCAGAAAAACGGGCGTTTTTGATAATTGGGAAATGTGTCAAGCTCAGATAGCAGGGTTTCCGCAGGCGGTATTCAAATCATTTGAAAATAAACTATTAGCTCACAAAGCATTTACTGAATCGCCAGCAAAGTATATGAATAAAGCTGGCGAAAAACCTGAAGTTTCAGCATTGGTAAAGCAATCAGTAGGTAGACCAAATCCTGCAAGTATAGCAGTTGATGGGGCTTGGAACACCAAAACAGGAGACTGCGAATATCAAGGAGTTCATGTGCAATCAGGTAAAGTTTTATTTAGGCAAGGACCGTTTGAAGACGGCACCAATAATATAGTTGAGTTTTTAGGAATAGTACATGCATTGGCTTATTGCAAGCAAAACAATTTATCAGTACCTATATATTCAGATAGCAAAACAGCTATAAGTTGGGTGAAAAACAAAGTTGCCAAAACTGAACACAGCAGAAGCCCAAGAAACAAAGCATTGTTTGAGATGATGGATAGAGGAATACAATGGCTCAAAGCCAATACATATAGTAATCCTATATTAAAATGGGAAACAAAAGTATGGGGTGAAAACCCAGCGGATTTTGGGAGGAAGTAGTTTTTTTTATTGTTTATTCTAAAAAAAATAAATAGTTGCTATATTTGAAACAACTAATATAATATAAGCATTCACTAGATTAAGTATTAGCTTTAATAAAAGAATTGAAAATATTATTCTATTGGAAAATGCGAAATAATCATAAATAAATTTTATAATGAGTAACTTAAAATTATTTGAAAACAAAAATGTAAGAACACATTGGGATGAAAAAGAACAGCAATGGTATTTTTCAATTATTGATGTGGTTGAAGTTTTGACGAATAGCTCAAATGCAAGAGATTATTGGTTTAAGATGAAAGTACGCATTAAAACAGAAGATGGACTTGAACTGTCGACAATTTGTCGACAGTTGAAATTAAAAGCTTCAGATGGTAAAATGCGTGAAACGGATGTAGCAGATACTAAAACTTTACTAAGAATTATTCAATCTATTCCATCGCCCAAAGCAGAACCCTTTAAACAATGGCTAGCAAAAGTGGGTTACGAGAGAATGCAGGAAATTGCAGATCCAAGTCAGAGTATAGAAAGAGCCAGAGAAAATTGGCAAAAACTTGGACGTTCTGAAAAGTGGATACAGCATCGGATGACCGGACAGGAAACCATAAATAAACTTTCGGACTATTGGAAAGAAAGCGGTGTAAAAAAAAACAGATGAATTTGCTTTACTTACCAATATTATTCACCAAGAATGGACAGGTTTAACGGTGAAAAAGCACAAAGAAATAAAAAGATTGAAGTCTCAAAATCTTAGAGACCACATGAGCGAAGCAGAGCTTATCTTTACTGCTTTAGCCGAGCTTTCTACTAGGCAAATAGCTGAAACAGATGAAGCAAAAGGTCTACAAGAAAATGTAAAAGCTAGTAAAAAAGGAGGAAAAATAGCTAAAGATGCAAGGCTGCAATTAGAGCAACAGACTGGAAAGAAAGTAGTTACTGGCGAAAACTTTTTACCACCAAACAAAGGGAAAAAAGGTTTAAAATAATAAATCATTCTTAAAATCAACCTTCAAGCATTGGGTTATACATCATAATAGCATTGTTTTCTGTTACCAATTCTACTTGTTGGGTATTGTCATTCTTATTAAAAATTCGTTTCCAAATTTTATTATGTCTAGTATATCCGCCCCACCATTGGTGTTGAAACAAATGGTCTGTTTCAAAAATTTCATATTGGGTATTTAGTTCTGTATCACAAATCATCTCTCCTTTAAGATAACCGTCTTCAATTTTTAGATTAATTTGAAAAGAAAATTCTGTGTTGTTCGATAATTGAAAATCTATATAATTATATGAAAGTGTAGCCCCACAAGCAAACGGAATAGTTCGGTTAATATCAGGAAACACATCATAGCTGTGCCTCCATCTTTCTTTGATAGTTAATGGCGAATGAAGAGCCATCCAGTATAACAAATTCCCAAGCTGACAAAGACCACCACCTATACCCTTTGAAATTTTACCATTTTCTAAAGTCAGTCCTTCAAGATAACCTTTGTTTTTAGTAGGCCTACCAACCATTTTCCAAATAGAAAATATTTCACCTGGTTTTATCACTACCCCATTTATATGTTCGATTGCCAATTTTAGGTTGGTGGTTTTGTTATGTTGCAAATACATCTCTACATCTTTGAGCGGACGCAATAAGAAAGATTGGTGTTTTATAACTGAATAATGCCCTTTGAACTGATTGTTTATAAGAGCAAAATCTTTATTGTGTATAAGCCAATTTATTTTTCTTTTTGCTATAAAATACTCTTTACCAATAGTTTTCCTAAGCTTGCTTCTATTAAATGGTTTGCTAATTTGGTTTTGCATTTACTATAAATTTTATTTTACAACGTCCATTTTATTTTTGAAGTATACAATAATCTTTTTTAGAATTGTATATGCAAGTGTACCAATTAAAGAACCTGCAATAAAGCCCAGCAAACTACTATATATAATTGCGTTTTGTTCATTGAGCCAATGTGAAAACTTAGAAAGCAATACCCACCAACTAAGGCCTCCAATGATAGCCCCAAATATGCCTGATAAAGCAATGACAAAAACTTTAAACCCTTTAAGAAAAGATCTTTGGTAAAAACCATACATAATGGATGCAGACAATACACCTGAAGTAACTAATAAAAAAATCAAAGCCATTATGGCCAAAGCTGCTGTTATACCAAGGCCAACACATAACAACATAAAACCAATAAACAATAAAAAAGCAAACATTTGCATGGGTGAAAAATCGTCTTTTACAGGTTCGTTATTTTCTACAAAAATTTTTGAAGTAGAATCAGAATATCTAGTAGCAGTTTGACCGATTATATTGTTATTAAAAAACAAAAAAAACATATAGTATATAAATCAATTTGTAAAACCTTAACATATATAATTATCTTTTACGTTTAATCACAAAACCATTATCTACTTTTTCAAAACCAATGTTAGGATAATACTCCATAGCACTTGGAACAGCCAATAATAGCAGCATTGTTTTATCGCCTATTAAGTTTTGAGTTAACGCTATAAGTTTTTTACCAATACCTTGTTTTTGAAATTCTTTATCAACAGCAAGATCAGACAAATAACAGCAATAATTAAAATCTGTTAAAGACCTAGAAATGCCCACTAACTTCTGCTGGTGCCAAGCTGCAATAACTAAATTGGAATGGGAATACATTTGCCTTATTCTATCAACATCTTCAACGGGTCTATTGATACCTGAACTTTTGTACAAAGCAATAATATCCTCCACATTGGGAAGTTGGTTGGTGGTATATTTTATTTCTAAAAGTGAATCATCCATAGTTTTAAAGCAAATATATAGAATAGAAATATAACTAAACATGAAAATCTCTTTCACATATTAATAAAATATCATATATTTTTGCAGTAAAATAAACGCATATGTTAGATAAGTTAGAAGCAATAAAAAACAGAAGAGAGGAAGTAGAGAGACAGATAAGTCAGCCTGACGCTATGGGTGATATGAAGGAGTTTACAAAACTGAATAAAGAATACCGCAAATTAGAACCAATAGTTGCAGCCTATTATATTTACAAAAATTTATTATCGAATATTGAAAATACAAAAAACATATTAGCTACTGAGAAAGATGAAGAATTTAGGGAATTGGCTAAAGCTGAGTTAGATGAAATGCTTGTAGAGCTTCCACCCATGGAAGAGCATATTAGAAATATGTTAATACCAGAAGATCCTCAAGACGACAAAAATGCTATTTTAGAAGTAAGAGCTGGAACAGGTGGAGATGAAGCTTGTTTGTTTGCAGGAGATTTGCTCAGAATGTATTTAAGGTTTTGTGATAAACATGGTTTGAAAGCTGAAGTAATGGATACAAACTATGGAGCAGCCGGAGGATATAGCCGTGTTACGATGGAAATTTCAGGTGACCATGCATACGGAATTATGAAATATGAAAGTGGTGTGCATCGTGTGCAACGTGTGCCTGATACTGAAACACAAGGTCGTGTTCATACTTCTGCTGCAACTGTAGTGGTATTGCCTGAAGCTGATGATATAGATGTAGATGTAAAAGATGCTGACATCAGAGTTGATACTTTTTGTAGCTCTGGACCGGGTGGACAATCGGTGAACACTACCTATTCGGCTGTAAGGCTTACGCATATCCCTACAGGAATTGTAGCTCAATGTCAAGATGAGAAATCTCAAACTAAAAATAAAGAAAAAGCTTTAAAAGTTTTGAAAGCACGTATATATGAAGTGGAATATCAAAAATGGTTAGACGAGGTTTCTAAAAAGCGTAAAACGATGGTATCGTCAGGCGATAGGTCTGCTAAAGTTAGAACGTATAATTACCCTCAAGGTAGGGTTACTGATCATAGAATTGGATATACCATTTATAATTTACCGGCTTTTGTAGATGGCGATATAAAAGAAGTTTTAGAGCAACTTCAGTTAGCAGAGAATGCTGAGAAGTTGAAAGACGGAGATTTAGTAGACGCTTAAGTTTATTGTTGTATGATTTTAACATCCAAACAAATCAAGAAAACAGCTGTGTTTACAGTGATTTTTATAGGTTTGATGTTTGGGTTAGATTTCATATATCAACAAGTTTATAAAAAAGAACAAAGCACCAAGTTTGGAAAAATTTTCAATCTTCAAAATCAAAAATTCGACTATATTTTTTTAGGAAACAGCAGGGCATTAATTAATGCACAAGTGGGTGAATTAAACAAAGAAACATCTTTACAAGGATATAATTTAGGGCTGGATGGCAGCAATGCGATGCACCAATTTTTGCTCCTTCATACTTTCTTAAAAAATAAAAATACGTGTAAAGCTATCTATTTTAATTACGACCCATGGGGTGTGCAATTGCGGTTAAATAACAAACAAAGAATTTATGGTTTTCTTCCTCACTTGAGTGACGACAGTATATACACGCATTTGCGACAAACATTTGGATATCGAACTTTTCTATGGAAATATATTCCAATGTGGAAATTTTCAGAGTTTAATAGCAGGTTAGGATTGGTGCCATTCACGACAATAGTTTCTAAAACATTTAAAGAAAAAATAAATAAAACTGGAGACTATGTTGATGTCTCCAAAAAAATATTTAAACCAGCAGAAACTAATGAGTATGAAGAAATTTTGATTAGAGAAGAAAACATATCTTACTTAAAAAAAATAGCTCAGCTTTGTGCTGACAACCATATCAAATTGATTTTTTACACTAGCCCTGTCTATTTTCTAAACTATAAACGATACACCAATATTGAAAAAATAAATACGCAGGTATTTCAACAGATATCAAGTGTGTATTATAATTTTTGCGATAGTGATATATGTAATAAATTAGAATATTTTTACGACAGGCACCATTTAAACCAAGCTGGGAATAAGGTCTTTACTCCCCTATTGACACAAATGATAAACACTACTAGATGAATTTTTCAGAAGAATATATAGACGAGCCAGAAGAAAAGCAGGAATTGTATGAGCACCATAAAATTTTAGTTGACAAAGGACAGGGCATGCTTAGAATTGATAAGTTTTTGATGTATAAAATTGTCAATATAAGCAGAACTAAAATACAAAATGCTTGCGATACTGAGTCGGTAATAGTAAATGGAAAGCCCGTTAAATCTAATTACAAGGTAAAGCCATACGACGAGATAAGTGTAGTATTTCCTGACCCACCCAAAATTACAGATAACTTACCTGAGGATATTCCATTGAATATTGTTTATGAAGACCAAGACATACTCATCATAAACAAAGAGGCAGGATTGGTAGTACATCCAGCTTACGGTAACTATACAGGAACTTTAATAAATGCCCTGCTTTTTCATTTCGAAAATTTACCATTGAATAATGGGCAAGAATCGAGACCAGGTTTAATACATAGGATAGACAAAGACACATCGGGGTTGATGATTATAGCTAAGACAGAGTTTGCAATGACATTTTTATCAAAGCAATTTTTTGATCACACTATATCACGTAAATATTATGCATTGGTATGGGGAGACATGAAAGAAGAAACAGGCACTATTTCAGGGTATATAGGCCGAAGTTTGAAAGATAGAAAAGTCATGCAAATTTTTAAAGAACCAGAGCATGGCAAATGGGCTGTTACTCATTGGAAAGTATTAGAACGGTTTTATTTTGCTACTTTGGTAGAGTGTGAGTTAGAGACAGGAAGAACACATCAAATTAGAGCTTCGATGCAACATATAGGGCATCCAATTTTTGCTGATTCAACCTATGGAGGAATGAGAATAGTGAAAGGTATGGGATTACCCAAATTTGAACATTTTGCTGAAAATTGTTTAACAGCTATGCAACGCCAATCATTACACGCAAAGACTTTAGGTTTTATTCACCCTACCACTAGAGAATTTATGTTATTTGATTCAGAGTTGGCAACAGACTTAGCTAATGTTTTGAATAAGTTTAGAAATTTTTCGGAAACTTATAGAAAATAATTTAAATTATGATGAAAAAATATACAAGGCGATTTTTAAAACTTATTTTTATAACCATTTCTATTTTCATTTCTAACAGCTCCTCAGCACAAAGCTGGGTGGGTATTGGTAATGATGACTAAAGTGTTTATCCATCTAACACCAAGCCAGAATTTACTTCTAAAGCTTTTGATACATTTGACAATCCATGGATCGCTTTTCAAAATGGAGATTCATTAATGGTATTGAAGGTACCCAATCATAAATGTCAAATAACTTCAAAAGCATTTAGTAATAATTTCAAAATAAATGTATATCCGTTAGGAATTTGTGCTCTTGACTATGATGAAAAAATAGCAATATACCCCAACACTACTTCTGGAGTTTTTTTTTATAAACACTGAAAACAAGCCATTAGGAAAACTAGCTATATATAATACTTTGGACAAGGAAATTGCAAGTGAAAAAATGATTGTTTTATGACTTTAGTATATGTATATCTATAAATCATCAAAATCATATCTTAACAATAGATTATTCAAATTGCTTGAATATATTCGCAGGATGAAACTTAATCTACACTTTATTAGAATATAGATGTCCCAATTTACCTATAAAAATACTTTGTTTTTTCTATTTATATTATGCTGTATATCAGCTAACACATATGCACAAAAAAAACCAAAAAAAGAAAAAACCAGACTTATACAACCTATAGCTGAAGGCAAGATTACCAATTCAGATTCCATTACATTTTACAAAATTGTACCCATAGACGAATCTAATGGCGTGGTAGTTATCTCTAACAAAAACAAAGTTGCTTCCTATCAAATTACTCAATTTGATACTTCCTTAAAAAACATAATTAAAACTGTTGATATTCCTATTTCAGCCAAATATGAATATATATCAGCCATGGGCTCTGAAAATAAATTATATATATTGTTTGCTAAATTGGTTTTTGTAAAAGCACATTGGTATAGCGAGCGTAATTTTAAAAAATATATAGCCGTTGAAGTAAACCTTACTAGTGGTGAAATTAAAATAGTGAAAGCAAAATTCAGTCGCCCTTTTTCATATACTGGCATTGATGTGGTTAAAAATAAAATGATTGTTATGGGAGATGTAACCCTTAAAAATGCAGGGTATAGTTTTAGAACCATAGCCACTTATTCAAGTTGTGGTATTGGCAACTTGTTAGGCACATACAAACTGCCTAGATGGCCTTATTACGCAAAAGTTGATTTTGAGGCATTAAAAGCGAGTCGTAATAAAATCTCATACGGAAGAAGACCAAAAACACATATGCTTTCCTATTGTTCTGATGAAGATAAAAATCAGATTTCTTTAATTATAAAAAAGAACAGCTCTAGAAAAGGTACCAAACAGTATATACATACAATAGATATAAACAACACAAAAAATAAAATTAAAAAAATAAAATTCGATGTGGGTAGACCTGATAAGTCTGAAGCATATACAGCCAAAGCAACTACGTTAAATGATGGAAATAAAATAGTAGTGGGAAGCTATGGAAACAGACAAATAAAAATAACCAGAATCTTAGAACCTGGAATCCCTACTGAAGGTGTGTATATAGTAAAAACAAAAGGAAACGATATAGAATGGACAACGTCAATACCCTATGATGCCATTTTTAACGTCAAATATAACAAAGGCAAACTAGACCCATCGCAAGGCAGAAGAATCCAAGAACAATACAAATTTGAGGAAGTAATAGAACAAAACAACCAGTATATATTTGTAGGCACATCATATACATGGGTATATCCATTGATTAATTTTAGCGAGACTCCTTTATCATTTATTCAAACATCAAAAGGATTTAAAATGTTGAATTGTATTGTATTTGCCACAGATAAAAACGGGAAATTACTTTGGACTTCAGGTGATGGATTTAAACTACCAGAATACACCAGTTATTTTGTACCTAACGAGCCTATGGTTGTCGTCAATCCATTTGAAGACGGAGTATTGGTTTCACTTATCACCAATAACAATTTAGTGGAGCATTTTTATAATGAAGATGGAGAAGATAACAAAAACAGGCATATAGAATACACCAGTGATTTATGCCATTGGTATGACGATTACTATTTATTGACAGGTGAGAATGAAAGCACCCAAATTGAAGATGACGACCGTGTAAAATCTAGAAGATATATATATTTACACAAAATTAAATCGTTGAGATACGAGGTGAAGTAAATGATTTATTGAAGTTGTACAATAGTTACTAAATCTATATATTATCTAAAGAACACTTCAATTAAATTAGTTTGAATTTCTAGTATTTGTATATAATTTTTAATTGAATATTTTTAGAAAATATATGTAAATAAAAACTACAATAATATTCATTTCAGAATTTCTATATTTGCCTACAAACAATTTTATTATGAAAATAAACACTTTTAAAAAATCAGTTATCTTATTTCAACTTTTATTTTGTCTAACATTATTCTCTGCTTGTTTTTGTGTAAAAATAGCTGCAAAGTCAGACACAACAGTAAAAAGCAAGGCCATCCCTCCTACTTTTGGTCAAGAAAAAACTATATTATTAATTCCTTTTTCAACTACTAAAAGATATAATAAATTGGTGAAAAAGCATGCAACAAAAAGGTATCATGGCGAATACATATTTCTTGAAATGAATGATATTTATACCGAAAAATATAAAGATGTTCATAAGTATAGATATATTTTTAGCTCTGAATTTTATACTCCTTTTAATTCCTCAACCAATAAAAGCAAGTTTTTTATTATTGATAGAGTCACCAATGAGACATTTTACTGCCCTGCTTCATCTTCATTTTACTCAGGTGTAATAGAAGCATATATGATAAATTTAGAACGTGTTAGGTTAAAATACGAACATTAGTTTTTGTTTCTAAATTATATATATTATCTAAAATGAAAACATTATTAAGGCTATTTTTCATAACATTCTCTATATTTTTCTCAGAACTTCTAACCGCACAATTTGTAAAAGTTGAGGACCCTAATGCAAAAAACACAGCACAACTTAGAGCTGAATTTGCTTATACAAACAGTGAATTACACGCTGCTTTTGAAGTGATTTCTACTTGCAAAGACTCCATTTTTGTTGTACATCAAGATGAAAAAATGAACTTTTGTATCACCAGCTTAAATGAGAATTTTGACGAAATAAATAGAGCGAAGTATATACCCAAACCCAAAATGGTGTTGCTAAATTACGCTTACAATCAGAATAAAATAAATTTAATACTCATTAAAGACAAAGCATATAGAAACCAGTCAAACTTATGTTTACATCATGAAATCGAAGCGTTTGATGTTATAGAATACGATATCAAAAGTAAGTTATTTAAAGAAATGCATATTTCACTTGGATATAAAGCATTCTACTCAAAAACATTTGTAACAAATGAATTGACATTGATGGCATTAAGTGGCAGCAAAGGTTCTAAAAAACTTCCCATTATAGTTTCGATTGATTTTTCAACTATGAATTTCAAAATTAATCAAATAGAAGTTGGTAAACCTAAAATAGAATCTGAATTATTAGATGCAGCTATTAAAGACAATAAAATTTCTATGCTCATAAAACGAGGAAGCAAACCTGAAGAAAAAGAATTTTTTATATACAATTATAATTTAGAAGGACCTGCCAATCAGAATATTTTGAATATACCTATAAACACTGATGATAATTTTTTAACTGGAAAGATTCATTTTTTAGATGAAGGAAATATGGCAGTTACTGGTTTATACGGGAAAAAATTTAAACAAGATGACCTTTCATTTGAAATATTTGGAATATATACTACATTCAAAAGTGGACAATCTTTTAAGCAACCAAATTATATTGAATGGAATAAAGTAATGGGATTGAACCCTAAAGATAAGTTTGTTACAGAAAAAGAAGTTAATAAGGCACTCGCTAACAATCAGAGAATTTCCATAACCAAGAATGTACAGTTTCATCAAATGGAAGAAAGAGAAGATGATTATATATTGGTATGTGAAACAGCAAATCCCAATATTATTCAGCTAAGTGGAGATCGAACTAACAATGGAAATTATATAAATGGTGGATATATGGTTAATGGAAATTACAATGCTGAATGTTTGATATTGGCACTAGATAAATCAACTAATAAATTAATGTGGTCTACTTCATTTCTTCCTAAAGCATTCCTATATAGTTGGAATTATTATGAATATCGACCAAGTATTACCGTAAATACTGAAAAAGAAAATTTAGAATTTTATGACAGTGATCCTGAGAAATTATATGTTTATTGTTTAAAAGACAGAAAAATAGAAAAGAAAAAAGCTCAAGAAATTAAATATAAAATGAATGAACTGGATGGATTATTAAAAGGAAATTGCGATATAAGAACTTTTCAATTATGTAGTAATATCATTATATCATTTGGTTATGCATTTTCTGACATGAAAACACTTGACTATCAAACAAGGGATTTTAGACATAGAGAACTTTATTTTGTAAATAAATTAAAAATAGATGAATAACTGTTATCATCACTAAACGTAAACCATTCGACAAATCGGTTTGCTTTGGTTCCTGGGAAGGTCTTACCTAAAGCTCTTATACCGTTGAAGTCGAGCATATCTGTTATATATCTTTTACCGTCATTTGCTAAAAGTTTCAGTTGGGTAGTGTCACTAACCAACTGATTTCCCTCTTTCTTTAACTTGGCTTTAAGGTATTTCCAATAATTACGTGTTTTAGTGTAATCGTTTTGGTCTGTGAGCACAGATATAATTTCCAACACCGAGAATATATATATACAACTCAAATATATAGTATTTGAATTCAAAAGTTCATTATAAGGTTACAAACCTTAACATTTAACAAGCGAGATACGAACTTGCTTGGAAGAGTTTCTTTATATTTTTTTAGTAAATGAATTGTTCAACATTTTCAAACGGTCTAAGTAATGATTTCTATATAATTCTTTTGCAGACTGCGATAAAAATGAACGCAGTATTAAATTCAATGTATTATTATTCTTATTTCGGTATGTGTCTAATATTATTTTTACACGATTGTCTATCATTCCTAACCTTAATCCAAAATTATAAAAATCATCATATGCATAATACCCATATGCTTTAAAACTTTCAGAATTATAATCATTCGAAAATAAACCATCTTCTAATGCAAAAAAACTGTCAGTAGGGATGTGAATAGAAGTATCAATTAAATCATAAGCTGGACTTAATAAATAATCGCCACTTTGAGTTTGTTGTAGTGAAAAATTTTTCAAATGTGCATCGCCATTACTGAATAAATAATTGAAGACCATTCGTTCAAAATACTTTTCAATTTCTATGGCATATGCAGCTACATACTTTTTTATGTGTAAGGCTAAATCTTCATAGCTACCCCTATTTCTATAATTTTCACCATCTTTTTCTTTTGACTTACTGGTAATAGATGCAAAATCTTCTTGGGCAATTTTAGTCCCTTTGGGACCATAATCAAATCGTTTGGTCATATATGCAGGTTCTCCATTCTTAAAAAAAACCAATGCACATTCAGCTGTAATTATACCATATACTTGTTTGGCAATTTGCATAGTCAGATGCTCGTTTGCTGGCAATTCTTCTTCATTCCCAAAAGGAGGTCTAGATGGTATAGGTTTTAATATATATTCGCCTGGTTCTCCAGGTTCTGTTAGTCTGAGTTTATTGTTTTCAAGTACCAATGATTGTTTAAATTGTGCCCCACTAATTGAAATGTTCTTGCTGTTTTGTCTTAGTTTTTCAGCTACTTCATCATCTGTTTTAGGAGCATTAAATTCTAATATATGGCTTACTTTCTTACGATTAAAAAGCAATCGCAACCCCGCAGGACTATATGTTTTAAATCCCTCAGACAATGTGCACGGACAATAATTTATTTCACTTAAATTCATGTAGGTATTTTGTCATTTACCAGTCGCTTTTCTTTGTATATCATTTTTTATATTCTATATCATTTATCATCAATTAGTTTTACAGTAACGGCTCCAATGGTATCGCTATCAGCGGTGGCACCTAACAAGCTTATGATATCCCTTTCATCAATTTTTAAATAGCGACTTTGAATGGCCAAATTAGTGCCTTCAGCAATCATATTACTAAAGAATGGGAAGATATGCTCACTCACATATTCTTGTTTCGATTTAGGAAGCGTTAAACTGATGGCCGGCAAATCAGGGTTATTGAAATAACTATCTTTATACCTAAAGATATAGCTATTTAGATCTTCTTCGATAAGCTCACCCGCTAATATGCTATTACGATATACTTCAGCTTTCCTCATTTAACTATTGATTTTTTTAACAACCATCAGCAGTTCCATACCTAAAACTTCAGCCAGTTTAAGTAAAACTTCTAAAGAAGGATTGCTTTGTCCTTTTTCAAACTTGTACAAGGTATTGACACTTATTTGTGCTAACGCTGCCAAATGTGGTTGCGTAATCTTCAATTCCTTTCTTCTGTTTTTTATGGCTTGTCCAAGATGCAATACTGACATTATAATGTGATTTATGCTGCGAAGATAGTGTTTTTCACTATAAAAACAGATAAAATCACAACAAAATGTGATATTGCTTGCACGAATAGACATAAAGTTAATGTATGCTTATGAAATCGTATTATAGTGAGATTTTTCTTTCAGGTAGTTTAACATTTTGTAGCCGTTGATGTATAGCATGGCTTTCAAAGTATTTGAGACTGCTGCTGCAGAGTTTAGTGCAAATCTATTTGGGACGAGACAAACTTAAAACAAGCTATCTACATAAATTGCTATTTGTATTATAAGAGTGATTTTATTTCTTTTTTTATCATAAAATTGCTAACCTTAAGCCTTTAAAGAGTGAATTAATAACTCTTTTTTGTAAACCTTCTCAAACCTAAACTTTAAGTATCATGAAGAAAATTATTTTTATCTGCTTAACAATTTTGTGCTTTAATAGTTGTTATTATCGCAATGAAGAAACACAAAAAGTTACTGGTACATGGAAGATGAAAAGTTATAAGGAAAATGGAATTGAACTGTTAGGTTTAACTTTATTTGATACCAATACAGCTGGCACTAAATGTGGTTTTACAATAAAAGTGATTGAATTTGATAAGTTCAATGAATATACTTTTGTTTTTGATGAAACAGGTAAGTTTTATAGAAAAAGAAAGGATAAACATCATAAAGTGGATCGTAGTTATACAGGTGGCTTTTGTGTTCTTAAATATTATGACTATGAAGATTCAACTACATACGATGCAACATGGGAATTCATTAAAAGGCAAGAAAAATTGAGTATTGCATTTCCAAGTATATTCAATAAAGAATTTGATATCATCTATCTTAACAACAATGAAATGAAGCTTTCTGCTACAATTGACAAAATATACTATGAATTTCTACTTTATAAAGTCTAAAGTATAATTCACGAATAATTGTAATATTTTCTGATTAAATATAAGTGTTGTACCCATTCCATTTTTAGTACGATTAAAAATAGGATTTTGAATTGATTTTTTAGTGTTATTTTATGAATGAATGGTTATATGATATAATAAGGCTTGGCGTTATCGTAAATTTTTAGCACAAAAGTTGTCCCAACAAATGTTGGGATGAAAAACTAATATATGAACAACCGCAAAACTGTCTTTGGAACACGAAAACCAGCCTTTTGGGTAGGTGCTGTT
>CANHGM010000021.1 GCA_947460345.1 Bacteroidota bacterium | reverse complement strand
ATTTTCATAGTAAGTTTTTCTTACTCAAAATTGACTAAAAAAAAACAAATACAAATACACTTTTTTTCCACTGATAGCAAGGATAAAGCCCTCACATTTTCTAATGACCGCCATTAGAAATTTTCCCTAATGACAATTTTGGGTTTATTTCAGGGTCTCTAAAAATGCACAAATCAAATTGCAAAAAATACAGATGCTGAAACAAGTTCAGCATGACGCTTTAAAAGGAGCGTATATGTTCCGATAGTTCTTCACCCTGAACCAATGATGTCAACCTGAATTCATTTCAGGGTCTCTAAAAATGCACAAATCAAATTGCAAAAAATACAGATGCTGAAACAAGTTCAGCATGACGCGTTGGAGTGGGTGTATTTGATCCGATAGTATGTCACCCTGAACTTGTTTCAGGGTCTCTACATATATCTATTAAACAGTTCAACTAAATTACAGATGCTGAAACAAGTTCAGCAGGACGCGTTGGAGGGGGTGTATTTGTTCCGATATTTCGTAATCTTTAACCGATGCTGTCACCCTGAATTTATTTCAGGGTCTTATAAAATATTATATGAAAAGCTCTCTATTTTCTCTTTTAAATATCAACAATTTCAAAACCCCACATTCGTGCATTCGTGGCATTATCTAATCTTCATAAAAATCTATCAACGACTTAAAGTAATAGTTGTTCCAGCCATCTACCATATCTTCATAAGCTTCGTCTGGTATATTGGTTTGCTTTAACTCTACAGATGTACCTTGTTTGTCGGCGTGAAGTTTTATGGTTACAATAGATTGTTCTGTTTCATCTTCTCCAAAGTACCAATGTTGTACAATTTTTTTGCCCTCTTCAAATTCAAGGTTTTTACCAACGATGCTTCCATCCCATAAAGAGAATTCGCTGCCAACTTCTTCTTTCATCTCGGCTTTGTCACCTGTCCATAGTTGTATAGTTGGCTCAAAAGTAAGTGCTTTATATATATCTTCTGGAGGGGCAGGCACTATATAGTATTTTTTAAATTCTTTCATGGTTTTATATTGGTTAATACCAGACCACAAATGTAATGCATGCAAAGATGAGTTTGAACTGGTAAACCATTTTATAAAACCTTGTTTGAGATAAAAAATATATATACATAAATCAAATACCAAAAAAAGATGAGTAAGTTTTTAAGAATTAGAATGGTTAGTCTTTACATTCTAACTTACTTTTGCAAGAAAAAATTTTGCAAGAAAAGATACATATGCTGGCTAAAACCCTAGCCGGACTTGAAGAAATTTTAATGGAAGAGCTTCAACAGATTGGAGCTACCAATATAGTACAAGCCAAAAGGGCTGTAGCTTTTGATGGCGATTTAGAAATATTATACAAAAGCAATTATTTATGCAGAACGGCTCTGCGAGTGCTTATTCCTATTAAAACAGTTAGGGTAAGAGACCAAGCTGAGTTATATAACCAAATCAGTAAGATTGATTGGAGTGAATATATGCAAGCTACTGACACACTGGCTATAGACAGTGTGGCCAATGCATCTGCTTTTAGCAACAGTATGTTTGTGAGCATGAAGGTGAAAGATGCTATTGTAGATCAGTTTAGAAACAAAGGTGGTGTAAGGCCTTCAGTTGATATCGAAAATCCATCCTTGCGTGTCAATATACATATATTTAGAGATGAGTGTACCATTAGCTTAGACAGCTCAGGCAGTTCTCTACACAAAAGAGGATACAGACTCGAAAGCAATAAAGCACCACTGAATGAGGTATTGGCTGCAGGACTTATTTTACTTTCAGGTTGGGATAAAAAGAGCAATTTCGTTGACCCTATGTGTGGCTCAGGAACCTTGTTAGCAGAGGCTTGTATGTATGCCAAAAATATCCCGCCAGCTTTTTTTAGAAGAGAGTTTAGTTTTTATCATTGGCAAGGTCAGTATGCATTTGACAGAGATTTATGGGATAAAATTGTAACCGAAGCTGAAAACAATATCATACCGTTAGAAGCAGTGATTGTAGGGTCAGACAATGCCAAATCAAGTGTGTTTATAACTAAAGATAACTTAAAATCGGCAGGTATTAGAGAAGAGGTGGTGGTAAAAACTTGTGCTTTTCAAGATTCAGAAGCACCCGAAGGAAAAGGTGTGGTGATTATGAACCCACCTTATGGTGAGCGTATGGATAAAGACAATGTGGTTGAACTATATAAAAGTATAGGCGATACCTTAAAAACTAAATATCAAGGCTATGATGCTTGGATCATCTCTAGCAACAGAGAAGCCGTAGGCAGTGTGGGACTAAAAGCTTCTAAGCGTTTAGTGATATTTAACGGACCATTAGAATGCCGTTATTTAAAGTATGAAATGTATAGTGGCAGCAAAAGAGTAAGGCCAGAAGTTGAGGAATAGTCTTGGAGAATTACTATATATATATAGCCTTAATTATATATAATTTTTTGACATTTTTGGTGATGCGTTATGATAAATATGCAGCCAAGACAAACAAGTCAAGAATTGCAGAAAAAAAATTGATAGGGTTAAGTGTGTTATGTGGTAGTGTGGGCGTGCTTTTAGGTATGTATATGTATAGTGTACACAAAACAAATAAGCTTAAGTTTTCGTTGGGAGTTCCTTTGATATTGGTAGCTCAGATTGCTTTTTTTGTATATGTAGTATATATAAATAAATAGGCATTTTAGGGAATTATTTTTCCCGAAAAAGTAAGAAAGAAACAATATATATGAACTTAAAGTTAATTCTCTTTGATGTGTAGTTTTAGGCTTTAATAACCCAAAATTATAACATATATTCGCGAACTTATGCGTAAAAAGTTAATACTTTATTTTTATATATTATTTTTGGCTGCAGCAACCCAAGCTCAGACACCTGCAGATAAGCTAGGCGTGCTGTTTGGAACCATCACCGATTCACAAACAAAAAAACCTATTGCCAATGTAAATGTATATGTAAAAGGTACCAGCAAAGGAGACCGCACCAATGAGCAAGGTAAATTCGAAATTAAAAGCATAAAACTTGGAGACTATACCATAGAAATAAGTATACTTGGTTACGAAAAAGTTATATATACTGATATCAAAATTATAGCGAATCAACGCAAAGAATTAAGCGTAGCCCTCGAACAATCAGCTGTTACCATAGATCAAGATATTAGGGTAGTAGGTAAAAGACAATTGGTAGATGTTGACAAAACCCAAACCAGTAATACCATTGGTCAAGAACAAATAGAACTAGGCCCAACTAGGCAAGTTCAAAAAATTATCAATACCCAACCTGGGGTAATGAACTCTCCAAGTGGTATCAACATTAGAGGTGGACGCTCATACGAAACAGGTTTTTATATAGATGGGGTAAATGCAACTGATCCTCTTGGTGGCACAGGATTTGGTTTAGATTTAGGTTCTAACTCTATGCAAGATATAGAAATAACCACTGGTGGTATTGGTGCTGAAATAGGCGATGCTACTGCAGGTGTGGTGAGTGCTAAAACAAAAAGCGGTGGCAACAAAACCGAATTTTTTATCAATTATAAAAGAGATAATTTTGGTACCTATAAAAATTGGAATTCTGTTTTTAATCAGCAATTGCTTGAGGTGAACGTAGGTGGTCCTTTATTAAAAAAGAAATTAAAAAATAAGTTTAAATACTTCGCTGCATTACGTGGAAGTTTTTCTGATGAATATACTAGAAACCCTGCCAATCAGTTGCTGTCATCATGGTATCCTAACAAAAATTGGAGCCCATATGAAGACAACCGTTGGTCAGCCAATATCAAATTAAATTATGATTTTAGTCAAAAATTAAAGTTGAGTTTTACTTATTTACGTTCGCTTACTATCAACCAAGATTTGAATATGCTCAGGGTTACAGGTAATGATGTGGGTTTTAATCCGGGTTATCAATATCAGTTTTCAAAACAAATGGATTTGGCTAATACCTTCACCCATGACAGCTATTTAGCCATTGTAAATTTGCAACATGTTATCTCTAAAAAGTTTTTTTATAAAGCCACACTTTCTCGCATGTTTGTGAGGTTAAGAGGCGATGCCAATGGATTAGATTGGAGACCAAAAACGGTGGATGGTCAATTTGATCCTGATAATATTATTACTTTTCCGGCTAGTTATTTTAGTAACAATGATAGCTTGAACTTTGTGAATCCGGCTAATGGTTTATATAACAATGGCGGAAGAGCTACCCTTTGGCATTCACATTATGTAGAAGAGTATGGCATTAGATGGAACGGAACTTACTTTATAGGCAAAGGTGGAAACAAACTAAATTTTGGTACCGAAATGAAGTTTCAAGAAATGTTGTGGATAGATATAAACCGTCCATGGATTGGTGCTCCTATTACTTTGCCTAATGGCACCACCACACAAAGTTTCAGACTTGGAGATGCTTGCGATATATGGAAAGTAAATGTACAAAGAGGTGCTTTGTTTGTGACTGATAAAATTAAATATAAGGGGCTTGTAGCCGACTTAGGTCTTAGGTTTGAGTATTGGGCACCGGGTAAGTTTGTAGATGATGCCATAGACAATCCAGTATCGCCTATCAGAGACGAGATTAGAGAAGACTATAAAAACTCAACGGTTAAAATGTTAGGTAGAAGATATAAGTTTAGATTGCTGCCACGTATATCAGCTAGTTTCCCTATCAAAGAAAACCAAATGTTATATTTTAACTATGGTCATACCACCATTTTACCGCACCCAAGTTATATATATGCAGGTTTAAATCCTGAGTATACTGATAGGTCTACTTTGTCTAAATTAGGCAACCCCAACTTAAACCCAGAAGTAGATATTAGTTATGAAATTGGATGGCGTTCGCAATTAACCAGTAATGATGCCTTGGTTTTTTCAGCTTATAACAAAGACAAGTACGATTTTATAACTTCAGTTTCTATTCCTGTAAAAGACATCAATGGAAGATTGGTGAACAGAACTATTCGCATCAATAGCGATTATGCCAGAATCAGAGGTGTTGAACTTTCATATATCAAAAGATATAAAACGTGGTTTATTGGTCAATTGGCTTTAAGTTATATGAATGCTCGTGGACAAAGTGCTTCGGCCAGTGAGGCTTTAAAAGAACTATTGGCTACAGGGGCTAGAGAAGATACAAGAGAGTTTTATTTACCATGGGATAGACCTTTTGATATGAAGTTAAATACAACCTTCAAAAAAGACGACAAGAAAGGATTGTTTCACAACAAACTAAACCATTTTGCTATATATTTAGAAACTACTTGGCGTTCGGGCAGAAGGTATACCCCATATATATATACAGGCGATGACCCAGCTACTGGCCGTCCTATATATGTGATAGATCCTAACCCGGCTAGTAGAAATGCACGTATAGGTACTTCATGGTTTATGGCCGATTTGAGCATCAGAAAATGGTGGACCATCAAGAAAAAATACCAACTAGCTTGGACCTTTGAGTTGACCAATATATTCAACGGAAAAAATGCTGCTATTATCAATCCGGTGACAGGCACAGCATATAAAGCTGGGCAAAATGTACCAACTGAATGGCAAGACCCAAGATATATAGACCCACGTGACCCACGCAGTAGCTTATTGCCACCCACCGATCCAGCCCGTTTCTTAGAGCAAAGACATTTTTTAATGGGTATGAATTTTAAGTTTTAAAAGGTATTATATATATATAATTTTATATGAACAGATATACTGTTTTTCATGAGAACCCGCAAAGACATTATGTAAAAATAATGTTTGAAGCTAGAGTAACAGATAAGATTACAGAAATATGTTTGCCCGTGTGGAGACCCGGCAGATACGAGTTGCAAAATTATGCAAAGAATATAAAAAACTTTGAAGTACAAGATGAGGCGGGCAATGCCCTTACGTTTAAAAAAGTATCTAAATCAGTTTGGCATATATATACCATAGGAGCTGAATTTATTAGAATTACTTATAATTATTATGCCCATGCATTGGATGCTGGAGCCAGTTTTTTTAACCATGCTCAACTGTATATAAACCCCTGCAATTGTATGGTATATATAGCAGGTAGAGAAACGGATACATGTGAGTTACATGTGAAAGTACCTGATGGATATCAAGTGGCCATTAGCTTGCCTTTTTACGAAAAAAACATATACAGAGCCAAAGATTTTCACTCGTTGGCTGATTCTCCTTTTATAGCTTCAGCTACATTAAAGAAAAGCAGTTTTGAGATAGGAAACTCTTTGGTAGATTTATGGTTTCAAGGTAATTTTGAATATAACGAGGAAAAGCTTTTAAGCGATTTCGAAAAGTATAGTCGATATCAGATGAACATTTTTGGCGACTTGCCATCTAAGCATTACCATTATTTGTTTCAAATGATGCCCGTGAAATTTCATCACGGTGTAGAGCATATGAATAATACCGTAATAGCTATGGGGCCTGACAAAAACTTTGACAGGACTGAGTTTTACAATGAGTTTTTAGGCATCAGCAGTCATGAGTTTTTTCATTTGTGGAATGTAAAACGTATTCGCCCTGAAGAGATGTGGCCATATGATTATACCAAAGAAAACTATTCTACACTAGGTTGGATATATGAAGGTGTAACTACTTACTATGGCGATATAGCCTTGTTAAGAAGTGATGTCTTTACGTTTGCTGATTGGATGCCAACGTTTAACAAGCATTTACAAAAACATTTTGATAACGAAGGTAGATACCAATACTCAGTAGCTGAGTCGAGTTATGATACATGGCTTGATGGATATACACCAGGAGCTCCAGGTAGAAAAGTGAATATATATACAGAAGGACTTTTAGCTGCATTTATATTGGATATATATATCATGAAATGTACTGACAACACAAGGTCTTTAGACGATGTGATGAAAGAAATGTATGAGTATACTTGGCTTAAACAAAAAGGATATTCAGAGCAAACCTATAGGAATATAGCGGAGAAAATTTGCGGTAGAAAATTAGACTGGTATTTTGACAATGTTATTCATGGTAGGGGTTATATAGAAAAATATTTACCTGAGATGTTAGCCTATATAGGATTAGAATTAGAAGAACAAGCAACTGATTTAATTAAAAATTCTTGTGGCTTTGTATATACGAATAAAGAGACCAATTTGGTTGTAAATCAAGTATGGCCAAGCTCACCAGCAGATATAGCAGGAATTGATGAAGACCTTATCATCACTCATATAAATGACACCTTGGCTAGTGAATATATATGGGATCATTCTATTAATGAATTGAAGATTAAAGGCACTATTCAAACAGAAGTTGTTGATTTTTTGATAAAAACAGGTGAGCCTATTTACTATTTAGATGTGAAGGTGAAGCAACTTGATTTGAATAATAAGAATTTTGTTGCTTGGAGTAAAAGGTAATATATTTTAACTGACCCTACTCCAGTCATTATTTTTTCTGCCATATTCTTCAAAATATATATGCATGGCTTGATGTTCAGGTCTTTTAATAAAAGGATCGTCAGCCAACACCCTTTCGGCTTCAATTCTTGATTGCTCTATAATTTTTCCGTCAGTGGCTATATTGATTAATTTTAAGTTCATCAATCCACTTTGTCTTGTACCATCTATATCTCCAGGGCCTCTCAGTTCCATATCTACTTCAGCTATCTTAAATCCATCAGTAGTTTGTACCATGGTATCAATTCTTTTACGTCCATCCTGGCCCAGTTTGTCACTGGTTATCAATACACAAAAACTTTGGTCGGCACCTCTGCCCACTCTTCCTCTCAGTTGGTGAAGTTGAGCAAGACCAAACCTTTCAGCATTCATTATAGCCATTACACTGGCATTAGGTACGTTTACCCCAACTTCTATCACTGTAGTAGACACCAATACATGTGTAGTGCCTGCAATAAAACCTTTCATCACAATTTCTTTTTCTTTTGATTTCATTTTTCCATGCAGCATGCCAACAGTAAACTCAGGTTCAGGGAAATGATGTTTGATAATTTCAAAACCTTCTTGCAAGCTTTGTAAATCTAGTTTTTCTGACTCTTCAATTAATGGATATACTATATATATTTGACGACCTAAACGTATTTGTTCTTTCATAAACACATATATTTCGTTTAAGCCTCTTTCATATCTATGCACAGTTCTAATGGGCTTTCTACCTACAGGCAATTCATCTATAGCTGATATTTCTAAATCTCCATATACGGTCATGGCAAGTGTACGTGGAATAGGGGTAGCGGTCATCACTAACACATGAGGAGGTTCTGTATTTTTTTGCCAGAGCTTATACCGTTGGGCTACTCCAAATCTGTGTTGCTCGTCTATCACAGAAAGACCAAGATTTTTGAATTTTACATGGTCTTCTATGAGGGCATGTGTGCCTATGAGTATATGTAGCTCACCATTTTCTAAAAGTTCAGCTAGTTCTTTTCTAGCAGCAGTTTTGGTTGAGCCCATCAACAAACCTACGTTCACATTCATTCCATCTAGTGCTTTAGTGATAGAATCGAAATGTTGGGTTGCTAGTATTTCAGTAGGAGCCATTAAACAAGCTTGATAACCATTGTCGTTTGCTATAAGCATAGATATAAGTGCTACAACAGTTTTACCACTGCCCACATCACCTTGCAACAATCTATTCATTTGATGGCCTGTTTTTAAATCGGCCCAAATTTCTTTGATTACTTTTTTCTGAGCATTGGTCAGCTCAAACGGTAATTTGTTGTGATAATATTCATTAAACAACTCACCAATCTTATCAAATTTGATTTGTGTTTTTTGACTTTTTTGTCTGAGTTTGAATTTGATAATTTTTACTTGCATAAAAAACATCTCTTCAAATTTTAGTCTGTGACGAGCTTCTTCACCTTTTTGCCACTGCTCAGGGAAATGTATATTTTTAAAAGCTATATCTCTAAAAAGCAAACTTTGTCTAAGTATAACCGAGGTAGGTAAATTTTCTTTAATTTCAAAATCAGGGTTTTCGAGTAATGTTTTTACTAATTTTGAAATACCTTTAGAATCAAGACCTCTAGCTCTAAGTTTTTCTGTAACACTATATACGGGTATAATACCTACTTCTTTTTCTTCTTGTTCAATTTTGCTTAATTCAGGATGGGTTATATTAATTACATTTCTAAATACCGAAGGTTTTCCAAACGCTATATATTCAGTACCAGCTTTTAAACTGTCTTCAAGCCATTTTACACCTTGAAACCAAACCAAATCTATTCTGCCGCTACCATCTGATAAAGAGGCTGTAAGTCTTTGTGCTTTTCCTAATCCTTCTTTTCTTATATCTGAAATTCTTCCTTTCACTTGTATAAATGGGAGGCTTTCATCTAGGTCTTTTATAGCATATATTTTTGAACGGTCTATATATCTAAAAGGGAAATGAAAAAGCAAATCTCCAAAGGTATATATATTTAACTCGGCACGTAAAAGCTCGGCACGGTTGGGTCCTACACCTTTTAAATACTCTATGTTTCTTTCAAGAAAAGGAATTTTATTGCTCAAAAGATTTATTCATAATAAAGTCTCAACCTAATTTTAAAAAAAAGTTTTAATAGCTTTTCCTGTCAATTGTTTTCCTATATATGGCGAATTGTTTGAAAGTGATTTGTTGGATTTTGAATCAAATATATAGGCAATATTGGGGTTAAATAAAGTGAGTTCAGCTTTTTCTTCTAAAGCTATTTTCGGAATATCTATACCCATTGTTTTTCTTGGATTTACTGTAATGCAGGTGATAAATTGTTCGAGGGTAATTTTATCAGATAAATATGTTTGGTATAACGAATATAATATTTGGATACCTATAACACCTGGTGATGCATATTCAAACTCTACTTCTTTATTTTCAATATTTTCAGGAGTGTGGTCTGATACGATACAGTCTATAACACCATTGTTTACGGCATCTATTAAAGCATTTATATGCTCATCGCTTCTTAGTGGTGGAGATAGCTTGAAATTTGTATCAAAATCATGCAAGCTTTCATCTGACTGTATTAAGTGATGAATGGTTACATCTGCAGTTATATCTAAACCTTCTTGTTTGGCTTTTTTTATCAATTCAACACCTTGCAAAGTAGTTACTCTAGATATATGTAATTTACCTCCTGTATATCTTAATATTTCAATATCTCTTGCTATAGCAATGCTTTCAGCCAAAGGTGGTATTCCTTTTAACCCCAAACTAACACTCATATTTCCTTCGTGCATGCGTCCACCGGCTGAAATACTTTTATCTTCACAATGGACCAAAATTCTTGAATTAAATGGTTGTATATATTGAAGGGCTCTAACTAACAATCCACTTTTAGAAATTGGCTTTCCAACATCAGAAAAAGCTTTAGCACCTGCCAAATGCATGTCATACATTTCTGATAATTCTTGACCTTCAGCTCCTAAACTTAAAGTTCCTATTACCCATAATTTCACTCCGCTACCTTCACCTCTGTTTTGTATATATTCGATTTGACTTTTATGGTCAGTTACTGGTTCTGTATTTGGCATCACAGCAACTGCAGTAAAACCTCCAGCTTTAGCAGCAGCCGTACCACTAGCTAAAGTTTCTTTATGCTCATCACCGGGGTCGCAAAAGTTTACCCGCATATCCATCCATCCCATGCTTATCATACTTCCCTCTGCATCAATAGTCTCAAACAAATCGTTTGACTCAATTTCACCAATCTCGGTTATAATTCCATCCTCAATCAAAATATCAGTTATCTCTCTATGATATTCAGAATTAGGTTCAATTATTAATACCTTCTTTAAAAGAATTTTAGGGTTGCTCATTTAAATGACAAAGGTATTCAATACCATAAATATTAAATAATTGTTTTTTAAATTAAAACATCAAAAAATAATGGTATTGTTTTGAAATGAAACAATTAGTGGCAAACGGCTTTCTCACTGCCAAACCACTGCATGACTATACCAGAAAGATTTAGTCCTCTTATGACAAAAATGATACATACTATGATTAATAGAGCCGATGACACATACTTAAAATAACTATATTTTTTGAGCTGTAAGCTACCAACAAACATAGGTAAAATAACCAATGCAGGTAAAGTTCCTAATCCAAAAGAAAACATAAAGGTAACGCCTTGGATTACAGTTGAAGATAATGCCGCTGTAGTAGCCGCTAAATATACCAATCCGCATGGCAATAATCCATTTAACATTCCACTAAACAGTTTGCCTTTATATGTATTTTGTGTGATAAAAGTGCTTAAAAGTTGTTGTACTTTGCTATATATAAAAGTTTGTGATACCCAATGCTCCATTTTTTTACTCATACTAGTAGTTAAGTAAATAAGTATCACAAAAGCGGCTAAAAAAGAGGCAAAGTTTTGTATATATTGTAGGTTCAGAAATGAAGAAAAAAAACCAAATAATAACCCAATTAGTATATACATTAAAATTCTACCTATGTGATATATACTGGTAAAAATTATATATTGACTGTTTATGTTTTGATTGCCATTGATTAGTATATTTAAGGGACCACACATACCCATGCAATGCAAACTAGCTGCAAGTCCCATAAACAATCCTGTAGAGATCTGAACGGCATACATTACTGTTCTTGGTAAAACAATATTTTACCTTTGCTATAAACAAAAAGTTTATATTGGTAGTTGCTTAATGGCAATTTTTGTTTTTCTAATGTATATATAAATTCTGTTGGGTTTGTATATACATATTGTTTGTCAAATGTAGCATTTTGAGGGCAATACAATAACACCACAGATGAGTCAAATTTGTTACGTAACGATTGTGGTACAGTGATGCTTAGAATGTCGTTTTCATTTTTGAAAACAGAAGTCATATCACCATTGTTGTTTTTTGACGCGTCAATTAATTGTTGGTAGTTTAGCTCGTCTTGATAGTATTTATCAGATACCAAATCAAACTTGGTATTGTTAGCTCTAAAAACCATATAAAGCATCATCAATGCAAATGAAACATATAGTACTAATAATTTATATCCCCAATTCATAGTTGTATTAATTAATGTTTACCCGGACCTATAAAATTTGTTGTAATTTCATGAACCAATTCATGTCCATTATAAAAGCTTAAATGAATTTTACTTTTTCTTTTTTTGATATATGACCTTGGCAATGTCACAAAAACGGTTGCAGCACCTTGATCTTCTTTATTAACCTTAATTGTTTCTGCTCCCATTATTTTAGTATTACCAATATTGTCTGATACATTTACTGTCAAATTTAATTGATTATATGTTTTATTCAATAATTTAATATTGTATAAATTAGAGATACTGTCTTTGCCTACTTCTTGAAACAATAAACTTGGCGTTCTCATCACAGTAATTTCAACCTCTTCTTGAGTTGCAATAACAAATGTTAGAATAGAAGCCAAAATCAAGATAAGTAAAGAATAAAACTTCATTCTCTTGTTAAGAATAAAAGGCGTTCCATTGGCTATAGTATTTTCAGAAGCATAGCGAATAAGTTTGTTAGGCTTATGAATTTTTTCCATTACATTATCACAAGCATCTATACAAGCTGTGCATCCTACACATTCCATTTGTAGACCATTTCTAATATCTATTCCAGTAGGACATACTTTTACACAGAGATTACAGTCTATACAATCGCCGTGAGTTTCGTCGTTTTTACCTCTAGGTTCACCTCTTTTATAATCATAGGCAACTATCATAGAATTTTTGTCTATCATCATGCTTTGAAGTCTACCATATGGGCAAACAACTGTGCAGGCCTGTTCTCTAAAGAATGCATATACTCCGTAAAAGACCAAACTAAAAAAGGAGATAGAAACAAGACCACGTATATGCGACTGAACTGGGTCAGTAATTATATGCCATAAATCTTCTATCCCGATTATATATGATAAAAAGATATTGGCTATAATAAATGCTAATATAAAAAACAATCCATGTTTAATAGTTTTTGTAGCAATCTTTTTACTATTCCAAGGAGATTCATTTAGTTTTTTTTGTTCACTTGCTGTTCCTTCTATCCAATATTCTACTTTTCTAAACATCATTTCCATAAAATTGGTTTGCGGGCAAACCCATCCACAAAACAACCTACCAAAAGCCGCGGTGAATAAAGCAATGAGTATGATAAAAATAATCATTGATAAGCCAAAGATAAAAAAATCTTGTGACCAAAAAATCTTACCAAAAACAATATACTTGCCTTTGGGTATATTGATCATAAATATCGGATGGCCATTCCAGTATATAAAAGGCAACCCAAAAAATATAATGAAGTATATATAACTTACGATGCTTCTCCACTTATAAAGTCTACCAGATGGTTTATTGGCATAAATCCAATTTCTTTTACCATGTTGGTCTACTGTAGCTAAATGATCTCTAAAAGATCCCTTATCATTACCCTCCATTATATTTTTTGTTGCCTTATTAATTAATCTTGTTCAGTATATAATTCGCCTTGTTTTTCTTTTGCACCAGCAGGATTGCTTCCTCTTAATGATTTGACATAGCTAGCTACTTGAGCCATTTGCATTGGTGATAAATCATCTTTCCATGACCGCATACCTTTTTCAGGATATCCATATTTAATGGTTTTGAAAACATCATTTATTTTACCACCATGTATCCAATAATCATCAACTAAGTTAGGACCAACTTGTGCACCCTGTCCAATATTGCCATGACAAGCCACACAGTTTTTAGTAAATATTTCTTTTCCTGAACTTATGGCTGCAGCACCTTTAAATAGTTTTACACTGCTCTCATCTATACTGCTTGCCGATTTAGCTAAATAAGTAGCTTTGTCTTTTTCACCTTGAAGCATAGCTGCTGCAAGCTCATCTTTACTAGATGGTCCATTGTTTACATGGTAATACCACATATATATAAAAGCAAATACTATTGTTCCATAAAAACCATATAACCACCAACCGGGTAATTTGTTGTCCAATTCACGAATGCCATCGTATTCATGACCCATATCAATAGTATGTTCTTTTTCTGGCTCAACAAAATCGTTAAACTTCTCAAACCATGACATTTCTTGAGGTGTATTCTCTGGTTGATATTCGGCTAATAGTGAATATTTATTACTGATGACTAATTTATATAATGTATATAGTAATGTAAAAATAACTATAACTTCAAAAGCTATAAATCCTATAATAAATAATAGCACATTTGTAGAAGTATACCAATTTTCAATAGGAGTAGCTGCAGCTGTAGCATCTTGAGCTTGAGCAGCAATACTGGTACCTACTAATAATAGTGGTAATAACATTTTGGCTACATTAGCATTTTTAGCTCTATATATTTTTATATCAGCTTTTACTCCTTTGGTAATAGCTATTGACAAACCACCAATAACCAATGCTAGTAATACCATCAATACCACTAAAAGATATATAAGAATATTAAAGTCATTGGTGCTGTCTGATGAAGCTGCTGTAGCTGAGAACGATGGACTTGCCATCAAAAGCAAGCCACTTATTAATATATAACTTAAATTATTTTTCATAAACTTAACTATTTTGATTAATTGTTTGATCGTTGAAAGGAAGCTCTTCTAACTCTTTAATTTCTGATTTTTTAGCAATAAATGCTCTGATCATAATCACTAAGAAGAAAACAAAAAACAACATAAAGGCACTTGTTCCAATCCACTGTATGTTTTCTGTGTTTGATAAATAATTGATAAATTTCATGTCTTTATTATTTAGTAGTGGTTGGTTTAATTTCGATGTCTGTACCTAATCTTTGTAAGTAAGCTATGATGGCTACTATTTCGTCTTTTTCACTCACATCTATATTGTCTTTTTTCAAGCTTGCTTGGATTAGTTTTCCTTGTGCTAACAAATCGTCATTTGCTTTGGATGCATAATCTTTTTCGTATGGCACACCTAATTTAATCATGGCATTTACTACTAAAGGTGTTTTACTTAAGTCTAATTGATTATCGAACAACCAAGGATAAGATGGCATAATAGAACCTGGTGACATTTGTTGAGGCTCTAACATATGGTTATAGTGCCAAGAGTCTGCTTGTCTTTTCTTCAAAGTACCTTCTCTAGCCAAGTCTGGTCCGGTTCTTTTTGAACCCCATTGGAATGGATGGTCATATACAAACTCACCAGCTTTCGAATATTCTCCATATCTAGCTACTTCATCTCTAAAAGGTCTTACCATTTGCGAATGACATGTATAACAGCCTTCTCTTATATATATATCTCTTCCATGTAATTCAAGAGGTGTATATGGTTTTACTGAAGCAATAGTTGGAACGTTTGATTGAATGACAAATGTTGGAATTAACTCTACCAATCCACCGATTGATACTAATAGTAAACTCACGATTAACATTTGGAATGGTCTACGTTCAACTTTTCTATGCCAGTATCCTTTTGAATCATGGTCATCAGTTGTTAAGGCTAATGGAGCAGCTTGTGCAGCTTCATCACCTATATACGAACCTTGTTTAACAGTTTTAACTATATTATATATCATGATAATAAAGCCAACTAGATACAATGCTCCACCTATACTTCTCATGGCATACATAGGTATGATATGTGTAACAGTTTCTAAGAATTGATATTTTAATTGACCTTCTTCAGTAAATTGTTTCCACATTGAACTTTGTGCAAATCCAGCCCAATATAATGGTACCGCATATAACAATATACCTATGGTACCAATCCAAAAATGTGTTTCAGCTAGTTTTTTAGAAAATAGCTTTGTGTTAAATAATCTTGGAATTAACCAATACAATACACTAAAAGTTAAAAATCCATTCCAGCCTAATGCACCAATATGAACATGTCCAACGGTCCAATCAGTATAGTGAGAAATTGCATTTACTGATTTAATTGATAATAAGGGTCCTTCGAAAGTTGCCATACCATAACAAGTAATAGCCACCACCATAAATTTAAGAACTGGTTCTTCACGCACTTTATCCCAAGCACCTCTTAAAGTAAATAATCCATTTAACATACCACCCCAAGATGGAGCTATAAGCATTATTGAGAAAACTGTACCTAATGATTGAGCCCAATCAGGAAGTGCTGTATATATTAAGTGATGAGGTCCAGCCCATATATATATAAATATTAACGCCCAAAAATGTATAATTGATAGTCGGTATGAATATACTGGTCTATTAGCCACTTTAGGTAAAAAGTAATACATCAAACCCAAGTATGGGGTTGTTAAAAAGAATGCCACTGCATTGTGACCATACCACCATTGAACTAAAGCGTCTTGAACCCCAGCATACCATGAATAGCTTTTAAATAATGAAACAGGTAATTCAATTGAATTAACTATATGCAACATAGCCACAGTAACCCATGTACCTATATAAAACCATATGGCAACATATAAATGTTTTTCTCTTCTTTTGATAATAGTTCCAAACATATTGATACCAAAGATTACCCATATAAGAGTTATTAAAATATCAATTGGCCATTCTAACTCTGCATATTCTTTACCTGTAGTAAAACCAGCCAAAAGTGTCACTGCAGCTAAAACTATAATTAATTGCCATCCCCAAAAATGTATTTTACTCAGGGTATCGCTATACATTCTTGCTTTACATAGTCTTTGTAATGAATAATAAACACCTGTAAAAATACCATTTCCTACAAATGCAAATATTACAGCATTAGTATGTAATGGTCTTATCCTTCCGAATGTAGTAAAAGGTAAGTTGAAATTCATAACCGGCAAGTACATTTGAAGAGCGGCTAATAAACCAGCAACCATTCCTGCTACTCCCCATACAATGGTGGCATAAGCAAAGAATTTGACGGTTTTGTTGTCGTAATGAAAAGTTTCTATATTCATACTTTATAAATTATTTTGTTTGTTATCGTTTTCGAATAAAATTTTAACTGATTCGGCATACTCATCATCCATGGCTCCTTTTTTTACACTGACCAAAAAGGCAATTAAAAAACCACCGGCTAACAAGATGCTACAGCATATAATCAATATTATTATGTTCATAATTGAAGTTACAAAAAAAAGGTTGTTAAGATGCTTAAAACATGAGAATGGTCAGTAATATTTATGATTTTTGTCATAAATCTTTAAGGTATTTATTGTTCAAATAATTTGTAATGGCATATGCAAACAAAATAATTGAAAAAGAACTTATAGGCATTAACACGGCAGCTATTAGTGGTGATAGCATTCCACAAACTGAAAAAGTAATTCCTACAATATTGTACAATAACGAGATACCAAAACAAAAATAAACTACCAAACGCTCATTTTTCATGTAGCTTATATACTGGTCCATTTTGTTCAAGTTTTTTCCTTGAACTATGATGTCACATGCGGGTGTAAAACTGGTTTCATCATTCCAAACGGCTACAGCAATATCAGATTCATTAAAAGCCGCCAAGTCATTTAAACCGTCACCTACCATCATCGTTTTCCCTTCTAGTTTTAATGATTTTATTTTGTTTTGTTTCTCTTGTGGTTTTAATTCAAAAAATATGTTTTCTTTGCTGGGTATATATTGTTCAAGTAGCTTTCTATCATAGTCTTTATCGCCACTCATCAACCACAAAGCATATTTAGATTTTAACTTGTTAAATAAATGTTGTAAATCTTTTCTATAACTTTGAAATACTTCAAAGTAGCCATATATCTTATTGTCAATTGATATATATATAATTGTTTTATTTGATTTTTCAGGTGCTGAAACATTCATAAATTCAGCACTTCCAATTCTTATACTGTGATGTTCAATGATACCTTCTAGTCCAAGTCCAATCAATTCTTTATAATTTTCTATATTCAATAAAGGTTGTTTGCCTATAAACTCATTAATACTATTGCTTAATGGATGTCCTGAGTTGGTTGTTAAATTATATATATACGATCTTGCTCTTGTGTTTAATTCCTCTCCTTGATATGTAATTTGCATATTTGAAGTATCTGTTAAAGTACCAGTTTTATCAAATACTATATGTTTAATAGTTGCAACTTCATCTAGTATCATGGTATTCTTTATAAATAAACCTTTTTTGGCTAATTGGTTCAACATAAAACCATCAGTAAAAGTATGGGATAAGAGTAATGTACAAGGGCAAGCTACAATTAGTACAGAAGTAAAAGTTTTTATAGTCATATTCCAACCTTCGCCAAAATGGTAAACCCCTGCACCAATAGCGATAAAAATAAGTAATAGTGCAAAATACCTGCTTATTTTTTGAATATATAATCTTGAAGGAGTTTGATATATTTTATTACTATTATTTGCTTGCCATAATTCTGCAATATTTGTTTTATCATAGGGTGTTGTTACTTCAAGTTCTAGCTGTGTTCCTAAATGTTTTCCTCCTGCATATACTTTTTCACCTTTTTCTATATTTTCTGTTGCAGTTTCGCCAGTTATAAAACTATAATCTATAATACCCAAACCATTTTTAATTATTCCATCAAAAGGTATAATTTCACCATATTTCACAACAATAATATCACCAACAACGATGTCTTTTACTTGTACATTTTTTACTTGATTATACATTTTTTGTGTAACCGATACAGGTAAAAATGATTGATAGTTTTTATCAAAATATATATTGTTATAAGTTTTGTTTTGCAACCACCTTCCTACAAGCATAAAAAATACTATGCCAGCCATTGAATCTAAATACCCGCCTTCATTTAAAAAGAAAATATGATAAATACTTACCCCAAATGCCATAAGCAAGGCGAAAACAATAGGTAAGTCTATATTAATAAAACCATGTCTTAAACTTTTAAATGCAGGTTTATAAAACTCAGAAGCACAATAAAACAATACTGGTAATGACAATACAAATGAAAGTATTCTGAAAAATTTACCTAAGAAGGGGTCAATAGTTTCTGATGTAAGATAGTCAGGAAAACTCAGCATCATAATGTTTCCAAAACAAAAGGCAGCTACACCTATTTTATATAATATAGCTTTAGAACTTTCTGGTTTCTTTTTATTATATATATCTTCAAAAGTGATTGATGGTGGATATCCTAAAGAATCAATAAGTTTAACTATCTTGTGTAAACTAGTCTTTTGATGTTTATATATAACTTTAATTTCTTTCTTCTCAAATGAAACGATACTATTTAAAACGCCTGCATCAAATTTGTTTAAGTTTTGAAGCAACCAAAGACATGAGCTGCAGTGTATTCCTGGTAAGTAAAGTGTAACAACGCTATAGTGTTTGTTTCTAAAACTTATAAATTTTTCTTCAATAGCAGGCTCAGCTAAATAATCATATTTTTTTGAAGCCTTAGGGGCTTTAAGCGTGTTTCCAGGATGTGCATTTAATTCGTAATAATTGCATAAGTTATTTTTGTCTAAAATTTCATATACAAATCTACATCCATCACAACAAAAATATTTTTCTTGGTATATTAAATCTAAATCAGGACAAGGATCTCCACAATGAAAACAGAAGGTTACTTCTTGTTTGTCTATTTGGTTTGAATAATTAACTTTCACGACTCTCTTAATTGAGTCGTAAGATTCGGTATTTAGTAAAGTTTAAATTATGATAAAAATCAGTAAAGTTTATGATAAAAATCAAGAAGTTACTTATCAGCAGTAACCATTAACTTATTTTCATTCAATATTTTTATTCGCTTACCATCTAATTCTATCATACCATCCTTTTTTAAGTCAGACAGTTGTCTGATGATAGACTCTGTGGCAGTACCAACTACACTAGCAATTTCTTCTCTAGACAAAACTACAGCTATAGTTTGATTGTCTTCTTCAAAACCATAAATGTCTTTTAAATGAATGATAGATTCAGCAACTCTTTGTCTTAAAGATTTATGTGCAATACTGGTAACACTTTGTTCGGCATTGGTAAGGTCAGTTGATAATTTTCTAATTAATTCTTTTAAAAATCTATCTGATTTTAAAATTATTTTATCTACAATTACCTTTGGTATTAAACATACTTCAGCATCTTCTATAGCAGTAGCAGTAGCTTTATAGTGGTCGCCACTAAGCAATGCCCTATATCCCAAAACTTCCCCGTCTTTTAAAAGTCTAATGATATGTTCTCTACCATCAGAACCAATCATATTTAATTTAATTTTACCATAATCAATGCAATAAAGCCCTAACGGCACACTCCCTTCATGAAAAAGGACTTGGTCTTTTTTTAACTTGATGTTCTTTTTTAAAGAATTTAGTTCTAGTTCTAATTCGCTAGGCAAATCGTTCATAAATAAGTTTAAACCTGCAGAACAAAGTCTGCATGTTGAGTTATCTGATTTATGGTCACATTTCATTTGGTTAGACTTTGGTGCAAATATAGTATTTAATGGTAAAATTAGGTGTTATTACATTCAATTCATTTCAATATTCTTGATTACTAATTATAAATTATTGAAATAATCATTCAGACTCTATGAAGTAGATGTATTTTTGTGGCGTTTTATGAAAATAAGTTATAATAAATTACACGATTTTATTCAACTAAAAGAGTCACCTGAAGAAATTGAAAAACTTCTTACAGGTTGTGGGTTAGAGGTTGAGTCAATTGAATCTTTTGAAACAATCAAAGGCGGACTTTTAGGCGTGAAAGTTGGTCATGTGTTAGCTTGCGAGCAGCATCCTAATGCTGATAGGTTAAAAGTAACTAAAGTTGATGTTGGCACTGATTCTCCTTTGCAGATAGTATGTGGTGCTTCTAATGTTGCTATAGGACAAAAAGTTTTAGTAGCTACTGTAGGAACTTTTTTATATCCCTCAAATGGATCAGTAATAAAAATTGAAAAAAGCAAAATAAGAGGTGAGGTATCTGAAGGGATGATTTGTGCTGAAGACGAATTAGGATTAGGTACTAGCCATGAAGGGATAATGGTATTACCAACTGATACTGTAATAGGTAAACCAGCTTCTGAAATATTTGATATAGGTAACGACATAATTTTTGAAATAGGATTAACAGCTAACAGAGGTGATGCGGCGTCTCATATTGGTGTTGCTAGAGATTTAAGTGCTTTACTAAATAGAGATATGGTTACACCATCTTATTTTAGTATTCAGAACACTGATAAACCATTTTCAATTACAATTGAAAATAATGATGATTGTCCAAGATATGCAGGTTTGTATATAACCAATATTCAAATTAAAGAAAGTCCGACTTGGTTAAAAAACTTCTTACTTTCTATAGGTTTAAACCCAATAAATAATGTAGTAGATATTACAAATTATATATTGCACACCTTGGGTCAGCCGATTCATGCTTTTGATAGTAAAAAAATTGCGGGCAATAAAGTTATTGTAAGAAAAGCTTTTGAAGGCCAAAAGTTTACGACACTAGACAAAATAGAACGCACACTCACTGGTTCTGAATTAATGATTTATAATGCTGATGAACCAATGGCTATGGCTGGTGTTATGGGTGGTTTGTTTTCAGGGGTGAGTGAAAGTACCACAGAAATATTTGTAGAAAGTGCTTTTTTTAACGCTGCTACTATTAGAAAAACAGCTAAATCACATGGAATAAGTACCGATTCATCTTTTAGATTTGAAAGAGGAACTGATCCTGAAAGTGTTGTGAATGCTTTGCATAAAGCAGCTGAGCTAATAGTAGAACATGCAAACGGAATTATATCGTCTGAAGTTTTTGATGTTTATAGTCAAAAAATTAATCCAATAAACATCAATTATTCCCTAGAGGATATGGAAAAATTGATTGGTCAAAAAATAGATAAGTCTGAAGTTTTATCTATCTTAAAAAGACTTGAAATTGATGTTATAGAAGATAAGGGTCAAATTCTTAATATTAAAATACCTGCGTTCAAAAGCGATGTAACAAGACAAGCAGATGTTACTGAAGAAATACTCAGAATTTATGGTTTAAATAAAATCAACTTTCCTGAACAAATGCTGAGCAGTCAAAGTTTAAGTGATGAAAATTTGTTCCATAGTTTTAAAAATGAAATTTCAGAGTTTTTGTCTTCAAATGGATTTTGTGAAATGATGACAAATTCGCTTGTTCCTCACGTTTCATTGTTAAATCCAGAAGATTCTGTAAATTTACTCAATCCTTTGAGTAGCGATTTAAGCAGTTTAAGACAAAGCTTGTTGCACACTTCGTTGCAATCAATAAGCTACAACAAAAATAGACAAATTCATGATTTGATGCTATATGAATTTGGCAAAACCTATTTTAAGAAAGGCGAAAAAGGTTTTAAAGAGTATAAGAAACTAGCAATAATAACTAGTGGAAATAGAGAACCAGAGAACTACGAAAACAAACCAAGAGAAGCAGGTTATTTTTTTATTAAATCTGCTCTAGAGAATATATTTAATGTAGCCGGAATAAAGGGCTATCTTTTTGAAAGTAAATCAAATGAATTTATAGATGAAAGAGGAATCTATACTTTTAAACAAAAAGAATTTGCTGAATTTGGTTTTGTAAATGATAAACTTTTGAAACAATTTAATATAAATTCTCCTGTGTTTTATGCTGAAATTGATTGGGATTTTTTATGTCAATTGTATCTTAAGAAAAAAATTATATACCAACCTGTATCTAAATTTCCATCTGTTAGACGTGATTTGTCACTTTTGTTAGACGAAAAAATAACCTTTGGTCAGGTTAGTGAATTAATCAAACAAACCGAAAAGAAAATATTACAAGAAGTTATCCTTTTTGACATATATACAGGCGATAAAATAGAATCTGGTAAGAAGTCATATGCTATTGGTTTAAAATTGTTAGATTCTGAAAAGACCCTAACCGATGAAACTATTGAAAAGACTATATCTCGCATCGTTCAAAGACTGGAAAAAGAACTTCAAATTACCCTAAGGTAATCTGCATTGATTTTGATCATTAATCAAAGTTAGCCTAATTGCTAAATAAAAACATGATTTTTATCATTAGAATTATAGGTTCTCTTTACATTAAATTGACATTATAGCTTCAGCATTTATCTAATTTCGTGCTTCAATTATTTTAAATAATATAGCATGAAAAAAATATTAATACTTTCAAGTATTTTGTTTACTACTCTAGTAAACGCACAGATTTTAAAAGTAGACACAGTAGTGATGGGCCCAGGCTATATCAATGATGTTTACTACAACGTCTTTAACGCTCAAAAACAAGAAGCAACCAATACTGACTGGCACTTGGCTTTCAGCACCCAAAACAGATCGGCTTCAATCAGAATTAACAGTGGAAGAGGAGTAAAATTGTATAGAGTTCCAAATGCTGATATTACTGCATTTGCTACTTTTGATACTACCAATTGGAAAAGCTTTCCTGAATTACATGACATGAATTTTAATTGGAACAGAGATGCTTTTACTTCTACTGCTCCTGGTTTTTCTAATCCATTCGATTTTGGATGGGGTGACTATAACCAAACAAGCAAACATGTTGTTGGTGATTCATTATACATTATTGTTTTACCAGGTGGGGTAGTTAAAAAATTAGCTATTGATACTTTACTATATGATTCAGTTTTTACTTTCAGATATGCAAACATTGACAATTCTGATATGAAGTATGGTAGCGTGAATAGAGCAAACTATAAAAACAAATTATTTATATATCAATCATTGTTATCTGATTTAGTTTTAGATAAAGAACCAGTAGATTCAACTTGGCAATTAAAGTTTACAAGATATACTGAATTAGTACCTACAGGTCCAGGTACATTTGATTGGTATCCTGTAATTGGAGCACTTAGCAACAGAGCTGTTGAAGTGGTAAAAGCATCAGGGGTTGATACCAATGCACCTTTTAACCCTAGCATGATGTTTAAGAAAGAAACAAATGCTTTAGGCAGTGATTGGAAAACTTTTGACAATGGAACAAATGCTTGGGTTCTTGAAGATTCATTGGTTTATTTTATTAGAATGAATCGTAAAAACACTGCTGACAGTATGGTTATAGCTAAAATTGTTTTCACAGGTTTTGGTGGTGCTGCCAATGGTAATATCATATTAAATGGAGGTGCTATGAACACAGGTTTAAATAGCATTACTTCAAATTTTACAGCTTTAGGTGTATATCCTAATCCTGCTAAAACCAATGCCAATATAATATTCAATTCAATTATTAATGATAACAATGCAGCAATGATTGTTTATAATATGAATGGCCAACAAGTATTTAACAACCAAGTGGTTGTTAAAAACGGAATTAACACTTTAGGTTTAAATACTGAAAACATACATTCAGGTTTATATATAGTAAAAATTGAAACCAATACAGGTAGTGTTAGTTTCAAATTGATTATTAATGAATAAAATTTTTGTTTTAATTGTTCTTTTGACCTTAACAAAAGTCACCACTGCACAAACTAAAAATGCAGTGGTGATTTCTGTTATAAATGAAAATAATGAACCATTAACAGAAACTAATGTATATATTCATACTAATAATAATAAGAACAAATTATATATAACTGATTTTGCTGGTAAAATTAAGTTAGATATTGAGTTACCTTTCACTCTACAAATCAATAGAATTGGGTATGAACCAATCCAAAAATCATATAGCGAAACACAAGTAAAAGTAATTTTAAAAGATTCAAAAACTGAACTTGGTGGCGTAGTTATCACAGGACAAACTGAATCGAAAAAAGTTGAAAACGCACCTCAAAAAATTACGATTATTGATTCAAAAAAGATTCAACAATTAGGAGCAGTTTCATTAAAAGATGTTTTGATTAATGAATTAAATTTCAAACAAAGCAACGACCAAATACTTGGTGCAACAGCTTCTATCAGAGGTATTGGCGGGCAGAACATAAAAATTTTAATAGATGGTGTACCATTGATAGGAAGAGAAAACGGTAATATAGATTTATCTCAAATAAATTTGAGTAATATAGAAAGAATAGAAATTATAGAAGGCCCTATGGCAGTTAATTTTGGTAGTGATGCACTCGCAGGTGTTATTAATCTTATAACCAAAAAAAATTCTTTCAAAAAAATAACAGGACAATTAAATACATATTATGAAACCATTGGTAGATATAATGTTGACGCTAGAATAGGTTTTGCAGTTAAAAATATTTCATATAGCATATATGGTGGACGAAATTTCTTTGGAGGTTGGGATACTTTGCCACAAGCTAGACAACAGTTGTGGAAACCTAAAACGCAATATTTTATCGAAAACCAATTGAGTTTTAAATTAGGTAAAAGTTCATTCTTAAGAGTACAACTCAATTATTATCAAGAATTGTTGTCAGCCAAAGGAAATGTAAACATTACACCATATGAAGCATATTCATTAGATCAATATTACAAAACTTATAGATATAATAGTATATTAAATTTTGAAAAAAAGTTTAACAACAAACATCAATTAAATATAGTTTCATCGGTTCAATTATATAAAAGAGAAAAAAATACCTATTATAAAGACCATGTAACTTTACAACAAACCTTAACCCCTGGGGTTGATGAGCAAGACACAAATTTGTTTACTACTTATATGAGTAGAGGTACTTACAGTGCTGTTCATGAAAATAAAAAAACACAGTGGCAAATTGGATATGAATATACACACGACATAGCTTTAGGCAAAAAACTGACAAACGAAAAACAAACAATTACAGATATTGCTGCATTTGGCAATATAGAATATATACCAAACAACAAATGGTTGTTAAGATTAGGAACTAGATCGGCTTGGAATAGCAAATTTGGCTTACCTATTATGCCTGCATTAAATATAAAATTCACACCTAATATAAACTCAACATATAGGTTTTCATATGCTAAAGGTTATAGGTCTCCAAGTTTAAAAGAATTAAACTTATACTTTGTAGACCAAAACCACAGAATTATTGGAAATGAAAACTTAACTCAAGAAACCAGCGATAATTTTAATTTAGATTTTGAAAAGAAACATAAGTTAAGAAAATTGTCAGTTACAATAAATGGTTCGTTATACTTTAATCATTTATATAATATGATTTCATTGGTTGCCACCAACTTAATTATCAATGAATATACCTATAAAAATATTGATGAATTTAGAAATATTGGCGGTACTCTTTTAGCTCAAGTTAAATATAAAAATATATCTTTAAAAGGAGGATATGGATTAATGAATGTTCAAAGTAAATTTAACTTAAACGATTATAAAAACAATATACATGAGTTTAATGGTCAATTAAATATTAAATGGGAACGCACAAAAATTGACTTTTCACTGTTTTATAAGTTTAATGGTAAACAAACAAATTATATATTGTCAGACAACGCTCAAAGCACCAGTTTATATACCATTGGATCATACCATTGGATGGATGCATCAGTTTTTAAAGCCTTTTACAAAAACAAGCTACATATAACATTAGGCTTGAAAAACATATTGAATATAAAGAATGTGAATACAACTGGCAACCCAGGTGGTTTTCATAACAATTCAGGAAATTCTGCTATTATGGGTTATGGAAGAACTGGTTTTATTAACTTAAAATATTATCTATAATGTATAAAAAAATATTTATTTTATATACACTGTTACTATTGATTTTTAGCTCATGTGAGAAAAAAGACAAAGCAGTTGTTTTACCTCCACCTGGACCTTCAAAAGTTTCTGAAATTGAATTAGGGTCTTCATACGAAAACCAAGTGTATTACGACATTGATTCAAACAAAACATTTTCATCCAAAAATAGATCTTGGGAGCTTGCTTTTGAATCTAACGATCATGGATGGCATATAAAACTTAATGGAGGCTTATTGGTAAAAGCTATCAATACCAATTGTAGAAATTGGGATACAACATATACTAAAAATTATTTGTTTTTGTCTGATGCCAACAATGGCGACTTAGACTCTACAGCTATTGGCGAATGGGGTTTTCGTGGGCCTCCCTTCCCTATGGTGCTAAAAGGCAAAGGATATATATATATAATTGATAGAGGTGATACCAGAGCTGCAAAAGAAAGATATAAAAAATTTCAAATACATTTTGTAGATGATAGAAGGTATAAAATAAAGTATGCCAATTTGGATGGTTCTGATTTAGACTCAGCCATAATCATGAAGAACGATTCTAAAAACTTTGTTTATTTTAATTTCGAAAATGGGGGTACTTACCTTCCTGAAATAGAACCTACAAGAAACAAATGGGATATACTGTTTACCAGTTATGCTCAAATCTACCATGAATACAATCCACCTTTGTCATATATAGTTAGGGGCGTTTTACTCAATCCTAATGTAGTATGTTGTGCAAAAGACTCTACAACTGGGTACGAAAATTTAAATCTTTCATTTGTAAAGACATTGAAATATTATAAACAAGACGACGTTATAGGATATGATTGGAAAACATATAGCCAAACTTCAAGTAAATACGTTACTAGAAGTCATGTTACTTATATCATTAAAAGCAAAAAAGGCTATTATTATAAGTTAAGATTTATTGATTATTACAACAACAAAGGCGAAAAAGGTTATCCTAAATTTGAGTTTCAAAGACTATAAACTCAGTCAATATGAAAAAATTATTACTATTGCTATCTATCGTAATTACAGCTCTATCATTTAAGAGTGCTGATGAGCCTATTTCTGAAAAACATTTCAAAAATATAAAGCAGTTGACTTTTGGGGGTGATAATGCTGAAGCTTATTTTAGTTTTAATAATAAAATGCTCACATTCCAGAAAACCAATCCTAGTGAAGAAATTATGTGTGATCAAATTTACACAATGGATATTACTGACAACAACAAAGAGTTCAAGATTTTTCCAGTGAGCAATGGCGAAGGAAGATCTACATGTAGTTATTTTATGCCTGGTAATAAAAACATTGTTTTTGCAAGCACACATGCTGCTTCAAAAGATTGCCCACAACAACCAACTCCTCCCACATGGGCTGCCCACAAATACCTTTGGGGTGTATATAACAACTTTGATATATATACCTCTACTATTAACGGCAATAATATGAATGTTTTAACAGCCAGCCCCGGGTATGATGCAGAAGCAACCGTTAGTCCTAAAGGTGATAAAATTGTATTTACAAGTTCTAGAAATGGCGACTTAGATTTATATATAATGGATATAGATGGTAAGAATATCAAACAAGTGACTAATCTATTAGGATATGATGGCGGTGCATTTTTTTCGCCTGATGGCAAGAAGTTGGTATTTAGAGCCAGTAGGCCCCAAACAGAGCAAGAGATAAAAGAGTATAAAGAATTGTTGTCTATGGGGCTTGTAGCTCCTACCAATATGGAATTATATACAATCAATATAGATGGTTCAGACTTAAAACAAATAACAAAATTAGGGAAAGCCAATTGGGCTCCATTTTACCATCCATCAGGTAAGAAAATTATATTCTCTTCTAACCATAAAGCTACTCCTGAAAGTAGAGGTTATAACTTTCAATTATATATGATAAATGAGGATGGAACAGGTTTAGAACAAATAACCACTGAAAGTAATTTCAACGCCTTTCCTATGTTTTCTTTTGATGGTAAGAAATTGGTTTTTTCGTCAAATAGAAACAACAACGGGACTAAAGACACCAATTTGTTTTTAGTTGATTGGGTAGAATAAAATCGTAAAAATATGGGCATAAAAAAAACCACTCAACGAGTGGTTTTTTATTTTTTACAAAAGTCTTATTGAGCGTTTTGTGGTTTAGAAGCTGGTTTAGATTCACCACCTTTTGCATGGTCTTTTCCACTACAAGCTTTTTTGTCTTTGCAACAAGCTTTTTTATCGCCGTCTTTACACTCTTTTTTAGTTTGCTCTGAACAAGCTTTTTTATTGCTGCAGCATTTTTTAGTAGGCTCTTGAGCAGTTGCAAACATAACTCCTAAAGCCATCACTGATAAAAACATTAATTTTTTCATTTGAATCTTGATTTATTAAAATTTGAAACACAAAGTTAATTCATATATATGAATTCCCATAGTTTTTTTAAATCTTTTTTTTGTAAAAACTTCTATTAATTGCATTTTAAGATTGAATAGCTAATCTCAAAAAATTTCTTAAACAATATTGCATAGGATTATTGGTTATAATTGTTTACCAAACGTATATAAAATGAAAAATTGGATTTTTGCTATTTTTCTGATAGCCATTTCAACTATAGCTATAGCTCAAGAATACCAGCCAGTAGGGTTTGCTTCTGATATAAAAGACGCCATAACTATACAATTAAGCAAACAAAAAAAATATGTGTGCTCAAACTCTCCACTGAATGCTGGTGATATTAAAGATTACGCTAATGAAAATAAAAAATTTCCTTATTTAATTTCTAAAGAAAAACACAGTGCTTGGTATTATGTTGAAATTCCTTATACCGCTATACTCACTTTTAAACTCAAGCCATTGGATTCGCTGAACGATTATGATTTTGCATTTTTTAAAGTATCTAACAAAACAACCATTCAACAAGATATATATACAGGACTGGTAAAACCTGAAGTGTCTTGTTTAAGTAGAAATACGCCGCAAAACGGGGGAATCACAGGAATGATGTTTGAAAGTGAAAATGCATCAGTAACTGAAGGGCCAGGCAAGCAATTTGTAAAACCTATTAATGTAAATAAAGGTGATGTTTGGTTGCTATATATTGATAACAACACCAGCAATGGTAAAGGTTTTAAACTTATATTTGAACTAAGCAGAGAAGTAAAAATAACAGGTAAAATCATTGATTCAGAAAACAAGAATGGCATTGCAGCCGATGTGTCAATTATTAATGACGCTACCAGTGAAGTTATAGCAAAAACAACAGCAAATGATAGCGGTATATATGAACTAAAAGTACCAGTGTCAGGCAAAGCCAATTATTCTATGTTTTTTTATAATGGCCATTTTTTCTTTAACAGTCAAACATTGAATAGTGCAGAATTGACTTCTAGTAAAGAGGTTAAGATTAACACACAAATGTCAGAACTTGAAGCAGGAAAAACCTACCAAATGCAACACATTAATTTTTATGGAGACCAAGCTGTGGTATTGCCTACTTCAGTGCCAGTCATGATGAAATTATTGTTGTTGATGCAGCAAAATAATAAACTCGAAATAAGAATTTGCGGCCATATAAACGGTTGTACAAAAGGAGAAGTATTTAGTCAAACTTTATCTGACGATAGAGCCAAAACTATATATGATTTTTTAATAAGTCATCATATAGACAAAAGCAGACTTTCTACTATTGGTTTTGGATGCAAAAAAATGCTATTCCCTAATCCTAATAACGAAGTAGAGATGGAGGCCAATAGAAGAGTGGAAGTTGAGGTGGTGAAGTTTTAAAAATATATATATATTATCTCTTCATTATTTTTTTCCCAGCTTGCCAAGTGTCGCCTTCTGCTTTAAGATAATACATACCTGAAGGTAGAGCAGAAATATCTATATTGGTTTGATAAGTTTTGTTAGTTTGTATATACATTACCTCTTTGCCGCTGATGTCATATAGTTTGATGCTAGTTTTACCGTTGTGTTCCATTACAATATTGAGTATATCTTGAGTAGGATTTGGGTACACTTCAAGTACAGCCATGTCGTCTAATGTATTAAGCATATCCACCCCGGTATGGTGTGTCTCAAACCTAGCAATAAACATATGCCTATATTTTTCATTGTCTTTGAATTGATTTTCCCAATAAAAACTATCTGTTACATATCCATTTATCGTAACTTGATTACGCCATACCACCATAGAAGAGGCAAAACTGCTATCGTTTTTGACGCCATGGCCAGTTTGCAACCAAAGTAACTGAGCATTGCTATCAAAGGCAGCTAAAAACACATCTTGCTTGCTGTAAGGGGCAACTATTTGCTTGCCTATTCTTAGGCTATCGCCAAATGTACCCAGTATATAAAAATTGCCAGCAGTGTCAGCTTTTAAGTCTTCTATTTGTATGGCATAATCTAAACTTCCAGGTTTGTAATGCCACATGTCAAAATTTAATGGTTTGGCGTATTGTATATTGTCTTTGTTTACCTTACACATATAAAAACATTTTTGATAAAATCCAGAAATATTTCGTTTGCATATTACACTGTCATTTCCTACTTTTATATCATCTTTATATGCAGATATTACATAATTGCTTGCGGTATGGGGTATATGGGCATGGAGAATAACACTTCTCTCTGTTGTTGAATTTTTTTTGTTTAATGTTATGTGATAGTTATATAAAGAGCCGTTTGTATCTATAAACATTAAATAGTTGTTGAGGGTGGGGTATATTGGTTTCTTGTGTGTATACCACTTAGTATCATACACAAAGCTATCAATATAGGTGCCATTATATATAGATAGCATAAGTCCATAGTCTTTATTATAAGTGAGGTTTCTTAAACTACCTTCTCCAACCCAAAGTTTTTTACCCCAACGCATGTTCCCATTTTTATCTAAGCTTATTAAGAAAAAATTTTTAAAATCATTATAATCTTGATGGTCTGCAGATGTAATAGCCTTCAACTGTAAACTATCCATCTGAAAAAAAGGACGACCATACTCTCCCAATATATACATATTCTCTTGCTCATCCATTGCTATAGATTTAATTTGTTCATCTGTCCCACTTAAACTTTTTTTGGTAAAAATTACCCAGTTGTTTACAAAGTCATTAAAATATGCAATTCCAATATCTTTAAATCTAACATCTGGATAATTTTTTATAAAGGTATCTTTTCTACAAATAAAGTCTTTTGAATAACTGAAAAATAAATAAGTCCTACTTCTATTTAAGATAATTGAAAATACATCTTCAATTCCTATTGATCCACCTTTTAAATCTAAACCAAATTGTTGAGAGGATGAATATTTTTTACTGATTTCATCATAAGATACTTGCTCATAACCATCTTCACTATACCCTGGAGTTCCTAAATGACCTTCAAATGAATAATGGTCAAAATACTGATTTGAAAATGAAACAACACCATTAATTGTATCAATTCCCATCACTTTCTTGTAAGGTTTTAGTTGCATATTGCTTCCTATACCCACACTGTAATCTAAGCTTTGAGAAAATGTATATGTACTGCAGCTAAGCAATATATATATAAGATTAAATATTTTTTTCATGGTGTATATTTGATAAACAAATATAAAACTTATTAAAGTAGTTTTTTAAGTTTTTTTACAGATTAAGTATAATTACTTATGGTTTTTTTAGTTTTACTTGGTATATATTGCCTAATTTGATTAAATCTATTTGCAGTTAATTGTCATTTTATATCCAATAAAGTTTTGCACATGTGCAACATCATCTTTTCTCAATATTTACAAACAAAAACTATATGAAATGGATGTGTAAAAAGTGTGCAAATGTGAATAACTGCAAAGCTTCAAACACCTTGATTGTGTAATGTTGTAGCATGTATTATATATTCGCAGTATGTTACTTGAAAAAGTATATGAACCTGTTTGTCAATTGTCTCCTAAAATAGATGAAACAATTGCTCAATATTCCAAATTGGTTTCTATATATAATTTTATTCAGTTAAACAGCGACCTGATAAACGAAGAGAGACTTACCTCAGCTTTGTTTCGAGTTCATTACGCAACAGCTCTTGAAGGAATAGATTACGATTTTGAAAACGTGAGACTTATTGTAAACAACGTTAAACAACCACTCGAAAGATTTGAACAAGAAATTTATGGCTATTATCAAGCTGAAATGTTTCTGTTTAACAGAGTGAACAAACCCTTAGATGTATATATGATACATGATATGCAGCGTTTGTTTTTTGCATATCCGGGTGTCAACAAAACACTTGATTTATTCACCAGCCAGATATATGAATTTAGAGGGGTAGACCTTTCAGCATTATATGACTCTGGTATTGCAGCTTTTGTGCAATGGTTAAACGAAGATACTCAATATTCTCCATTGGTTCAATCGTGGATGTTACATGGCTTTGTTTTGGTTAATGGACCATTTGGTGTTACCAACCCTAAACTAGCCCGTATCCTTCAGTTTTATTGGTTAATGAAACACAACATGACCTTAGGTGGACTGCTAATTACAGAGAAAGCCATTTTCGAAAACAAAGAAGTATATGTTCAGTTTCAAAACCAGTTAAAACAACAAATAAAACAAGTTGACACCAAAACACAAATAGATTTTACTTCGTTTGTCAATTGGGGTTTAGATATATATTCAAAGAATTTATCATATCTTCAAGATAGATTGCATAACCATTTTAAAAGCAGGTCAGAGTTTGATAAATTATCGCCACAGCTTAAAAACATTGTAAATTATGTTTTTGAAATGGGATACTTACTTAAAACTGATGCTATAGAATCTTTAAACGAAAGACAAGTATCACTTATTAACGAATTATATAAAACAGGTGTATTGCAAACCAAAGATTTATACGATAAGTATGAAGTAAATCGCAAGACCATTCAAAGAGATTTTGCTGAATTTGAAGAGATGGGTTTGGTAAAAGTAGTTGGTGAGGGTAGGGGATTAAAATATACTATTCCTTTACAGAATAAGTTTCCTCATAAACTTTTAAAATACCAATCAAAAATATAAAGGTTATTAAATAATCAATCCATATATGCAGTTTAAAAGTATATATTTTTTCTTTTTTTTGTGCATATATCATTCAACTATATTTTCACAAACATTTATTGGAAAAGTTCTTTCAGCTGATGATAGTTTGCCCATTGTTGGTGCTAGATTTTATAACCAAAAAAAATTATTATATACTACCAATGCTGATGGTAATTTTAATATTAAGATAGATGGCAAAGAAAGTATTGTTTGTAAACATGTAAACTATATATCTGTCACTTTTGTAGCTGAAGCTTTACCTACTATTATATATATGCAACCACAAATACAAGCCCTAGACCAAGTGGTGCTTTCAGCGGGTAAGCGTGAACAAAAGATAGGTGAAGTGACAGTCTCTATAGATATATTAAAACCTGAAAAATTAATTGAAAATAACAATACCGTAAAACTAGATGCTGCTGTAGACAATATACCTGGCGTGAACATTATCAATGGCCAAGCCAATATAAGAGGGGGAAGTGGTTTTAGTTATGGTGCAGGCAGCAGGGTATTAATGTTGGTTGATGGGTTACCAATGATCAGTGCCGATGCCAATGATATCAAATGGGATGCTATTCCGCTCGAGAATATTGAAAGAATTGAAGTCATCAAAGGTGCTTCTTCAGCCCTTTATGGTTCAGGTGCCTTAAATGGAATTATTCATTTAAAAACAGCTGAAGCACCAACAAAACCAATGACCAAACTGCAAGTATTTAATGGAAAGTATGACAACCCTTATAATATCAACCAAAAGTTTTGGAGTGGTACAAGAGGCAGCAATGGGCTCAGTTTTTTCCATGCTCAAAAATATAAGTCTATTGATTTTACTATTGGTGCATATTACCTAAACGATCAAGGGTATAGGGTTACAGAGAACTTTATAAACAAAAGGGTGACTGGTAGTTTAAGATATAAGCCTACTAAATTGAAAGGCTTTGAATCTAAAATTTCTGCTGCTTTTTTTCAATCAGACTTTGGTAATTTTTTGTATTGGCGAAATGCTGATAGTGCTTTGTGGCCTGCTGTTGGAAGCATTAGCCAGTACCACAACAATAGATATACACTTGATCCAAGAATTATATATATAAGTAAGAAAGGTTGGAAGCAAAGTTTGTTAGGAAGAATATATATAACAGACAATAACAACCTAACCAATAATGGCCAAAATGCTTGGTGCAAACTCAGTTATTTTGAGTATCAACTTCAAAAAACTTTTACAATTAAATCTCTTAAAGCTACCATGATTGGTGGGGCTGTGAGCAATCACCAAAAAGTGAAATCTGACAGTATATATGGGCAGCACCAATCTCAAAATTACGGTTTATATATACAATCAGATTTGAAATGGAAAAACACTAATGTGTCTTTAGGCATTCGTAAAGAGTGGAACCAAGCCGATACATTGCCTATAGAAAGCATGCCTGTATATAGATTCGGAATTTCTCAAAAAGTATTTAAAGCTACTTATATAAGAGCTTCTTGGGGTACAGGTTACCGTTTCCCGGCTATGGCTGAGCGGTTCACTAATACCAGTGCAGGTGCAATTAATGTGATGCCTAATAGTGATATAAAATCAGAAACAGGTAAAAGTTGGGAAGTGGGTTTAAAACAAGGCATTAAATTTAAGAAATGGTTAGGTTATATAGATTTTGCAAAGTTTAATACTTCTTATAACGATATGATTGATTTTACCTTTGGGTACTATCCACCACAACCTGGTATTTTTAATAGCAAATACTTAGGTTTTAAGCCCATCAATATTGTGAATTCTCAGATAAATGGTTATGAATTTTCACTAGCCGGTACAGGCACTATCCATAAGATTACTTTAGATATATTAACCGGTTTCACTCATATCAACCCCATATATACCGGATTAAATCAAGACTCTTTAGCTCAAATTGAGAATGGAAATATATTGAAATATAGATTTAAAAATACATTCAAAGCCAATATCGATATAAAGTATAAAAAAATAGCCATAGGTATAAGCTCTAGGTACAACAGTAATATGATTAAAATTGATACTATTTTTTACCAAGTAATACCAGGTGTTAAAGAATATAGAGAAACTCACAATAAAGGATATACAGTTTTTGATTTTAGAATCGCCTATCAATATAACGATAGAAGTAAATTTTCTTTTGTCATTAAGAATTTCTTAAACAAAGAATTTATTTTTATGGCAGGCAATATGGGAAGTCCTCGTGCCTTTACTTTGCAATACAATTTAAACATACAATAAATATGAAAGCAATAGCTATTACATTTTTACTTTTCATTCAATTTACTTTAGCCAACGCACAAGCACCTAAAGGTAATAATGTCGATTTAAAAACTTATAAAAAAGAGTTTTATAGATATGTAGAATTAATGGACATGAAAGGAATGTTTAAAGTGGTGATACCTCAATTGTTGGGTAATTTTAAAGAATCATTAGGCGATAAAGTTCCTGAAAAATACTGGAGCGAAATGGAGAAAGAGTTTTTATCAAGTGAATTAGACACCATGATTGAACGTTTGGTTCCTGTATATATGAACCACTTAAAATATGCTGATTTAAAAGAATTGAATAAATTTTTGGATACTCCTTCAGGTAAGGCTTTTGTAAAAGCACAAAACGAAGTACAACCAGAGTCTATGGAAATAGGCCAAGAATGGGGTAGGGCATTGGCAGGTAAAGTGATGGCTAAGCTGGAGAAAGATGGTTATAATTTAAAATAATTTCTATTGAAGAGAGGATACTTAACTGCTGCCTATAAGCACCATATATATGCTGAACAAGCAGTTTGTTTGTCTTTGTCTTTTAAGTATAAAGGTGACCACACGCCCATAAGTATTGTAGTTGACAAAAAAAACTATATATATATACAACATAAAAATTATACCCGTTTTTTTGACCAAGTAATTATATTGCCCGATGAAAACTTATATGATTTTATTGGTAAATTATACAGTGCCTTGCAAACGCCTTACGAAGACACCATTTATTTTGATAGCGACTGTTTGCTTATTAGTCATGCAGCTGAGCTAAACACTGCATTGTCAGTTTTAGATTTTTGTGTACCAGGCGAAGACTTGAAAACTGGTGTATATGCGGGTAAAAATATACCAGAGTGGTTAACGAAACTGAATCTGTTATATATACCCATATTTAATGCAGGTGTTTTTAGATTTAACCACAAGGGAAAAAAAGTAGTAGAAGAAGCTCTAGGCATTATGCACCAAGCAGATGCACACCAATTGCCAAAAGCCGACGGTGGACTAAACGAGCAAGTGGCTTTAGGTATAGCCATGTCAAAAAATAATATACATGCCATACCTTTTGAAAACGATTATCATTTTAGTTTTTATAACGCCAATAGCCACCTAGTTTTAGACCTTAAACAAGGTATATGCAAATTCACTAAAGAACAAATTCACAGAGAGCCCTATATATTTCATTACACACCTTTGTACCATGCTGGGTTTTATTATAGTCGCAGCAGAAGACTATTGATGACAGAAATAAATAAACTAAGAAAGGCATTTGATATAGAACCTACAGAGTTTTTTAAACCCAAATTAAGAGATCATTTGGCATTAATTAAAAATGGAAAGTTTTTTAAAGATACAAGGTAGTGTTTTAAACATTTCATACTTTTTAGTTTGGTCTTCTCGTTAAAGCAAGTGAATTTCGCAACTCAATTATATTCAATGAAAAAATATCTTTCTTGGTTACCCAATATCATCACCCTCTCAAATCTATTGATGGGCTGTGTATCTATCAAATTTGCATTAAATGGCAACTTAGCTGATGCCACCTATTTTATATTGATTGCTTTGGTTTTCGATTTTTTTGATGGCTTTGCTGCTAGGCTTTTAAACGCTCACAGTCTTATAGGCAAAGACTTAGATTCGTTGGCCGATATGGTTAGTTTTGGCGTTGCTCCTTCTATGTTGTTATATGGATTAGCGTCTCATGCCAATTTTGACAACTGGGCTTGGGGCAATCCAGAATGGGTTGGTTATTTAAGTTTTTTAATCGCCATTGCTTCTGCTTATAGGTTGGCTAAATTTAACAACGATACCAAACAATCATACGGTTTTATTGGTTTGCCAACGCCTGCCAATGCCCTTATAATAGTTGGTTTGGTTTGGATGGCAGCTGATACAGATAGCTTTTTAGCTGAAAAACTCACCAGCCCTTATGCTATCATTGCAATTATAGCAGCATGTTGTTGGTTGCCTCTAAACAACCTTCATTTTATAGCCCTCAAGTTTAAAAATTTCTCATGGAAAGACAACAGTTCAAAATATATATTGGTTATTGGCAGTGCTTTGCTATTTGCAATGTTTAAATTTAGTGGTTTGTTTTATATAGTGTGTTTTTACATTTTACTTTCAGTGGCTATGGCAATGTTTTCAAAGCCTGAGGATGATGTAGCCGTTTAGTTTTAATAGAGATGATTTTATTACAAGATACCCTTATAAGCGAAGATATTATTGAAAAGAACTTTGTATGTAATTTAGAAAAATGCAAAGGTGCTTGTTGTGTCGAAGGTTCATCAGGGGCTCCATTAGATGCTGATGAAATAGATATAATAGAAAATCTGGTTGATAAAGTAAAACCTTATATGCACGAAAAAGGCATAGAATTGCTTCAACAACATGGTTATTATGAAATTGACAGTGATGGAGATGCTGTTACTACTTGCCTCCCTTCAGGCGAATGTGTGTTTGTGAATTATAATGCGATAGGTCAATTACAATGTGCTATTCAACAAGCGTTTCATGATGGAGTGGTAACTTTTGAAAAACCCATTTCATGCCATTTGTATCCTATACGTGCCTCTATTGTAGGCGATTACACAGCTTTAAATTATCATAAATGGGAAATTTGTAAGCCTGCCTGCAGTTTGGGTAACGAATTAAATATCCCTATATATAAATTTTTACAAGGCCCGCTCGAGCGTAAGTTTGGTGCTGAATGGTATAAAGAGCTTGAAGAGTTGGCCAAAGAATATTTACAATCATAAAACTATTCACAATCTTTCTTGGTTTTGAAAACGTAAGTTTTATCTTCGCACCTTTCAATATATAAAAAAATATGCTACATTTAGCAGAAAGATTAAACAGATTCAGTGAGTCGCAAACCATAGGTATGGCCAAGTTGGGTAGAGAATTAGCCGCCAAAGGTCATGATGTAATCAACTTAAGTTTTGGTGAGCCTGACTTTCAAACGCCTATACACATTAAAGAAGCAGCCAAAAAAGCTATTGATGATGGATATACATTTTACACACCTGTGGCAGGCTATCCTGAGTTAAAACAAGCGATATCAGATAAATTTAAAAGAGAAAATAATTTAGATTATGCTCCTGATCAGATTGTAGTGAGTGTGGGTGCCAAACACAGCATTATGAATGTGGTGCTATGTACTGTAAACCCAGGCGATGAAGCCATTATACCTATGCCATATTGGGTGAGCTATTCAGCCATGATACAACTAGCAGAGGGAGTGCCTGTATATATAAAAACTACTTTAGAAAATGGGTTTAAAATCTCTCCTGAGCAATTAGAAGCTGCTATTACACCTAAAACCAGTCTATTTATTTTTTCTTCTCCTTGTAATCCTACGGGCTCTTTATATACGTATGACGAATTAAAAGCTTTAGCTGAAGTATTCGAGAAATACCCCCATATATATATCATTTCTGATGAGATATATGAGCATATCAATTTTGAAGGGAAACACCACAGTATTGCGTCTTTTGAGAGTATAAAAGACCGTGTTATTACAGTTAATGGTGTGTCAAAAGGCTTCGCCATGACCGGTTGGAGAATTGGATATATAGGTGCTTCTAAAGCCATTGCACAAGGATGCGAAAAAATGCAAGGCCAGTTTACTTCTGGGGCTTGTTCTATTGCTCAACGTGCAGCCATAGCAGCTTTAAACAGTGATCTAAAACCTACTTATGAAATGAGAGATGCATTTTTAAGAAGAAGAAATTTGGTGTTAGAAAAAATGAAAAGCATCGAAGGGTTTAAAACATATATACCCGGTGGTGCCTTCTATGTGTTCCCTGATGTGACATATTATTTTGGTAAATCTGATGGTGAACATACAATAAATAACAGCGAAGATTTATGTATGTATATACTTAACCATGCTTTCGTATCACTAGTTCCAGGCAGTGCATTTGGCGATGAAAATTGCATCAGGTTTAGCTATGCCGCTGCCGACGAAAAATTGATTGATGCACTAGACAGGATTAAATCAGTTCTACAAAATTTAAAATAACCATACTCATTGCAAAATGGATATTTCTAAAGAAAATATTAATCAAATATTCGAAAGGTTTAAAGATTTAAACGTGCTGATTGTTGGTGATGTGATGATGGATGCCTATATATTTGGTAAAGTAGAAAGAATATCTCCTGAAGCCCCAGTTCCGGTGGTGAATTTGCAAAAAGAAGAAAACAGGTTAGGTGGTGCAGCCAATGTAGCCATGAATATTGTGTCGCTTGGTGCAAAAGCTACTATATGTTCTATAATCGGTGATGATAAAGAAGGACACTTGGTAGAATCTCTTTTTGCAAATAAACATATATCTACTGACGGACTTTTTAAAAGTGCCGAAAAGCCCACCACTGTTAAAACCAGAATCATTGGCAATAACCATCAATTGTTAAGAATTGATAGAGAACTTACCGACGAACCTTCTGATGAAATTGAAGATACATTTATTCATAAAATAAAAGAAATAATTGGTACCCATCATGTAGTTATATTCTCTGATTACGACAAAGGCAGTCTCACTAAAAAAATAATTCATGAGATAATAGTAGCCGCTAATGCGTTGGGTATTCCTACCATTGTGGACCCTAAGAACCGCCATTTTTTAGATTATAAAACAGTTACTTTATTTAAACCCAATTTAAAAGAATTAGCTGAAGGGTTAAAAACCAATCCTATTAAACCCAATAAAGAAAGTATATCAGAAGCGGTGTCTTTGCTTCATTCTCAGTTGCACAACAGATACAGCATGATAACGCTATCTGAATTTGGTATGATGATATATGACCACCACCAACAATCATATATACAGCAACCAGCCCATTTAAGAAATATAGCTGACGTATCAGGTGCCGGAGATACAGTGGTGAGTGTAGCCTCTCTTTGTTTGGCTTTGCATTTATCAGCAGAAACTATTATATATTTGTCGAACCTTGCAGGTGGATTGGTATGTGAAGAAGTAGGGGTAGTTCCTATCAATAGAGAGAAACTTTTATCAGAAGCATTGAGCGAATAAGTATATATTTAGATTTCCCTAATTTTTCAGCTCAATTCTAAAAGTGGTGCCTTTGCCTATCTCTGATTCTTTTATGGATATTTGGCCTTCGTGGTAGTTTTCAATAATACGTTTGGCTAATGACAGTCCCAAGCCCCAGCCTCTTCTTTTGGTTGTAAAACCAGGCGTAAAAACCGATTTTAAATTGGCTTTTGCTATCCCTTTCCCGGTATCTCTTATATCAATATATACTTTGTGGTGCTCTTCGCTTAAGGTAATAAATATACTGCCCTTGCCATCCATTGCATCTACCGCATTTTTACACAAATTTTCTATCACCCAATCAAAAAGCGATATATTGAGTTTAGCGGTCATTAGTTCGTTGGTTGTAACAATACTAAAGTGCACTTGTTTGGAGACTCTTCTTTCAAGATACTCAATACTTTTCTTCATCACTTCATATATATTTTCATCTTTTAATATAGGAGCTGAACCTATTTTAGAAAACCTATCTGTGATTAATTCTAGTCTTTGTAAGTCTTTTGAAATTTCTTCTATGGCATCTACTTTTTGTGCCTCATCTGCTTCTTTTAAATAATCCATCCATGCCATCATACTAGAGATGGGCGTTCCTAACTGATGGGCTGTTTCTTTTGCCAATCCTACCCAAACCCTGTTTTGCTCACTTTTTCTGGAGGCACTAAATGCTAAATAACTAATCAAAATAAATAGACCTATAATGATAAGCTGTACAAATGGGTAATACTTAAGCAATGTAAGTACTGTTGAGTTTTTATAATATATATATTGTTTTCTGCCTGGTGCAAACTCAATTTCGAGTGGCATATTGTCTTGCTTCATCTCCATCAAAATGGATTTCATTTGTGATGGATTTTTTAAATCAGCTGAGTCAATATTAGCGGCATCTATAATAGAACCATCATCACTCACCAATATAACCGGAATCGTTTCGTTGTTTTTAATTAAATCTGTGATGAAATTTAAAGCTTCTGAATTATTTTCATCAATAGTGTAGCTTAATTTTAACGCATCGGCATAGTTTCTAACCTTTTTGGCTTCTTCTCTTTGCATAATACCAACCAATTTGCTTGTATATAACATAGACCAAAAACCAATGGTTAAGGCACCTAAAAATAACAATACTTTCCAATGCTTTTTGTCTTTCATAAACTACAAATATTCTTACAATAAATCTTTTGGCAAAATACAAGCAAAAAAATCACTTATCTATTTATATAATTTTTTAATTTATTTTTTTTTAACTAATTGAAAAACAATTTTAAACATTTTTATTTTTTTAGATAAGAACTTTTGGCACAAGATTAGAAAACGTATTTACAACTCTACAAAAGGAGTTTTGTGATGAAAACTTTGCATATATCTTTAGTATTATGTGTTTACTCAATTTTAGATGTAAACGCTCAATGGGGTTCAAACAATTATTATAATTCTAAACCTCACCACCAAACCAATTTTTCTTCTTCTATAACCATCCAATCTTATGATGGACAGCCTATTCAAGCAATTATTGATGGCAATGTGATGTCAGATATCAGTTCACAAGTTACCATTCATTTTGGAACTATAGGAAACCACTTAGTAGAAGTAAATAAAGTTACTTACCCAAGACGAAACCACGGATATAACAATATAACCACCTATGAAATATTTAATGGTTATATATATGCCCAACCTAATGCCTATTTACAAGCAACCATTAACCAAATGGGTCAACTTCAATACAGTAACAACAACAACAATTGTGGCAAAAGATTACCTATAAACCAACAAGACTGTATCAATAACAACAATAGTTGGAATAGAAATCAAATAAACAATATATATCAGCAATATATGTCGAGCACTGATTTTGACAGATTAAAACAAACAGTTGAATCTCAATATATGGATGATACCAGAAAAAATGTAGCTATGCAGGCCGTTAGAGGCAATAATTTATCAGCAAGCCAAGTTGCAGAACTGATGCAGATATTTAGGTTTGAAAGCAACAGATTAGAGTTTGCAAAATTTGCTTATAACTATAGTAACGATAAAAGTAATTTCTATTTGGTGAATAGTGCTTTTAGATTCTCTTCATCTGTTGATGACCTAAACAATTATATAATCTCACATTCATAAATTCAAAAAAGTCCCACACATAAAAATGGGACTTTTTTTATGCCCTATTTTTCTGACGTATTCCCCTTATATATTTCTATATTTGCACTGAAGAATAATCTTTGTAATAAATGAAGATTGTTTGCGTTACTTATTTAACTAATAAAAATATATGAGCAATAATATTTCTATACTTTGGGCTGATGATGAAATCGAACTTCTTAAACCCCATTTACTTTTTTTAAAAAACAAAGGCTATGATGTAACTCCTGTTACTAGTGGAGTTGACGCCATTGAAGAAATCAAAACCAAAACCTTCGATTTGATTTTTTTAGATGAGAATATGCCCGGCATAACCGGACTCGAAACGTTGAGTAGAATCAAAGAAATGAAAGATATTCCCGTAGTAATGATTACAAAAAGTGAAGAGGAATATATTATGGAGGAAGCTATAGGCAGTAAAATAGCTGATTATTTAATAAAACCTGTAAACCCTAACCAGATTCTACTTTCTATTAAAAAACTAACCGAAAACAAAAGGTTAGAAAGTGATAAAGCCAATCATTCATACCAACAAGAATTTAGGAATATTGGAATGACCCTAAATGATAAACTTACTTATGATGAATGGGTGAATGTATATAGAAAATTGGTGTATTGGGAATTAGAACTTGAAAGTGTTCACGACAACCAAATGGGCGAAATTCTGACCATGCAGAAAAAAGAAGCCAATAACAATTGGAAAAGATTCGTATCTGATAACTATATCAAAATTTTAAATAACCCCAAAGAAGCTGGTCCTATTCTTTCTCATCAATTAATAAAAAGAAAAGTTGTTCCTTTATTAGACCAAGAAGATCCTGTTTTTTTTATCTTAATAGACAACCTAAGATATGACCAATGGAGAATTATTCAACCCATCTTAGCTGACTATTGCAGACTTGAAGAAGACGATGTATATATGAGCATGCTGCCTACAACTACACACTACTGTAGAAATGCTTTGTTTGCTGGTTTGCCACCGAGTGAAATTGAAAGAAAGTTTCCACATCTTTGGAGCAACGATGAAGAAGAAGGAGGCAAAAATTTGCACGAAGAAGAGTTCTTAAAAGAACAATTGCAAAGGTTAAATAAAGATGTGAAAATGAGTTATACTAAGATTACTAACTTAGATAGTGGTAAGGCTATGGTAGATAGTGTTTCTAATATGTTTCAATATAAGCTAAATGTAATAGTATATAATTTTGTGGATATGCTAAGCCATGCCAGAACTGAAATGGGACTTATCAAAGAATTAGCTGAAGATGAAGCAGCATATAGATCTATTACTCGCAGTTGGTTTATACACTCGCCTCTTTTTGAAACCATAAAAAAAATAGTTCAGAAAAAAGTTAAAATTGTCATTACAACTGACCATGGATCTATCAGAGTGAAAGAACCTGTGAAAATTATTGGTGACAGAAATACAACTACAAACCTCAGATACAAACAAGGAAAGAATTTGAACTACAATGTGAAAGAAGTTTTTGAAATCAGAAATCCTCAAGATGCTCTGTTGCCAAGACCTCACGTAAGTTCTACTTTTGCTTTTTGCTATGAAGATAATTTCTTTGCTTATCCTAATAACTTTAATTATTTTGTAAATATGTATAAAAATTCATTTCAACATGGAGGAATCTCTTTAGAAGAAATGCTTATACCTGTGGCAACACTAAGCACTAAATAATTGATTGAGGTTTGATGGTTGAAGATTCAATATATAATAAAACATATACACTCCAGTCTGTAAATGAGGTTGCTACTCAGCTTGTAGATTTATTAAAAGATAGAAAAATTTGGGCATTTGTAGGCAATTTAGGTAGTGGTAAAACAACACTTATTAAATATATATGTCAGCATTTAGGATACACTGAACTGGTTAATAGCCCTACGTTTTCGCTTGTAAACGTATATCCCACAAACGATAATGCTATATATCATTTTGATTTTTATAGAATAAAACAAGAACAAGAAGCTTTAGACATTGGTTTGTACGAATATATAGATAGTGGGAACTTGTGTTTGATTGAATGGCCTGAAATGATTAAAGGTGTGTTGTCAAATGAAAATGTTGTATATATACACCTTTCATATAATGACGACATTGACACTAGAACTATATATGTTTCTAAAAAATTGCAGCATCATGCGTAAAATTTATATATATATACTTTTTATGGTGTTTAATAATACATACAGCCAAACTGGTAGGCAAGCTTGGACAGCAGTAATAAATCAAGACAGTATTGAAGTAAAAAAATGGCTATCCAAAAAGGTTTCTGTAGATACTTCATTTTGGCAAGACAGAACCCTGTTGCATTTATCTGTATTAGCAGAAAAAAAACAGATGGCAAAATGGTTATTAGAAAAAGGAGCAAACGTAAACAAACAAGATGCTGATGGTATGACACCATTGCTTTGGGCAGTCTCTAAAGGAGATATAGACTTAGTGTTATTGCTACTGAGCTATCAACCCAATTTTAAACTTGTAAACCATAGAGGTGAATCGGTTTTGCATTTAGCTGCTATACATAAGCATATAAGCTTAATTAAACTTTTACTTAAAAACGGGGCTGATAAATCTATTCGTGATAAGTATGATTTACAACCCATAGACTATGCTTTTGATCCTGATATCAGAGGTTTGTTATGGATTGAAAATAAATAACCCCTGATATAATATATCAAGGACCATTTATTTCATAGTATAAGTTAGACCTATTTTATAACGAAATAGACAATTGAATCATATATTTTCCATCTCTTTTAACCACTTCTAAATTCAAATCAGGATAAATTTCAATCTCAGATATAGCTTTTCTTGATATACTTATTCTTTGAGTTCCATCTTCTCTTATTTATTTTTTTGTTTGCCACCAAGAAGTAGGTATAGATTCTATAAATATTCTAGAAACTATTTCATATTCATTTAAAAACTCAGCATTGAGTTCAGTAGATTCTGAAAAATAGCTCTACATGATGTACAAATTTATTTTGTATTAAATGCAGTTTGTTGCCCAGGTATACTATCTAAAGCATTCTATTTTTTAGATGGTAATTGCTGTCTTTTAATTCTTCAAACTTAGTATTTCTTATAGTGATTATAATTCTGTTTAAAGCTTCTTTAAATTCTAAATTCGTAATTGAACTGAGTGTTGGATTAGCTGCACTCAATTGTTGAGATAAAAATAAAGTAATATAAAGATGAATGTAATTTTTCTCATTCTTTTTTTCTCAATTAGTAGTTAATGATTCAAAATTGCTACTTTATCTATGTTTGATTGATTGTCACTTTGTGAAATGCAACTTTGATTGTGTGAAATGCATTTTTTAGTACATATGGAGAAAAAAGAGGAATGCATTAAATTACTTTAAATTGAATTATATTCGTAGCTTGTTATGAAAAAGCAATTATTTAAATATATATACAGTGTTTTGGCAATTATATTTTTGTCTTCATGTTCGTATGGACAGGAGGGAGAAAATAGTGCACCTAAACCTAAATACCCCAAGTGGACAGCTACCTTAGCTTTAGCTGCTCCAGCAGATTTGAAGGCTGGTCAAATAGTTACAATTGTAATTAAAGGAGTTATTGATAAAGATTGGTATGTATATTCAAATGATTTTAGTCCTGAAGTTGGCCCTAATGTGGCTGAGTTTGAATGGGAAAAAAATAATGAATATGAACTCATTGGAACGCCACAACCAATCGGTAACCATAAAGAAATGGATGCCGTTTTTGGCGGAGAAGTGAGCAAGTTTGACCATGTAGCTCAATTCAGACAAAAAGTTAAAATATTAAAAGACCACGCCACTATAAAAGGTAAGCTTATATATCAAACATGCTCAATGATAACAGGAATGTGCGTGATGGATAAGTTTAAGTTTACCATTTCTGATGGTAAAAAAGGCAATAGCCCAGCAGATACTTCTAAAGCAACATTAAATAAAAATGAGAGTTCAATCGATTCTAATGAAAGTTCTGCTAAAACGATTGATTCTAGTTCTTCTAAAATAGAAAAATCAAACAACCACGAAACCAGTATAAGCAATCAAACAGATAACAAACCTAAAGACTCTTTATGGAGAACTTTAATTTTAGCATTTGGTGCAGGGTTGTTAGTATTGCTTACGCCATGTGTTTTCCCAATGATACCTATGACGGTTTCTTTTTTTACTAAATTAAATGAGAATGAAGGAGGCAAATCAAGAGGTAGAATTAATGGGTTAATTTTTGGTTTATCTATTATACTTATATATACCATACCAGGTACGCTTATTTCAGTAATTGGTGGAGTAAATTTTGCCAACTGGCTTAGTACCGCATGGGTTCCTAATGTACTTTTTTTTATTATATTTATTTTATTCGGAGCCTCATTTTTAGGAATGTTCGAAATTAATTTATCAGGAAATTTTGTAAATAAAGTCGACACCAAGTCAAGTCGTTCTTCTGTCATAGGCATTTTCTTCATGGCGTTTACATTGGTATTGGTTTCTTTTTCGTGCACTGGACCAATTGTGAGTAATGTGCTTATTGGTGCGATAGATGGTAACTATTTAAATGCAACTTTGGTGATGTTTTCTTTTTCTTTTGCTATGGCATTACCATTTGTATTGTTTGCTTGGTTCCCTGGTTTTATGCAAAAACTGCCTCAAAGTGGTGGTTGGTTAAATGCCGTAAAAGTATCATTTGGTTTTATAGAATTAGCGGCCGCATTTAAGTTCTTATCAGTACCAGACCAAACCTATCATTGGGGAATACTTGATCGTGAAGTATATTTAACTATTTGGATAGTTATTTTTGCTTTATGGGGTATGTATTTATTAGGTAAATTAAAGTTCTCACACGATAGTGATCTACCATATTTGTCGGTGCCACGTTTAAGTTTAGCTATTGTAGTTTTATCTTTTACCGTATATATGATTCCAGGTTTATGGGGTGCTCCTTTAAAAGCCTTAAGTGGTTTTTTACCTCCCATGGAAACACAAGATTTTGTCATGGGTGAGTCTAGCAATACAACAACAGTTTCAACTAGTAATGACGATGGATTCCCTTCAAGTGTTAAGTATGGAGATAAATTAAAACTGCCTCATAAACTTAAAGGTTTTTTTGATTTTAAAGAAGCAGCAGCGTATTCGAAAAAAGTAAACAAACCTATATTTCTTGATTTTACTGGCCATGGTTGCGTTAATTGCAGATTGATGGAAGCCAATGTTTGGTCTGATCCTAAAGTACTTGAAATTTTAAAAAAAGATTATGTAGTTGTTGCTATGTATGCTGATGATAAAACAGAGCTACCCGAAAGTGAATGGTATACCTCAAAAGCTGATAATGAAGTGAAGAAAACATTAGGTGATCAAATTAGTGATTTTCAATTAACTCATTATAGAGGTGCTGCACAGCCACAGTATGTTTTAGTTGATGCAGAAAGTAATAGATTAATATCTTATGATAAATTCTATGACCCCAAAGTAGAAAATTTTGTGAAGTTTTTAGAAGAAGGCAAAGCAGCGTATCAAAAGCTAAACAAATAGATTACCACTCAGCTGAGGGGTCTATTTTATAAACTTCGGTCATTTCATCAAGTAGGGGTTGTAAAAACTCAGTGTGATTGCCTTTTCTTCCTCCATATATAGCTTCTACATTTGTTGGTATTTCTAAAGTTGAAGCTGACAACACATTTGATATATTTTCTAACCAACTATTTTTTAATGCATCTTCTCCCTCAAATATTTGTTCGTCAATAAGTATATTTTCGAATGGTCCATTTTCAAATATACCCAAAGCCATATTGAAACAATCGTTCAAGGCTTGTTGCATTTTGCTATGTGATTCTTCGTTTGCTTTTCCTAGTTGTTTCACCCAAGTATCAGCATGAAATGTATGGTATTTTATTTCGCCTTTGTATTTTCTAGCTAGTTTAGCCAAAGGCTCGTATGATGATTTAGACAGCATCTCAAACCTCAACGCTTCAGCATGGTCAAACAAAAAGTGTCTCATCAAACTAAAACTATATTCACCTATAGGCAATTGCACTAAATGGCAGCAATGAAATTGGTTTGCATTTCTCATAAAACCCAATGTGTCAGGGTCGGCTTCGCCTAGTTCATGTAGCAGTTGATACAATGCTTGCGATTGCCCTATTTTGTCTTGTGCCATCGAAGAGAAAGCTATATCTTCTTCTAAGATGGGGCCTAAACCTGTCCATTCACTATTTCTATGACCTATAATTAATTGGTCATCGGCCATTTTATAAATGAGTTCAATAACTGCTTGCTTATATATATCGGTCATTTTTTAGGATTTTCTTTTTTATATTTATTTATTTTTTCCATCACTTTATATCCACCAGCTTCTCTATATTGTTTCTCAGGTGTAGTTTCAAACATGTCCATATCGCTATATTCTGTAGCATGTATTTGTGATGATTTTACTACCCACAAATTAGCGGTTATTCCTCGTCTGCCATATGCTTCTTTTGCCATCACTAATGCCATATCAGCATTTGGTGCATGTACAATACCTACATGTATATGTTGGTCTCCACGTTTCTTTTGATGAAAAACTTCCCATGTTTCCCAATTGTCCATTTCTGGTAATAGAACTTCTTCTTCTATCAGCTCTATCCTGTTCATTCTAGGGTCTAAAGATTTATTCATGTATCACTTGTATTTTTTGATGATAAATATTAGAACCAGATTTAATTGATACTATATACATTCCACTTGGAATTTCACTAGTGTTTGATGAAATTTGAGTATAGTTATTTAAGGTTTTTCCTTGATATATATTTTTTAACAACTTGCCTTCTAAATTATATAGTTGTATATAAATATATTCGTTGGTGTTTGACTCAAAATTTATATATATATAATCTTTCGTTGGGTTTGGATAAATAGAAACATTTTTTTCGTTTCTAATAATATTGTCAATACCAACTGCTTCAAATGAAAGTTGATCTACCCATGCCTTAGAACCAGCAACAGCAGCATCAAGTGAGCCTGCAGAGATGATTATGTTAGCACTATCAGGTATTACAGATAAAACAGAATCATATATAATTTCACATGAGAATTTTTGATATTTATTTACTGTGGCAGTAGAACGATATTTACCTGTACCAATTTCATTTCCTTGGTAAAACATAATTACATCCACACTAAAAGTATCATTAGTTGAAGGTTTGTATTTGTAATGTCCGTTGAAATATTTATACCTTGAAGATACAGGGAATGCGGGTCCTTGGTCAATATTATTAATACCTGTGACTATAGCTCCTGGTATTACTTGACCAAAGAACGAAATGTTTTGCATATATATAGCCCTTAATCCGTCTGAAGCATCAGAGGTGTCTTTTACAGCGTTAAAAGTAAAACCAAAAGCTTTACCTATATCATTTGAAGTACTCCATCCTTCAATTTTTCTATATTGAGTAGAAACCCAAGTTTCAAAATCACCGTTCACTATTTGTCCTTCTTCTACATTGTTATTTGTATATTTTACATCGTCTAAAATAAAATAACTTGAATCACTTGCTTGAAAATAAAAGCCTAATGTAATACTGTCACATATATTTGATGAATCTATAATGGTGATAGGAGTTTTTACTTTAAAATAGTTATTGCTTAGGGAAGTTAAATCAAGCGAAGCAACACCATAAGTATTGCCATTTGAAGTTAAGTTAGAGATTAAAAACAAAGAATCACCAGCAGTTAAATTTCCTTTAATATAAAACTCTAAATGTGTGGGTCTACCTTCATAGGGCACTTGGTTGCTAAAAGCTGATGTACCTACTGTTAATGAAATAATATTTCCAAATTGAGAAGTTCCGCCATATTGTTTTATTGCATATGTTCCACTATTTGCATCTGTACTTTGCTCTACTTTGCCTGTGCTATACCAATATGCAGCATTTGTTTCTGTTATGTTTTTTATATCTTCAAAAGATGGGTTAGGTATTTGAGCAAAAGATAAAGTTGCTATTAATGATAAAAAGAAAAGTGATATTGTTTTTTTCATGATATATATATTTATTCTATAAGACGAATAAGATTTAGTTTTGGTTTGTAAAAAAATTATTAAGCAAGTGGCATTACATATTTTGACTCTGGTGTGTTTAATGCACGTCTTACCCAAGCTCCGTGCTCTTCAGCCCAACGCCTAACACCTAATCTTTCTTTGTTGCACGGTCCATCTCCATTAATTACTCTTTTAAATTCTTCCCAATCAGGTTCTGTATATTCCCATTTACCAGTTTCTTCATTTTTTCTGAAAGCAGGATCGGGTATCGTTAATCCTAAGTCCCAAATTTTAGGTATATACATATTAAAGAATTGGTTTCTCATGTCATCATTACTAGCCATCTTTACTTTCCATTTCATTAATATAGATGTATGTTCACTGGCTTTATCACTTGGCCCAAAAAAATGCATAATAGGTTGCCACCATCTGTTTAATGCTTCTTGAACCATTTCTCTTTGTGTCTTTGTGCCTGTAGCTAAAAAAACAACATTGTCATGGCCGTATTTTAAATGGAATGACTCTTCAGCACATATACGATCTAAAGCTCTGCAATAAGGGCCATAACTACCTTTGGCATTGGCTACTTGGTTTACAATGGCTCCTGCATCTATAAGCCAAGCTATCACTGCTGTGTCTGCCCATGTTTTAGCTGGATAATTAAATACATTGCTATATTTTGATTTACCACTTAACAAATCATTTATCATAGCTTCTCTGCTTTTACCTAGTGTTTCAGCTGCCGAATATAACAGTTGGGCATGACCCATTTCATCTTGCACTTTAGCCATTAAAGCTAATTTTCTTCTAAAGCCTGGAGCTCTGGTAATCCAAGTTCCTTCTGGTAATGCTCCAATCACTTCGCTATGGGCATGTTGCTCTATCATTCTGATCAACTGTTTTCGATACTCTTTGGGCATCCAATCTGAAGGTTCTATTTTGTCGCCTTTGACAATTCTTTCTTCAAAAGCTTCTAATTTTTCCATATCCTCACCTTCTAAGATCTTACCTAGTTTAGAGTTTGGGTCTATATATGCGTTTCCGTACATGGTTATATAAATTATTTTTTTAATCCTGTTAATATAAAATTACTTAATTCGTTGGCTATTTCTTCTGGTTTCATTTTCCCTTGAGGGTTGTACCATTGGTTAATCCAATTTACTGTAGAAAGTATAGTTAGTGTTGCAAATTTTAAATCTACTTCTTTAAACAAATTTTCTTGTTCTCCGGTTTTTAAAATTTCTAAAATTCCCAACTCATATAAATTTCTTTTCTCAATAAATTTTAACTTATGCGGTTCTTCTAAATGTCTCCATTCATCTATAAACACTTTTGATGCATTTGGGTTTTTACAAATAATAGAAACATGTAGTTTTATAGCCATTCTTAATTTTTCCTCTGCATTAAAATATATGTCATTCACTTCATCCAGGGCTGCCAAAAATTGGTCAGCCTTTTTAAAACAAATAATTTCTAACATTTCTTCTTTCGAATGAATATGACTATATAAGGATGCAGCTTCTATTCCCATTTCATGGGCTAAATCTCTCATACTAGAAGCTGCAAAACCTTTTTCTGCAAAAAGTTTAGTGGCTTTTTCTATTAGTTCATTTAGTCTTGAATGTGCCATGGGCTAACGGTTGTTAGGCAAATATAACTGATTAAACAGAAACAACAAATTTATTTTTGTATAGCAAACATTATATCAGACTATTAGACTTAATTTTTTTTTAACATGAAAATCTGCCCACTTTTAAAACAACTACCCGTTATTTGCAGTTATACTTTTTATGAAAATCGGAATCGTTTGTTATCCTACCTTCGGTGGTAGTGGTGTAGTAGCTACAGAATTAGGAAAAGCTTTGGCTGATAGAGGCCATCAAGTGCATTTTATCTCATATAACCAACCTGCTCGTATTGATATTTTTAACAGCAATTTGTTTTACCATGAAGTGAATGTGAGTACCTATCCTTTATTCGATTATCCTCCTTATGAAACATCGCTTGCTAGTCAGTTAGTGAATATTGTTAAAAATGAGAAGTTAGATGTGTTACATGTGCATTATGCCATACCGCATGCATCTGCAGCCATTTTTGCCAAACAAATTTTAGCGGACGAGAATATACATATACCTGTGGTAACAACATTACACGGCACAGATATCACATTAGTAGGCAAAGACCCATTATACGAACCTGTTGTTAGTTATTCTATCAAACAAAGTGATGTGGTTACTGCCGTATCAGAAAGCTTAAAGCAAGACACCTATAAGCATTTTCATGTTGAATGTAAAGAGATTAAAGTGATTCCCAACTTTATAGATTTTAAAAAGTTCTCTAAACTTAAAAAAGAACATTTTAAAAAGTTGATTGCCCCCAATAACGAATTTTTAATTGTGCATACGTCAAACTTTAGAAAAGTGAAAAGGGTAGACGATGTGGTGAAAGTTTTTGCAGGAATATTAGCACAACAACCAGCCAAGTTGCTTTTAATTGGTGATGGTCCTGAACGAACCAATATTGAACATTTAAGTAAAGAATTAAATGTACAAGAGTCAGTGATGTTTCTGGGAAAACAAGAAGCTATTGATGAAATTTTATCAGTAAGTGATTTGTTTTTATTGCCTTCAGAAAATGAAAGTTTCGGGTTAGCGGCATTAGAGGCTATGGCTTGCGAAGTACCAGTAGTTTCAAGCAATGCAGGAGGAATAGGTGAAATGAATTTAAATGGATTTAGTGGTTATACTTTAGATGTGGGAGACGTTGAAGGGATGATAGAAAAATCATTAGAAATTTTGAAGTCTGCTGAAAGTTTAGCCCAATTTAAACAAAACGCTTTTGCACAAGCTAAAAAGTTTGATATCGAAAATATATTACCCATGTATGAAGAAATATATACTTCATTGCTCATAAAGAAAGTGTAAGTAAAATTGAATGTGATTTAATTATACAATTATATAATTGTATTTTTGCTTCATGTGTTTAAAAAAGTATTCCCATAAATTTTTACTATTAGTTTGTTTTATAGTTAGTGTATATACACATGCTCAACAAGTATGGCCAGATAACATTATACTTACACCAGAAAAAACAGATTTCTTAAAAACATCAACTCATCAAGATGTAATGAATTTTTTGTCAGCTATTCAAAAGTTAAGCAATAATATATATGTTTTTTCTATGGGAAATAGTTTAGAAGGAAAGCAAATTCCTGTAGCTGTATTGTCAAAGCCCAGAATAGATAACGCAATAGCAGCAAGAGCCAGTGGTAAAAATATTGTATATATACAAGGAAATATTCATGCAGGTGAAGTTGAAGGAAAAGAGGCTGTGATGATGTTGATGAGAGATATATTATTAGGTGATAAAAAATACTTGCTCGATAGTTTAATTATTATATTAGTGCCTATATATAATACGGATAGTAATGATAAAATGGCCAAAGGTTTAAGACCTTCTCAAGAAGATAGCCCACCTGAGACCGGAGAAAGAGAAAGCAGTGAAGGATATGACTTAAACAGAGACGGTATAAAAATGGATGCTATTGAAACCCGCTCACTCATTACACAAGTGATCAATCCATGGGACCCACAAGTTTTTGTAGATATACATACCACCAATGGTACATGGCACGCATATTCACTTACATGGGCTCCTTGTTATTTTTCTGCTGGTGCATATCAATCGTTTGATTATACGTTGAATAAGATGTTGCCATCAATTGCAGATTCAATGAAATCTAAATACAATTTGCTAACTGGGCCTTACGGAGATTATTATTTAAGTGAAGGTTGGCCACCTAAAAACTTTTATAGTTATAACCACCACCCACGTTATTTGGTAAATTATATGGGGTTTAGAAATAGAATTGCCATATTGAGCGAAGCCTTTGCACACGAAAGGTTTTACCAACGTATACATAGCTCTTATTCATTTGTCTCAGAGATTTTAGATTATTCATATAGGCATGCCACTGAAATTATATATACCAATAAATTATCAGAAAAAGCGAGTATAGAAAATGTACAGAACAATGCAGGAAAGATGAGCAAAGGCACACATTTTCAAATGAAGCCATTGTATAAGATTAAAGATTTTATCACCTATGATTATATACAAGTTGACTTAAAAGACAGTGTTAAAAAATTTCAAAGAACTGGTAAAATTGTATCATATAAAGACGTTGATTATCATGCCAAATTTGAAGCAACTAAAAGCAGTTTGCTACCCAGTGGATATATAATTGAAGCCATGTATTCAAAAATAGTTGAGAATTTAAAACAACATGGAGTGGTGCTTAGAAAATTGAAAAAAGATACGGTGTTAAGTGGTTATATATATATGGCAGATAGTGTTGTGTATAACAAGGTTCAATATCAAAAACACCATGCTGCTAGTTGTTTTGGAGGTTATATATATACCCAAAAGAAATTCAAAAAAGGTGATTATATTGTTGATATGAACCAACCTTTAACCAATTTGATATTTTACTTATTAGAACCTGAGTCAGACGATGGACTATTATATTGGAATTTTTTTGATGAATATATACAAACAGCCAAGAAAGTAGATTCTAAAATAGAAATTCCTGTTTTTAAATATAT
>CANHGM010000020.1 GCA_947460345.1 Bacteroidota bacterium | reverse complement strand
ACTGTAGAATTTGGAAGCATCTACAATTGGAAATGGTATTTTGGAGATGGTGATTCATCTTCATCTCAAAACCCATCTCATACTTATACAGAACCAGGGCTTTATACTGTTAAATTAGAAGTAAATGATGCTTATACGTCTGATAGCCATACAAAATCAGCTTATATTTTAGTGGAAGACTCTACCGTATTTTATGATAGCATTGGCACCCCCATATATAGAAAAAATCAGATGATTGTTAAATTTATGCCCGAATTGATGTCTATAAAGGCTGTAGACGACACAGCATTTCAAAGCGGCAAGTTATATGAGTTTGTAGATTCGCTCACATTAGCCACTATTATAGAGCACGAATATTTTAATACCAATATTGCAAACTTAGATGCATGTAAAATTTATACAAGCCTTACTTCAAACGTAACCTATTCTATAAGTAGACTAGGCGATACCATACCTATGCCCAAGTTTTGGAGTGCTTTGCTTATTACTTGGCCTGAAACAGAAGCATTGCCTTTGCTAGAGGCCGTTGACTCATTAAATACTTTTTCACCTTGGATAGAATATGCTGAACCTAATTATGTTGCAGTACTATGTTCATTGCCAGATGACCCTGATTTTGCAGCAGAAAAGCAATCAAGTTTATATGCAAGTTCACAGTACTCTAATGCTAATATAAATATTGTTCCTGCTTGGGATTTATCTGTTGGAAGCAGTGATGTAAAAGTGGGAATTTATGATAGTGGAATAAACTGGGATCATGTAGATTTAAGTGAAGATGGTTCTGGAAATTTTAATAAATCTAGAGTAAAAGGAGGGTGGGATTTTTATAATAAGGATTATATACATGATAAAACTGAACTTGACAAAACTGGACATGGTTCTATGTGTGCTGGAATAATCGGTGCTATAAGAAATAATAGTGAAGGAATTGCGGGAATTGCAGGTGGAGATGCTGCTTTATTTGCTTCTAGTCCTTCAAATGAAACAAGAGGTGTAGAATTATATGCGATGAAAATTCTTGATAAGGTAACTAGTTCTTCTAGTGGTTCTACAGCAACTTTTTTTTCGTCAATGGATGTAATTGCAAATGCAATTAATCAAGGAGCTACTCAATATAATGGTATTTATGGTTATTCATTAGATATAATGAACAATAGTTGGGGTGGTCTTAATAATTCTAAATCTTTAAAGGAGAGTATTTGGTTTGCAGTCCAAAATAATGTTGTTCTTTCATGTGCTTCAGGAAATTATCCCACTTTTCCTTTTACAGCCTTGAACTATCCATCATGTTATAATGATGATTGGGTATTAAGAGTTGGAGCGAGTGATGAGAATGGGAATTGGGCTTCAGGTTTTTCATGTTACAGAAACAATGTAGATTTTATTGCCCCAGGAGTACCTGTTAACTACACATCTATTGTCGGAAATGACAATATTTCTTATAAATCTTTGGGTTATGGGACATCAGTTGCCGCTCCTCATGTGTCAGGTGTAGCTGCTTTAATGTTAGGTTATATTAAGGCTACTCCAAATGCACCTAATAAATTAGCACCAAAAGATGTAGAAAGATTACTAGAAATAAATGCAATTGATGTTAATCAAAATGGACAAGATGAAGAATCTGGGTTTGGAAAAATTGACGCAGGAAATACACTTCAAAATATAAGATGGCCAAGATTTGAAGTAAAGCATTATAGCAAGACATTTGATAATAGTACAGCTGCTCCTATAGCATCTGGTACAGCTATAAAATTAGCAGAAGGTTATAATGGGATTGCAGCAGGTGATTATATTGCAGATATTTACGAAGTAGTTCAAAATTTTGATATAACCCAACCCTCAGGTAGAACGGTTTTAGATGTTTGGAAAAGGAATTCTAATTCTACTTTGATAGCTATAGATAATGGAAATGCACTTAACACTGAAGCTAATTGTATTGTTTCAAGTTGGAACAGCACTTCTGCAACAATGAAAGGTTTTATTTATCTTATAAAGACAGACTATTTAGGGAAGACAATTAATAAATGGATACCAAATCATGGGTTAACTGGCCAAGGAACCATGGCATTAACAGTCTATTCAGAAGACCCGCTTGCTAACAGTATTCAAAATTTGCCTATTAATAATAAGTTGGTAAGAATAGTGCCTAATCCATCAAATGGCAAATTTACACTGATGTTCACTCTTTTTCAACCTTCTAGTTTAGGTATAGAAGTAACCGATATGTTAGGGAAAATTGTATATACTCAAGCTTCTGTACCCATGGTTGACGGGCACAAGGAAATAGAATTAAACCTCGAAAACTTGAATGCTGGCGTGTATATATGCAATGTAAAAACATCACAAGGATTATTCAGTCAAAAAATCTCTATAATAAAATGAAAACAATAAATAATTATATATACACTGTTGGTATTTTTATATTCTTGTCACTTGTTTTCCAAACATGCAAAAAAGATAAAATTGAATGTTTACATTGTGACAAGTGTGAAAATTTTCCAAAACCAAAAAAGAACGAACTCCAACTCAATATTTTTTATACAGCAGAATCACAAAAGCGTAAACCTTGTTTCAACCCAAATAATGGTGATGAGTTTGTTTATGTAAAAGAAGAAGGTCAAAAGCTTAAATTGATAAAATATAATCTACAAACTAAATCTGAGACAATATTGTTAGAGAATACAGACATAATAAATCAACCGCATTGGGGTAGTAATGGATGGATTGTATATAATGATTCTCATTTTCAAATTAAAATGATGAAAGACGATGGCAGTATAATAAAAACAGTAACAACATCACCTTATTCTTATGCCTATAAATATCCCGATTGGTTAAATGATTCTACAATTGCTTGCGAGTTTTCATTTAGTAAAGGTCTATATTATTGTGAGATAGACATACATGGTGCAATTCATGATACAATTAAAGGTATAGGATTTAGATATGGTGTAGTAAATAGATTACATGAAAGTGTGAATGTAGCTTTAGATGCTTCAAATATCAATCTCCGCACTAATAGTAATTTAACAACACAAGTAACTAGTTTCGAAGCTAATGGAGTAAACTCGATATCAGGAATGGCATGGCATTCCAATAACCAAGACATATATTTCTCAACTAATTGTGAGGGATTGTTCCAAATTAATAGAAATACTAAAAAAGTAATAAAGGTGAGAAATGGTTGTGATACACGTTCTTATCTTTATTTAAGTATTTCTGCTGATGGAAAAAAGATATTAGTTGAGAGAGATGATATAACAAAACCTTCGGACGTTATTACACATGAGTCTAAAATATATATAATGGATATAAATGGAGAAAACGAGAGAAATGTGTTTGAGTAATTTGAAATTACAATAACTGTATCTTTTTATAAATGAAAAATAAAGCCGAGATAAATACCAATTTAATTCAGAAATGATAGCTTTTGCAGAATATTTTAAGAAATTTCAGAGCAAGTTAAGATAGACTAAATAAATCCATAAGACATGAACATAAAATGAGACAATTTATTATAGTTTTAACTATTCAGATAATTTGCCTAACAGCATCTGCACAGCATGGTTTTGGTGTAAAAGCAAACGGTGGGTTGAGTTACATTACTACAGTTATGTCAGGTCAAAATCAAAAATTTTATTTTAGACCTTCAGGACAAAGCGGGCTATTTTATAGTTTTCATTTCAAGAACAGATTTTATATTGGGGCAGAAGTACTCTTTGTTCCAATTTATGGTAAAGAATATTTTATAGTCAAATACACTGACAATAATGGTAATTATACAGGCAAATATGTAGAAGATATAATATACAGATATATATATAATTTAGGTATTCCAATTTACTTTGGTAGCAGCTATAAAAAGTTCAATATAAATCTCGGCTTACGGACACATTTTGTGCTAGCAAGTGGTGGCAGAGAAATTGGAAAAACATTTTATAATGGCCAATTATATACTTGGAACAATAGAGCCGACAAGCTTGGTATCAATAATAGAGATTACGTTGTAAGTATTGGGCTGCTTTATAAACTATCAGACCAAATATCGATAGAAACCAATTATTACTATGGACTAACAAACCTCTTGAAAGATAGAAGTCTTACAAAAAATTGGACTTGGAGGGTTCAACAAGTAACGTTAGGTTTGCGATACAAATTTTTTTCAATTGATAGTCATAACAAGTGTACTTCAAAATAACCTAGAAAACCTACAAATAGGAGTTTATATACTTGAAATGAGTAAAAACGAAAAAGATGTGTTTGAGTAAAGCAAAATAGTAACTACAGATATAAATGGAATGAATGAGCAGGTAATATTAGAGTAATGAGGTTACTATATTAACTAAAGGTAAAGGAGCCATCAGCTAGCACAATAGAGTGATTGCAAAAAATGAAATGGTTTGCAGTTACTGTGCAGAGAGCCAACCGCGAGTGCAGTCATTGGTGAGAGAAATTTGCCAGATATCTACAGCCGGACAAAACCTGTTAAAGAACGCCATGGAGTGGTTGAATCTCTCTGCCCGAGCCTATGACAGAATATTAAAAGCAAGTCGAACCATTGCCGATTTATCAGGAAGTGCTGATATACAAATTGAACACTTAGCAGAAGCTATACATTATAGAAGTTTGGATAGAGAAGATTGGGCGGGAAATTGAATTGTCGTTATAAATTTCTTATTTAGCTTATACCACCACTCCGTCTTTCATATGTATCACCCTGTCACTTTGTTGTGCCAATACTTCGTTATGAGTCACAATCACAAAGGTTTGCCCAAAATCTTTTCTCAAATCAAAAAACAATTGATGCAGTTCAGTTGCGTTTTTACTATCCAAGTTTCCTGATGGTTCGTCAGCAAAAATTACTTGTGGCTTGTTTATTAATGCCCTAGCCACCGCCACCCTTTGCTGCTCACCGCCTGAGAGCTGTGAGGGCTTGTTATCTTTTCTATGCCCTAGTCCCAAGTAGTTAAACAATTCATCTGCTTGAGCCAATGCTTCTTTTTTTGTTTTACCTGCAATTAGAGCTGGCAGCGAGGCATTCTCTATTGCCGAAAACTCAGGCAATAATTGGTGAAATTGAAATATAAAACCTATATATGTATTCCTAAAATCTGAAAGCTTGTTTCCTTTTAGTTTTAGTATATCTACACCTTGAACTGACACCTTGCCGCTATCAGGTTTCATTAGTGTTCCCATAATATGAAGCAAAGTAGATTTACCAGCACCTGAGGCCCCTGTTATAGCCACTATTTCTTTGGTTGCAATAGATATATGGATGTCTTTTAATACATCCACTGTACCAAATTTTTTATTGACTCCTGCTACTTCAATCATTTGGCGAATATACTACCTATATTTATTGAAACCATCATTTTCAAATGGTATATATATATATTATTTATATACTTTGTCTTTACAAATTATCAATTACAAAACCTTACTTTTGCAAAAAAAAATTCATATGTATAATAACCTTCTTCTTCAAAAAACTGATGGTATACTCACCATTACTATAAACCGCGAAAGCAAGCTAAATGCTTTAACAATTGAAACTATTAAAGAAATTAAACAAGCAATTGCTGCTGCGCAAACTGACGCTGAAGTATCAGGAATTATATTAACCGGAGCTGGTTCTAAAGCATTTGTTGCAGGGGCTGATATCAGTGAGTTTGCACATTTTGATGTAAACCAAGGTACTGAAATGTCTGCTCATGGACATGCCGTTTTTAATGCCATAGAACACAGCACCAAACCTGTAGTGGCTGCTATTAATGGTTTTGCTTTGGGCGGTGGTTGTGAGCTAGCCATGGCATGCCATATCAGAGTGGCTGCTGAAAATGCTAAATTTGGCCAACCTGAGGTTAATTTAGGAATCATTCCGGGCTATGCTGGGACGCAAAGACTTATACAATTGATAGGAAAAGGTAAAGCACTTGAACTGCTGATGACAGCCGATGTGATTGGTGCTGCCGAAGCTAAAGAATTAGGATTAGTAAACCATATAGTGGCTGCTGATGAGTTGATGAATAAATCAATTGAAATACTAAATAAAATAAAATCTAAATCACCTGTAGCCATTGCTGCTGTTATAGATTGTGTGAACACACATTTTCAAAAAGACAAACCTGGTTTTGACAGAGAAATTGACTTATTTGGACGATCGTTTGCTACTGATGACTTTAAAGAAGGAACTACTGCTTTTGTTGAAAAAAGGAAAGCTAACTTTACTGGAAAATAGTATATATATTATTTAAAATAATACTCGTCTTTGCCATCTAAATAGGCCAAATATCTAGGTATAAACCAAGTGAATTTTATACCAGCAAAAATGTCTAATTTCTTTTTGGTGTCATAGGCTTGCATATCGTAATTATAGCCTCTTCTGTTTTGTGTAATTCCTTCTATCACTTCTATACCCACATTAAAATTAGCATAATGTTGTTGGTATTGCATAAAATGCCAGCCTATATATTGTTGTAAAGCAATTCCGCTGTGAAGCTTATCATACCCTGGTTTATACGCTGATCTTAACTGTGGGACATTTTCTCCAGGCAGCTCAATTCTAATTTTATGCTGTATATACCCAACCCCAACTTGTAACATCAACCCAGAGTTTTTGTTGGTGAACTTAGGTGAAAATATTTTTCCTGCTGTGACTATATAAGACATCCCTCTTTCATATAACCTTGCTTGTACTAACTGACCATTATCATTCACAAAAAAACCATCATTTGACACTATTCCATTAAAGTTTATGGCATCATTTTTTAGCGTGTTCCCAAATATAAAATTACCGCTTATACCATATATATAATTTTCTTGTGTTTTATATCTAACTCCTCCCCCAACTGCATTATTAAAACCAAACTTATTTGCCAAATCGGCAAAAGGTAATTGAGCAGCATATTGAAAATCAAATCCTAAAATTCTATTAGGCCTAGCTTTTTTATTTATACTAGTCTGCTGTGCAACACTATTATAATGCAAAAAAAATAAGAAAGTACCGTATAATATTATTGCTTTAAAAAACTTTTCCATTCTTCATATATATTACCTTTTAGTACTCTTGGGAATTTGGTTTGACTACCTTGTTTGCCTTTGGTATTTAAAAAGGCGTTGAATTTTTCATTAGGTATGCATGTGATAAATATATCTTTAAGAGCATGCTTTCTTTCTACACAATAATCGTCATTAAGCTCACATAGTTTTTTATCAAGCATCTCTTTAAACTTGGGTATATCTACAGCTTTATCTGTGCCTATATACCAGTCGTGAGCATGTCTGCCTTCATAAGCTATACCAGCAACGGTAAACTCATTAGACAACACGCCAAAAGCTTCTGCAGTTTCTTGAACAGCCTGTGTCATATTCTCTACCGACAAATGTTCGCCACACATACTTAGATAATGTTTTGTTCTACCCGTAATTTTTATTTCGTTGTTCTTAATATTGACAAACTCAATAGTGTCGCCTATTAAATAACGCCAAGCACCGCTACAGGTAGAAATAACTAGGGCATAGTTTACGCCTTTTTTCACATCTTTAATTGTAATGGCTTGTGCAGTTTTTAAAACATTACCATCACTATCAAAATTCTTTTCATCAAATGGAATAAATTCAAAGAAAACCCCATTGTTTAAAAGCAATTTCATGCCTTTGCTATCTAATTTACTTTGATAACTAAAAAACCCTTCAGAGGCTAGATAGGTTTCCCAGTATTGCAGTGGTTTGCTACAAAGTTTATCAATACTTTTTCTATAGGGTTCTATAGAAACACCACCCCAAGTATATACTTTTAAATTTGGCCAAATATCATGAATTGTTTGAACCTTGTAATGCTCAATTATTTTTTCAAATATAATTTGAACCCAAGCAGGTACTCCTGCCACGAAACTCACATCCCAATTTTTAGCTTCTGCTACTATATGTTCTATTTTTTCTTCCCAGTTTTTTAAAGCTCTTATATGCATTTCGGGTTTAGTCAGTGACTGAAATAGCAAAGGAACATTACTGGTTGTGATACCACTTAAATCTCCACTATAATTAGTTCCATTAAAATACAAATCAGTACTGCCTCCAATCAATAACATTTGCTTGGTTAAAAACTCGCCAGGTACATCTTTGTTTCTACCAATGCTCACATATTGTCTCATGCTTCCCCTTGTGATAGCTCTGATCATTTGCTTGGTTACAGGTATGTATTTGCTAGCACCCTCAGAGGTACCAGAACTCAAAGCAAAATACTTTACTTTACCTGGCCAACACACATCTTTCTCACCTTTATATGCCCTACTCCACCATGAGTTCATTTCTTTATATGTGTGATATGGTACAAGCTTTTGAAAATCGTGAATTACATTGTCTGAAAACAAAATATCTGCATAGTGATATTCTTTCCCAAATGCCGAATTTCCGGCTCTTAATAAAAGCTTTTTTAAAACTTTTTGTTGTCTACTATAAGCCCTACTCGAACTTAAGCTTAACTTTAAAAGCGGGCTGTCAGTTATTGATTTTAGTATGCTGCTCATATTTAAACCTGTTACTATTAGTTTCTAATTTTTTATTAAATTAAAATGAATCTTCAGGTTTTTTAACTACTAATGTTTCTGCAATTAAATCGTGAAGTGCTTGTTTTTTATTAGTAAATCCTGCCATTAAAAAACCAATACCAATAATTAATGCTGATAGTAATTTACTAAAATACCTAACTGTTGCTTTAACAAAAGAAATTCTATTTCCATTCATATCTATAACTTTAATTCCCAATATCTTCTTGCCAATAGTTCCTTGATATGAAGAGCTTTCCATAAATGCATAATATAACCATTGAAACAATAAACTAAAAGAAAATGCAGCTGATACTTTGGCTATATTAAAGCCGTCTGAAGACCAATTATAGGTATTGGTACTTAAATCAACAATAGATAAAAAGGTTATAATAAAAGTAACAAATCTTAAAATTATGGTATCTATGACTAAAGCTAAAAAACGCCACCAAAATCCTGCATTTGGTAGTTTCTTATCCTCATAATTTTCAGCATCTAAAATATTATTAATTTCCATATATATTTGTTTTTAATACTTCAAACCTAAGTTAAATATAGGTTATATGCAAATAAAAAATCCTCCATAGTTTACCTACGAAGGATTGCTTATTTTTAATTTTTAGATTAGTTTTCTTGAGGTTTCGGTTCTCTTGGAAGTAAAACCTTATGGCTCAATCTGTATTTGCCAGTTTTTTGATCTACCTCAACTAATTTTACTTGTATGGTTTCTCCTACATTTAAAACACCATCCATACTTTCAATACGCTTCCACGAAATCTCACTGATATGAAGCAAACCATCTTTACCAGGTAAAAACTCTACAAAAGCACCAAATGGCTGAATAGTTTTAACTTTTCCCTCATAAACTTCTCCAACTTCTGGTTTTGTGGTTAGGCCTTTAATAAAATCTCTAACTTTTGCCATACCAACACCATCTATAGCCATTACTTCAACTATACCTTTATTTCCTTCTTCGGTAATACTTACTGTTGTTCCAGTATCTTTTTGTAACTGTTGAATCACTTTTCCACCCGGACCAATGATGGCTCCAATATATTCAGTATCAACATAAATTGTTTCAATTCTTGGAGTATGTGGTTTATAGTCGTTATTAGGTTTTTGAATTGTTTCATTCATTTTAGAAAGTATATGTAACCTGCCCTGTTTGGCTTGGTTTAATGCTTCACCTAAAACTTCATAACTCAATCCGTTTACTTTTATATCCATTTGACATGCAACTATTCCTTTTTCTGTTCCACATACTTTAAAGTCCATGTCACCTAAGTGATCTTCGTCTCCAAGTATATCACTTAATATCGCATATTTACCTGTTTTTTCATCACTTATCATACCCATAGCAATGCCTGAAACTGCACTTTTCATAGGCATACCAGCATCAAATAATGCTAATGAACTTGCACAAACAGTTGCCATAGATGAAGAACCATTGGATTCTAAAACATCACTTACTATTCTTACGGTATATGGGTTTTTGTCTTTGTCAGGCATAACCTTTCTAATAGCACGTGAGGCTAAATTCCCATGCCCTATTTCTCTTCTAGCTGGACCTCTGTTTGGTTTTACTTCTCCTGTACTAAATCCTGGAAAATTATAATGTAACATGAATTTACTATGGCCTGCATTCATTGGCGAGTCAAGTAACTGCTCATCTAATTTAGAGCCTAAAGTTACAGATGTAAGTGCCTGCGTTTCACCTCTAGTAAATACAGCTGATCCATGAGTTCTTGGTAAATAGTTTACTTCAGACCAAATCGGTCGAACATCTGTAAGACCTCTGCCATCTAAACGTTTACGAGAATCTAACACAACATTTCTTACAGCTTCTTTTTCTATATCATGAAAATATTTGCCAATTAAAAAAGAGTCTTTGCTGTGGTCTTCTGGCAACGAAGCTATAAAATCTTCTTTTATCGCTTTGGCAGCAGTGCCACGTTCACTTTTACCTGAAGCTTTTGATGCAATTTCTGCAATTCTATCATAACAAAAATCTCTGATAGCATCTTTTAACTCTAAATCGTTTTTCTCATGATTGTATTCACGTTTAACAATTCCTAATTGCTCAGCAAGTTCTTCTTGTGCTTTTACTTGAATTTTTATATGCTCATGTGCAAACTTTAATGCTTCTAACATTTCATCTTCGCTTACTTCGTTCATCTCCCCTTCTACCATATTCAAATCATGTTTAGTTCCAGCAACTATTAAGTCTAAATCTGCTCTTTCTAAATCTGTTTTGTTAGGATTGATGCAAAGTTTTCCGTCAATTTTTGCAACACGAACTTCTGAAATAGGTCCATTAAAAGGAATATCACTTACTGCTATGGCTGCAGAGGCAGCTAGTGCGGCTAATGCATCAGGCATAATTTCTGGATCAGATGAAATTAATGTGATAGCTACTTGGGTATCAGCATGATAATCTTCAGGAAATAATGGCCTTAAAGCTCTATCTACTAATCTACTAATCAATATTTCATAATCACTTAATCTGCTTTCTCTTCTCATAAAGCTTCCTGGTATACGACCTACTGAAGCAAATTTTTCTTGATAATCTACTGTTAAAGGTAAAAAATCTACGTTCTCTTTTGCATCTTTATTTGATACAATAGTTGCCAATAACATGGTGTCGCCAAAACGTAATACTATTGAGCCGTTGGCTTGTTTGGCAAGTTTGCCTGTTTCAATGCTGATAGTTCTTCCATCACCAATGTCGAATGTTTTTACAATCGGATTCATTTTTTATTTTTTCTTATTTACCGGATAATTTGAGGGCCTCTGAGGCTTAGCCCTTATCCTACTGTTATATAACCCCAGATATTGATTTTTAAGTAAAAAAGTCAGCCACCTCAAAAAGATGACTGACTTTTTAAAAAATTTTATAATTCAATATAGAACCTAAGCATTATTTACGTAATTCGAGCTCTTTAATGATAGCTCTATAGCGATATACGTCATTTTTAGTTAGATAATCTAATAAAGCTCTGCGTTTTCCTACCATCTTGATAAGATTTAACTCAGCAGATTTATCTTTTTTATTGATTTTTAAATGTTGTGTAATATGGTTGATACGTGCAGTAAAAAGAGCTATTTGGCTCTCAGGACTACCAGTATTTGTAGCTGTTTTACCATATTGTTCAAATATTTTCTTTTTGTCTTCGCTTGATAAATGCATTTTTAATATTTTTTTCGGAGTGCAAAAGTAGTGGAAAACCTTAAAAAGAAAAAGTTTTTTTAATAGATTTTTAATTTTTTAATTTAAATCCTTCTAAATTACAGACAATTATTTACATAAAAAAAACACCCGTTGAACAGGTTGTTCAACGGGTGTTTTTAGAGTAACTTATTTAATTAAACAAAAATCTAATTGATTATTGTTTAACAATTTTTAGTGTTTGTCTTCCATTGTTACCAACTAAGTTTAATAAATAAACTCCTTGTGATAAATCTGAAGTTGACAATACCATTTTAGAATTACCTTCTATCGCCTCTACATTTTGATTGATGATTACTTTACCATTGATATCTGTTAATACTATTGAGTATGTTCCAGCTTCAACTGTCATGTCTAATGTAAATTCATTATTAAATGGATTTGGATATACCATTAATTGGTTAACTGGGTTTGAAACCATTGCATTGTTTTGAGTTTGGTTTGTAAACACAGGAGACAATGGTGTATTCGCTGAATCTGATGCAGTAAACAAAATAGTTCCAGAAAGACTTACTCCTGTTTTGGTCACTCTTCCTGTTGAAGCATTTGCTGTAGAAGGAGAACAACCTACGATATCAGTCCATGATGTTCCTCCATTATTAGATTTATTAATTCGAAGTTTACCTCTATCTGCACCTGCTAGTTCTGTTGAGTCATAATTCATTTCAAATACTGTAGCTGTTACATTGCTCGCCACTGTTACATCATAGTTACGGTTAATGCTAGTTCCTGAGAAGCTAGTATATGAATTATGTGCTCTAGAGATAGTTGTAACACCTGGAGCAGCATTTGTAGATAGTTTTAAACCTAAACCAGCAACATTGTTGTTTGATAATGCACTTCCAAATGTACGAGTAGTTGTAACACTTCCAGATGTGCCTTTAAATGTGTTTCCAGCATTTTCAGACAACATAGCAGATGATTCAAGTGTTACCACTTGGCCATTTAAGTCAATATCTCCACTAGATAAGAACATATTTCCTTTAACAACAAAACCATTAGCTAAATACAAACCTGCTGGTCTATTTAAAGTAACGTTTTGCATGGTATCTAGTTTTAATGCAGCAATAGCAGTAGCAGAAACATTACCTAAGATACTTAAAGTACCTGTTGCTCCAGAGTTTTTAACATTGCCTGCTCCTGTTATATTTCCAGTTGAAGTACTTGTAGCTCCAATTGAGTAATTAAAGCCATTCATTTCAATATTACCATTCGAAAGAGTTGTTGTATTTCCAATAGACAAATTTGTTCCTAAGCTTAATCCGTTTGGTCTGTTTACTGTTAAGCTACCAGGTGAACTCATTTTGAAATTTGTGATTTGTGCTGCTGAACCATTACCATTGATTGCTACCAAACTTGTGCTAGCACTACTTCCACCTAACAAGCTACCATTGGTAGTGATTATATTACCAATATTATTTGATACTGATCCAGAAGTAAGTGTAACAGATGGATTTAATACAAATAAGCCTTGCGTTAACCATAAAGTGTCAGTAATTGTACAAGATTGAGTTAATCTAACACCTGAGGCAGCTGAAGTATTTAACATGACGCTAGAGAAAGAACCACCTCCATTAATAGTTTGGTAAGTTCCTGTAGAAACTAAAGAAACTTTACCATTACCTGTGATTGATCCACTGTTTGTTATGTCACGGGTATTTTCACAAGTAAATCCATTAAGATTTAAGTTTGTGCCTGTGCCAACAATTAAATAATTGCTAGTTGAGATATCACCTAACAAAGAATAATTTCCTGTACCATTTAAACTTAAATAGAAGTATGCTTGACTAGGAATAGGTTGTGGTGTATTAAATATAAGTCTACCTGCATTATGGTTTAATGTTCCGCCTAAAGTTAATAGATTATTTATAGTTAATGAAGTACTGCTTGCAAAGTTTAAAGTAGCACCAGAATTAATATCAATATTATATGCATTAGCAGCAGTATTAACAGTTGGACTAAAGGTCGTACCACTTGGTATTTTCACATTGTCTATAGCTTTTGGAACTGAATTTGAAGCCCAATTTGAAGGATTTGACCAATCTGTTGAAACAGTTCCTGTCCAATCACATGGTGCTTGTAATATCACTTTGTAATCTTCTGTTTCACCAGAACCAAATGTAGTGCAAGCATCAGTAGAAGCATTGGCACTTCCAGTCAATCTGCTTCTGATTCGCATGCCTGCAACACCTGGTGTTACGTTCGAAGGGATTGTGATATTTAAAACTACTGAATCATTTCCTTGTACATTATTTCCTAATAAAGTATATTCAGAAGTGTCATATACTCCGTTTCTGTTGTAGTCAATCCACATAGCAACAATTTGTGCTACTTGGTCGTTAGTAAACACAAAACGATAAGTATTATTTGCTCTTAAATTAGTTGTAACACTTGGTGAGTTTGATGTAAAGTAGTTTGACCAAGAATTTCCATTCGTGTTAGAACAACCAGTATTTAAATTGTTGATTGTTCCCATTTTAATGCTATTGATAAAACTGGTTCCGCAAGTAGTTGAATGAACAGGAGTACAATAGAATAACATTCTATCTCCAGCTACTGTTTTAATTCCAGGAACTTTGCTCACACCGTTTATTACTATGTTTTCAATACTTCCATCAACTTTGTTACCCATAGTTGCTGATGCAGTCGTTGTAAACCCAAACCAAAAATAGTTATTTCCTGTAGTTAAAGACACAGGTGCAAAAGTAAAGGTATTTAAACCTGAAACAGGGCCAGTAATAGTTCCTATCAAGTTGCTAGTGCTAAATGTACTGTTGTTACCTGTATAATAAACTTTTATGTTTGTAATGTCAGCAACATTAGTTAAACCTGACGTTTTGAAAGTTAAAGAGGTAACAGTCAAAGGACTTAAGTTACCACTAGTTACCACTCTTAAAGCTAACAATTCATTATCTGTACTATTTACAGCAACGCTATTGAAATTGGTTTGAATAACGTTACTAGAAACATAACTCATAGCAACTTGATTGAATACATTGATATTATCAAAATCAAAATTAAAATTGTTGGAGGTACTGCCGGTAGTTTGACTTACCAATCTGATGATAATTTTTTGACCACTATATGCACTTAAATCTACTAGCTTAGTTGCAAAAGAAGTAGAAGCTGAGTGGTTTGAACTATTTATAGAAGCTACCGTTGTGAACGAAGTACCGCAATCTGCAGATACTTGAATCTTCACAGAGTCTTGAGATGTTAAAGTAACAGATCCTCCAGTAGTAAAGTCAGTTATTTTATATTCAAATTGTATAGCTGTTGTCGCTGTTGTTGTACCCACTTTTGGCAAAGTAGCAATGGCAGATAAATTTCCTGTCCAAGTATTAACTCTCACACCATTTGTTCCACCACTTCCAATAGAGGCTGTAGTTGCAAAACCTCCAGTATAAGTCCAGCCGCTAGGAGTGCTCACACCAGCGTTGAAATCTTGATTATAAGGAACCGCTTGAGGAGAAACAACATTAATAGTTACTTCAGGAACAGAATCATTGATATCGTTGATGTCTAAACCGTAAGAAGTCCATGCTCTGAATTTATAAGCACCATCGGTACTCATATCAAAAGTGTTAGAAACAGTTACATCTTGAGAAGCACCTGGCAATAATGTACCTGAACTAATAACAAAGTCAGTAAAGTTAGTCGTTGAATTGTTTGGCAATACACATTTCGATTTTACAGTTACATTATTAGTTGCAAAATCTACGGTATCATATCCTAAATTTTTGATTCTGAAAGTCACTGACTGATTAGGACCATGAGTACAAGCAGAAGGGCTCAACATATCTGTACCACCAACATCGTCTTTCAATTGATATCTAGGCTCAATCATAAATTTGAAAGGATTACTTGGAGCGAAATCATTCCAAGTAGTGCTTCCTGTAGGAGAAGCAAAATAGAATGTACTATCACGTATTGGAGTTTCAGTTTGATAAGCAAAACCGATATTAGTAGTTAATACTTGACGAACACCACAGAAAAATGCTCCATCTTTTACTAGAATATTTGGAACATCCAATACTTTTAAAGCTGGTCCAACAGGGGCTTTGAATTTAGCTGATGTCCAAAGGTTAGTACTTGGTTTTTTAGTTGAAGGATCCATACTCCAAATACCAATTTGCACTGTATCATTACCTGTGTTAAAATAAACACTTATTTGATTGATATAGGTAGAATCGGCTACTTTAAATTTGGCAATAAAATCGCCTGTACCACCATTAAATCCTACACCTCCAGTTGGAGCCAAAGAAAAGTCTCCATAGTTATATGAATTGGCTGTAGTTGTTAAGTTGGCTGTTTTTGTGTCATTTGAAGTGTTTTGATCTGCAGCCACTGAAACTGAAACTGTATTCGTTCCAATATTCGAATATTCATGTTGATTGAAATCTACATTAATAGAAGCACCAGCGGCCAATGAACTGATGGTTGCTGAATCGGTATATGAATTTGCACCCGAAACGGTTAAATATACTTTAAAGTTGGTCATCGTTGCAACACTTACATTTTTCACTGATGCTGAAATAATATGAGGGTTTCCTTGGCCCACTGGCAATCTACCCATGGTATACACAGTTACAATAGTGGCATCGTTAGTCAAGAAAGCAGTACTTTCATCTGCACCTTTGTATGGTACTGTTCCACTTCTTGTGTCGTTATCTATGTCATTACTAATACTTACAGAAGTTCCAATCATGTCTGGAGATTGGATAGAAGCACCAGTTAAATGAAGGTCATTGCCGCCAGTATAGCTTATACCAGAGCCGAACAATGAGTTTTGCTCTCGTGGGTTTGCAGCAGTAGCATACGAACCTGTAAATGTTGTATATATACTACCAATCCATACATTTACAAAAGCATTATTGGTTGCTTTATAGTAATTAAAATCAATGTTATTAGTACCTGTTGTAGGTGTGCTAAAAAACGCAGCTAATTGCAGCGTATTTGCAACACCTCCAGTTCTTTCGTTTTGACAAATATTATTTTTGAAGTTGAATATACTATTTGTATTTGAGTTGCTTTTTATAACACAAGTAGAAGACAAGCCAAAAGCTGTACTTAAGGTACTTCTCAAAGTACCCCCAATTTTGAAGGTATTGTGATACACATTTAGTGAACATCTGCCTGTTCCTTGCCATCTTAAGCACTCAAAAAAAGTTGCTTGTGTATCTACTGGTGAAGCATGCGAAACAAAGTTATTAATGATATTTATGGCAATACCCGAATTTGTGCTTGAAACGTTCACAAATAAAGCAATCACTTGGGAACTGGTACTCCTCATATTGTAAACATGGTTGCGAGTGAAGTTAATGGTACTGTTAGAAACGTCTTGTGTAAACAACACACCAGTGAATGAAGTTGAAAGTGTGAAAGTGTTGTTATGAAAAAGTTGGTTAGAATCAATTGTGATATTTGAAACTCCAGTACCAAAGCTAATACCCCTGCTGAATGCGTCTTGAAACTGGCTTTTAGAGAACGTGATATTGGTGGCTGGTGTGCTGCTTGTAGCAGTAAAATCCAACGATCTGTTACCACCAATTTGAATATTGTTTGAAAATGTTACGTTCGACACCGCTGGTCCAGCACTAAAAAACACAACATTACCTGCATTAACAGATGTTGCGTTTGTAAGTGTTGACCATCTTACTATGTGGTTATTGGCCCCAGAGTCAAGCTGAATAGTATGTGAATTTGAATTCACATTAGTATTGCTTATTTTTAATAAACGTGAAGATCCTGTTCCCCCAGCTCTTCCGTCAATAGTTACATTGGCAGAACTACCAGTAAATTTGATAATAGGAAATCCATTAATAGAACCTGTAATCACCTTCTCTACAGTTGCAGTGTCGGCAGGTCTAATGGTAATGCTACTATAGCTACCAGCATTGGTAAGTCTAGCAGTTACCGTTTGCGTAACATCACTATTGATACGAATGTTAATAGCACCTGTGTGCAATGACCCACCATTAATGGCTATAAATGCAGCGTCAAGAGTACTGTAGGTTGCAGTGGAAGACGAACCGCCACTTGAAGCTACATAAATTTGAGCTTGAGATGATATTCGCATCATCAAAAGCATGAAAAATAATAGAAAGAGTTTTTTCATTTGTGTGTGTGTTAATTAAGTTATTTTGTATTATTTGTTTTTGTTTTAGAGACTCTTTTAGGGGCTTCTACCGGTGCAACTTTTATGGTGCCATCTTCATTAACCTCTGTTGTTCCTTTCACTTGATGTATTTTTTCTTTTTCATCAGATAGCGAAACAGCAATAGGTGTTTTTTTAGAAACATTATTCTTTTTATTTTTCTCTGTTTTAGGTTTAACAGGTTCTTGCTTGAGCAAAAAAGCTTGAGCAAAAGAACAAAATAAAAACCAAAAGGTAATAGGTAAAAGTAGTTTTTTAGTCATATGAATTAAAATTTGGAATAAGTACGCAAATATAAACTTTTCAAAAACAAAATTAACTTTTCAAATATTTTTTCTTACATGTAAATTAAATTCAATGTAACTATTTGTTTTTCTGTAATTTTAATTTTGCAACTTTAAGTTTATTATGCATCTATCATGTAATTTTGTGCCATAAACAATGAAAAAAATATCCTTATTTTTACTTTTTCAACTTTTTTGGGTATTGACAAGTCATAGTCAAAAACTTATGAAAAAAGACATTAACCCAATTAAAAAATATATACAAGTTCTATCTCACGATTCTCTTGAAGGTAGAGGCACTGCAACTGTTGCCGAAAAAAAATCTGCTGAATATATTATCAATATAATGAAGCAAAATGGGCTGAAATCCTATACCCAATATAGCAATTTTATTCATCCATTTAACTACACGTCTGCTAAGTATTCAGAAAACTCTAAGTTTAAAATGGTGTTTCAAAATGAAGAAAAAATATATAGACCTAATGTAGAATATTGGCCAATATCACTTTCTTCATCAGGCAGAGCATTTAGTGGGTGGTATAGACCTGGCTTTGGAATAATAGCTCCCGAATTAAAACAAAACGATTATGAAAATTTTACAGCTTTAGACAGTGGTAAAGTATTTATCATTAATATCCAAAACCCTGATGGTATTAACCCTCATTCTTATTTCTCAAAATATGATTTAGCTTATAGGGCTCAAGAAGCTTCAAAACATGGTGCCTCTGCTGTTGTGTTTTATAAAACCGATGCCAAAGTTGAAGACCCTGATACTACACTTTCTGTTAAAGTTACAGGTTTAGGAATACCTGTAATATATACCAACGATAAAAACATTTGTTTAAATAGAATTCAAAAAAATGCTGCTTTTTTTATAGAAAACAACATTGTAAAGCTAGAACAAACTGGGCATAATGTTATAGGTACACTTGATTATGGCAACTTATATACAATAGTTATTGGTGCACATTACGACCATTTAGGTAAAGGTGAGCAAGGCGGCTCGCTTCATGTTGCCCACAGCAAAGAAATACACAATGGTGCTGATGATAACGCCAGCGGAGTAGCCCTAATGCTCGACTTAATCAAAACTATAGCAAGCGACTCTTCGTTGCATTTATATAATTATATGTTTGTGGCATTTTCAGGAGAAGAATTAGGTTTATATGGGTCAGCTAATTTGTTAAAAAATTTACCAATCAATGTTTCACGTATCAATTGCATGATAAACATGGATATGGTTGGCAGGTTAGATACTGTAAAGAAAACTTTAGCAATTAGCGGTACAGGCACTTCGCCACAATTTACTTTTTTAGATAGCATATATATAAATGGATTACAAATAAAGAAAAGTGAATCGGGAATAGGCCCAAGCGACCATGCTTCTTTTTACAAAGAAAATATCCCTGTTTTACACTTTTTCACAGGTATGCATCAAGATTACCACAAACCTTCTGATGATGAAAAATATATAAATTATGATGGTATATATATGGTTAAAAATTATATACAAAATGTGCTTTCAAAACTTAACCAAAGAGAAAAATTATATTTTTCAAAAACTAAAGATTCTGAATCAACCAATGCCCCTAAATATAAAGTGTCGTTAGGTATTATGCCTGATTATATATATGAAGGTCAAGGTGTGAGAGCAGATGGAGTAACAGAAGGAAAACCTGCTTTTGCAGCTGGGATAAAAAAAGGAGATATCATTATAAAACTTGGCGATTTTACTACCGCTGATATGGGAGGATATACAAAAGCATTATCTAATTTTAACAAAGGCGATAAAACAGATATCATTATTATTAGAGCAGGAAAAGAACTTAAAATTTCGGTTGTTTTTTAACTTAAGTTTTCAATGAAAAACATATATATACTAAGGCATGCAAAAGCCATTTTTGCTCATAGCTATGATCAAGATTTTGAAAGAGAATTGTCAGATACGGGTAAACAAGAAGCAGCTTTAATGGCGAATAAAATTTTGAAAAACAACATAACCTTTGATGCTTTAATATCAAGCCCGGCTATAAGAACTAAGCAAACCGCTGAAATAGTAGCAAACAATTGCTCAATGCCCTTTTCAAAAATTATATATGTAGAAAATTTATATCAAGCAATGGCTTCTGATTTTATGCAAGTGATAAACCAAATTGACAATCAATTTTCTTCTATTTTGCTTGTAGGTCATAATCCATCAGTCTCAGATGCTGCTATACTCCTAAGCTTAAGTGAAATAGACCATTTGCCCACTGCAGGTATGTTACATATATCTTTTAAAAACGATAATTGGCAAAGTATAACCCCGCAAAGTGGCACCTTAAAATCATTTGACTATCCAACGAAACAGATTAAATAATATATATATGAAACTAGAACATATAGGAATAGCCGTTAAAGATATTGAACAATCTAAAAAAATATTTGATGCGTTATTTGGCAGGCAATCATATAAAACAGAAGAAGTGGCAAGCGAACATGTTTCAACTGTTTTTTACCAAACAGGGCAATCAAAAGTAGAATTGCTACAAAGCCAAAGTGCTGAAAGTGCCATAGCAAAATATATAGATAAAAAGGGGGAGGGTATTCATCATTTAGCTTTTGAGGTAGATGATATATATGCTGAAATAGAACGAATGAAAAGAGAAGGGTTTGAAATGGTGAACCAACAACCCAAACACGGTGCTGACAATAAGTTGATTGCTTTTTTACACCCTAAATCTACCAATGGAGTGCTGATAGAGTTGTGTCAAGAGATTAAATAAAATACTTTCACATTGATCATATAAAAAATACTCTCTCTAAAACCATTTCACTTCTATCTCAATATCAGCCGAGCGACCTTTGTCGTCAGCACAAGAAATTTTAACCTTGCCTGCTTCGGGTTCAAAAAATACTTTTTCGTTGGGTTGGGCTTGTCGTAAAAACCTGTCATTTATATACCAATAAACTTGCTGCACTTCAGGGTCTGTTTGTGCTTGAAGTTCTAACAATTGACCGCTTTGTTTTTCAATCATATATTGCTGATGATGGATAGGTAAAGAAATTTTAGGTGGTTTACCATCAAACACCCTGTTGCATAAAGGGTTATGCGGAGGTAGGTGCGTATATTGTATTTTTTCTTGGTTAAAATAGGCAGCCAAAGATGGTTCTATTCTTTCATACCATTTGCTTTTATAGCCACTTTCAGGGCAACAACTTTGGCAATAACTAAATTTTTCATTTGCACTTATATTTAGCAAAACCATATGGTTGCATATTTCCATACTTGACACTGTCGGTATATAAAAATCTGCTACTTGGTGTTCACAATTATTAGAAGGTGTTTTGCCTGTGGCACTGCACACCAGTCTAAATCCAAGTGAAGTAGGTGGTTTTATCCAGCTTCCATCTGCATTATAGTCAAGGGTATTAAACAAATCAAAAAGTAGCGGAGTTGCTACCTCTGCACCAGATAAGCCAGAGACTCCTTTGCCTGTGCAGTTTCCAATCCACACACCTATGGTGAAATTTTTGTTAAACCCAATACTCCATGCGTCTCTTCGCCCGTAGCTGGTTCCTGTTTTCCAAGCTATTTGAGGCAAATGTCTATTGCTTTTATATATATCAGGCATGTCTGGTCTGGATAGTTTAGCTAAAATATCAGCTATCATATATGCTGCTTCGGCACTTATGGTGGGAATCTTTGTTTGAAAAGTATCTGATAAGATATACTTAAAAGGTGTATATATACCTTGATGAGTAAAAATAGAATATATATTGGTTAACTGCATAAGGCTAAGCTCACATCCACCAAGGGCTAAAGACAACCCAAGTTTGTTTCCTTGTTTAAAAATCTCAGTACACCCTGCCTTCCCTAGTTTGTCTATCATTGTGTTTTTTCCAAGTATTTGTAAAGCTTTAACTGCTGGCATATTTAAAGATTTGCACAAGGCATCTTCTACGGTTACCCTACCATTAAAATGGGCATCATAATTTTCGGGTTCATAACCATCATAATTTTCGGGCACATCTATCATAATGGTTTGAGGAGTTAATAGACCTTTATCAAAGCAGCAAGCATATATAAGTGGTTTGAGTGTACTCCCGGGCGATCGCATAGATTGCACTGCATCTACTTTGCCTTGGTGGGCATCGTCATTATAATCAGGTGAGCCTATATATGTGATGATTTGGTTGTTTTTATTATCTATAATTATAACTGAAGCATTATATATAAATTGTTGTTTTAACCTATTCATATAATTTTTAACTAATAGCTCAGATTTAGCTTGAAAATCGCTACGAATGGTTGTTTTAATTGTAGGTAAATCACCCATTTTTTTCAAAACAAACTGCGAAAAATGTGGCATACCTTGAGGTGCATTTATTCGTTTAGCTCCTAAAGGTTCTTTAAGTGCGTCTTTAATCTCTGGTGAAGTAAACACACCTGCATCATTTAATTTATATAGCCATTTGTTTCTATATAATAAAAGTAGGTCGTCATTTTTACCAGGCCTCATGGTTACTGGTCTGTTTGGAACAATAGCTAATAAAGCAATTTGAGCAATGCTTAGGTGAATAGGCTGTCTATTAAAATACAATAACGAAGCTGCTTTTACTCCTTCAATATTGCCACCATAAGGTGCTTTATTCAAATACATCTCAAAAATCTCGTCTTTAGAATAATGTAATTCTAACTGAAAAGCTCTAAAAATCTCAATACATTTATTTATATAGTTTCTAGGAGAAGGATGAAGCATGCGAGCCAGTTGCATAGTTATAGTTGACGCTCCTGATATACGTTTTTGTGAAAATATATTAAATATAGCAGCTCTGAAAATAGCAAACAAATTAACCCCTGGGTGGTAATAAAACCACTTATCTTCTTTGGCTAATAATGCTTTAGAAATAATAGGGCTTATATCTTTACTGTTGCATTTCATTCGCCATTGTTGGTCTTTGGCTAAAAAAGCATGAATTAGTTTTCCGTTTCTGTCTTCAATAGTTTGTGAGTATTGAATAGTAGGTATAAAAGGAAAAGCCCAATCTAATAATAGAAATAACAAGCTACATAAAATACTGAATATAAATGTCTTTTTAACCCACTTTTTATTCCAAATTGTTGTTATATACTTTCGCATTTTGATTTTGCAAATCTAATTGTTTTGAACCAAAATACGTGGTATTAAAGGATGTCAATCTTTGATTAAAATACTATATATATATGTTATAACACTTTACTTTTATTTAAACACTGTAAGCCTTTTTCGGTCATTTTCCAATGTTGGCATTCATCGTCATAATAAGCATCCTGGGCATTGTCATCATTAAAATCAGGAATAAAATCTACATTGGGAGGTAAGTCATTCCAATTAATTTCTGTGCCTTCTATTAGGTATATAGTAAATTCTAAATGTTGGTTTCGCCACACGTCATTCTTTTTATATGTTGCATAATTATTTAAAACCAATTTGTTTTGATCAAAAGTATATATATAATTAATTTTCTTAGCACTAGCTCTAGCTTCAATATCATTAACTCCTCTTGATACAAACTTTTGAAGAATATAATTACTGTCGGTTTCACTTTTTTTAATTTTTATTTTTATATCACCTATACGTGTTTGCTCGTTATACATATAAAAAAGTGAGTTTTTATTAAAAGTAATTTTATTATAATTATCAAAATGTTCATCTACATCAAAAACAATTTTTACTTGATTGGTTGAATCTATTGGTAATGGTTGTGTTTGCTGATAGCTTCCCGTTGTTGAAAAATTTTCTATAGTAACATAACCTAAGTATATAAGTGTGACAATTGAACCAAAAACTAAAATATTAAAAGTATATTTTAATGGTTTGTTTTTATATCTCACACCAAACAACATTTGAAATCCACCTATACAAATCCCAAAAAGAGGAATGGCAATTAAAACCAATATGGAAAGAGTGGTTAATTGTTGTTCCAAAGTGCTAGAAAAAAGTCCTGTAATAAACCCACTAAAACCATTGCTATTGCTAAATAGTACTGCCTTAAACCATATAACCAAAAGCAACAATCCGGCAAATAATAGAGACCCTCCAATAATTCTTAGTAAAACAAACCCAACTTGATGAAACATATCAGCAACAAAACTTGATGCCACATATGCACGTTTTTTTAAATTAGGTTCTCCTTCTGTTTTATAATAATTTTTAAAATCGTTTTTTACTCTATTCAAATTTTCTTTAATCGTTTTTTCTATGTTATTAACATCAATAGGTTCTCCTTTCATTTCAAGCTTCTCTGCAGCTGTATTGGCTACTGGTAAGATTGCCCATAATATAATATACAGCAACAAGCCTGTACCAAAAACAAAAAATGAAACAATAAAACCAAGCCTAAGCCATATAGGGTCAATATCAAAATATGCTGCCACACCACCACAAACACCTCCCATTTTTTTATTATCCGGATCTCTAAAAACCCTTCTTCTGTTGCTATAATAATTTTTATAATCTGTTTTGTCGTTTGTTTGGTTTGTTGTGTTTCCTTCGCCAATATCAGCGGGGTTTCCCATCTGGCTTAACACTTCTTCTATATCAGCTAAATTAACTGCTTTTTTAAATGCTGTGATTTTTGCATGAAGCAATTCACCAATTCTAATTTCTATATCACCTACAATTTCTTCTTTACCCTCTGTTTCGTTAAAGTGATTATTCAGAGAATAGAGGTATTGTTTTAGTTTATTAAAAGCTGGTTCTTCTATAATGAAGGTGTATTTTCCAATGTTTATATTTATAATCTTTTCCATTTGAATATATATAGTTTATTTGTTTTTTGTTTTTTTTACTTTTTCTACTGATTGTACTAAATCATTCCAACCATTTTCTAACGCTTGCAGGTAATCTATTCCTTTATCTGTAAGCTTAAAATATTTTCTTGGTGGTCCTTGTTGAGATTCTATCCATTGGTATTGTAATAATCCTTCGTTTTTTAAACGGGTCAATAATGGATATAAAGTGCCTTCAACTACAAGCAAATGTGACGTTTTCATTTCTTCTATGATATCAGACGCATATGCTTCGTTATTACCAATGATTAGCATGATACAATATTCAAGAACACCTTTTCGCATTTGAGCTTTAGCCGTTTCGGCTATAGTTTGTGTTTCTTTTGTCATATGAATTTTTTTGATTATTAAATTACACTACAAAGAACTGTAATAATTTTGGTACTATGTTATACAAAGTACTAAATATTTATAATTTATTAATTTACAGTTATAATATTTTTTTATGAAGTATAGCAATTGTTTGAAAACTAAAAAATCAACTTAAATTATTTCCTTATTTTAATAAAAATACCATTAAAATAAAGTTTAGATTTGCATCAATATAATAAATTTATGTTAGAAACTCAATCGACATTTTTTAATTCATTTAATCCAAAATCTAAAGTTTGGATATTTCAAGCCAATCGCTTATTAAATATAGATGAAACAACATTATTAAAAGAAAAGGGAGACCTATTTACCAACCAATGGAAAGCACATGGAGCAGACTTAAAAGCGGGTTGTACCTTAATTAATCAAATATTCTATGTTTTCGTTTCAGATGAAACTTTTAACGCAGTGGGTGGTTGTAGTATAGACAAACTTATTCAATTTGTTAAATCAGTTGAAACAGAAATCTCTATTGACTTTTTCAACAGATTAAACATAGCATATAGATTGGATTCAAATATTAAAATTTGTGGTTTGCAAGAAATAAAAATAAAAATAGCAAATCAAGAAATAAATGAAAACACAATGGTATATAACAATGCCATTGATACAATAGAAAAGCTCAGAACAGATTGGGTAATACCTTTAAATAAAAGTTTTCTAAAAAAATATTTAAAATCTGAAGCAATTGGATAATTATTAATATATTTCGCCACAAATGGAAACAATCTATTTAATAACCAATGAAATAAAAATAAGTGTCGAAGTTGCTTATCAAGGACACAATGCTACTGGTTTTCAGAGTAGTTATTTATTTGCTTACAGAATTACTATAGAAAATATGGGAGATGAAACTGTTCAACTTATTAACAGACATTGGAAAATCACAGATGGATTTGGTCAAAAAAGAATGGTTGATGGAGCAGGAGTAATAGGACAACAACCGGTTTTAAATCCCAAACAAAATTTCAGATATAGTTCTAACTGCCCGCTTGTAAGCGAAATAGGAAGCATGGAAGGTAATTATGAGTTTGAAAATCTAAGAAATGGAAATAGGTTTTTTGTAGCCATACCTAGATTTATGTTAATTGCACCTCAATTAAGTAATTAACATGAATAAATATATATATTTATTCATTATATATATACCTTTAAATATTTCTGCTCAGTTTACATCTCAACATATAAAACTTGCCAGTCAATGGACTGAAGAAAATAAAGAAAATAAACAGCTATACAATGATGTGGTTGGTTGGTATGACAGTTTAAACAACAAAGAATATGCTATCATTGGTGGTATTGATAGTATCTTTTTTTTGAATATAACAAACCCAAATAAAATAGAATATATACAAGCAAAGGCAGGTAGGTCAAAGCCTTGCATAAATAGAGATTTTGAAATATATAAACACTATTGTTATGCCATAGCTGATGAAGGTAGTGCTTCTCTTCAAATTTTCGATTTACAATACTTACCTGATTCTGTGCATACTGTTTATGACAACGATTCACTGTCAGGAAATACACATAACATATTTAGAGAAAACAACAAATTATATCTGTGCAAAAACAGAAGGCAAAACACAATATACCCTTTAGAAATATTAGATATAACTAACCCCGAAATTCCTACAAGAATTGGAACATTAAAATCGCCCATTGTTAACAATACCAAGTGGTTTGAATATGTACACGATATATTTGTAAACAACGATACGGGTTATTGTTCTTGTGGAAACAATGGCTTATATATATACAATTTTAACAACCCTTCAAACCCAAAATATATATCATCTTTTACCCAATATCCTTTATCAGGCTTCAACCATAGCAGTTATTTAAACACAAAAAATAACACTTTGTATTTTACTGATGAAAACAACGGAAGTGGTATTAAAAATATAGATTTCAATAACATAAAACAGCCAAATTTGTTGTCTATAACCCAACCAGCTATTAATGCTATTCCTCACAATACATATATTAAAGACAACAAACTTTATGTTAGTTGCTACCATGAGGGATTAAAAATATATAATATTGAAGTGCCAAAAAACCCAATAGAAATTGGATGGTTTGACACATACCCTCAAAATCAAAATAATAATTATCAAGGTTTTAAAGGCTGTTGGTCCGTTTATCCTTGGTTGCCCTCAGGAATTATTTTAGCATCAGACACACACAATGGGCTGTTTGTTTTAAAAACAGATAGTAATTTAGGTGTAGAAAAAAACATTAATTTTTCAAAAATCCATTTATATCCTAATCCAGCATATAACCAATTAGCAATAAACACAGATAACAAGATAATAAAGGTAGTATATATCTACAATACAATGGGTCAACTTGAAGAAACATTTGAAAACACTAATATTATTGATACACATAGTTTGCTGCCAGGAATATATATATTAAAAATAATTATAGAAGACAAAGAGTATTCTGAAAAATTTATTAAAAACTAAAAATCATAAATATCTAACTTAGATTTGTAATATGTTTGATAAAACAGCACCAATTGGTGTATTTGATTCAGGAATAGGAGGGCTTACAGTATTTGAGGAAATAAAAAAAATATTACCTCATGAAAATCTTATTTACTTTGCCGACAGCATACACTTGCCTTATGGAGACAGAGCCATAGATGAAATATATCAATTCACAGAATCTATTACAACCTTTTTGAAGGAATATGGTTGCAAAATAATTGTAATTGCATGTAATACAGCATCTGCAGCTGCATTATATAAACTTAGAAAACTACATCCAACGTTTAATTTTATAGGAATGGAACCAGCTGTAAAGCCAGCAGTTGAAAAAACCAATACCGGAAAAATAGGGGTTATAGCAACCGCAGCTACATTTCAAGGTGAATTATTTAAATCGGTTGTTGAGAGATATGCACAACAAGTAGAAGTAATTTCACAACCATGTCCAGGATTGGTTCAACAAATAGAATTGGGAGAACTTGAAACATACAAAACTGAAGAAATGCTTAAAAAGTGGATTTTACCTATGATAGATGCTGGAATTGATAGGCTGGTTTTAGGATGTACTCATTATCCTTTTGTAATAAAAACAATAAATAAAATAACACAAAACAAAGTTGAAGTTATTGATCCAGCACCTTCTGTTGCTAGACACCTAAAAAGTGTTGTTGAAAAAAATCACTGGTTAAATAACCAATCATCTATTGGCAACAAAACATATATAACTACTGGTAATACAAACGAATTTGTATTTGTGACAAGTAAGTTAAATCTAAGTTTATCAAATGTTCAACAAGCAAAGTGGGACAAACTAAATATTAAAATCAGTTGAAAAAAGTATTATATATATATATAACTATTGGTGTTTTTTGTTTTTGTTTTACAAAAATAAAAGAACAAGGGTTGGGTAATTTTAAAATATCATATATAGATGTATTACATAATGTATATTTGATAAGTCAAGACAACACAATAAAAAAATATCAAAACAACCAACTAAAATATGCTCAAAACTATAAAATATATGGCAATGTGTCTTCTGTAGATTTTAGCAACCCTCTTGAAGGATATATTTTTTATAAAGATGCCAACAACATTGTATTTCTTGACAACACATTGTCTTTTAGAGGTATACTAGACCTAAGCAAAACACAGGTAGGTATGGCAACAGCTATGTGTAGAAGCTACGACAATGGAATATGGTTGTTTGACCAAACCGATTTACAAGTCAAAAAAATAAACAAATCAGGTGATATAATTCAAACAAGTGGAAATCCAATTTTCATATCAAACAAACAATTAAATCCAACATATATGGTTGAAGATGGAAACAATTTATATATAGCCGACACCATCAATGGTATAATTATTACTGATATTAATGCTATTTATAAATCCACAATTCCCATTAAAGGTATCAAACAAATATATATTTACAACAAAAAAATTTACTATGCTCTTGAAAAATATATATATGAAATAGATCTTAAAACTTTGAGTAAAAAAGTATTAAAAGAAACTAGTTTGCCTGCTTCTTATAATTCTTTTGTAAACGACCACACCCTCTTATTGCCTTCTGTAGACTCTATATATACATTGGTTCCTTTTTAATTAATTTAAGGAGAAATGTCTGAATTAAATAAAATTGAAAATAAAAATTCAACCCATAAAATTGAAAAAAAGCATACTAGTTCAATATTTACATCAACAACTAAATTAATATTAATAAGTTGTTTTATAGGGAACATATTTTTTGTTTCAGATTGGATACTACCCAAAGAAAGAGTTTCAGCCTTTGTTATAAGTGAAGATATATATGAGTTAACACATAAACCTAGTATATATCAAATAAAAAACAGTGTTTATATATATACCACTGCGGGCAAGGCCAGAGTAGATGAAAGAGAAATTGTAAACATTAAAGAGAATGATATGGTTTACATAACTAAAACTATTATTAATGATATAGTAGTAAAAATAGAGTACGCCCATAATGGACAGAATATAGAGTTAGGTACCATTATAAATATATTTTTTCCTTTTTTGTTTTTTCCTTTCTTAGGCTTGGCTTCGTCTAGTATCGGTTACTTTTCTTCTAAACTTTTAAAACAGGAAGAAGATATTGAATTTAAATTTTCAGTCTTGTCGATAATACTTTTCATTATAAGTTATTTTATATATTTTATAACTTAAATTAAAATTTACTTTGTATTTTTGGTGTTTTTAATTTCAAATTAAAATGCTTTAATTTGCATATATAATTAATTATGAAATACACAGCATTACCCCAAGATTTTTATATTGAAAATCGTAAAAAATTTTGCAGCAAAATGAAACCGGGCAGTATTGCAATTTTTACTAGCAACGACGAAATGCCAAGAAATGCAGATGCTTTTTTTGATTGGAAACAGAACAGCGATTTACTTTGGCTTACGGGCATAGATCAAGAAGAAACTTTTTTGATATTATTCCCTGATAGCCCCAATCCCGATTTAAGAGAAGTACTTTTTATAAAAGAAACTAATGAAACAATTGCTACTTGGTATGGGCACAAATATTCAATAAAAGAAGCAAACGAAACTTCCGGAATTAAAAATATTGTATGGAATAACAACTTTGAATCCTTTAGTAAAACAGCTGTTTTATTAGCAGAAAATATATATTTAAACCTAAACGAACATGACAGGGCTGATACTATTGTCCCTACTAAGCAATATAGACTTGTTATAGATATTAAAGAAAAATTTCCAATACATACTTTTTTTCGTGCAGCACCTATTCTTCATCGCTTAAGATCAATTAAGCAACCTATAGAAATTGAAACCTTAAAAAAAGCAATCGCTATTTCTGAAAAGGCATATCATCGAATTTTAAAATTTATCAAACCTGGATTAATGGAGTATCATGTAGAAGCAGAGCTAATACATGAATATATTAGTAATAGTGGAAATGGGCATGCATTTCAACCAATTATTGCCTCTGGATCATCAGCTTGCACCCTTCATTATGTCGAAAATAATAAACCTTTGAAAGAAGGTGATTTGCTTTTAGTTGACACTGGTTGTGATTACGCTAACTATAATAGTGATATCACAAGATGTATACCTGTAAATGGAAAATTCTCAGCTAGACAAAAAGAAGTATATGATGCAGTTCTTAGACTTCACAGATTAGCTATAAAAGAATACCTAAAACCAGGAGTAATTTTACAACAGTATCATTTAGATTTTGGAAAACATATTAGCGAAGAATGTATAAAACTAGGATTGTTAAAAGCTGAAGATGTAGCAAAACAAGACCCTGCCAAACCATTATATAAAAAATATTGTGTGCATGGTATTAGCCATCACCTCGGACTAGATGTTCATGACAGTGGCTTGCGTTGGGAAAAACTTGAGCCAGGCATGGTTCTTACTTGTGAGCCGGGTATATATATAAATGATGAAGGCATTGGTATAAGAATAGAAACCGATGTTCTCATAACAGAAAACGGCTGCATAGATTTAATGGCTAACTTCCCTATTGAAACCGATGAAATTGAAGCAATAATGAATAGCTAAACATGGCCGAAAAAAGATGGATATGTGTTGCTAACCCCAACAAAGATTTACAAGACAAATTAAGCAAAGAACTTAATATTGGAAGCGATTTAGCTACTGTACTTTTAAATCGCGGAATTCATTCTTTTGATGAAGCTAAAAACTTTTTTAGGCCTCAAATAGATTTACTTCATAACCCTTTTTTAATGAAAGGAATGGAAAGTGCAGTAAATAGAATTTTGGCCGCTATCGAGAAAAACGAAAAAATACTTATATATGGTGATTATGATGTAGATGGAACAACTGCAGTTTCGCTTGTATATATGTTTCTTTCAAAGCTTCATCCAAACATTGAATATTACATTCCTGATAGATATATAGAAGGATATGGCATCTCTTTTAAAGGAATTGACCATGCTTTTGAAAACAATTTTAAACTTATAATTGCACTAGATTGTGGCATAAAATCTATAGATAAAGTTGCTTATGCAAATGAAAAAAACATAGATTTTATTATTTGTGACCACCACTTGCCCGATGAAATACTGCCTAAGGCATATAGCATTTTAAACCCTAAACAAATAGACTGTAACTATCCTTTTAAAGAGCTTCCTGGTTGTGGTATTGGTTTTAAACTATGCCAAGCTATCTCTCAAAAACTAAATTTACCTTTTTCTGATATTGAAGAATATTTAGATTTGGTAGCCGTTGCTATTTCTGCTGATATAGTTCCCATTCATGACGAAAACAGAGTCTTAACTTGTTTTGGTTTGAAAAAATTAAAATCAAATCCAAACAAAGGATTAAAAGCATTATTAGAATTCTATTTTGATAAACCTTTTTACGAAGTGAGTGATTTGGTATTCTCTATAGGCCCAAGAATAAATGCAGCAGGAAGAATGGCTCATGGAAAAGAATCTGTTGCTTTAATGACAGCTAAAACAGATGAAGAAGCTAAAGAAATTGCTTCTAGTATAAATCAAAGAAACACCGAAAGAAGAGATGTCGATCAAAATATAACCAAAGAAGCTTTAGAAATGCTTGATACCTTGCCTGAGCATCAAAACAAAAAAAGCACGTTGGTATATAATGAAAACTGGCACAAAGGTGTGGTTGGAATTGTTGCATCTAGGTTAATAGAAAAATATTATAAACCTACAATCGTTTTATGTGCTTCTAATGGTAAAGCTACTGGTTCTGCTAGAAGTGTTGATGGATTTGATTTATACACAGCCATCGAGGCTTGTAGCGATTTATTAGAGCAATTTGGAGGACATACCCATGCAGCAGGAATGACTCTACCAATTGAAAATGTAGCCCTATTTAGAGAAAAATTTGAAGTAGAGGTAAATAAAAGAATCACCCCTGAACAACAAATTGAATCAATAAAATTTGAAACTGAAATAGCTTTTAGTAGGATTTCTCCAAAGTTTATGGGAATTATTAAACAAATGGCACCTTTTGGGCCTGCAAATCTTAACCCCGTATTTAGAAGTAATCAGGTTTGGGACTCAGGACATATAAAAATTGTAGGCAACAACCACCTTCAAATGTGGCTAACCCAAGAGGATGGCAGAAAAGGTATTAAAGCAATTGCTTTTAATATGGGTCAACACTTCAATAAAATAAGCGAAGGTCATTCTTTTGATATATGTTATAGCATAGAAGAAAACCATTGGGATGGAAAAGTTTTTCTTCAACTAAATGTAAAAGATATCAAATTTAAAGAATAACTTTTTTATAGCTTACGCTTTGTCTCAACCATTTCATATCCTTCAATAAAGTCACCAATAATTATATCGTTAAATTTATTGATACTTAGTCCACACTCATAATTTGAAGCAACTTCTTTTACATCATCTTTAAAGCGTTTAAGAGAAGAAAGCTCTCCTGTATGTATAACAACTCCATCTCTAATTATTCGGATTTTAGTATTTCTGTTTATTTTACCATCCATCACATAACATCCAGCTACCGTTCCAACTTTGTCTACTTTGAATACATCCCTAATAGCCACATTACATACAATTTTTTCTTCAACTTTAGGTGACAACATTCCTTCCATAGCAGATTTAACTTCTTCAATTGCATTGTAAATAATTGAATACAATCTTATATCAATATCTTCATTTTCGGCAACCTTTCTAGCAGATGCTGATGGTCTTACATTAAATCCAATAATAATCGCATCTGAAGCAGATGCTAACATTACGTCTGTTTCAGATATTTGACCAACCGCTTTGTGTACTACGTTTATTTGTATTTCGTCTGTTGAAAGTTTTAATAATGAGTCACTTAAAGCTTCTATAGAACCATCCACATCTCCTTTTACAATTAAGTTAAGCTCTTTAAAGTTACCAATAGCTAAACGTCTTCCTATCTCATCTAAAGTAATGTGTTTATGAGTTCTAAGTCCTTGCTCACGCATCAATTGGCTTCTCTTATTCGAAACTTCTTTAGCTTGATGTTCAGACTCTGCTACCACAAATTTATCCCCTGCTTGTGGTGCTCCTGCAAATCCTAGTAAAGATACTGGTGTTGATGGACCTGCTTTTTCAATTCTTTGTCCACGCTCATTAAACATAGCTTTAACTCTACCTGAATAGATTCCGGCTAATATCGGGTCTCCCGTTTTAAGTGTACCTGATTGTATCATTACTGTTGTAACTATCCCTCTACCTTTATCTAAGGTTGCTTCAATTACACTTCCTACTGCTCTTTTATTTGGATTTGCTTTAAGATCTAACAACTCGGCTTCTAACAATACTTTTTCTAACAATAAATCTATGTTAAGACCTTTTTTTGCTGAAATTTCTTGTGATTGAAACTTGCCTCCCCAATCTTCAACCAATATATTCATCTGTGACAATTGCTCTCTAATTCTTTCAGAATTAGCACCATCTTTATCCATTTTATTTATTGCAAAAATAATTGGAACACCCGCTGCTTGTGAGTGACTGATAGCCTCCTTGGTTTGAGGCATTACACTATCATCAGCTGCTACCACTATAATTACAACGTCTGTTATTTTAGCTCCCCTAGCACGCATGGCTGTAAAAGCTTCGTGACCTGGTGTATCTAAAAATGTAATTTGTTTTCCATTCTTCAATGTTACTTCATACGCTCCAATGTGTTGGGTTATGCCTCCTGCTTCGCCTGCTACCACATTTGCGTTTCTTATATAGTCCAATAACGATGTTTTACCATGGTCTACGTGACCCATAATGGTTACAATCGGTGGACGAGGAATCAAGTCTTCTTCAAGGTCTTCCTCTTGCTCTAACTCTTCTTGTGCATCAGCACTTACAAAATCTACTGAATATCCAAAACTATCTGCCACAATACTGATGGTTTCTGCATCTAATCTCTGATTTATACTCACCATCATTCCTAATGTAAAACAAGCCTGAATAATTTGTGTAACTTGAACATTCATCATCTTGGCTAGCTCACTTGCACTCACAAATTCAGTAACTTTTAAAACTTTGCTTTGTAATTCTTCTTCAGCTAAGGCGTCTTCTCTTCTATCAGACATCAGCCCTCTTTTTTGTTTTCTGAACTTAGAACGTACATCTCCCAAACTTGGCTTTCTACTACCAGGTGCAATACGTGCCAATGTTTCTTTTAATTTATCTTGAATTTCTTTATCGCTAATTTCAGCTTTGGGAGCTGGTTTGTATCTATCATTTCTTTGTCCACCTCCTTGATATGGACCCCTAGGAGCACCTGGTGCTCCTCCTCCTTGAGGCTTTACTCTGTTGTCTGTACTTCTACTGGCTCCTCTGTCTACTTGTGGTATAGAAACTTTTTCTCCAATGGCTTTGCGTTTACGTTTACGCTTTTCAGCTGAATCTTTTTTGTCAGGAACAGGGTTGGTAGGAAGTTCTATTTTTCCCATCACTTTAAATCCACCAAGCGTTTGGTAATTAGGAGTTATTACCTCTTTATTAATCTCATCGGTAGGAATAGGTGTTGGTGGTGTTTCAACCTTTAAGGGTTGTTTGTCTTGTTTCTCTTCTTTTAAAAGTTCTTTTGATTTAGGTTTTGGCTCTTCAGCAATAGGTTCTGCTGGTTTTTCCGTTGCTTTTTTCTTATGTTCTTTTACTTCTGTTTTTATCTCTTCTTTGGTTGCTTTTTGCTTAGGCTTTTCAGGTTCAACTTTTGACGGTTCCTTTTTCTTGTCTTTTGATTTTCTATCAGGTCTATTACTATCTATAGGTACTTCACTTAAATTTATTTTTCCAGCTATTTTAAGTTGTACCTTAACTTGAGAATCTTGATTGCCATCTGCTTCTAAAACAACAGATTCTTTCTTTTCTTCAACAATTGGTTGTTCAACTTTTTCTAAAGTCTCTTTTTTAGTTTTTGAAACTTTTTTAACCGGTTCTTCTGAGTTGGTTTCTATTTCAGGTGCCTTTGTTTTTTCAGCAGGTTTTTCCTTAATGTTTGAGGCGTTTTTTATTAAAATTTGCTCTTCTTCATCTTCAAACTTATTTGCACGCTGACGAGGGACTTCATCAGCAATAATTTGAATATTCTTTGGTTTGTCAGTCTTTAATTGCTGTGCTTCGTCTTTTATTTTCTTTTCACCTTTGAATGACTCCATAAGAATGTCATACTGTTCTTGGGTGATTTTTGTAGTGGGCTTAGCATCTATTATATGGCCTTTATGCTTCAAAGCCTCAGCTAGTGTTTCAGCACCTACGTTTAGTTCTCTTACAACTTTAATTAATTGGGTTAAGCCGCTCATTTATATCTTTTATTGGGTCTTTGTTTATTACAGGCTATTTATTTAACTAATGTCAGTCAAAATGTATATATTACTTTATTATTGACATAAGCCCGCACCCAATCGATATGTTAACCCGAATGATTACATCATTTGCTTATGGCAGATAGATAAATACAAGTAGCGACTTTTTTTAGCATGGTTACAGCTGTAACTATTAGCCCACAAATGTACAATTATTTTAGCATATAAATTTGATATTTTTTATTGATTTATTTTTAAGTATTATATTTAGTGATAATATTGCATTTAATGTCTATTCAAAAATCGATTTCGGTTGTTATTCCAAATTATAATGGTATTAAGCTACTGCAACAAAACCTGCCTTTGTTAATTGATGAACTTAAAAGTTTTATTGCCAATTATGAAGTTATTATATCTGATGATTCATCAACCGATGATTCTGTCTCTTGGATTAAAGCAAATTTTCCTGAAATTATAGTTATCCAAAATCAAACAAATGGCGGTTTTTCTAAAAACATGAATAGAGGAATTGAGGCTGCTTCTAAAAATTTAATTCTTGCAATAAACACTGATATAACCGTAACAAAAGGCTTTATCCTGCCAATGCTCCCCTATTTCAACAAGGCTGATACTTTTGTAGTTGGTTGTAGACTTGAAGGGTATAATGGAGAATGGCAAGATGGTGGAAAATGGCCTGTTTATGGATTTAATGGAATTAGATCTACCATCGATTTTACTTCAGATAATATAAATTCAAATGAATGGATAAAAACTTGGTTTTGTAGTGCTGCTTGTTGTTTATATGATGCTCAAAAACTCAAAATACTGGGTGGTTTTGATGAGATATACAGCCCTTTTTACTTTGAAGATGCCGATTTGTGTTTTAGATCTTGGTGTCTGGGTTGGTGTTGTTACTACGAAAACAAATCTATTTGTAAACATCCAAACTCTTTAACTATAAACAAACATAACAAAAGTGAATATATAAAAATAATAGCAAACAAAAACAAACTTATTTTAAATTTTAGATTTCTTTTTGGTATCAGAAAAATCACATATATATGCCTTTTGTTTTTTAAATTAATAACAGCATGGGTTGGTAAATTTTGGTTTTACCATTCATTTATTATATTTCTAAAACAATATAAAAGCATTAAAAAAGCAAACGCTCGTTATAAAGCTTTAAATCCTAGTTATTCATTACTTCACATAAGTAAAATAATAATTGAAGAAAATAAGACTAAAAATATTGAATTGTTTTAGAACGCTTTTCTTATTTTTAATTATAAAATTTGATAGAGTAAATCTCTAATAGTGTTATAGGTATTGAATGTTTTAAGGTCTATATTCTTAACGTCATACCAAACAGCTTCTTCAATATGCTCTTCTTTTTGAGGAGTAAGAGCAATGCCATCTTCACACTCCATTAAAAACCAATGACATGTTTTAAGCATCTTTTCAGGATACTGTTGATATATATGATATGTATGTCCTATTGGTTTCACAATTTTACAACTTGTAATTCCACACTCCTCTTTAACTTCTCTTATAGCTGTGAAATCTACTGTTTCTCCTGGGTCAACTTTGCCTTTAGGCAAGTCCCAATAACCTAGCCGTTTAATAAGCAACAAATGGCCGCTTTTGTTGAAAATAACACCCCCTGCTGCATCAATTGGTTTGGTTGTGCTTTTTAATACCTCAAAGGTTTTATTAACATCTGCGGTAACACAAATATACCCTTTAGAAGGTGCTATAAGCATCCATGAAATCACCTCTGAAAAAGTCTCCTGCTTGTCATCAATCCTAACCAAATCGTTGGTTTGCATTGTTTGATACTCTGCTGGTGTAGCAAGAATAATAGGGCATTCGTTTACGAAAATTTTTAACATCCTTTTTTTAAAGTAAGATGGTGATTAGCTTTGCTGCAAGAATATGAGTAAACTAGTTGCAGCAAAAATAGCGGAATATCTGTTAAATATAAAGGCAGTAAAATTAAATCCTGAAAACCCTTACACTTGGGCTTCTGGTTGGAAGTCTCCTATTTACTGTGATAACAGAGTTTTATTGTCTTACCCAGAAGTGAGAAACTATGTTAAAAAACAATTTGTTGAACTAATTCAAGCTGAGTTTTCTGCTGTTGAAGCTATTGTTGGTGTTGCAACAGCTGGTATTGCCCATGGTGCCTTAATAGCCGAAGAGCTTAATCTTCCTTATGCTTATGTTAGGCCTGAACCCAAAAAACACGGTATGGGAAAACAACTTGAAGGGGAGCTATCTAAAGGCACTAAAGTAGTTGTAATAGAAGATTTGCTATCTACTGGCAAATCAAGCTTGGCTGCAATTGCAGCATTAAGAAACGAAGGTATGGAAGTGCTTGGTATGACGGCTATTTTTACTTATGGTTTTGAAATTGCTCAAACTAAATTTAAAGAGAACAATTGCCCATATTTTACTTTGTCTAACTATGATGTTCTAATAGAAAAAGCAATTGAAATGGGTTATATAAACGCTACACAAATACAGAACCTTCAAAATTGGAAATCAAATCCTGAATCTTGGAACATTTAATTAAAGTATATAAATATGTCATTTAACACGCTCTCTATTATTATACCAGCCTACAACGAGGGCAAAACCATTCACTTAATTCTTGATAAAATCAAACAAACCAAGCTCAACGGAAATATTAAAAAAGAGATTGTAATTGTAAATGATTGTTCTAAAGATGATACAATTGAAGTTGTAAATAAATATATAAGTGAAAATGCAGACCTAAAAATATCTTTTTACTCTCAACCAGTAAATATGGGCAAAGGTGCTGCTCTTCATCGCGGTATCAATGAAGCAATAGGTGATCTATTAGTAATTCAAGATGCTGACTTAGAATATGACCCTGCTGAATATAATATATTGCTTCAGCCATTTTTAGATGGTTTCGCTGACGTTGTATATGGGTCAAGATTTATGGGAGGCAACGCCCACAGAATTTTGTTTTTTTGGCACACCATAGGCAACAAGTTCTTGACTTTTTTATCAAATATGCTTACCAATTTAAACCTTACTGACATGGAAACATGTTACAAAATGTTTAAAAGTGATATTATTAAAAATATTCAATTACAAGAAAACAGATTTGGTTTTGAGCCTGAAGTAACTGCTAAAGTAGCCAGAATTAAAAACATTCGTATATACGAAGTTGGTATTTCATATTATGGCAGAACATATGATGAAGGTAAAAAAATTGGACCTAAAGATGGCTTTAGAGCTATATATTGTATTCTTAAATATAATTTGTTTAGGAAGCGTTAGTTTGAGTTTTTTTCCATTGTTTGATAGATAAAAAAGCCAAAAAAGCATATAATATAAACAAGGTAGAAGTAAGGTATAATTCTTTGTTATTGTATACAATGCTAGCAACAATATCTATTATTACAAACCATATCCAACTATCAATTTTCTTGTTTGCAATCAGTATTGTGGCAACAATACTAAAGCCTGCTATAAAAGAATCTATAATAGGAAAGTCAGCTTTAAATTTAAAAATTGTAGGATACCATATATGAATATTAGAATTTAATATATATATACCAATAGATAAAAGAACACTAAAGAGTATTGAAATTATTAGTTCTTTAAATGATAAATAAGAAATGTTTTTGCATCTACCTTTCCATATATACATTCCATATATTGTTGCTAAAAAATAAAAAAACTGAAGCAAGACATCTGCATAAAGTCTATTCAAATAAAATATATATGTATAACAAAAAATATTAATTAAACCCAGCCACCAAGAACTAAACATGTTTCTTCCAGCCAACAGTACATATAAAGCACCAGAGACAACTGCAACAGCTTCAATAAGATTCAAAACGCTATTCTTTTATTTTTAGTCGAGCAGATTTGATAGAATCGATAATGTGCTTATCTCTATCAGAAACACCTGGTTTAGGCATTTCTATTGTTTTTTTATCTGTTGAAGAAGCTGCTTTTTTATTATTAGTGTGCTTTTTATTTTGAATTGAATCTGATGTTGAATCAATGCTTTTTAGAATATTAGATGAATCTATTATAGCTTGAATTGTTGGTTTTGTTTCAATTGTATCTTTTTGTTCAAATTCATTGTACACACTTTCTTGTTTGATATTGCAAGCACTAAAAACTAAAAATATTATATATAGAGTAAATATTATGCTAAAATATTTCATTTTATTGCTTTACTATTTTTTGTGTTTTTATAATTCTATTGCTTGAGTATATATTTACAAAATAATTACCTGAAGGTAAATTTGCTACGTTCATTCTAAAGCTGTAGCTTCCAGGTATCATTTTTTGTTCAGCCAAGGTATTAACTAATTTACCTTGAATATCATATAACTGAACTAATAAATCTTGGGTTTTTTTAACATTAAAATCTATCGTTATATACTCATTTGAGACAGGGTTTGGATATATACTATAACCATCTGTATGACTAATTTCTGATTCTAAACCTTGATATGAAGGAGTATTGCTTCTAACTTCACATATCCAATTCCCGATTCTTCTTGTGCTATTAGGCAAAATTTGACCAACCATATTAAATGCCCAAACTGAACGATATGGTTTGTTGTGCCATCTAGCTATACCTGAATAATCGCCCCATCTTTCATCTGTTCCTGTGCCTAATGCGTCTATATATGTATCTCCTCTTTTAAATGTGTCAACTTCACTAAACTGCATCCAAGAGTCACAAACAATTGTTCTAGCTTCTGGAAAATATTTATTAGAAGATGCAGTATAACAAATGGCAACTGTTTCGTCATACTCATCAGTTGCAAATGAAGCTATATTAGGATAACAAAAACTTTCAAATTGCTTAGCAATTCTAGCTAATTTAAATGTTTTATCAACGATATTAAATTTTATGTAAACCACATTAGACCAAATGTCTAGCCCAAATGTTGCAGAAAATACAAAGTATAAATTATTGTTTAATTGAAATCCCCCTTTTACTCTGCAATCTCCAACTGATAATGGGTCAGAATTAGACTTCATTGCTGCATCTCTTCCTACTTGGTAGTTTCCGCAGTTATATGAATTATATATAATTTGATTGTTTGAGGCACTATAGTCCCCTGTAATTTTAGCAATAGTAAAATAATTTCCTGAGCCTCTTTGGGTTGCAGCAAAATACATTCCTGAACTATATAAGTTTGATTGCCCGCCCATCAATGGATATATACCTAAAATAGACTCATTGTTATCATCTATTAGATCGTTCCAAATCAATACTTTCAATGACGGTGCACCATCAAATCCATCCTTTTTCGGAATCTGTTGAATTATCGCTTGAGAAAAGCTATTGTTTACAGTAAAGAGATTTGTTGTTATAAAAAAATCTTCTTTTGATACGCCAATATTAGGGTAATCTGTCCAAGAATTATCTTTTAAAGGGTTGCCGGTAAGTTTATATACATTCCATTTATTTCTTGGATCATCTGTTGTAGAAAAAGCTACAATTACTTTTGAAGTATTAGGTGTATTACCATTCAAAAAAACCAATATAAATCTTTGGTTTTCTGGATCAAACAAAACTTTAGGATCAAACGTAAATGACAACGAAGCATCGTTTGCAAAAGAACTTAAACTTTTAGATACAAGTCTTTTTCCTGTTGAGTCATAAAAATCTACAGTTGAGTTAATAGCAGAAACAAAAAAACCTTTGTTTGAAAGTGCTAATGCATTGTCGCTTGGTGTTCCTCCATTATAGGCATTGGCTTCGAATAGTTTTCCTCTTTTAAAACCTTGAACATCTGCTTTGTTGGATGTGTTTTGTTCTACAATTTCTTTTTCGTTAAGCGACCTTTTATATTGGATTTTTTTAAGGCTTTTTACAATATTGTCTTCATCACCCTCTTCCATGTCTTTAACTTGAAAGGTTGCACCCAACCGAGGATCGTTTACTGTAGGATCAAATACATGAATAAGCTCTCCAACAATTTGAGTTTTTAAAGGTGTTCCTGCTTTTATATTTAAACAAACAAAGACAAGAATATATGATAATATAAATTTTAGTTTCATTTTAAATTAGCACAAAAATACTGATTATAGCTATATTATTCTGAAATTTCAGAATCGAATCTGTCAGCTAAATGTAAAACAATAGTGCTGTTATATATATTCTCTTTTTTTTCAAGTATTGTTTTACATCCTATTTTTTCAACTAATACTTTTCTAAGATCATTATATACGTCTATATTTGAATCATTGCTCAAAAAATATTTTACTGAAATTTCAATAGTGGGTTCATAGCTACTTGATTTAAACTCAATGCTAGATTTTTCACTCTTAGATAACTCAATCAGGTATGATTTGAATATTTTATTTACAACTTTAACGTCTGAATAGACAATGCTATCTGGTTTAATTTGATTGTTTATTTCTACATTTAGAAACGGTGCAACTTCGTGTGAAAGTTGTTTTAATATTTTAAATAAATTTATGTTTTCAAAAATAACATTTTCATTTTCTAAGTCTTCATCTATAAAAGAAAGTATTATTGACTGAGCTTGCTTGTTTTTACTATTTAAATAAAGTTTTTTAGAAAGTTCGTTGTGCACGCGTTTACTAATTTCTTGAAGTGATTCTAGTTCATTTATTCTAATCTTAGAAAGAAAATAGCTTTTCTTTACAGTTATATATTTATAATAAGCAAATACTCCAAGTGTAGAAATGAATATAGATAACAATAAAACCACCCACATATAAGAACCCGATTTCTCTTGTTCTGATTTGATTAGTTCTAGTTGTTTAATTCTTTTCTCTTTTTCGTATAACGATTGTATTCGTTTTAATCTTTGATGGTTATCTAACTGTTTAATGCTGTCTTCAATAAACATAGCTAAATCTTCATATATTTTTGCTAAAGAGTCGTTTCCTACTCTTCTTGCTGCTTCTGCATTTTTTTTATAGTTTTCTAATATAAGTTCAGGGTTATTCAACGACTGTGCTAAGCTTTTAGACTCTTCTAATACTTTTGCTGCATTTGTTAGGTCGTTTAAAGAAACATATATGCCTCCTTGTGAAGACTTAATAATACTTTTATTTTGGTTGTCTTTTATCCTGTTTGAATATTGTAATGCTTCATTTAGATATTTTAAAGCATTTACAGGGTCGTTTTTCTTCTTATATGCTTCACTCATGTTTATAAGTGATTTGATTGCTCCTGGAATAAAATTCATTTGCTTTGCATATTTAAATGCTTCATTAAATTTTGATAATGCCGAGTCTATAAACCCTCTATGCATATCTACTTCTCCTATCCCATTTATACAATTTGTTATATTATTGATATTCTTATATCTTTTTGCACTTTCATACCCATTTGAATAGTAATCTTCTGCTTTCTGTAGTGATCCTAATTTTAAACAAGTAGCCCCTAACCTACATAGCTGCTCTGAATAATCATGCATTACAAAATCTGATGTAACAAGCCCAAAAGATTCAGTATATTTTTGTAATGCCGATGTTACATCATTGTTTACAGTATATATATCACCCATATATAATAGGCACATAGATTCTCCTTCAACTTTTTTAAGAGTTTTATATATTTGCCTAGCTTGAACTAACTTATCAAAAGCATCTTGATCTCTATCTAATAATAAAAGAGATCTACCAATAACATATATGGCATTTGCTTCTTGTTCTTTGTCTTTAGATGACTTGGCGTATTTATATGCTAATTCTCCAAATTCAATTGCTTTTTTAGGATTTTTCGCAAACAGACTTAGAGCATTTTTATATAATAAATCTGACCTTAGCTCTTTTGAAATTGTTGATGCGTATTCAACCAAACTGTCTTTGTTTTGTGTTTGACCTTTAAAGTCTAATACAAAACAAAAAAATATTATTAATATATAGTTTTTTAAACCCAAATAATAGTTTACAAATTAAATACAATTAAATGATATATTATTAAAAAAAACAGCCTCTGTATTTCTACAGAAGCTGTTTAATAAATTAAAAACTATTTTATTAGTTATTTACAATTTTAACTTTTTTCACAACAACGTTATCATTGTTACGAATAGTAATAAAGTAAATACCTGTAGCCTTGTTACTTAAATCAACTGCGTGAACTCCAGAAACTAAATTGCTACTTGAAGTGTATACTTGTTGACCAAGTGTATTAGTAATTTCAATGCTATTGTATTTAACATCACCAGCTATTTCAATGTTAACAATACCTGTTGAAGGGTTTGGATAAACATTTACAGTGTTGTCGTTAGAAGCATTTGCAATACCTGTGCGAACTACTACATTCACTATACGAGAAACAGTAAGTGATATGTTTGATTTTGGATCAGTTAATGAATATTTCAACTCATAAACTCCTGGAACTGTCATATCAACTGAACCAGTTGTGCTTGGTGTTAAATCTGCTGCATCAAAGAAGTAATCGTTTTTGTTGATTCCCGGATCTGTGTAGGTTGAACCTGCAGGACCCCATGAAACGATATCTAAAGTATTTCCAATTAAAGTTACCCAAGGTTTAGTTGTTTTACGAACTATTACTACACGGTTTTTATTAGAAGTATTACCAGAAGCGTCTGTTGCAGAATAAGTCAATGTTTGAGGTTGATCTAAAGTTGTTTTATCAATAGTTACTGTACCTGTATTGTTCCAAGAAACTGTTGGGTAGTAGTTGTCTGTTGCATAAAAACCTGGGTCAACAAATGTCATGTTTTTAACTGCTTCTAAATACAAAGTATCACCACCAATTAATTTAATTGTAGGTGCTATATCATCAACTACAACTACTGTACGAATAGCTGTTCCAATATTTCCAGAACCATCCACTGATGAATAAGTTACTTGATATGTTCCTACTACATTCTTGTTTAAGTTAGAAGAGGTAGTAGAAGTTAAATTGTTCCAATAGTTATCAGAAATAGATTGTACTCCTGGGTCGTTAAATGTTGTTCCAACTGTTAAGTTAAATGGATTATTTCCAGCTAGTGTAACAGTAGGTTTTGTTGTATCACCAACTGTTACAGTACGTTTAATGTTTGAACAGTTGTTTGCTGCATCACAAGCTGTATAAGTTATATAATAAACTCCTAGAACAGATGTGTTAACTGAACCCGATGTAGAAATATTAGCAGCATTAATTGCTCCATAAACTGAATCGTAAGCAGTAGCTCCTGGATCAACAAAAGCATTGTTAACTTCTACATAGAAGTTTGCACCTCCATTTAAGTTAATAACTGGTCCTGTTGCATCATTAGTTACAAGTACCATACGTTTTACTGTGTTAGCTGTGTTACCTGCAGCATCAGAAACATTATATGAAACATAGAATGTATCAATATTAGTAGTACTTGCAGGAATTCCTGTTACAACAATATTGCTAGTAATATTGCCATCTACAGCATCCCAAGCAGTTGCTCCAGCATCAGTATAAGCTTTTCCTCTTTCAACAAAAGCAGGATTACTACCTACTAAAGTAATTACTGGTGCTTGTAAGTCCGCTATTACATAAACTGTATAATCTTCAAATTCACCAAATTGATTTGCTCCGCAAGGTGTATTTGATTGACCACTGAAGCTAGCTCCAATACGTAAAGTAGTTTTACCTAACAATGCGCTTGTAGGAATAGTTACAGAGTCAGTCCATGTTTTGCCATTGTTAGAAGATTGAACTGCAATCGCTTCATTAGCACCAAAAGTACCATCTTGGTTTAAGTCAATCCAAATCTTACGATTAATAGGGTTTAAATTAGTATTTCTGCTAATAGTAAATGGATATTTACCTCCTCTAGCTAAACATGCAGAAGCACTATTGGTATAATTAGTGTATGCTTTTAATCCTGAAGCTGATTGGTTATTGATTGTACCAATTTCAACGCTATTAATTCCGATATCAGAGATTAAATTAGAAACTGAAGGAACGCAATATCCAGCTCCAACTTCAATATAATTAGATTTTGTTAATGAACCTGTTCCAATCGAGTTAGTTGCATCTAAAGAAATATCAAATGTTCCAACTGAATCAAAAGTAACATAAGCTGTTGGGTCTGTTGTGTTTCCTAAGAATATAACATGACTAGAAGAACTTGACCAACTCCAAGCGTTTGGACCTTGAGTAGACAAATCACTTAATAATACTGTATCACCTAAGTTAACTCTCACTTTATTTGTACTGGTTGTGAAACAACCATTGATATTGTTATCATAATCTACTTTAAAGTCTACTGTAGGAGCTGCTGTTGGGTTTATTACATTTATGTTTTTACATACAGTATCAACTCCTCCACAACTTGTTGCAACTACACACACATCATAACTACCACTTGCAGCGAATAAGTAATTTAAAGAAGGAGAAACACCTTCAGAATTACCTGCTACAAACCATTCGTAATTTGTGTTTGGATCTTGATTTTTAACAGCCATATTAGCAGTACCACCAGCATAAATTGTTGATGGGAAAGTGAAATTAGCTGATGGTGTTGAGAATTGACCAGGTGTTGAAACCCACTCAGCTGCCCAACCTTGAGCTTGATAGTTATATGTAGATCTAAATTCAATATACATTTTACCAGATTTAGCTACCAATGTGCCAGGGTTACTTTGACCTGTCCAACCTTGACCTGTATGAAGAGGTTTACCTGTTGCTGCATCTTTACCATCCCAAACTCTTAAATAACCGTAAGTGTTATAAACATCAAACTTAGTAAATGTCATGGTTACAGATGAAGCACATGGGTCAATTAACATATCACATGTGAAATTACCTGTTTTATAGCTACCTGTTTTTCCTCCGTCATCATAAAAACGACCAGATGGAGAAGTAACTAATGTATTGTTACACATTAATTCAGCAGTGATAACTTCTATATAATTTGTTTTACAAACTTTGTTAGAACCAACTGAGTTAAATGATTCAAGACAAACTTCATATTTACCTGGTGTCATAAAAATGATATCAGCATCATATGAGTATGCATCTCCTGAATTAAAGTCCCAATCAATACCTTGTGTACCTTGTGTTACAGTCCAAGTCCAAGCTGTATCTCCGCCTGAACTTAAATTAGCAAATTGAACTGTTTCATTTACCTCAACTAAATTTCTATTCGCTAAGAAATCTGCAGTAGGTTTGGTTGATGGATTTACTACTACAACCGTTTTGCTTATAGTATCAGAACCAGCACAATTTGTTGTAATTAAATCAATAGTATGAGTTCCAACTGAACCAAATGTGGTTTTTAAATTTAAAGTGGTTGCAACTCCATAAGAACCGTCAACACCCCAATCAAATACTTTTCCTTGATTTAAAGCAGCTTTGTTTAAAGCATTCACCGGACTGTTAACATAAACAGTATCATTTACAGTAAAATCTGAAGTAGGAAGTGATTGTTGGAATTGAGACTCATCACATCCTAATGTTGGAGCTACAGAACAACGTGTATCATTATCCAAATCTACTGTAACACCTACTGTTGGGTCGCCATATAATGAAAAAACAGTACTTGTAACATGTAAATCGTAAGGGGTTGATGATGTGTTTACATAATTAGGTTGAGAAGACATAGCGATATTGTTGATACCGTTTTGACCTACAACTGCTGCTAAGTTTGGATAAGCTTGACCAATATATAAAAGGTTGGCAGCTTTAGGGCAATAGTAGTTATTGTATTCACAAGCAGAGAAGAAACTTGCATTTTGAGAATAAATAGCATATGAAGAAGTTCCCTCCATCCATAAGCTATTATTTCTAAAGTCAATATTTGAACATTGTTGTTGGAAATAAACGCCATAAGCATTTGAATATTGAGAATAGAAACTGTTATGGAAAATATTTGCACCTGCTAACGAATAAGCATAGATACCATAATACATATTGCTTCCAGAGAATGAATTGTTAATAATATTCATATTTGAACAGAAGAAAGTATATAATGGATATCCACTATTTACTTTAAATTCATTTTGAATGATATCTGTGTTTGAGCAATAGTAAAAATAACTATAATATGTAGTAACTACATTGTGCTCAAATTTATATCCATCATTGTAAAAATTATAACAAGCATAACCTTGGTTATTAATAGTACAGTTTCTGATAATATTACCAGTAGCTTTTGTGTTATTGTCTTTACCATTACTTACAGTGGTAAAGTAACCTCCACTAATAGTAGAATGGTCCATAACGTTGTTATCTCCCCAAATTCCATAAGAAGAATAAGTAGAACCCATGATTCCGTAAGCAACAACGTTAGTACTAGTACTGCTTGATTTTACATCTAAACTATCAAAGTTATTGTCGTTTGAAGCATTCGTTAACCAAAGTACATTTGCACTATTACCTGTATTATATACAGCTAAATTTTTAATGGTAACATAAGAAGCTTTGTTTAGTTTAATTGTATATTTATTGGCAGAAGTAATTTTAGTAGTTGTATTGTCAACACCATCAAAGGTTATAGTGTTAGTAGAAGAAGATCCATTTACATTTCCAATTTCAATTTCTTCATTATATGTACCTGCAGCAATTGTAAATTTAACCGGTGCATTTATACCACAAGTGTTTAATGCATATGCTGCTGTTGTAAATGATTGATAATTAGTAGCACTTGCAGCTAAAGATGGGTCAATAGTAAAATTACCACCAATGCTAGTACAAGTTAATTTAAATGCAGAATCGTTTTTATCATCAGCATCAGGGCTTGCTCCATTAGGATACTTAACCCAAGATTTTATATTATAAAAACCACCTGTTGAAATGTTTAACTTAGTATTAAAAGTATATGATTTAGTTCCACAAGTGGTTAAGTTCATACTTGTTACTTTCTCTTCAATAATAGAACCATTTCCTACTTGGTAGTAGAATCTAGCACTATCAATAGTGGTTGATGATAAATTTTTAATAGATACAGTTACGTCGTTGTTTCCAATAATTAAATTTGTTGGTTGGGTGATAGCAATCATTTTAGCATCAACAGAAGAGCCTGGTACAAATAATTGGTAATCTTGATAATCTCCATAAGCATACCAACCATTTCCATTGTTTCCACTTGTACATGGGCTAAAAATAGCACCAGCGTTAGAATAATAGTAAGAATAGTCTGTTAAAACTCTCATACGGTAAGATCCAGTTGAAGAAGAAGGAACACTCATAGTAAAGTTAACAACCGCATTGGGTTGTGTATTTTTAATAGAGTCAATTTTCTCACTCGCATCAAAAGTACCATTTTTGTCCCAATCTACCCATACGCAAACTGCGTAATTGTAAGATGGACCAACAGTAATGTTGATGGTGTAATTTGTGCTTGGAGCTATACAACCAGAAACCGTGTTGAAATAATCCCAATACGTTGTGTTTTGGTCCCAAGTAGTAGACTTTGATAGTACACTACCGCTGTTAATTTCAACCTTAGCTGAACCCATATTGCAACAGTGATTTGCAATAGTAGGTGTGCAATAAGATTGACCAAACGAAAGACCCGTGCTAGCCATGAAGGCCAAAAACAAAATAGACCTAAATAGGTTTTTTGTTTTTTTAGCTGTTTTTGTAAATGTTTGATACATTGTTTATTTGTTGATTAATTAAGTTGAATTTATAAATTAATAGAAAGGCTATTACAGCTCTTTCTAGTAGTTCCATGTTGATTAATTTGCTACAAATCTATATTTAAATATTTAAAAAACAAAAAATCATTTTTGTGTTAATATTTAATTACCAGAAACACCAATGAGACTCCTGTTTTATTACAAAAGGTTGCATTTGCAAAAACTCATTAACTAATAGTTTGTTAACACATTAAAAAGGTGACTTGTATTTTTCTTCGTATAGAAGTGAGCTATCAGATAATGACAATAAAAAAATCTTTAAATTCTCCTTGTCTCTTGCATTAAGCTTTAACGGTCTTGAAAAGTCGTTTCTAGTAATACCGTCTTTGTTATTCAAATAATGAACCCCGCTTGAATAGTGCTCTATTACTTCTTCTATGTTTTTAAATCTTCCATCATGCATGTATGGTGCTGTATATGCCAAGTTTCTTAACGTTGGTGTTTTAAAAAAACCTCTGTCAATTTCATTATATGTAATTCTCATTCTACCTGAATCTACATATACATCTTCTAAGCCGTTATTATGAAAACTAAGGTCGGTAAATAAAGCGGTAGATGGAGATAAACCATGGCAATGCCAACAGTGGCCTGGTCTTAAATTAGGGCGAGACGGGCTAGAATCTAATGCAAACACTAAAAAACCACTATCTAGTCTTGTAATTGGATTTTGTAATGCATACTCACGCTGCTTTTGTGTCTTATATGTTCTATCAAACAACGAATTAAACGAAACAATACTTCTTTCAAATTGGGCAATGGCCCTCATTATATATGCACTTGTTATTGTATCTTTTCCAAACGCTTTTTTAAACATTTTAGGATATATAGGGTCAGCTTTTAGCTTCTCAACAACATCAGCAAAACTGCTATGCATTTCAATAGGAGATGTCAGTGGACCAACAATTTGCGATTCTAAATTAGGTGCTCCGCCATCCCAAAAAAAAGTTTTTTCCCAAGCAAGGTTAAAAATTGGCATGGCGTTTCGTTTGCCAAATTCATTTGTTATTCCTTTGCTAAATTGATTATTATTGTCAGTAAATGCAAATGCTTGCCCGTGGCAAGAAGCACAACTCATGGTGTTATCTCCTGATAGCTTTTTGTCATAAAACAACCTTCTTCCTAGTTCAACGCCTTCAACGGTTAAAGGGTTTTCTGCTGGGATATTTGGTGGCAATACCCCTGTAGGATAAGTAAGTTTGTATGGAGTGGGGTTATATATATTTTCAACATATATTGCTGGGTCTTTTTTACATGTAGCAAAAAAAACTAACAATATAAACATATATATATATATCAATTTACTCATTTTACTGAATTTATGCTAAAGCTGCTTTTTAAATTTTCAATAAAAGGTTTTATGTCTTTTACTTCTTGGGCATTGCTACTGTGGTTATAGTCATTTTTAGAAAAATCCCATCTATTAGGAGTATTTAATACTTTTTCTATATCTAATACCATTGTAATTGATTTTGAATTATCAACCAATTCAAAGTCTATAGGAAGCTCAACAGTAAATAAATTTTCATTTGTTCCTATATGATAGGTATATGAAGTTGCCGCAGTTGTATCATTTTTCTTATACTGTCCTTCAAACATAAAAAAACGGTATCCAAAGTTCCAACCCCAGTCCATTCCATTTGCAGGGTCTAATGCACCTGTGTGGTCTCCTGTTGAATTTGCAACAGAATCAACGCCTACACAAAACTTAAGTTTGTTAAATTTTCCATTTAAAATATTATCATATTTAAAACTTAATGAAGAGCTTTTAGACATGTCTATTAACTCATAATTGTTTAATTTAACTTCTTCTCCTTTATCATTAGTTAATATAAAATTACTTAAATAGTATTTTAAAAGAGAGGTATTAAACGTGTTATCTGCTGCATTCTTATAAAATTTGTTTGGATCAACCTCTAACAAGTTGTTCCCAAACTTATGCTCTATATTAAAGTTTATCATTCCTTTGCCAATCGAAACTTTTTTTGGCTTACAACTATAAAAGGATGAAATTAAAAGTAGAGCAAATAATATTTTTATTGGTGTTTTCATTTCGATACAAATTTATACAATGGACACGATAATTTGTGTAACAGTTGTTTCATAATTATTTTTATTATTTAGTGTCATAAATAGTAGACAACCATTATATTTGAACCCCTAATATACTTCTCATGTCAAAACTGCTTATTGTAGATGATGAAAAATCTATAAGACAAACTTTAAAAGAAATTCTAGAATACGAAAGTTATATAGTAGATGAGGCCGCTGATGGCCTTGCTGCATTAGAATTAGTAAAACAAAACACCTATGATGCAATTCTATGTGATATAAAAATGCCTAAAATTGACGGTTTAGAGTTTTTAACAAAACTTAATGAACTAGAAATAGATATACCTGTAATAGTTATTTCTGGCCATGGTAATATAGAAACAGCTGTTGAAGCAACAAAAAAAGGTGCATTTGATTTTATACCAAAACCACCAGACTTAAATCGTTTGGTTGTAGCAGTTAGAAATGCCTGTGAAAAAAACCATTTAGTTGTTGAAACAAAAGTCTTGAAAAGAAGAGTTTCAAAAAACAGAGAAATTATAGGCGAAAGTCCTTCTATAGGAAAAATAAAAGATACCATTGCTAAAGTAGCCCCAACTGATGCTAGAGTTTTGGTAACAGGCGAAAATGGTACAGGAAAAGAACTAGTTGCTAGATGGCTTCACGAATTGAGTAATAGAGCTTTATGCCCGTTAATTGAAGTAAACTGTGCTGCTATTCCTTCTGAATTAATTGAAAGCGAGCTTTTCGGCCATGAAAAAGGATCTTTTACTTCTGCATATAAACAAAAAATTGGAAAGTTTGAACAAGCTCATGGTGGAACTCTTTTTTTAGACGAAATTGGAGATATGAGTTTGTCTGCACAAGCAAAAGTTCTCAGGGCTCTTCAAGAAAACAAAATTACTCGTGTTGGTGGCGATAAAGATATAAGTGTTGATGTTAGAATCGTTGCAGCAACTAACAAAGATTTGGTTCAAGAAATTGAACGCGGTAATTTTAGAATGGATTTATATCATAGACTTAGCGTTATCATCATTCATGTGCCCACACTTAATGAAAGGAGTGAAGATGTACCAATGATTGCTGAAAAGTTTCTTATAGAAATTTGTGAAGACCATGGAATTTCAAAAAAAATGTTTACACCCGGGGCCTTGCAAGAATTGAAAAAAGTGAATTGGACAGGAAATATAAGAGAATTAAGAAATGTGGTAGAAAGACTTGTAATACTAGGGGGACAAAAAATTACTGAAGATGATGTAATTGCCTATGCTACACCTACTAGACAACCCTCTCAAACCACAAAACCTGCAACTATAGTTGACAAATTTGACAAGTTTCAAGACTTTAAAGACTATATAGAAAAAGTGTTTATCGAAGAGAAATTAAAAAAATACAATTGGAATGTGGCTAAGACGGCTCTTGAAATTGATATTCAAAGAAGCCATTTATACAATAAGCTTGAACGATATAATTTAAAAAGAAACGACTTAGATTAATCGATTGAATAAAGAAAAATATATTACTAAAGTTGGTCAAGACTTTGCTTTAGCTTCTGAACTATTAAAAAAAGGAGAAGTTGTTGCTATTCCTACCGAAACAGTTTATGGGTTAGCTGCTAATGCACTTAACGAGAGTGCTGTTTTAAAAATTTTTGAAACCAAAAAAAGGCCTTCGTTTAATCCGTTAATTATTCATGTTTCTTCAATTGAAGATTTTCATAAATATGCATATGTAAACAATCAATTTATATATGATTTAGCAGATAGATTTTCTCCTGGTCCAATTACTTTTTTATTGCCCAAAAAACAAACTGTTTTAGATGTTGTAACATCTGGATTGCCTTCTGTTGCAATAAGAATTCCTGCACAAAAACTCACCCTAGAACTTTTACAAAATATTGACTTCCCATTAGCTGCTCCAAGTGCAAATTTGTTTGGCTATGTATCACCAACTAACTCAAAACATGTTCTAGATAATTTAGGTGGAAAAATTCCATATATATTAGATGGTGGAAATTGCTCTGTTGGAGTAGAATCGACTATTATTTCTTTTATAAACAACGAGCCTGAAATTCTCAGATATGGTGGTGTAACTTTAGAGGAAATAGAAAAAGTAATTGGCAAAACCAAAACATATAACAATGATTTAGCCTTCAAGCCTCATGCTCCCGGTATGTTAAAAAATCATTATGCTACAGTCAAGCCTTTGTATTTAGGGACAAAAGAAGAATTTTTTGCGAATTATAATAGCGAAAGTACTGCATTAATCTCTTTTACTGGTAATATAGAGACTAGAGCTTCAGTTTTTTTATTGTCTAAAAATGGCATTCTAAAAGAAGCCGCTGCAAACCTTTTTTCAATAATGAGGGATATTGATAATCTAAGAAATATAGAAAGAATATTTGCAATTTATTTACCAAATGAAGGGTTGGGTTTTGCTATAAATGATAGATTAAAAAGAGCCTCTTCAAATAATTAATTCAAAAATAATTTGGATAATTATTTTTTATAGCTTTTATTCGTATTTAAATGAGAAGGTATAAAGCACTTTTTTTACTGCTTTTGATGTGGGCTTTTAGCCCATGCTTGTTTGTTGCAGCTTCGCCAATAGGTTTTAATGCTGTTGCAATCGACCCTTCTGTTAAAGTTAGTTATTATCCCAATCCTTGTCCAAAAGTATTAAATATTGATGTTGCATTTGAAAAAAATGCTTCTCAAATAGAAATTCATTTTAGAAGTATGATTGGAAAAGATGTAATTGATTTTGTTAGTGATGATAAAACTACTTTTAACAATCATTACGAATTAGACCTGTCTGAAATTCCAGCAGGAGTTTACCTATTAGAGGTTGTTACCTATGCTAATGGCGTGGCTAATAAATCAATTAAAAGAATTACTAAAATTTAACGACGTAAAAATTTATTAAATAAAAAAACTCCTTCTATTATGAAGGAGTTTTTTTATTTGTGTTATTGAGTTTGTTTAAACAGTTGCGTTAACTTTAGGAGCTGCTTCTAAAATAGAAGCGTCTAAACCGTCTTCATATTGCTTCATGTTTTTATTAAACAATTCTGCTAAATGATTGGCTTTTTGATCATATGATTCTTTATTTTCCCAAGTGTTTCTAGGGTTCAATATTTCTACTGGAACTTCAGGACAAGTTGCTGGAATTTTAACTCCAAAAATCGGGTGTTTATCGTATGATACGTTATCTAATTCTCCATTAAGAGCTGCAGTAATCATTCTTCTGGTAAAACTTAACTTCATACGAGAACCTATACCATATGGTCCTCCTGTCCAGCCAGTATTAATTAACCAAACTTTAATGTCAGGATTTAGATTTAATTTTTCACCTAATAGTTTAGCATACTTACCAGGGTGTAAAGGCAAAAATGCTTTTCCAAAACAAGCAGAGAATGTTGCTTGAGGCTCTGTAACGCCTGCTTCTGTGCCCGCAACTTTAGCTGTATATCCACTAATAAAGTGATACATCGCTTGACCAACATCTAGCCTACTTATTGGAGGCAAAACACCAAAAGCGTCTGCAGTTAAAAAGAAAATATTTTTAGGAGCCTTACCAATTGACGGTGTAGCAAAGTTTTTAAGGTTAAAAATTGGGTATGCTGCACGAGTATTTTCAGTAACACTAATATTGGTGTAGTCTGGTGTGTTTGTTCCAGGAATAAATCTTGTGTTTTCTAATAAAGCTCCTTCTTTAATTGCATCAAAAATTTCAGGCTCTTTTTCACGAGTTAAGTCAACGCATTTAGCATAGCATCCCCCTTCAAAATTAAATACTGAATCATCGCTCCATCCATGCTCGTCGTCTCCAATCAACGCTCTGATTGGGTCTGCAGAAAGTGTTGTTTTTCCTGTACCTGACAAGCCAAAAAAGATAGCAGTATCTCCTGCTTTTCCAATATTAGCTGAACAGTGCATTGATAGCACATTGTGCTCATGCGGTAAGCTGTAGTTTAAAACAGTAAATATCCCTTTTTTAATTTCACCCGTATAACCAGATCCGCCAATTATATATATTTTTTTGGTAAAATTTATTATACTAAAATTGTGTTGACGGGTTCCGTCAGCAGAAGCTTCTGCTTTAAAAGAAGGCAAGTTTAATATAACCCAATCATTAGTTAAAGTATCAAGTTCACTTTCTGTTGGTCTTAAAAACAAATTATTTGCAAATATATTTGAGTATGCAGTTTCTGTGATAACCTTAACATTTAATCTGTATTTTGGATCAGCACAAGCATAACAATCTCTAGCAAATACAGTTTTTCCATTTAGATGCGTGATCATTTTTTCTAACAAAGCATCAAATTTTGATGGCTCAAATTTAAAATTAACATCTCCCCACCAAACTACATTTTCGGTAGTACTGTCACAAACAGAAAATTTATCTTTGGGAGAGCGGCCTGTAAACTCGCCAGTATCGGCACACAAAGCACCGCTATCTGCTAATACGCCTTCTTTTCTTTCTAATGCTAGAGCAACAAGTTGCTCTGATGTTAAATTGTTATGGCATGTCGAAACAGCATTAATAACACGCTCAATCAACAAACTGCCATATGGAGTAGAGGTTTTAGTATTCATTATAAAATGTTTTCTATTTTGTGTGCAAATTTAATGAAAAAGTATTATTGATTAGTACATGATTTTTGTCAATTAAAAACATGCAGTATTACTCCATCAAATGTGACTTGGTATTGTCTTAAAACTCTTGTTGCGGGAGCTTTTGTTGGTATTCCATCTATTCCAAATCTACTATCGCAACAAGGTTGCCAAGTATTTGAAAGGTATTTACCACATTTTAAAAAAAGACCGCTACTGTCTACTGTTAGTTTTGAGCAAGCGTCTAAAGGGCGGTATGAACAATTTAAATCAAAAGCTTTATACTCATTACTATAGTTTTTAATTATAAAAATCCCTTTGGTTCCCGCAGAGCTATCAATTATCCACCCTCCCGGGTTATTTAGAATTACCAACCCAGGGAAAGTTGTATTGTAATATTTATCTACTGTTGTAAAAGGAATTATATCATCGCTTGGTTGTCTATTTTTATTGCATGATAAAGTCGAAAGGACCAATACAACATAAAAAAACTTTAGTCGGTGTATTTTAAGAGGCGTGTAAATATGTTTAATTCCCATTAAAATTTATTTTTCCACATCATACTTTCTACAGGTTTTACCGTGCGTTTGTTATATTTAGCATCCTTCTTTGTATTATACATGTTTTTTACTTCTCCGGCTATAACAAAATATATAAGTTGACCAATGGGCATGCCTGCATATATTCTTACAGGTTGAGAGACAGAAATTTCAAGAGTCCAAGTGTTACAAAAGCCCACATCACCCTTACCTGCTGTTGCATGAATATCTATTCCCAATCGGCCTGTTGAAGACTTTCCTTCTAAAAAAGGGACATGAGCGTGTGTTTCTGTATATTCTTCTGTAACTCCTAAATATAAGGTTCCTGGTTGAAGAACAAAACCTTCGTCAGGTATAACAAATTCTTCTATTTTGTTGTGAACCTTAGCATCCAAAACTCTATTTGTATATGTAGCTAAATATCTCCCTAAATGCACATCATAACTATTTGTTCCCAAACACTCAGCTCTATATGGTTCTATTAGAATTGTACCTTTGGCTATTTCTTCTAAAATTTGTACGTCAGTTAGTATCATTTTAAATGTATTTCTTTTTTTAAAGGTACAAAAATGAAAGATTTAAACTATATTACCATATTATTAGCGTTTTTTGCAAAAGATTTTTAGTAAGCATGGGAAGAAAAAATAAAAAGAATGGGCAAATATTTTCAGACATTGAAATTATAAGAAGTGGCTCTGAAGGTAAAAGCATTGGAAAGCACGATGGCAAAATTATATTTGTTGAAAGAGCTGT
>CANHGM010000019.1 GCA_947460345.1 Bacteroidota bacterium | reverse complement strand
ATATGTGCCGCTAGTCTGACACTTTTAACGGAAGCTGTCACCCTGAATTTATTTCAGGGTCTCTATATCAAATAAGCAATTCTATTAAACAGAGATGCTGAAACAAGTTCAGCAAGACGCGTTGGAGGGGGTGTATTTGTTCCGATAGTATGTCACCCTGAATTTATTTCAGGGTCTTTTATATAATCACAATTTAATTCTACTAGAACACAGATGCTGAAACAAGTTCAGCAAGACGCGTTGGAGGGAGTGTATATGTGCCGATAGTCCGTCAACTTTAACCGATGTTGTCACCCTGAATTTATTTCAGGGTCTCTAAAAATGCACAAATCAAATTGCAAAAAATACAGATGCTGAAACAAGTTCAGCATGACGAGTAAAAGAAAGATTCAATTGTGTAATTTTACCTAATGAAATTCTATAGTTTTTTTTGAATCATATACTTTAATGAGATTAATAAAAAAGTTCTATTGTATAAATAACTTAACTACTTATCTTTGTTTTAATCAATCTGAAAAATGAGAACAAAAACTTTTACAACTATTTTTATAAGCTGCTTGTTTAGCTTAGTATTTTCAAACATATATGCACAACATATAGTACTATTAGAAGAATATACCGGCAGAGGATGTGGTCCTTGTGGTATTTCTAACCCTGCGTTTGATGCAAAATGCGAAAAGAATTTTCCTAATAAAGTGGTGGTATTGAAATATGAAGAATATATAGGCACTTGGACACCTCCAGATTTATTAAATAGCGTTGATGGTAAAGTAAGAAAAGCATATTATAGTTCTAGTTCGGCACCCATAGTTACAGTAGATGGTAATTATAAATCATACCATATTGATAACCTATCACAAAAAGATATTGATATTAGAGCAGCCGCAGCTTCACCTTTTAGTATCGAGCTAAATTATAATTATAATGCCACATTTGATTCTATGTCGGTTTCGATGAAAATTACGGCTACTCAAGCATTCACTGCAGCTGGTTCATTATATGCTAGAATTGCCATTGCTGAAAAATTGATCAATTATTATGTGCCAACAGTTAATGTAAATGGGGAAATGTTTTTTCATCATGTGTTTAGAAAAATGTTGCCAAGTGCTACAGGTTATGCATTGCCTACCACATGGACCGTTGGACAAGTTGAAACCATCAATATATCAGATAAAATTCCTAGCAATATTTTCAACTTAGGCGATTTAGAATTGGTTTCGTTTATACAAGATGATGGAACCAAAGAAGTGAAACAAGCCACATATGGAGCACCTAAAATCTTTGATAATGAAGCGGGTTTAGATACTATAAAAAACATACCTGCGTTTCAATGTAACTTAACTGATATCAATCCTAAAATAGTTTTAACCAATCACGGCAATAAAAATTTAACGAATGTAACTATTAAATTTTCTATTGATAATGGCAGTATACAAACCCAAAATTGGTCGGGTAATTTAGCTACTGGTGCAAGCGAAGAAATAAGTTTGCCTATATATACACCCACTCATGGCAGACATATATTAAAAGCATTTACCTCAATGCCCAATAACGATTTAGACAGAGATGCTTACGACGATACTGTGATATATAAGTTTAGCACTTTAAATACCTTCACTACCAAACCATTTACTGAAGAATTTGACGGCATCGGAATGCCTCCCACTTTCGCCGTTGATGATATTGACTTAGATGGCTATATATATACTAGAACAGGGTATACCAGTTCATTTAACAAAGGAACAGGTTCTTTATACTTAAGTAACTTTAGACAGATTAACCCCAATCAATACAAATCAGACCATTTATATTTACCAACATTAGATTTGTCAACAGCAAGCACAGCATATATCAATTTCGATCATGCTTATGCTACTTATACTGGCCAGTCTAATGAAGTAACTTTTAAAGTGCAAGCGAGCTCTGATTGTGGCAGTACTTGGACAGATATATTTTTACAAAGAAGTGATTCATTTGCTACTGACCCATCAACTAGCATCATGTATATACCTATTACTTGGAAATCAAATTCTGTGAGTTTGAATGCTTTTGCTGGACAGTCAAAAGTGATTGTAAGAATGGAAACTTCTGCCATTAAATTTGACAACAGGTTGTGGCTAGACAAAATTGGTATGAGTCCAACTGTAGGATTAGAAAGCGTTTCAACGGATGTATATAATAGTTTAGAGATATATCCCAATCCAATCACAACTTCAGGTAATTTGAAATTGAACCTACCCAACACCCAACAAGTTTCAATTAAAATTATCAATATGTTAGGAAATGAAGTATATAATTTTAATGGAAGGATAGAAGCAGGGACTAGAGAATTGCCTATACATACTTCAGCATTGTCAGCTGGTTTTTATATTGTAAAAATGGAAACGAATAGTGGCGTGGTGACTAAAAAAATAGTGGTGAATAGATAACTATAGTATCTAGTTTAATGATCTTTTTAGTAATATGTTTTACTAAAAATTTGATTGAAAATATTGTTGAATTAATATTTAAGTGATAGTATATATTGAGTATTTTATTGATGATTTTGTTGCGAGTTCAACCATTGAATTTTAATAGTTCAGCCAATATTCCATTTTGGTTCAATATGCTATGTACAATTGCTTTGTGTGTCCTTTTAATTCGTATTTATTTTGCGGTAAAAGATATTAAACCCATAAAGAAAAAGGAGAAAAAGGAAGAGCAATAAGTTGGTGTAATTTGAATACATTTTTAGATATTATTTTACGGGTTAACAGAGATGTAAATAGCTCAGAGGGTGTTCCTTTTTGGATGAATATGCTTTGTGCCATAGCATTGTGTTTGCTTATTATACGCTTGTATTTTGCTAATAAAAACAAGAAAGATGAGGATATATAGAAATATATATGACCCCGCTGGGGTCATTGAAAGTGATGTTGTTGTTTTATAAATATATGAATCCTTTGGATTCAGAATTGGACTTCAATATTCCTTAACTCATTTATAACTTGGAGATAAAATAATTATATAAATTAAAAAACTAATATGTAGTATATGATTCCAATTTACATATACTCCCCAAACTGCAAGTAATTCCTCACATAGTCTTTAATACCTTCTTCTAGCGAATTGAAAGGTTTGCTGTAGCCAATATTAATCAGTTTATTCATGTTGGCTTCTGTGTAATATTGATAGGTATCTCTGATATCTATAGGGGTGTCTATATATTCAATATTGGGTTCAATATATATACTGTTAAAAACACTGTTGGCTAAGTCTTTAAAAGTTCTGGCTTTGCCACTACCTAAATTGTATATACCTGAATCTTTGCGGTGGTGTAGTAAAAAAAATAATACATCACACACATCTTTTACATATACAAAATCTCGCATTTGTTCCCCGTCTAAAAACTTAGGGTTATGCGATTTAAATAACTTGGTTTGTCCGTGTTCTTTTATTTGATTATAGGTATGAAAAATAACCGAAGCCATTCGTCCTTTGTGGTATTCGTTTGGGCCATATACATTAAAGAACTTTAATCCTGCCCAAAAAAATGGAGCCTCATTTTGCGACAATGCCCATATATCAAAATTGTTTTTTGATTCGCCATATGGGTTTAATGGTTTAAGAGATGGTATGATTTGGTGGTTGTCGTCATAACTTAAAGTTCCATCTCCATAGGTGGCAGCAGAAGAAGCATATACCAAAGGCAAACCATATGCATAACATTTTTGCCAAACCATTTTAGAGTAGTCTAAATTTAATTTGTTAAAAGTAGCAACATCATGTGAGGTTGTATCAGTTCTGGCTCCTAAGTGAAATACAAATTGCACCAATTTATGGTTTGTATCTAGCCAGTTTTCAAAAATATCACGGTTTATTAGTTCTGTATATGTTTTGTGTTGAAAATTGTTTTTCTTATCTGCTCGAGTAAAGTCGTCTACCAATATCAAATCAGTATATCCTTCTTGATTGAGCTTAGATACAAAGCAACTTCCGATGAAACCTGCTGAACCTGTGATGACTATCATGAGGCATCAAAAATAAACAACAGTTCTTATATAAAAAATCTAAATATATAATTGGTTTTGACAATTTAACATGTTTATTTTTTTATAAAGATAACTTTCGCCAACAAACACTTTCAACCTTAATTTTGTTTCTTAATTACGACATGAAAATACCTATAAATATTGTTACTGGGCAATTAAAAGAAGAAGAGATTATAGTAGGCATAGACCTAGGAACAACCAATAGTTTGGTGGCATATATCAACAAAAGCGATCAAAAGCCATTAGCCATTGCCGACTCTGCTGGTGATGCCATTGTACCATCCATTATATATTTTGATGAAAACCATCAACCTGTTGTAGGCAAGCAAGCCCACGAACATTTAATTGACCATCCTGAACGAACCATATATTCTGTAAAAAGATTATTAGGCAAAAGTTATAAAGATATTGAAACACACGAGTCTCATTTTGCTTATAAAATCATAGACGATAATTCAGAAGGGCTTGTAAAAATTGAAGCCGGTGGTATATATTATTCACCTATCGAGTTGTCTGCAATGATATTAAAAGAACTTAAAGAAAGGGCTTCACATTTTTTGCGTTCTGATATTAAAAAAGCAGTGGTGACGGTACCCGCATATTTCAATGACAGCCAAAGACAAGCCACCCGTAATGCTGGAAAATTAGCCGGTTTAGAAGTGCTGCGTATAGTGAACGAACCCACAGCTGCTAGTTTGGCTTACGGTCTGGGATTAAAAGCCGATGAGCTACAAACCATTGCTGTATATGATTTGGGTGGAGGCACATTTGATATCTCCATTTTAAATATTGAAAACGGTATTTTTGAGGTATTGTCTACCAATGGCGATACCTATCTAGGGGGTGATGATTTTGATAGAGCCATCGTTGAGTTTTGGAAATCTAAATACCAAATTGCAGATGGAAATAAGCAACAAATTCAAGAATTGAGACTGGCTGCAGAAAGGGCTAAGATAGCATTGTCTTCTTCAACTAGTAGCGAACAAAAATTGTCTTTGGGTGATAATATATATAATTTAAATTTAAGCCTAGCTGAATTTCAAAATTTAATATTCCCTATAGTAACCAAAACCATGGACTGTTGCAAACTAGCCATGAAAGATTCAGGTTTAACTTTGGCAGATATAAAACATGTAGTATTGGTTGGTGGGTCAACTAGAACACCTTTTGTAAAAGAGCAAGTAACTCAGTTTTTTAATCAAGCTCAAATACATGACCAAATAAACCCTGACGAAGTGGTGGCATTAGGTGCAGCTATACAAGCAGATGTGTTGGCAGGAAATAGAAGAGATTTACTGTTGATTGATGTTACGCCTTTGTCATTAGGCATTGAAACATTAGGTGGGTTAATGGATACTATTATTCCAAGAAATACCAAAGTGCCGGCTGCGGCAGCCAGAGAATATACTACCTCTAAAGATGGACAAACACATATAAAGATTTCTGTATACCAAGGCGAAAGAGATATGGTGGTTGAAAATAGAAAACTTGGAGAGTTTGTGCTGTCAGGCATTCCCGCTATGCCTGCAGGTTTGCCTAAAATAGAAATTAAATTTCAGTTGAATGCTGATGGAATATTGAAAGTGTCTGCAAAAGAACTGAGAAGTGGCATAGAGCAAACAGTAGAAGTAAAACCTCAATATGGTCTAACAGATAGTGAAGTAGAGAAAATGTTGTTAGATTCTTTTACCCATGCACAAGCCGATATCAATTTAAGATTGCTAGTCGAATCGCAAACAGAGGCTCAACAACTTCTATATACCACTGAAAAATTTCTTAAAAACCACGCAGATAAATTAAACCAAGAAGAAGAGAAGCAAACCCAAGATGCCATAGATAAATTGAAGTTGGCTTTGCAGTCGAATGACAGACAGGTGGTCATTTCAGCTACAGAATTTTTGAATGAGGTGACAAAACCTTTTGCTGAAAGGCTTATGGATATTGCAATAGCAGAAGCTATGAAAGGTAAAAAAATCTAATTATATTTAGTGAAAAACAAATTAGATTTAAGCTTGTTATATGTATACATTTGAACCCTAATAATAACAAACCATTATGAGTATAAAAGTAGGCGAAAAAGCCCCTGATTTTAAGCTGTTTAACACAGAAAAGAAAGAAGTATCGTTAGAGAATTTTAACGGTAAAAATTTAGTTATTTTGTTTTTTCCACAAGCATTCACTGGTACTTGCACCAAAGAACTTTGCGAAATGAGAGATGATATATCTAATTATCAAAATTTAGATGCATCTGTATTGGCTATTTCAGTTGATTCTGTTTTTACTTTAATTAAATTTAAAGAAGACAATAATTACAATTTTGATTTGTTAAGTGATTTTAATAAAGATATTTCTAGAGCTTATGGTTCTATATATGAAGATTGGATTTTAGGTATGAAAGGTGTTTCTAAACGTTCTGCATTTGTATTAGACAAAGATGGTATTGTTAGATATGCTGAGGTATTAGAAAGTGCTGGTGATGTGCCTAATTTTGAAGAAGTAAAGAAAACGCTTCAAAGCTTATAATTCTTATAAAAAATTTCCAAATGTCCTTAATCTATTTTTGTAGGTTAAGGACATTTTTTATGGGTTTACTTTTTTTACATTTTTCAATACCAACAAATTCATAGGGTTGGTTTCAAGTTGGTATATATTGTTTTGCACCAATCTGATGCTTTGGTCGTAAAATAAGGTGATTACAGGGTTTTGCTCGGTCACTATTTTATTCATTTGTTTGTATAGCTCTACTCGTTTTTCAATATAAATGGTTCTCATGGCTTCTTCATATAATTGGTCAAATCTTAGGTTTTTGAAATGAGTAGTATTGGGTCCAACAGGGGCATGGTTCTTTGAGTAAAAAAGTGATAAATAATTCTCTGCATCCGGATAATCAGCTATCCACGATCCCCTGAAAAAATTCATTTGACTTTTGGAAACCATTTCTCTGTGCGTACTTCCTGGGTTTACTTCAATAGTAGATTTGATGCCTACCGCTTCTAATTCATGTTGTATATATATAGTTAAATCTAAATAATTTTTTGTCGTATTTATTTTGATAGAACTATGGTTGTATTTTATTTCTTGTAATAGTTTTTTACTCAACTCAGGGTTATATAGTGTTGATTGATTGTCGCTATCAGGCAACAGTGCCGTTGGAACAAATCCTTGTATATCAGTATTTCCAACCCCATTTCTGAGGTAAGTGATCATTTTTTTTCTATCAATTGCTAAACTTATAGCTTCTCTAAATTTTGCTTGTTTAAAAGGTGATTGTATATAAAGTGCGTTGGTGTCGTCTACTAAAATTCCTAAATACTCCGTGTTTAAATAAGGGCCTACTACTAGCTTAAATTTTTGATGGTATTTATCTCTGAGTGTGCCTTTGTTGGTTAAAATTTCATCTTTAAAACTGCTTTCTAATCCGTTTACAAAATCTAATTTCCCTTTGATAAATTCAAAAAAAGCAGCTTGTTTGCTTTCCATAAAAGACACCATGATTCCATCTAAATAGGGAAGTTTATTGCCCTTTGCATCTTCTTCAAAATATTCTTTGTTTTTAATGAGCACCAATCTGTTTCCTTCTTGCCAAGCTTTCATTTTAAATGGTCCTGTGCCAATAGGATGGGCTCTGAAATCTTTTCCATATAAAGTTACAGCTTCTTGTGGGACGATAAAACAATAGGGCATACTTAACAAACCCAATAATGGCGGGAAGGCTTTAGTAAGTTTAATTTTAAACGTCGAATCATTTTCAGCCATAAAAGATCGCGAATCAGTTTTGTCATTAAAAATCCAAGATCCAGGGCTTGCCGTTTTTGGGTCTACAAGTCTTTTAAAACTATAAGCAATGTCATGTGCGGTAAGTTTTCTTTTGTTTTTAAAACATTTATCTTCATGAAAATAGATGTCATTTTTTAAGTAGAATGTATATATAAAACCGTCTGGAGATATTTCCCAACGCTTAGCTATACAAGGCTTTACTAGAAGGGTGCTGTCAAGTTGAATGAGGCCATTATATAGTTGATTTACGGCCCATATATTCGATTGGTCTTTCGCAAATGCTGGGTCAAGACTCGTTATTCCTGCGTCTTCGTTATAGTAAAATATATTCGAGTTGTTTTTCTTTTCATCTTTACAAGCGTTAAAAATGAGTGCAAAAATTAAAATGTATATATAGTGTTTTCTATGGGTAAAAATCATCTTTTTCTAAAGTCTTGTATGCGTATATTCGTGACAAAAATACACACTTAATCATGAAATTAACATACTTTGGTCATTCTTGTTTTTTAGTGGACACTGGTAGCACTCAAATATTGTTCGACCCGTTTATCAGAGGCAACGATTTAGCCAAGCATATAGACATTGACCAAATCAAACCACATTATATATTATTAAGCCATGGCCATTCTGACCATATTGCCGATTGCGAATATATAGCCAATAACTCAAATGCCATGGTGGTGTGTAGTTGGGAGATATATGAATGGCTGCAACATAAAGGATTGAAGAATATACACCCCATGAACCAAGGTGGTACCAAAACTTTCGATTTTGGGAAAGTGAAATGTGTGGAAGCTGTTCACTCAAGTGGTTTGCCTGATGGTTCGTATGGTGGATGTGCCATGGGTTTCTTGTTATTTATACAACATAAAATTTTGTATTTTGCTGGAGATACTGCACTCACTTATAACATGAAATTGATAGGTGAATATCATACACCAGATATAGCCCTGTTGCCTGTAGGAAGCAATTTTACCATGGATATAGATGATGCGGTGATCGCTTCAAAATTCATAAACTGTCAAAATATTATTGCTATGCATTACGATACTTTTGGGTTTATCAAAGTTGACCATCAAGAGGTGGTTGATAAATTCTCAGCTGCGGGTAAAAATGTAAAATTACTCAACATTGGTGAAAGCATTTCATGGTAAAACAAAACACCCTCAATTTTGTATATATATAAATGGCTAAAATAATTGTAATAGGAAGTGGATTTGCTGGTTTGTCAGCTGCTGCTTGTTTGGCAAAACAAGGACATGAGGTAACTGTATTAGAAAAAAATGCATCGTTGGGTGGAAGAGCTAGAATGTTTGAAGTAGATGGTTTTAAGTTTGATATGGGACCAAGTTGGTATTGGATGCCCGATGTGTTCGAATCATATTATCAATTGTTTGGTAAAACCACTGCAGATTTTTATGACTTAAAAAGATTAGACCCCAGTTATAATGTGGTATGGCATGATGAAACCCATTGGCATATACCCAGTGGTGAAGATGCAGTGGCAGCTCTGTTTGAATCACATGAAAAAGGAGCTGGAAAACAACTAAAAAAGTTTTTAAGTCAGGCAAAGTATAAATACGATGTGGGTATTAAAGAGTTGGTATATAAGCCCGGTCAATCATTAACTGAATTTTTAGATATTAGGTTGTTATTGGGTTTGTTTAAGATGGATGTATTGTCAAATATGGCTTCACATATACGTAAGTTTTTTAGAAATGAAAAATTGATCGAACTCACTGAATTTCCTGTGTTGTTTCTGGGTGCTACTCCACAAAATACCCCAGCTTTATATAGTCTGATGAATTATGCTGACATGTCTTTAGGCACATGGTACCCAATGGGCGGCATGCATGAAATAGTTAAAGCTATGGTGAACATTGCGGAAGCTGAAGGGGTGAAGTTTATTACAAACGAAGAAGTGGTTTCATTTGAATATAATAAAAAGAATATATCTAAAGTTAAAACTAAAAATAATATATATGAAGCAGATATAATAGTAGCTGCTGCTGATTACCACCATGTCGAACAAAAACTTATAGACAGTCAATATCAACAATACAATCAAGATTATTGGGAGAAGAGAGATTTGGCTCCATCAAGTATTATATTTTATTTAGGCATAGATAAAAAACTAAAAAAATTACTGCACCACAATTTGTTTTTCGATGCAGATTTTACATTACATGCCGATGAAATATATACCAATCCTGCATGGCCTACCAACCCCTTGTTTTATGTGTGTTGCCCATCAAAAACTGATGATACAGTGGCCCCTGAAGGCAAAGAGAATATATTTATTTTAATACCTACAGCTCCCGGACTCATCGATGATGATGCTGTATTAGAAAAGTATTACACCATGGTGATGGAAAGACTGGAAACGTATTGTGGGGAAGAGATTAGAACACATGTGATATATAAGAAACCTTTTGCAGCTAGAGATTTTGTATCAGATTACCACTCGTTTAAAGGCAATGCCTATGGTTTGGCAAATACTTTAAAGCAAACGGCCATACTAAAACCGTCAATGAAATCTAATAAATTAGAAAACTTATATTATACAGGTCAGCTAACTGTGCCAGGCCCTGGTGTTCCACCGAGTATTATCTCAGGACAGGTGATAGCTCAGTTGATTGAGGAAGCTTTGAAGAAATAATTATCCCCCCTCTTTCATCAACGCCTCATACTTAGGTTTTATATATTTCCAATCAAATGTATCAGCGAGTTGCTTTGCATTGTTTGAGATTTTAGAAGCCAATAACGGGTCGTTTAACAAGGTTTCAATATGTGTGCACATTCCTTCAAGGTCATCTGTATTTACCAATAAGCTATCAGTGTTGTGCGTGAGCAAAAACTGTAAGCCACCCGCGTTGGTCGATACTATTGGCAATCCCAAAGCCATCGCTTCTATCACACTCACCGGGTGGTTGTCTATTGAAGTGGTGTTTAAAAATATATCGTGTGATGCAGCCAGTTGATGCCAATCTTTTTTCTCTAGTTTACCCGTTAAAACTATATGGTTTTCTAACTGGTTTTCTTGTATATATTTTTCAATTTGTTGTTTCGACCCATCCTTGTCTGGGCCTACCATCGTGAGCTTTATTTGTGGGTATCTGTCTTTGAGTCGGTTTACTACTTCACAAGCCATTATTGGTTGGTATATGGCGTGTAAAGATCGTACCCATAGTATATTGGGTTTAATATCTTTTCGTTCTTTATATATATATTGCTCTATATCTAAAAAATTAGGGATATATATCACTTTTATTCCTTGCTCTTCTAATCCTTTTTCTAAAAAATGCGATGGAGAAATATTGTGTTTGCTGTGGTTAAATAACCAATGCGTATATACTGGCGACTTCTTTATACGGGTAAGCATATCGCCCCCTCTCACAATCGTAAAATATGGGATTCTGAAAAAATAAGCCAACCTGCCTGAAAAATATGCAAACCAAAATGCCGCTGAACTAAAGGTGTCTATATATATATAAGTAGCTTTTTTTCTATATTTTATAATAGTATAAAGCATGTTTAGCAGCCTGAATAACTTGTTCTTTTTATAAGAAACACAAATCACTTCATGACCCATTTCTTTAAATTTCTTAGATAGAAATTGATTAAAGTTAGGGTTTTGTTGGTGGTTAGTTAGATAGTTCCCGATATATATAATCATCTGACAAAAAAATTATATAGTCACTGTTTCGCCAAGTCTGGGTATATATACTTTGCTAAACCCAACATTTTCTAGTTTTTTCTTAAATTCTTTTTGCACTTCTGGTTCGCCATGTACTAAAAATAATTCTCTTACCTTACCCGTGTTCTGACACGATAAATATTGTATCATTTCATTAAAATCGCCATGTGCCGAGTAGCTATCCATAATTCTAATGCCTGCTTTTACTTGATACATTTCACCAAAAATTTTCACTTCTTTTTCGCCAGACTTTAGTCTACCGCCCAACGAATCAGGGGTGCAATAGCCCACCAATAAAATAGTGTTGTTTTTGTTTTCGATATTGTTTCTTATATGGTGCTTTACCCTGCCTGCTTCTGCCATACCTGATGCTGATATTATAATACAAGGTTGGTCTGAGGCGTTCAATGCTTTTGATTCATCTACTTTGCCTATATATTTCAAACTCGGGAAATCGAATGCATCGTTTTCTTTGTCTGTTTTCAAATAATCTACCAAACGTTGGTTATAATATTTTCTAAATTTTCTAGTAATGTTAGTAGCTTTAACTGATAAAGGACTGTCAACATATACAGGTATATGCGGCAACAAACCTTCACTCACCATTCTATCAAATGAGTATATAAGTTCTTGGGTTCTGTCTATACTAAAAGCTGGTATAATCAGCTTCCCTTTTTTGTGAACACAGGTATCCATTACAATTTCAAACAAATGTTCATCACGACCAATATTTTCCTCATGAAGTCTATCGCCATAGGTGCTTTCGCTGATGATATAATCTGATTGAACAAATGTCTCAGGGTCTTTTAAAATCTGGTCGTTGGGTCTGCCAATATCACCTGTAAAAGTTAATATTTTTGCATCGCCTTTTTTCTCTTCATAATACACATGAACAGCAGCAGAGCCAATAATATGGGCACTGTCGCTATACTCAAAACTCAGTTCTTCATTCACAATACATCTTTGGTGATAATCAACAGCCACCATCAAACTCAATACTTTCTCTACATCGGTTTCGTCATATAAAGGTTCAACTAAATCTTCACCTCTTTTCTTTTTTCGTTCGTTCAAATATTTCAAATCGTTTTTTTGAATAAATGCCGAATCATTTAGCATTATCTGACACAAATCTAGGGTAGGAGGGGTGCAATAGATTGGTCCTTCAAAACCCAGTTTAACCAACCTAGGCAAGGCACCTGTGTGGTCTATATGTGCATGACTAATAACCACTGCATCTATCTCTTTGGGGTCAAACAAAAAGGAAGCATTCATATCATAAGTATTGACGCCCACCCCTTGATACATCCCACAATCTAATAACAATTTAAAACCACTTTCGGTGGTGAGTAAATGTCTACTTCCGGTTACGTAGCCTGCTGCTCCACAAAATTTTATTTCCATAATTTATATATCTTTTTTTAAATGGTTCTTTCAAACAAGCCCAGCTCATTTTTGGTTAAGTAAAACTTCTCAATCACAGCATCTAAATTGATTGGGCCATATATATGCGGAAATTCTTCTCCTACAGTGGGTGCCAATTCATATATCAGTTTTGATGTTAACTTTTTTGGGTCAAGGGTTAGAATAACAAGCGAAGTATCCTGTTTAAAATGCCTGTTACAAGTAGGTAATAGTTGTTTGTCGGTACTGCAATGTATAAATCCTTCTTGAGCTAAGGTCTCAGATTCGTAGTGTGTTTTGTCTGCAAAATTTGCCCACCAAGTAGGTTTGACGATGTGGTATATAGGTTCAGTCATTATGGCTACAAACCTAATTCTTATTTATTTAAAAATGCAGGTAAAAAATTGACTTTTTAGCATTTGAATTTGTCTTAACTTGCGGCATTATTTAAATCCATATTTCATGAACAAAAGTAAAGTATCAACTGCAATTTTATTAAGTTTATCCATTTCACTAATGGCACAAAATACCAATAAAAACAACCCTCCTAAGAAACCAGTATTGGCTAAAAGTACTGTCACCAAACCTACTCCCAAAATCACTCCTATACAAGGTTTTGATGTAGATGCCGGAAAATTTGGCGATGCCCAAGTACTTAGATACCAAGTACCAGGTTTTGAAACATTACCGCTTAAGCAAAAACAATTGGCCTATTATTTATATGAAGCTGCTTTATGCGGTAGAGATATGATCTACGACCAAAAATATAAAAACAACCTAAAAATCAGGAAAACCATAGAGGCTATATATGAAACCTATAAAGGTGATAGAAAAGCCGCTGAATGGAATAAATTTATGGATTGGGCTAAACGCTTTTGGTTTAGCAATGGTATTCATCACCATTACGGAAGTGATAAAATGATGCCTGAAATCTCTGCTGCATACCTTTCTCAATTGATTCAAATGAGCGACAGCAAAAAGCTACCTCTGAACAATAAAATTTCTGTTGCTGATTTTACCAAATGGATTACTCCTATTTTGCTCGACCCTAATGTAGATAAAATGACGGTAGATTTGAGCGATGGTGTTGACAATATTGTAGCGTCTTCTAATAATTTTTATGAAGGGGTAACCGAAGAAGAAGTAGATAATTTTTATAAAGTTAAAATTGATGCCAATAACGAACAACAAGTTTCTTGGGGTTTGAATTCTAAAATGAAAAAAGTAAATGGCGAAATTGTAGAGTTGCCATGGAAAGTAGGAGGGATGTATACAAAGTCTATCGAGAAAATTGTATATTGGTTAGAAAAAGCTAAGACTGTTGCCGAAAACGAACAACAAGCCAAAGTATTGGGTTTGTTAATTGATTTTTATAAAACTGGTGACCTTCGCAAATTTGATGAATACAATATCGAATGGGTGAAAGATGTAAACTCTACTATTGATGTAGTAAATGGTTTTATAGAAGTGTATCAAGATGCAGTAGGCAAAAGAGGTTCGTTTGAAAGTGTGGTGTCAATGAAAGACTTTGAAGCCACCAAAAAAATTGAAAAGATTGCTAAAAATGCCCAATGGTTTGAAGACAATTCTCCATTAATGCCTGAACACAAAAAGAAAGAAGTAAAAGGTATTATTGGTAAGGCTATAACAGTAATTGTAGAAAGTGGTGATGCGGCTCCTACTACACCCATTGGTATTAACTTACCCAACAGCAACTGGATTAGACAACAACATGGTTCTAAATCTGTATCGTTAAATAATATAGTCGAATCTTATAATATACAATCTGCTAAAAGCCCAACGATGTCTGAGTTTGCATATGACAAAGCAGCTATAGAACGTGCCCAAAAATATGGTGCCTTGGCTGGCGAACTTCATACCGATATGCATGAAGTAATTGGCCATGCTTCAGGTCAATTGAATAAAGGTGTGAGCGAAGATGCATTGAAGAATTACAAAAATGCATTAGAAGAAGCCCGTGCTGATTTGGTGGCTTTGTATTATATATATGATCAAAAACTAGTTGATTTAGGAGTGATGCCTTCATTAGAATGTGGTATGGCTGAATTTGATAACTATATACTTAACGGTTTGATGTTGCAACTAAACAGAATTGAAGAAGGAAAAAATATAGAAGAAGCTCATATGCGTAACCGCCAATTGGTTGCGAAGTGGGCTTACGAAATGGGTAAAAAAGACAACGTGATAGAGATGGTCAAACGCGATAACAAAACATATATAAAAATTAATGATTATGCTAAGTTGCGTGAACTATTTGGTCAGCTTTTACGCGAAATTCAACGCATCAAATCTGAAGGTGATTTTAATGCTGGTAAAAACCTCATCGAAACATATGCTGTTAAAGTAGACCAAGAAATATGGAAAGAAGTGAAAGAGCGTTTTAAATTATTAAATGTAGCTCCATATAAAGGTTTTGTTCAACCTAAACTAGTGCCAGTAATGGTTGGTGGTAAAATTGCTGATGTGAAGATTGAATACCCTAAAGACTTTGTGAAACAAATGATGGAATATGGCAAACAATATGGTTTGCTTCCAGTAGAAAATTAGAATATATATTGATATTTAAAAATGCCGCTTGTAGTATATATAAGCGGCATTTTAATGTAGCTTATATAATTTCTGCGGCCGTCGACTTATAAAGGTAATGAAAATTTGAATTTTTCTTTTAATTTAATAATGTTGGATGGATTAAAATTTTATCATATAGCTAAGCCAAAAACCCCAACAATCAATGAAGTTGAATGTAAGGGACGGGCATTGGAGGTTTTTAGCAGAAAAACAAGAAACAGTTTTGTGCGTGAGCCTGAAGCTAGAACGTGCAGTTTGCCTTCATAGACTAATTCTTGAGCCAACCAACCCTTGCAAACCTTAGCCGTTCGTGCCAAAAACTGTTTTGTAGTTTTTCAAGAAAAAGATCCACAGCCCTAGTTCGCGATAGCTATCGGAATTTTGCTCCACTTTTTTGGCAATGAAAAAAGTGGAAAATATGTATGAATTATTAACCTTTACTCTAAGCCCAAAATCCTTCAACTAACAATTTTATTTAAGAAAATTGAATTAAACTTAGCTCAATTTAAGAAAATATAATTTAATTTTATAATAATCGAAAAATTGTAAATTAAACTTTCAATCAAACTTTTTATGAGATCCACTTTTTTATTTAAGAAGAGCTTCTGCTATTAACAAGTCTTCAGGTGTAGTAATCTTGATGTTTTTATATTCACCTTCTATAAGTGTAATTTGATAACCACTTTTTTCATATACTGAGGCGTCATCTGTAAACGATTTTCCTTCACTGTCTAATATCGAAGCAAACTCATATGCATCTATAATTTTTGAACTCACAAATGTTTGAGGTGTTTGAACCAATCTAAATTGTTCTCTATCTAATGTGGTAGTAAAACTTCTTATCGTATCTTTGAGTTTTACAGCCGCAACAGCACTTCCATCATTCTCAGCTGTGATATACGATTGTTCTATTAAATCATCACTCATCAAAGGCCTAACCCCGTCATGTATCGCAACTAAACTGTCTTGCTTGATACTTTTTAAACCATTGCTCACTGAGGCAAATCGGGTATTGCCTCCAAAAACCATTTTGTGTTTTATTTTAAAATCAAAATCGGTACAGAGTTTACCCCAATAATCCATTTGTTCTTTGGGTAAAACTAAAATTAATTCATCGCAATGTTTTTCAAATGCACGTAAAGTATGCATCAGCACAGGCAATCCATTTAGCAGCATAAATTGTTTAGGAATATCACTTCCCATCCTCAGCCCTTTGCCACCGGCAACTATTAAGGCATATCTATACATAGAAAAAAAGTTTAGATCACTAACATCGCATCACCATAACATAAGAAGCGATACTTCTCTTTCATGGCAATTTGGTAACATTCCATCGTGAAATCATAACCCATATAAGCAGCTAAAAGCATTAATAGGGTAGACTCTTGGTGATGGAAATTGGTAAGCATAGAATCACATACGTTGAATTTGTATGGTGGAAAAATAAATTTATCTGTCCAACCTTCACCAATCTTCAATTTGTTATAAGCCGATATGCTGCTTTCCATGGCTCTCATGGTTGTTGCTCCAATAGCACACACTCTTTTTTTAGCATCTAATGCTTCGTTCACCACACGGCTACAATCCTCAGGGATATTGAAGCTTTCGCTATCCATTTTGTGTTTAGTCAAGTCTTCTACTTCAACGGGTCTAAAAGAACCTAACCCTGAATGTAAAGTTAATTCAGTATGTTTAATTCCTTTAATCTCCATTTTAATCATCATCTGTTTATTGAAATGCAATCCCGCGTTAGGTGCAGCAACAGCTCCAATATGTTTAGCAAAAATGGTTTGGAATCTTTCGTGGTCAATTGGTTCTATAGGTCTGTTTATATATTTAGGCACGGGTGGCTCACCAAGTGTTTGTATGGTTTCCCATAATTGCTCATCATTGCCATCAAACAAAAAGCGAATGGTACGACCTCTAGAAGTGGTGTTGTCTACAACTTCAGCTACCAATAAATCGTCGTCACCAAAATATAATTTATTTCCAACTCTAATTTTACGAGCTGGGTCTACCAACACATCCCACAAACGCATTTCTTTGTTTAGTTCTCTTAACAAAAATACTTCAATTTTTGCCCCAGTTTTTTCTTTATTGCCATACATTCTAGCATTAAATACTTTGGTATTGTTAAACACAAATACATCACCAGCATTAAAATAATTTAAGATGTCTTTAAACATCACATGTTCTATTTTTTGTTCTTTGCGATGAACGACCATCATACGACTGTCGTCTCTGTTTGGTAATGGGTAACTTGCAATAAGTTCTTGAGGGATATTGAATCTAAATGAGGCTAATTTCATACGTTAAATAAATAATTTTTTTTAATGTGATACCGAATCGATTTCACCAAATATACCCGATTCTGTTTTTTTTGTCAAGTATTATTTCAAAATAATATCAGCAATCCAACCACAGCAACACTTTGCAGAGGCTGTTTTTTATTTTGAGGAAGCGAATGCGTTGAGCCATCTTTTTTGAAAAGAAGTTAAAATATTAGCTGTTTCTATTTGTGTAGGAGGAATATTATACATCAAATTTTTTGGGTCTTGATGATGGGCAAAGATTCCTAAAGTATGTGTCACTTCGTGAGCCAGTAAAGTTGGTTGTGAATTAAAATCAATCCATATAAAGGGAGCCAAAAAACCTAAAGACAATCCTGCTGTTTTGGTGTTAGTATAAGTGCTTGAGTGTATAGCTATAATGGGATTAAACAAGATTTTCTGTTGGTAGGTGGTTAACTCAGACAATGCTGAAAACTGTTTGAATTTGCTTTTTTTACTTGGAATTGTATATATATACTCATCAACTTTTGTTAAAGGTTGTTGGTTGGTATTGCAAGGAATTATCTCAATATGAATAGAATGATATATATGTTTGAGTTGCTCTATTTGCAATTTGATTTTGGCTTGTAAATCAGGAGTGCATTCATTTTCATTTACTACTATAAGTAAAGAAATTTTTTTAGGAGTTTTTCTTATAAAGCCAAACGTTAATCCATCAACAATTGCTTTTATGCACTGATAAATGAAACCAAAGAGGGTGATTAAATACTTCAATAGCGTGTTTATGGCAATAATTGTGCAAAAATGTTTGAATGATGTATTAGAAAACAGACAATTTAAATTGAGGTAATGTTGCATATTTGCCTAAAATTATGGCAGACATTAAAGATTTTTTTCAACCTATTGCTTCAGCATGTGTTCCTGAGTTGTCAACCAGTAAAAGTTGGGCAAAGAAAACAGATATACATATATATGATTTTCCATCGCTCGAAGGGGCTAAAATTGCTTTGTTTGGCATAGACGATGGTGCCATGGATAGGGTAAGACTTGAATTGTTTAGACTTGTTCAACCTTATCAATTAAAAATTGTAGATTTAGGAAATATCGTAAGAGGGGCATCAATAGAAGATACCGGATATGCTATAACTGAAACCTGTAAATATTTACTTGACGAGAGAATTCTTCCCATTGTTATCACAAATCAAGATATATGGGGGTATTATATATACAAAGCTTTTGAAAATTATGGAAGCTATATCAATCTAAGCCATGTTTCTTCAACAATAGATATTTGGGATGTTTCAGGTGATGCTACCATGCTTTCGAGTATACTTTCTCACCAACCAAATTATTTGTTTAACTATGCAGCCCTTGGCTATCAATCTTATTTCACTGAATCTGAAACCATACAATCTATACAGAAAATGTTTTTCGATGCCTATAGACTAGGTTGGGTCAATCAGAATATGGAAGAAGTAGAGCCAATCTTTAGAAGTAGCGATTTGTTATATACAAATGTTAACAGCATCAGACTAAGCGATTTTCAAGCCCAACACCACGGATCTCCAAATGGATTTTTTGGAGATGAAATTTGTCGGTTGATGCGTTATGCAGGCATGAGTAATAAAATGAATACGTTATATATAAATGGCTATGCTGAAGAGTTAGATAACAACTCAGCTTCAGCTAAATTATTGGCACAAATGATATGGTATTTTGTGGATGGTGTAATGGCTCGCCAACCTGAAAATCCTGAAGAAAGCGAAGATGGATTTTTGAAATATGTAGTAGGCATTAAAGAAAATGCCCATGAAATAAATTTCTATAAAAGCAAACGAACTGAAAAATGGTGGATGGAAATACCTAACCCCATGAACAAAGCAGCACATCATGGGCCTATTGTGGTTCCGTGTTCTTACCAAGACTATATCAAAGCCTCTAACGACGAACTGCCAGAGCGTTGGTGGAATATATATCAGAAGTTGATGTAGATATATATAATGCTATATTGTCTTGTAGATTTAAATTATAAACCCTACATCAACCTCTTCACAATTCTAAGTTTGTGTGTATACTTTCCTTGTTCTTTATTGTATATGCCTTGCTGGTCTATGCTGTCTATTCTCACACATCCATGTGCATGAATAATTTTTCCGGGTTCTATAATAATTCCTACATGCGTTATTTGCCCTTCTGCATTGTCAAAAAAAGCTAAATCGCCTGGTTGTACAGTTTCTATAAAGTCTACTACTTTGCCTTGAGTAGCTTGCTGGTAGGCATCTCTCATAAGTTTAATGCCACATATTTTATATACAATTTGTGTAAAGCCTGAGCAGTCTAATCCAAACAACGACCTGCCACCCCACAAATACGGCGAGTTTAAAAAAGTATGTGCTGCTGCCATCACATTTTGGGTAGTAGGTCTTAAACATATCATCCCATTTTTATCAGTCATCTTTACATGGCTTCCCATCAATACTTGTATCACTTTGTCAGGAGCAATTTCTATCGGTTTTAAAAATTCTGTTTGAACCCTAAATTGGTACTTTGCCCAGAAATATTCTTCAGTTAAATAACTCACTTGGTTTTTCGAAATCCATCCTTCATATCCATCATATTCACATATAATTTTTGCCCATCCTTCTTTTACTTCTTCAATCATATATATTTCTCCAAACAATAGCTGCGAAACCATTTCGGCCGTACTGTTGGGTTCTCTTCTTATAGGGATGCAGCTTAGCAAACAGATCCCTTCGTTAATTTGATTTGTCATGTATTGTGTACTTCAATTTATAACTTATTCTTTTCTTCAGTGGTTAATTTGTATAATCCGTGTTCTTCATAAATTTCCTCCGTATCTAATAACCATTTTATGCCTTGTGCCAATTCTTCTTCCTTGAATTTCGGATGGTTTTTTAGCAAAATTTTAATAGATTGTGGTGAAACTGCAAGCAATGCAAATATATATTCTTTTATTGATTGGAATGCATCTGAGTTAATTATTTCCTTTCTTTTTGCCATGCATATATCACATATGCCACAAGGCTCGGCTTTGTTGTCATCAAAATAGTTTCTTAAATACTTACTCCTACATACATGTTCTTCATGTATATATCCTATCATGGTGTGTGCCCTATTTAAAGCTGTATCATAAAGTATCTTAATCTTTGCTGCATCAAATAATAATTCGTTTTTCTTGATTCTTGGTTTCAAAAATTCTATTTGTGGTCCTGCTTTTCTAGGTATATACTCTACCGCTTGAATTTTGTGTAATTGCATCAGCATTTGGTGCACTTTCAATACGGTTGTTTTTAGTTTTCTGGCAATGTCTTCTTCTTTTATATATACATGGTTGTCAAACAAAGAACCATACATTCTTAACAATAAACCCAACAGTGTTTCGTACTGTGGTGAGGCTACTTGTAGTTTATATATCTCGGTTTGATTTAACAAAATAAGCAGCTTGCTAGGCTCATTCAATCCGTCATTTTTTCTTAAATATCCATGACTTTCTAACATAGAAATAGAAGCTAACACTTCTCTACTCGATTGCTTAAAATTTTCGCAGAACAATCCAATGTCAAACATATATGACTCAAATTCTCCTTCATCCAACGGTATAGACAAGAAATTACATAGCTTATCGTACATGTCTCTGACAAGTGAAAATTGGGGGAATTTCTCGTTTACCCGAGCCATTGTTTGTTCATCATCAATGGTATGGTGTAAAATAACAGCATAACACTTTTTACCATCTCTTCCTGCTCTGCCCGCCTCTTGATAATAGGCCTCTGGTGTAAGTGGCATTTGTTGATGTATAACTATTCTCACATCTGACTTATCTATTCCCATACCAAAAGCATTGGTGCTTACTATTACTCTAATCTTGTTTTCTATCCATGCTTGCTGCTTTTCAACTCTTTCTTTTGAACTTAATCCTGCATGATAATAATCGGCTTGTATATGGTTTCTTTGTAAAATAGTTGAGATGTTTTTTACTTCATTTCTAGAGTTTGCATATACTATGCCTGTGCCTTTTGTTTTTTGTAGGATATTGATTAGCTGCTCATATTTGTCTTCTGTTTTTCTCACCACAAATGATAAATTGGCCCTCTCAAAACTTGACTTATATATTTGATGGTTTTTAAATTGCAGTTTCGAACATACATCATGGGCTACTTCTTCTGTAGCAGTTGCAGTTACAGCTAAAAAATGTATATCAGGATTTAATTCTCTGAGTTTGTATATCTCTAGGTATTCTGGCCTAAAATCATACCCCCACTGCGATATACAATGGGCTTCATCTACTGCTACAAAAGATACATTCATTTTTTCAAATCTAGCTTTGAATAATGGTGTTTGAAGCCTTTCTGGCGATATATATAAGAACTTTACATCGCCATATATACAGTTGTCGAGTATAATGTCTATTTGCCTAAAACTCATCCCTGAATAGATTGCTTCTGCTCTGATGCCCCTTTTTACAAGGTTGTCTTTTTGGTCTTTCATCAAGGCTATAAGCGGAGATACAACTATACATATACCCTGCATGGCTAAAGCGGGTACTTGAAAACATATACTTTTGCCGCCGCCTGTAGGTAGCAATGCTAAGGTGTCTTTTTTATGAATTACATCAAGTATGATTTCTTCTTGTAACGGCCTAAATTGGTCGTATCCCCAATATTGTTTTAATATTTGATGTATAGTACTCAACTCGTTTTGTAAATCAGTTATTTAATAGAAAACTTGTTTCGTATAACTATTTGGTTATTGCTTTTTGCCAATATTAAATAGGTGCCTTTTCTTAACTCCTCTAAATTTAGTTTAATTTGATTGTATCCATTGGTCATCTTTTTATCTTTAATTATGGATACCATTTCTTTTTTTTCGTTGTATATATACAAATTCGCAGTAAAATCTTTTGTACACACAATTTCAGCATTTACAAAGTGGTCTGCAATGTTTGGATATATATTGATGTCTTCTACATAAGCATTTTCTACTGTAGAGTTTCCTAATCCAGAAATAATGTCGAAAATGTCTAACCCCCAAAGCTGTTGGTCTACACTGTTCAAAAATTCCTCATTGGTTAGATATATATAATCATTGTTCTTAAAACATACACCTTCAATTTGTCCTACTTCTGTTGTTTGTCCTATGACAATTCTTCTTTTGTTTCCACTAAATATATGGTTGGGCTCAAAGTTCCATAGTAAATATATATATGCGTTTCCATCCTTGTGATATCCACACAATACAATTTGTTTTTTATCTGCTGAGATATCTGCTCCTGTTACCAACATGTCTACATCAAAACTATCAACTAATTTTGCAATATATACTCCTGGTTGTGCTGGAATTGTGTAGTGTTTTGTTTTAAAATTTGCCCAGTTTTTTGTTAAAATATGCAAAGTGTCATTTGAAGTAAATATAGCTTCACAGTCAAAATTGTGGTTGTGCTTAGCTTTAGTAAAACTTGTTTGGTCAGGGTATTTAAAAAAGATTGATTCAGCTTTTATTGAATCTTGACTTAGTTGGCTGATGGGTATTCGTAATATATTTAAATTTAACCTGTCACCTTTGTTATTTCCAGCATCATTTATATATATATAATTATTGTCAGCACATATATCTTCCCAATCTGATTTTTCATTGGCCCCATATATTTTTATGGTATGTATAATGCTGTCTGATTCTTCGCTTATTTCATATAATTCATTTTTATTCCCACTGTCATTGTGAGTGTATAGTTTACCCATTATGCTTATAACTCCTGAGGTTTCCTTTAATTTTGGAGGTAATTTTTGTAAAGAATTTGGAGTGTATATTTTTTCTTTATATATACAACTACCGTCTGCTTTTGTAGCATCAGGATTGAAATTAATTGCTTGAATGTCTTTACAACCACAGGTTTGTGCTGTTATCATGGTTGTGTAAAATATAAACAATTGAAAGAATAATATTTTTTTTAGCATCGCATTACAAATTACGGACATTTATGCTCATTTTCGTACTCAAATATTATGCCCATAGTTATCGATCAAATGCAAAGAGAGGTGCTCATCACAGATGAACCTCTTCGTATTGTTTCTTTGGTTCCGTCTCAAACTGAATTACTTTATTATTTAGGTTTAAATGATGAAGTAGTAGGTCAAACTCTTTTTTGTGTGCACCCAAAGGAGATGCATCTTTTAAAAAAAAGGGTAGGAGGGACTAAGAAAATTAATTTTGATATCATAGATTCTTTAAAGCCGAATTTGATTATCGGAAATAAAGAAGAAAATGATCAAGAACAAATAGAGTTTTTAATGAAAAAGTATCCGGTTTGGATGAGTGATATTACTACCATTCATGATGCTTATCAAATGATTGATTCCATCGGGGCTATTGTTAACAAACACAAACAAGCTTTAGATTTAATAGACCAATTGAAACATAAGTTTAGCAATATATATATTGAAGAAATAAAACCATCATTATATCTAATTTGGAGAAATCCTTGGATGGCCGCAGGAACCAACACTTTTATAAATGAAATAATGAAATTGAAAGGATTTCAAAATGTTGTTACTGGCCGCTATCCTGAGTTGTCAATTGAAAATATAATGAATTTAAAACCACAAGTAGTTTTATTGTCTTCAGAACCTTATCCGTTTAAAGAAAAACATATATCAGAACTTAAACAAATATTGCCCAATGCTCAGATAGAGCTGGTAGATGGCGAATTATATTCTTGGTATGGTAACAGAATGTTGTATATATAACTTTTTATATAGTTTATATTTTACTTTCTACTTCTTGCATGATTGATTTAACTTTTTCTTCCGTGTTTTCAAATATTTGATTTGCTTTACTTATTTTTTCATCTGCCCAAGGTTTATCTTTCAAACCTGATGCATTTATCTTCACATTTAAGTATGCACCATATACAGCTGTTCTCACACACAATGCTCCAACTCCTGCATCTGACAATGAATTGGGGTTGCCATCTTTTACCATTGCCTCTATAATTTCTAAACATTCATTGGCAGTTTGCATCACTTGTAATGGTACTTCAACTGCATATTTTGTGGCTGATTGTATAGCCTCTGTTCTGGCACTTTTTTCTTCTTCAGTAGCTTTAGGCATACCAAACGCATCCATGATATAAGTGAATGCTCTGGTGTCTTCATCCACAGCTTTTAGTAATGCATCCTTCAATTTTTGGCCTTTTGCAGCATGCTCACTAAAATAACTTATTTTGTCTTCCCAACCTCTTTTACCAGCACTTAAATTGGCTACCATCACACCTAATGAAATTCCCAATGCCCCACAATATGCTGATATGGAACCTCCGCCTGGAGCCGGGCTCTCACTTGCTGTTTCATTGGCAAAAGCACTTAGGTTCATTCTAACTAATTTCTCATCCTGTATGTTTTTTAATTGGTATTCTATAATTTTTTTCTGTGGATCAAACGGCCCTAACTCATCAAGCCCTAATGATTTGATGGCTATATGTATAATTTCATCTTCACTCACACCCAACGAGCGGTTTTGCTTTTTTAAATAATGCCTTCCTGCTTGCAGCATAGCTTCTAATGGAACCAATCCAACCAATTCGCTTCCTGTAACCCTCATCCCTCTTTTTTCAGCACTTTTACAACTTTCGTCAAAGGCGTGTTCTATACTTGTTACATGGTGGTTAGTTAAGTTTATGCTCACTTGTGCAATATTATACTCTTCAATAAACCAACCTATGGCTTTGCATTCTTTGAGAGCTCCAGGTTGCCTCACTTCATTGCCATGTTCATCTATTTTTATTTTTCCTGTATATGGATTTCCTTCTCTCACTACTCTTCCATTCTCTCTGATATCAAACGCTACCGAATTTGCCAATCGGGTTGATTTGGTATTTAAATTTACATTATAGGCAATTAAAAAATTTCTAACTCCAATTACCGTAGCACCTGATTTTGCAGGGAACTCCGTCGGACCAAAGTCTGGAGTCCATTCAGGCTCTTTTATCTTTTTAAAGAACCCCTCATACTCACCTGCTCTGATTACTGATAAGTTTTTTCTGGCTTCATTTTCTTGAGCAAATTCATATAAATAAGTTGGAATAGCTAGCTCGTAAGCTACTTTTTTAGCCAATATTTTTGCATAAGTAACAGCCTCTTCAACCGATACTCCACTGATAGGTATAAGCGGGCAAACATCTGTAGCTCCCATGCGTGGGTGTGCACCTTTATGCTTGCTCATATCTATAACTTCTGCAGCTTTTTTTATTCCTTGAAAAGCCGCTTCTACCACTGCTTCTGGCGTGCCTACAAATGTTACCACTGTTCTGTTCGTTGCTTTTCCGGGATCTACATCCAAAAGTTTTATGCCTTCTATTGATTCTATGGCATCAGTAATTTGTTTTATTTTTAATAAATCATTCCCTTCTGAAAAATTAGGAACACATTCTATAAGTCTCATATATGTTGTTGTATTTATTGGGGGCAAAATTATAGCCTATAACTTTATTTATATCTAATTTATTTCAATATTCGCCACTCTTTTGGGTAGTAATTATTGGTGCGGTCTTTCATTGCTTTTATCCAACCAAGTGGAATTTGTTTATAGGTTACTACGTTCCAACCTGTGTGTTCAGATGGGATATATATGTTGTTTTTTCTTAAATAGTCTAAAGCCATTTCTAAACTCAATTCAACTTTATTTACATGTAAAGGAAGAAGTCTACTTATAGCCAAAGCATGGTCGGGTATAAAATCTTTCCCCATAATTTTACCTAAAGTTATACCCGCTTTTTTTATATATAATTTGTCTGCAAGAATTCCAAGTTCTGTCAAATCTTTATAGGGTACTGCTATATATTCATCCTTTATTTTTATATAGCCAAATTCGTCTCCAAGACTAATAAAATCAGTGAGTTTTTCAAATGCTTTGTTTTTGATAACAGTCCATTTAGGCGATTCTTTTAAATAGTTTTTTTGTAATTCTTCATCTTCTTTTTTAAAGATAGATAAATAAAATCCTTCTCCTTTAACTTGGTGTGGCCAAAATCTATATCCATGATTTTTTTGGGTGGTTTCTATTGCTGTAATTCCCCATTTCTTTTCTAAAACCAATGCCTTTGAAATGAGCTTGTAATTGTCTACCATCCAGTCGGTAATAGTTTCGTTTTCTTCAATAGAATATGAACAAGTGCTATATATAATAAATCCTCCTGGTTTTAAAGATTTAATTGCACTATCTAAAATACGTTGTTGCCTTCCACTACATATGTTTACATTAGATTCACTCCATTCATTTATAGCATTCTTGTCTTTTCTAAACAGCCCCGAACCAGAGCATGGGGCATCAACTATTATTACATCAAAATATTGTGGTAGTTTTTCAAAATCTTTTGGATCATTGTTAGTAATAATAACTCTTTCATCACTCCATTTTATAATATTCTCTTCTAATATTTTCACCCGTGATTTAATCACTTCATTGCTCACCAAAATACTACCTTCAGGCATATATGTGGCAGCTAAGGTGCTTTTACCTCCTGGAGCAGCACACAGGTCTAAAATCTTAATTGGTTCATTAGGTATATATTGTTTAAATGCCTGTGCAATAGCCATGGAACTAGCTTCTTGAACATAATAACAGCCAGCATGAAACAATGGGTCTAATGTAAATGATGGTCTTTGTGCTAAATAATAACCATATTCGCACCAGCCAACTTTGTTTTCCGAATGATATATATGGCTGTTTTTATTAGGATTTAACCTAATACTTACCGGAGAATTTTGTTCGTGTATAGATTTAAATGCATCTGCATCATAATTTTTAATGTGCTCTAATGATATAAGTAATTTTTCAGGAATCATGTTTTTTTAAGGTATAAATATACCAGCCAAAATAGTGACCAATACTATGATTGGCGATGGGATTTTATTAATATATATCAATATACAAGTGACTCCAATAACAAATAAGGTACTTAGATTTATGGTAAGTGGTGCAAATAAAAACCAAGCTGCAGCTATGGCTAAGCCTGCTGATGCTGCATTTATTCCTTCTATAGCCCTCATAATTCTATTCATTTTTTTTAATTGATTCCATAAGGGATATATAAAAAATATAAGAAATATTCCTGGTAAAAAAATAGCCAAAATTCCTACAAAACTTCCAGCCATTTGCATCCAAACAGAAGCTTGGTTGAAAATCATTCCACCTGTATAAGCTGAAAAACTAAATACAGGCCCTGGTATCGCTTGAAGAAAGCCAACTCCAGTTATAAACTGCTCATGGTTTATATAATGTTTAAACAATACAAATTGATTATACATCATTGGAATAAGTACGTTGCCTCCACCAAAAACAATACTTCCAAATCTAAATGTGTTTTCAAATATCAATAGCAACTTGCTTTGTGTTATATATGCAAGCAAAGCTGATGTAATAAAAGTTCCTGTATATAGCCAAAAATTTGGCCATCTAACATCATATAATTTATATCTTTTATCCCCCTTTTTTCTTGAAGTAAAATTACTGATAAAACCACCCAAAATTAAAATCAATGGAAAAATCAATGGATAACTTATAGTAATTGCAAGTGAAGCTGAAACCAATGCAATAATAATATGCACATAATTTTTGAGCATAGTTTGACTCAGTTTAATTGCAGCCATTATGATAAAACCTACGGCCATTGCAGGTAAAAACCTAATTGAAGTTTCAGGTATTAAATGGTGATCGGCTCGGGCTACCCAAAGTGCTATTAAAGTCATAAGCAAAGCTGATGGAAAAACCCAAACCAAAAGTGTTAACCATGCTAGCTTTGGTCCGCCTAGTCTAAATCCAATTGTAGTGATCGTTTGTGTAGAAGATGGTCCGGGCAGCAATTGGCACAAGCTATTTAGCTCCATATATTCCTCTTCTGAAATATATTTTTTATCGTGCACTAGCTTTGTTATAAACTTAGATAAATGTGCTTGTGGACCACCAAAAGCTGAAATAGCTAATAAAAATACATCTTTCAGAAAAACTCTATAGCGTAAATGCTTTATTTTTGTGAGCTCAACCAATAGTACAAACCTAATTCAAAATAGTATTTCTCACAAATGGAAAAAAAAATAAAACAGTTTATCGTCGTTTTTGCAGCTATGTTTTTTAGTATTTCAATTCTTAGCTCATGTAAATCTAACACTAGCAAATCTCAAAACGAAAAAATTGATAGCCTTGCACTGGTTTTAAAAGAATGTGAAGTGATGCTTGATCAAGACAATGATGAAATTAGAAAAAGAATTAAAAATATTAATGCTTCTCTTAACAAATTAAAACAATTTGCAACGGATACTTTTACTCACGACTTTATACGTTCTATTGATCAGTATATGGCTTCTGAAAAAATATATACCAAATATATCGAAAACTATGGTGAATTAGATATCGAACTCAATGCTTTAAAAACACAATTACTCACTTTGAAAAAAGGTCATGATGACCAAATGATTTCTGATGACGACTTTTCTAAGTTTCTTTCAAAAGAGAAAAAAGATGTACTAAAACTATATGAAGTGTGTGAAGAAATAGTTGAACCCGTAAATAAATTAGAACCATTATATTTAAGAATCTCTCCTAGAATCGAAGCTTTTGCCGACTCTTTACAGAAAAACAATGAGCATGTAAAATAGTTTATTTGCCAGTAAAAATAGCTGGTCTTTTTTCAACAAAAGAGGTCACACCTTCTTTGTAATCAGCACTTCTGCCTGCAATCTCTTGACAATAGGCCTCATATTCTAACATATCATTCAAATTTGAGGTCATGCCTTTGTTTAGCATCTTTTTCATCAAGCCAATCGCTTTTGTAGGGGCTTTGGCATACCTTGTTGCTATTTCATCCACAGTAGCGTCCAATTCATCGGCTGCTACTACTTTATTTACAAGTCCTAAATGCAATGCTTCAGCTGCAGTTACTTTTGTTCCTAAAGTACATAATTCAAATGCTTTTTGATACCCTACCAATTGAGGTAAAAAGAAACTTGAACCAGAGTCTGGCACCAATCCTACATTCACAAAAACTTCAATTAATGAAGCTTGTTCTGATGCTATAATCATATCGCAAGCTAATGCTAAAGATGCACCAGCTCCAGCTGCAACTCCATTCAATCGACATATAACCGGAATATTTAAATGTCTAATTGCCCTGATAATGGGATTGTATCTTTTATATAATGAATCACTTAACGACCTGTTTGCCTGTCCTGATATAGCTTTTAAATCTTGGCCTGAACAAAATGCTTTACCTGCTCCAGTCAATATTAGCACCCTAGCTGTTTTATCTTTATCTACTGCTTTAAGTGCATCCTGCAATTCAAAACTTTGCTTGTCGTCAAATGCATTAAAAGCTTCTGGTCTGTTTAGAGTAATTCGGGCTATCCCATTTTCTATCGTGTATATAAGTGCGTCTGACATGTATGTGTTTTTTTGATCTCGGCAAATATAGTTTTTACAAGCTCACTTAACGAAATATTTTATCAATCATACATTAAACTTTATCGTTTAAATTTGCCACTTATTTTATAACAATCAAATGAAGTTATTAATATATTTAATCGTTTTAATCGTTGTGTTGCGTTGGATTGGTCAAATGTTTAAATCTAACATCACCTATGTTAATATCAATAACCACAACCAAGAACCTAAACCAAGCAAACAACCCAATGGTACTACTATTACAGGTAATGTAGAAACCAAAACCAAAGGGAACATTGGTGACTATGTAGATTTTGAAGAACTATAAAAAGTTGAAGAATTTGAAAATTTAATATATATGAAGATAATAGGAATAATGTCAGGAACCTCAATGGATGGGGTAGATTTAGCTTTATGTGAAATTACCGAAAATCAAGGTAAATATCAATACAATATTTTAGCTGCTGAAACAATTGCATACGACGAAAGGTGGAGGCTTAGACTTTCTAAACTAAACAGACAAGATGCTTCTGTTTTTTGGAAAACCCATGTTTATTATGGCAAATATTTAGGTAGATTGGTGAATGACTTTTTAAAAAAACACAACCAAACAGCTGATTTAATAAGTAGCCATGGTCATACTGTTTTTCATTTACCAGCTGAAAATTATACAGCCCAAATTGGTGATGGTGCAGCTATATATGCTGAAACCAATATTCCAACTGTTTGTGATTTTAGATCGGTAGATATAGCCCTAGGCGGACAAGGAGCTCCTTTAGTACCTATTGGCGACCAAATGCTCTTTGGCGATTATCAATATTGTTTAAACCTTGGTGGTATTGCTAATATCAGCGGAATGTATCACGACAAAATGCTTGCATTCGATGTTTGCCCTTGTAATATCGCTTTGAACAGACTCGCTAGAAACATCGGAAAATTATATGACGAAAATGGTGAATTGGCTAGAATTGGTGCACTTAACGAAGAAATGTTAGATGCTTTAAATGCTGTCGAATATTATAAAAACTTTGGCCCTAAATCTATGAGCAGAGAATGGATTAATACTGATTTTTGGCATCTTACCAAAGATCAAGTGTTATCTAATGAAGATAAAGCCAGAACCTTAAGCGAACACATTGCTATTCAGATATCGAAAGCTCTTTATCATTTTGTTGATGGGGAAGAAGAAAAATTAGCTTCTCAAAAAATGTTGGTTTCTGGTGGTGGTGCGTTTAACTCTTTTTTAATTGATGCTATTAAAGCTGAAACAAGTGTGCAAGTCATTGTTCCTGATGAAAATACCATTCAATTTAAAGAGGCTCTCATTTTTGCTTTACTCGGATTTTTACGTGTGACTAACAAACCAAATAGTTTAGCTAGTGTTACCGGAGCTAAATCTAATTCAATAGGTGGTGCCCTTTATGGCCCAATAAACTTATAAAAATATATATATACAAGTGAATTTTAATATCCCTTTCAAAAAATTATTAGAAACTTTCGAATACAAACAACCTGAAATTGTATTCCATTGGAAAGATAGTGAAACCGAAGCTGAAGGTTGGACAGTCATAAATAGCCTTAGAGGCGGTGCTGCTGGCGGTGGCACTCGCATGCGTAAAGGTCTAGACAAGCGTGAAGTGGAGTCTTTGGCTAAAACCATGGAAGTAAAGTTCTCTGTATGTGGACCCAATATTGGTGGAGCTAAATCCGGTATCAATTTCGACCCTGCTGACCCAAGAAAAGCGGGTGTATTAGAAAGATGGTACAAAGCTGTTTATCCATTATTGAAAAACTATTATGGTACTGGTGGTGACTTAAATGTTGATGAAATTCATGAAGTGATTCCTATTACTGAAAGATATGGCTTGCTCCATCCTCAAGAAGGTGTTGTTAATGGCCACTTAAAAATAGATGAAAATAACAAAGCACAACGCATAAACCAACTAAGAATTGGGGTATCTAAAAAACTAGAAGATTCAAATTATTCTCCATCTGTAGCTGCTGGTTTCACTGTAGCTGATATGATTACTGGTTGGGGTGTAGCAGAATCTGTTAAACACTATTACCAATTATGGAACGGAATGATTCAAGGCAAAACAGCCATTATTCAAGGTTGGGGCAATGTAGGTGCAGCAGCTGCTTGGTATTTATCTAAAATGGGCGTTTCTATTGTGGGAATCATCGATAAAAATGGAGGCATTATCAACGAAAAGGGTTATACGTTTGATGAAGTAAACCAACTGTTTTTAAATAGAAAAAACAATACTTTGGTGGCTGATAATTTGATGTCATTCGAAGAAATAAATCAAAAAATTTGGAATGTAAAAGCAGAGATTTTTATACCAGCTGCAGCCTCTAGATTAGTAACTCAAGAACAAAGCGATGCATTAATCAAAGGGGGTATTGAAGTAATAGCTTGTGGTGCCAATGTGCCTTTTGCCGACCCTGAAATATTTTTTGGGCCAATAGCTGATTCAACTGACAGTCAAACGTCTGTCATCCCTGATTTTATAGCCAATTGTGGTATGGCAAGAGTATTTGCTTATCTCATGACAGCTGATGCCAAGTTAACTGATGAAGCAATCTTTAACGATGTTAGCAATACTATTGGGCAAGCTTTATCAAGAGTGCATTCGTTTAACTCAAAACAAACTGGTATTGCTAAAAAAGCTCTTGAAATGTCTTTGAGTAATTTAGTTTAATTTTCTTTTTATTTTATCCACTTTTAATTAAAAAAATCGATTCTATTTGTAAGAAAAAATGCACGATAATAAATGACTGTTTTTTTGGAACCATTCTTGCAAATCAAAAATACTTAAATCAACACTTTAATGAAAAAATTAATTCTAGTAGTCCTAGCCTTAACTTCAATTTCAACTTTTGCTCAAAAACTGATGACCAATAATGGTCAAATTGAAATCAGCAGTTCTTCTCCAGGAACAGATGTAGAAGCGAAATCAAAAAAACTATTAGGCGCTTTAGTACCTGAATCTCGTGAGTTCTCTTTTAAAGTAGACATGACTTCTTTAGATTTTCCGAATGATGAAATGGAAAATCACTACAACGAAAAATACCTTCAAACGGATAAAGATGAAAACAGATATGGAACTTTTGCTGGTAAGATTCTAGGTGCTGAAGATTTTACTAAAGATGGTGTTCATAAAGTAGTTGCTCAAGGTAAATTTAAAATTCATAACGTAACAGTAGATAGAAATATAGTAGTAACATTAAAAGTTGTCAATGGTAAAATCAATGTAACTTCTGAGTTTTACGTTCCTCTTAAAGACCATAAAATAGAAGTTCCAACTTTGGTATTTGCTAAAATAGGAGAAAATATTAAAATCAATGTGAATATTGATTTTGTTTCTGCTCCAGCTAAGAAATAACGGTAAAATAAGATTAAAAAAGCTGCTTTAGTCAATTTATTAAAACTGCTTTTTTATTTTGAGATCAATTTAAGACAGACTTCCACTTATTGATCTATTCGCCATTGGTTAGTGACATATTCTGTAATTTTTTAGAATTTTTTTGATCTAATAGTACCTGTCAGTCTTTTAAGAAATGATATTAAAGCTTTTTTTTTAAATAGTTTTAACTTTAAGCTATCTGATTAAAATGCTTGATTGTTATTGTTGAAGAATATAACTTTGTCACCACCATCATTGTAAAAGTCTATAACTTCTTCTAAATTTTTAAAGCCACCAATGTGCATATAGGGTTAAGTTATATATACTTTTCTTAGCGTTGGTATTTTAAAACTTCTTATATAAAAATGCTTGTTTCTTTATTGATTGCCTTTCAATATCACCATCAAGTATCGACTTTTATCGCTCAAATTTATAGGAACACCCAATACTTCCTGTACCCAAATCATTTTATAAGTTACAAAAAGTGAGATGCACAAATTTAGTAAAAATTATTGTGAGAATGTCTAATTTGAATTCTTGGTTAAATAAAATTGTCCGGTTTTTGTCCGGTTTTTTTTTTAATAATTAAGTATTTTATCTATTAGTTTTGTAAGACTCAAAAAGTGTGTGTTTTATTGTAAAAATAATTTGCAATAAATTAACACACAGTTTCTTAACATTACTATTGATAATATGAATAAAATCTACTTAACTAAATTAATAATTAAACAGGCAAAAGAATCAACAATTAAAAAAATTGCTGTTTTATTAATTACTTTACTTGCAGTTTTTGGAGTTTCTAAAGCAAATTCACAAACACAAACATTAACATATAATTCTTCATCTTCATTTACGGTACCTCCAGGGGTGACGACAATAACTGTGAAAGCATGGGGGGCTGGAGGAGGAACAAGAAGTGATTTAACAGAGAGTAGAGCTGGAGGAGGAGGAGGAGCATATGCTCAATCTACTTTAACAGTAACACCTGGAAATATATACACAATAATTGTAGGGACAGGTGGAGCTGCAGCATTTACTGTAGGTCAAAGTGGAGGTGCCTCATCGTTTGGCACATTAGTAATTGCAGATGGTGGATTAGGAGGTTCGAATACAGGTGGTGCTGGAGGAACAACAGCTGCTAGTTCAGGTACAATAAAATTTGCAGGGGGTGCAGGTGGAGCTCGTCAAGGAACCACTGGTGGTGGAGGTGGAGGTGGTGGATCAGCTACTGCAATTGCCAATGGAGGAGCTGGAGCTGCAGGAGCAGCAAACGTTGGAGGTGCCGGTGGAACTGGTACTGCTACTGGAGGAGCTGGGGGTAATATAAATGCTTCAGGTAACAATGGAAACACACCAGGTGCAGGCGGTGGAGGACGTGGTTCAAATGGAGCAACTACAGGAGTAGGAGCAAATGGAAGAATAATAGTAAGTTACGATTTGCCAGATTTGTCAGTTTCACTTTCTGTTGATACTATAAATCAAAGATATGGCCGTTCAGTAAAGCACATAGTAGTTGTTAGAAACTTAGGACCCGGACAAGCTACAGGAGTAAAAGTTAATAATTTATTACCGTCAGGATTTTATTTTTTAAATTATACAACAACAGGTTCTGGTAGTTACCTAAACTCAACAGGAGTTTGGAACATTGGTACTTTAAATTCAAATGCAACAGATACTTTGAGAATAACATCAATACTAGCTTGTGGTGGTGTTTATAAAGATAGTGCATATATATATGGAAATCAACCTGATTCTGTTAGTTCAAATAATTATGCTGTAGTAACAGTTGCTCCTTCAGCTGGAACATGCTTGTTATTAGCTCAAAACGATTATGCTGTGACATCACAAGCTGTCCCAGTTCAAATTAATATTTTATCTAATGATGTAGGGAACATAGATACGGCATCTGTGTCAATTATAAATCAACCTCAAAGTGGTACTATACAGTTTGGGTTGAATGGAAAAGTTACTTATTTACCTAATGGGTCTTTTTATGGTAATGATGCGTTTACGTATCAAGTATGTGATACTTCTTTTAATCCAGTATGTGATACTGCTTCGGTTTTCATAACAGTTAATCCTTCTTATAATGACCCTTGTGTTGAGGCAACATTTGCAAAGACTTACTATCTACCTTTCCCTGAAAAATATTTATATACTGCTTTAAGAAAAGCAACTAATAGTGCAGGAAGTTTGTCTAATGTTGTTAGAAATGTAGTAAGCATTTCTACATCACCATATCCTAATACCATTATAACTTATGACCATTGGGAAGATGGTTATGAAACAAATATTGCTACACCCATACAAAGTACAACTCGAATTTGGGGAGATGGTATTTTAACTAATGGAATAGCACCTGGATATTCTTCAGACATTATACCTTCTGGTGGTTCTTTCGTATTAGATGATTTATTTTTATATAATACAAGAGACTCATTAAATATTCAATATGATGGTATGGATAAAATATTTACCACTGCTGATATAAATTTGTCAAAAGTAACTGGAGATCAGTCACAATTTGGTTTACAATGCGTTAAAACTGATGTATATGACAATACTCGTTTTGGTAAATTGTTTATAGTTGGATTAGGTGAAGATATTGCTTCAGCATCTGTACCTGCGTTTAATTATACGGCTATTTTTGTTAGAGCTAATCAAAACAATACTACTGTTTCTATTGATGCTGATGGTGATGGGAATATTGATTCTATTAAAGTGTTAAATGAAGGAGGTGTTTGGTTTTATCAAGGAAACCCAGATTCAACTAATAAAGTAGGTGATATAAAAGTAGGAGCTGTGGTTACAGCTGATAAAGAAATTGGTCTAGATGCCTTTTTTGGAGATATAAGTAATTTTGGATCAAGAAATATCAATATACTTCCAGGTCAATTTTATGGAAGTACATATTATTCTCCAGTTCCTACAACTAGGACAGTTGCTCCTGCTAGTGTTTATTTTTTCAATAGTGTTTCTGACACTATTAAAGTAGATTGGACATCTGGTAGTGGTTCTCCATCATCAGGAACAGTTGTTTTAAATCCTAAAGGATATAACAAAATAGACTTAAATAATAATTCTGGTTATAAATTTCAAAGTCAAAACGGCAAATCGTATACAGCCGTTGAGATTATAGATTCGGATAATCCAGGTAAAGATTTTGATTGGGCTTTTAATTTGATAGCCAAAGAAAAATTAACTAGTTATGTGAGTTTAGCATGGGCTCCTGGTTCAACAACACCAAGTCCAAGTAATAATTATAATCCTATTTGGATTACTCCTGATACTAATACAACTATATATGTGAAATTTGATGGGGATTTAACTTCAACAATAGCTTCTAAAAGTCCATGTAATATTCCATACGATTCATCATTTACATTGAATGCATTAAACTATGCTAGAATTTTTGATAATAGAGATGGTGATCAAAGTAAAATGGCGATTTTTACTTGTAATGGTGCTAAAATTGCCGGTGTATATGGTCAAGATGCAAATCTAGCACCTTCAGCTGCTCCAGGTTTTGATGCTGGTACTATCATGATTCCAAAATGTCTAAATGTTGTTGTAAATTCATTTGACGATAGAAGGTCTACATTGCCAAGTACGCCAATTATTGTTGAAGTAATGACTAATGACAATGGGTTTTTATGTACCTTAAACGCTGCTACTGTTGATACTGTCGGTGTAAAAGCAGCTCATGGATCTGTTGTTTTGAATGGAGATGGTACTATTACATATACACCTAATAACGGCTTTATTGGGGTTGATTTTTTTGATTATCAAATATGCTCTAAGGAATATCCAGGTATTTGTGATATTTCGAGAGTATATATTAATGTATCTTATTGTGTTGCTCAATTAGGAGAGAATTTAATAAATGGGAAAGTTTTCTTAGAATTACTACCAGATGATTCTGTATATAATTCAGAAAACTTTTTAACAAATATTAAAGTTGATTTATATGCAGATATTAACTGCAACGGAGCTATTGATGTTGGTGAAAATGTATCAGTATCTACAGTAACAGATATCGGAGGAAATTATTCATTAAGAACCAATGGTGGTTATTTTGCTAAAGATAATATGGATGAAAGTCCAGCTATTAATACAGGGAATGATGGTTCAATTAACTGGAGTTCTAGTTGGGTTGAAATTACAGCATCAAATGGGTTTGGTTCATCTCCTGTTTCAATAGATGTTGATACAAAAACAGACAGCAAAGCTCTTATTATAAATGGAACTAATAGTGGAGCTTCCAGAAGTGCTAATTTTTCAAATGCTTTGTCTGCTGTATTGAAATTTGATTATAGACGAGATGGTTTAGATGATGCTGGTGAGCAATTGTCTATTATTATAAATCAAGGAACAGCTAAACAAACCACTTTATATACTCTAGATGATGGAAATGGAGTAGGTACTGATAATTATTATCAAACAAGATATTTAGAAATTCCAGCTGCAAACTTTTATGCAACTGGAAATAACACTATCCGTTTTATCACTAATGGTAACGTAAATAATGACGACTATTATTACCTTGACAATATTGAACTAATTTATTTCGTATCTCCATCATGTTTTATTTCACAAATTGATACTTCATATTCTAATGGTAGATTTAGAAAATCGAAACTTAAAAATGGTAAATTCTCATTTAATACTTTAGGTATTTGTTCAAATAGCAATGACTTATCTGTGGTTGCAGTCTTATCTGCAAGTAATGACTATATGACAGGTTTAGTTGATGTGCCTGTAAAAATCCCTGTTCTTTTTAATGATGTAGTTGGTGTACCTGATTCTACAAAAGTTACAACTGTTGGATTGTTACAACCATCTAATGGTTCTACACTAGTGAATAGTGATGGTACCATTACTTATTTACCTAATACTGGCTTTGTAGGAAATGATTCTTTCCAATACCAAGTTTGTAGTAAAGACGACCCTAATGTTTGTTCAATTGCTAAAGTTTATATTACAATTTCATGTGTTTCTAAAGCAGACACTAACGTTGTAGTTGGTTTTGTATATCATGATGCAAACCGTTCTAGTTCATTAAATTCAGGCGAAGTTGGTTTGAATGGAATTAAACTTTACTTATATAATGATTTAAATTTTAATAACACCGTTAATATTGGCGAACCCTTAGCTGATAGTATTACAACAAACGCTACTGGTATTTATCAATTCAATATTTTACCTAGAACCAAAACAGATTCATTACTTGATCAATTTAATACGAATGGTAATGGATCAACAAATAACGGAAATAAGAACTTTGCTGGTTCTTGGGTTGAAATTACTGAATCAGATGGTTTTAATAGTGGTGATTTAAGAATAACCAATAACTCACTTAGAGTTAGAAACAATGATAGAGGAGCAACAAGAACTGCAAATATTTCTAATGCTGTTAGTGCAACTCTTACTTTTGATTATGCTGAATCAAGTTTAGATGATGCTAATGATTGGGTTGAAGCACAAATTGCTAGAAGTTCAGGAGGAGCATACACTACATTAGTTAGATATGACGGTGCTGGTGGGAATAATTCTTCAGGCTCTGCTTCTTTTAATATTACTAATTACATTGCAGGATCTACTACTATAAGGTTTATAGCTTCTAGTAACTTAGGGTCAAATGATCAAGTTACTTTTGACAATATTAAAATAAAATACATCTCTTATGATTCTTCAGCTTATGTAGTTCAATTGGCTACACCTTTAATTACAGGTGTGGTTGCAACTTCTACTCCAGCTTCATATGCAAATAAATTTGGTAGTGCTGGTGCTGGTTTCTGTTCAAGAAATTTCGGTTTAGATATCATTAATATCTCAGGAACAATATATGATGATAGAGGTGGCTTAACTGATAATACAGTGAATGGTTCTGCAATAGGGAAGCTTAGTGCTGCTGCAATCTATGCCAACTTGTTAAACGCTTCTAACAATGTAGTTAATTCTGTTAAGATTGATTCTGCTACTGGTACTTATAATTTTAATTATGTAGCTGCTGCAACATATAGTATTCAACTTTCAACTATTCAAGGCACAATTGGTCAACCTGCTCCTGCATCTTCTTTACCTACTAATTGGGTAAATACGGGCGAAAAAAATGGTGCTGGTTCAGGTAGCGATGGAACGGCAAATGGAACTCTAGTATCTGTTGTTGTTACCACTAATGATGTTACTAATGCTAACTTCGGCATCGACCAACGCCCAGCAGGCACAGACAAAACAGCAGCAAGCCAAGTGAATCCAGGAGGAACACTAAAAGTTCAAACTCCAAGCTTAGCAGGAACTGATCTTGAAGATGGAGCAATAGGAACTGGCAGTTGGTTTATCATCAGCACACTTCCAAATAACGGAACTCTTTACTACAATAACACCCCACTAAACGCAGGTGATACCATTAAGAACTACGACTCAACTAAACTAACGGTAGACCCAACGTTCAATGGCAGTGGCACCCTAAGCTTCACATTCACTAGCTTAGACTCAGCTAAGATTGGCGATGCAAGTCCAAACACCATCACTATTCCATTCACTAGTTTAACTATTGGTGGAACTGTATTTGATGACAGAGGTGGTTTAACCGATGGCATCATCAACGGATCAGTACTTGGTAACCCAAGCACCACCCAATTATATGTAAACTTGGTAGACTCAGCTACTGGTATTGTAAGAAACGTAGTAGCCGTAGCCGCTGGAACAGGAGTATATACCATCAGTGATTCAGTAAATGCCAACTCAGGATATAAAATCGTACTCTCAACTACCCAAGGAACATTAGGCAGTGCTTCACCTAGTGCTATATTGCCAACTAATTGGGTGAATGTAGGCGAACAATTTGGAAGTAATAATGCTAGTGGAACAGGAATAGAATCAGGAACACCAAATGGCATTATCAGAGCCCATACGATATCAAGTAATATATCTAATGTAAATATAGGTATCAATCAATTACCAGTTGGAGCTGACAAAACAGCAGCAAGCCAAGTGAATCCAGGAGGAACTTTAAAAGTGCAAACAACAAGTTTAGGAGGAACTGATTTAGAAGATGGCACCAAAGGACAAGGATCAACATTTATCATCAGTACCTTACCTGTTAATGGAACTTTATATTATAATAATGTTGCAATAATAACAGGAGATACGATAAATAATTTTGATAGTACATTGTTAAAAGTAGATCCAACCTTTACTGGAGCTGGTACAATTACCTTTACATATACAACATTAGACTCAGCATTAAAAGCAGATTTAACACCCAATACTATTACAATGCCATTCACTGGTATCAATATCAGTGGAACAATTTATATTGATGCAAGTGGATTAACGAATGGATTAGTAGACGGAACACCTACAGATGTAGCATCAAGTAGTACATTGTATGCTTATTTAGTAAATGGTTTAGGAATAATAGTAGTAAAAGACACATTAAACTCAGGCAATGGAACCTATCAATTTAATAATATTGATGGCAATACAGCCTATTCAGTTAGAATTTCTTCAAGCAATTTAAATATTGGAGCCTCAGGTCCATTATCAGCAAATTTACCATCAAGTTGGGTATCAGTTGGAGAGGTATATGGGAACAATAACAATGCAGGAAGCGGAAACGAATCAGGCACACCAAATACACAAATAGCTGTAACAACAATTAATACAGATTTAACTGATGTTAACTTTGGTATCGAGCGTATTTCAATAGCATACAACAAGACATTCACTGGTATCAATCCAAACTTATTTAATGTTCCATCGGGCAATATTAATTACCCATATGTGATGAGTTTATCAAATTCATCAGGAACATCAAACACGGCTATAGTGGGTAGCAATTCGACAGTAATGCCAGGAAAAGTATCGGGTAGTGACCCAGAAGATGGTAACTATTCTGGAACAAGTGGCAGCAATGGATTAAGAACTTTAGCATTAACAATTTTACCAGATTCTACCAATGATGTGATGGTATATAATGGCACGGTATTAAAACCTGGAGACATTACGAATACATATTGGAATGCTACAAATAGCAGATATGAGATTACAAACTTTAAAGCAGACTCATTACAGATCTATATCCGCAAAAACGGACATACAAACACTAGCTTTGATTATGCATGGTTAGACTCAGCAGGAGTGATAGGTACATCAGCCACTTATTCAGTGAGTGGTTATGGTCCATTGCCAGTAAGTTTGCTAAACAATAAAGCACAATGGTCAGAAAATGATGGTCAAATTACTTGGATCACAGCAAGTGAATTAAATTCAGACAGATTTGAGATAGAGAGAAGTTTTGATGGACAACTTTTTGAAAAGATAGGAGAAGTATCTGCGCAAGGCAATTCTAATACAATCAAAAACTATGATTATACTGACAAAGGAGTAAAAGAAAATATAGCATCAAAAGTTTACTATAGAATAAGATTGGTAGACAAGGATGAGACCTATACCTATAGCAGTGTGATGGAGTTGTCAAAAGACAAATCAACCCAAGTTGTAATATCTGTGTATCCAAATCCAAGTATAAATAAAGCTACTATAACAATAGAACAATATAAAACAGAAAGTTATCAAATAAGCATCATAGACTTTACAGGCAAAGAAGTGTTTGCAGGTAAAACAAGTAACACAAGCAAACAAACCATACTTGATATACAAAGTTTATCGGCAGGCGTATACCAAGTAATCATTTCCAACAACAACAAACGATTTATCAAACAATTGGTAAAGGTGAATAATTAAGCACAAAAAACACTAAATAAATATGAAACGGTCGAAGTAATTTACTATGACCGTTTCTTTGTTTAAAGGTTTTTTAATTATTTAAGTTCGAATGTCAATGGCATCAAATTTTTTAAACCAATTGATTCATATACAAGACCACTATTACCATGAAGCAAAATGGTTATAGGAGTGTTTTGCCTACTTTCAAATTCAGACATCACCTGAATACAAGCTCCACAAGGAACAACAGGTTTCTGGGTATCATGAATTGATGATTTAGCTGTAATTACAATAGTTTTAATACTTTCGTTAGGAAATTGATGACCTACATGGAATAATGCAACTCTCTCAGCACAAAGTCCTGAAGGGTAAGCAGCATTCTCTTGATTGCTACCTTGAACAACAACACCAGATGATAATTCTATTGCCGTTCCAACATAAAATTGAGAATAGGGAGCATATGCGTTTTTGGTAGCTTCGATGGCAAGTTTTGTTAGGATAAAATGTGATTCAGAAAGTTCATTTTCGTTGTCATAGCAATTAAATTCGGAGGTGAAATGTAGCTTTTTCAAATTATTTTATTTTTTTGCAAAAGTAGATAATTAATTTAATAAAATTGACTATCAATCAATTGAACATTGATAATGAGTGATTTTTAATGTAGACCGAATTTAAATAAATATTTTTTACAATTAGATGAAATAACAAATGATTTTGAAATAAATTTGCCTCCGATTTAATAGGTCTAAACCAAATATCTAAATTCAGAGTAAATGAAACAAACTCTTCTAGTTAAAAATTTGATTATGGTTGCAATATTTTTATTTGCAATCAATGTAGCTTCGGCACAGCACGAACAAGTAGCCTCATCCAAAGATGAAGTTGCAACAGAAGTAAAAGATTCACTAGTAACAGAAACTGCAGTTGTTGATCAGAAATTTGATCCAACAAAATATGAGTTTCCAGCTGATGAATTAAATGGCGGTTCGGAGGTTGCCACAGAAAAGGCAGATTATAATCCGAATCCTAAACAAGAAGATACTGCTTCTTCAATGAAAACTGCAATCAATTGGTTAGTAGTTATAGCAATCTTAATATTGTTTATTGTATTAATACAGTTGAACAGTGTTATAGGATTGTTGGGAGAAATAAGCGGTAAACCAGCTATTGATTGGGCAAAATGGAACCCGAGATTGATGTTGTTATTTCTTATACTTTTTCTAGGAGCAGGTATATGGGAATTCAACCACGATAGTAAATTTTTCTTCCCTCAATCAGCTTCTGAGCATGGAATCAAAATGGATGCAATGTTTAATCTAACAACTGTATTGATTTTAATTGTATTCTTTTTAACTCAAACTGCTTTATTTTGGTTTGCTTATAAATATAGAACCCGTGAAGGTCATAAAGCATATTACTATCCTCACAATGATAGGTTAGAGGTAATATGGACTATTATTCCAGCTATAGCTCTTGCAGTATTAATTACCAATGGATTGAAAACATGGGGAGGAATTACCGCTGCTCCACCAACAGATGCTCAAAATATAGAAATATACGCTTTCCAATTTGGTTGGAAGGCAAGATATGCTGGTGAAGATAAAAAATTAGGTGAACATAATTTTAGATTAATCTCGGCTGAGAATGATTTAGGAATTAATTGGAAAGATGAAAAATCTCATGATGATATGATTTTAACAGAAATACATGTTCCTGTAAATAAAAATGTTAATTTCAAATTTAGAGCTAAAGATGTAATACATTCAGCTTATATGCCATATTTTAGAGCTCAAATGAACGTTGTTCCTGGAGTTCCTACAAATTTTTGGATGAAGCCAATTATTACTACAGCTGAAATGAAAGAAATTTTAAGAAAAGAAGGTAGAAAAGATGTAGACACTTGGGATTATTATGTATACTGTAATAAAATTTGTGGTTCAGCTCACTATAACATGAAAATTAAAATGGTAGTTGAAACTGAGGCAGAATATAACAAATGGTTGTCAACTCAAAAGTCTACTTATGCATCAATGATGGGAATTGAGAAGCCAGCTTCTGAAACACCTAACGCTGTCCCTGCTGACTCTGCTAAAGCAGAAAGCCAAAAAACAGCAATGAAATAAAATTTAAAATAATAATATTAACAGAAAATAATATAATCGAAACATGAGTCACGATTCACACGATACAATTCACCACGGTGCCGACCACGAAGAGCACCATCACCACGAAGAGACATTTATCTCTAAGTATGTATTTTCTATGGACCATAAAATGATAGGTAAACAATTTTTGGTTACTGGTATTATTATGGGTGTTGTAGGAATGATTTTATCCATGATTTTCAGAGCTCAGCTTGCTTGGCCTGATTCAAATTTTACTTGGCTAAAACCTATTTTAGGTGGATGGATAAATGATGCAGGTAAAATGGATTCAAGTTTTTATATGTCTCTTGTAACTATACATGGTACTATCATGGTATTCTATGTATTAACAGCAGGATTAAGTGGAACTTTTAGTAACTTGTTAATACCACTTCAAATAGGTGCTAGAGATATGGCATCACCATTTATCAATATGCTATCATATTGGTTTTTCTTGTCAAGTAGTATTGTTTTAATTATTTCATTATGCTTATCTTCAGGACCAGCAGCAGCAGGTTGGACAATTTATCCTCCTTTATCTGCTTTACCTAAAGCCATGCCAGGCTCAGGAATGGGTATGACTTTATGGTTAATAGCTATGATATTATTTATTGCTTCTGCCTTAATGGGTGGTATGAATTATATAGCTACTATTTTAAATATGCGTACTAAAGGTATGTCAATGACTAGATTGCCACTTACTATTTGGGCTTTCTTTTTAACAGCAGTTTTAGGTTTATTATCTTTCCCTGTTTTGCTAGGAGGTTCTTTATTATTGCTTTTTGATAGAAGTTTTGGTACCATGTTTTACTTATCAGATATCCCAGCAGAATTAACAGGTGGAATAGAAAGAGTGGGAGGTAGCCCAATATTATTTCAACATTTATTTTGGTTCTTGGGACATCCTGAAGTTTATATTATATTAATGCCTGCTTTAGGTCTTACATCTGAAGTGATTTCAACAAATTCAAGAAAACCAATTTTCGGTTATCGTGCAATGATTATGTCACTTTTAGGGATATCATTCCTTTCATTTATTGTATGGGGGCATCATATGTTTATAACAGGTATGAACCCATTTTTAGGATCTGTGTTTGTATTAGCCACATTAATAATAGCAGTTCCTTCAGCAATTAAAGTATTTAACTACTTAGCCACCCTTTGGAGAGGTAATATTAGATTAACTCCAGCTATGTGTTTTGCTATTGGATTGGTTTCATTCTTTATATCAGGTGGGTTAACAGGATTGTACTTAGGTAACGCAGCTTTAGATATCCAACTTCATGACTCTTATTTTGTGGTTGCCCATTTCCATATTGTAATGGGTACTGCTGCCATATTTGGGATGTTAGCAGGTATTTATCACTGGTTTCCTAAAATGTACCGTAAGCGTATGGATGACCGTTTAGGATTTTTACATTTTTGGTTAACTATAATTTCTGCATATGGCGTGTTTTTCCCAATGCATTTTATGGGTTTAGCTGGTGTTCCTCGTCGTTACTACCAATTTACCTTATTAGGTGAGTTCTCTGTTTGGAATGACATAAATGTATTTATAACTCTTATGGCTTTCTTAGGTGGTATTGCCCAAGTTATATTCTTATATAATTTCTTTAATTCAATTTTTAAAGGTCGTAAAACAGAACAAAATCCTTGGAATTCAAATACTCTAGAGTGGACAGCACCTATTGAACATATGCATGGAAACTGGCCAGGTGAAATTCCAGAAGTTCATCGTTGGCCTTATGATTACTCAGTACCAGGTGCTAGCAGTGATTTTATTCCTCAAAATATTCCTGTAGGTCCTAATGAAAATCATCACGAGGCACACGCAGCCGCTACTTCTTCAACTTCAGGTTCTAAAGAATCTTTAGATAATGGAGCTACCGTTAATTTTACCATTCCTTTGTTTATTCAAAAATTATTAGGCCTTAACAAAGCAAATATTTAATTGATTACACAACAACGATTTAAAAAATCAGTGATAGCATTACTTTTGACTATCTATCTTTTAATACTTGCCGGAGCACTGGTAAGAGTTACAGGTAGTGGCATGGGTTGCCCTGATTGGCCTCGTTGTTTTGAACAATTTGTTCCTCCAACTTCAGAAAGTCAGTTAAGACCAGATTATATTGAATATTATTCTCAAAAAACTGGTCATGAAATTGCCCCTTTTAACTTATATCACACATATACTGAATATGTAAATAGGTTAATAGCTGTATTCACAGGATTGATTGCAATTGGTATGCTTGTTTTCTCTTTTAGTTATAAAAACGAAAACAAAAAAATGATATACTTTAGTATAATGGTTTTGCTTGCAATAGGCTTTGAAGGATGGCTTGGTAAAAAAGTGGTATCTTCTAATCTGAAAGAATTTGTAGTGAGTTTGCATATGCTCGTATCTTTAATTATTGTATTTATGCTTACTTATCTTGCAGTAGCTTCTCAGGCTTTTAAATCAATTGAAGTTAAACCATTACCTCTGCTCAGAAATTTATCATTAGTTTTGGTTGTATTAACTGCTATTCAAATATTGTTTGGTACTCAAGTTAGAGAAAATTTAGATAGTATAGCCAAAAGAATAGATGACAGAAGTCTTTGGTTTAACCATATAGAAATATCATTTTATATACATAGAACATTTTCATGGGTTTTATTGCTAGCAAGTTTTTATTTGTATTTTAAATCTAAGCAAATACAACCTGCTATATTTAATGCATCTAAATATTTACTAATTACAACATTATTGCAAATTATTACTGGTGTTTTTATGTATTATTTTGCAGTACCAAAAGCAGCCCAAGCAACCCATCTTTTAATTGGATGCATTTCTTTTGGCTTGCTTTGTTTTATTAATATTCAACTTAATCCAAAAGTAAAAGAAGTGATAGCTTCTTCATAATGAAAACTAAATCAGCACATATAGATACAAGAGATATAACCATTAATTCAAAAATTGATGATTATAAACAACTAATCAAACTCAAACTTAATTTGTTTGTAGTTTTTTCAGCTGCTTTTGGTTATACCATGGCTTCTAATGGCTCATTTAATTTTATGTCTTTGTTCTTAATTTCATTAGGTGGATTTTTAGTAGTAAGTGCTTCTAATGGATTAAATCAAGTAATTGAACGCAATTATGATAAACTAATGACTCGTACTGAAAATAGACCAGTTGCTACAGGTAGAATGAGTGTTTCAGAAGCATCAATTGTTTCTTTACTTTTAGGTATCTGTGGAGTGTTAATTTTAGGAATTTATTTTAATAAACTAACAGGAATATTAGCTTTATCTTCACTTGCTATATATGCATTTGTTTATACTCCTCTTAAAAGAATTCATTCAATTAATGTGTTTGTAGGAGCAATTCCTGGTGCTATGCCTCCCGTTTTAGGTTATGTAGCTGTTACTCATACATTAGATTATATGTGTGTGGTATTATTTTTAGTTCAGTTCTTATGGCAGTTCGTTCATTTTTTATCTATAGCATGGATTTTAGATGATGATTATAAAAAAGCTGGTTTTAAAATGCTACCTTCTAGTGGTAGAAGCAAGCTCACTGCTTTTAAAATAATTTTATACGCATTACTTTTGATTCCAGTTGCATATATGCCTTTCTACTTAGGTAAAACAGGAATAATTTCTGTGGTTTTATCTACGCTTACTGTATTTTATATGCTATACAGATGTTTTAATTTATATAAAACATGTGATAACAAAGAAGCAAGACAAGTGATGTTTTCTTCTTATTTCTATTTAACCATTACCCAAATAGTTTTTATTTTAGATAAAATATAAATGAATAAAATACTACAACCTGCACCTACATCACGCGAACAATATGTAATTCACCCACATAAGTTAATGTTGTGGATTGCCATTGTTGCTATGTCAATGATGTTTGCTGGTTTAACAAGTGCTTATATTGTGAAAAAAGGTGACCCTAAAGGTTGGGTAGATTTTCAGATGCCTAGCATGTTTTTAATTACTACATTTATTGTGATTGCTTCAAGTATCTCTTTAATTCTTTCTTCAAAAGCAGCCAAAAATGATGAAATAAATCAAAGTAAAATATATACATTGGCTACTTTAGTTTTGGGTATAGCTTTTTGTGTCGGTCAATTGATGGCATGGCAACAAATGGTAGATCATAAAATTTTCTTTAGTGGTGATAGTGCTTCATTCTCTTTTGTATATGTTCTTTCTGGTTTGCATTTAGCACATATTATCGGAGGACTCATAGCTTTAATAGTATTGTTTTATAAAACAAATAAATTTCAAGTTCATAAAAAAAATATGATAACCATGAACCTTGTAGCAACCTACTGGCATTTTGTAGGTCTACTTTGGATTTACTTATTCATTTTTTTATCAGTAGCCTAATCTTAACAATTAATAATAAACTCAAATAAAAGATGTCAGAATTAGCCGTACAAAACTCAAATAGCCCATGGTCAGGTGGTAAATCACCTTTCAATGTGAGCTACGGAAAACTGATGATGTGGATTTTCCTTCTATCAGATGCTTTCACATTTTCATCATTACTAACCGCTTATGGTTGTCAAAGATTTTTGGCAGCTAGTGACTTTGCTCCGATGAAGTGGCCTGACCCTTCAAAAGTGTTTAACCACTTTCCATTTTTACATGGAATGGAGTTACCATTACTTTTTGTGAGTTTAATGACCTTTATTCTCATATTTTCTTCTGTTACTATGGTGTTAGCTGTTGAAGCGGGTCATAGAAATGATAAGAAAGACGTAAGTTATTATATGTTTTTAACAATCATAGGTGGTATTGCTTTCTTAAGCTGCCAAGCTTGGGAGTGGACAAAGTTTATCCAAGGTTCTCACGAAGGTCGAATCATTGATGGTGTGAAAGTTTTTGGTGCCAATTTGAATATTAATGAATACGGTCCAGCTGCGTTTGCTGACTTATTCTTTATTGTAACTGGTTTCCACGGATTTCACGTACTTAGTGGTGTTGTTTTAAATATTGTAATCTATGTAAACGTTCAATCAGGTACTTATGAAAGAAGAGGCCATTATGAAATGGTCGAAAAAGTTGGGCTTTATTGGCACTTTGTAGACTTAGTTTGGGTGTTTGTATTTACATTCTTCTACTTAATATAACTTATATTTTTATTAAAATTTTAGCATACAATTTTTAACATGGAACATACAGAAAATCATCACAACAACGAACATGGTGCTTTAACAAAAAAAACTATTTGGGCTACCTTTTGGTTGCTTTTAGCAATAACTGTTATCGACTTTGCCATATATTTTATGATGCCTGCAAGTGGCATTAGAAATTTTATATTCATAGGATTAGGTGTAGTTAAATCTTATTTCATCGTTGGTATATTTATGCACATGAAATATGAAGTAGTTAGACTTTCTTCAATGATTATATTGCCAATGGCATTCATTCTTGCTCTTATTGCAGCGCTTTTATATGAAGGTGACAGATGGAGTATCATCAAATGGATAGAATAAAATTTTAATTCAGATTCATTAAATAAATATGAATCACTGGAAGCAAAGAATAACCATCGTTGCCATGTTTGTGGTGCCGATGGTTATTTATTTTTGGATGAAGAGCGTAAAACCTCATATACTTAAATTGCAAGTAATGGGTGAAAAGTTTGTTGATGAACAAACCCAAGATACCGTTTACCATTCTGTGCCTGATTTTATCTTTACTGACCAAGAAGGCCAAAAGCTTACTCAGCAATATTTTGATAGTGGAGCCACTATAGTGAATTTTTTCTTTAGTACATGTAAAGATGTTTGTCCTAAAATGAATGGAAATGTACTTAACTTATATGAAAAATATTTAAATACCAAAGGCCTTCATTTTTTAAGTCATACCGTTGATCCTGAGACTGATTCAGTTGCTGTTTTGAGTAAGTATGCAAATAACTTAAGAGCACTTTCTTATAAATGGAAATTTGTCACAGGTAACAAAAGTGATATATATAACATTGCTATGAAAGGTTATCTCTTGCCAACTGGTTATGATTCAAGTGTGGCTATAGATTCGGTGAAGTTTTTTCACAGTCAACAGTTGCTACTAATAGATAACCATCATAGAATAAGAGGTATTTATGATGGATTGCTGTCATATGATATTAAAAGATTAGATGATGAATTGAAAGTATTGATGTATGAGATACTTCATGAAAAAGATAAATAAAACAAAAACATAATTAATTCGTATATATTTTATGATAAATAATGAAAAAGTAATAAAAAGAATTATTTGGGGAGTATCTATTTTTGTGTTCTTAGCAGTTGCAGTTTTAGATCAACATGTATTACCTGTTCCTTTTAAAATACCTTCTTGGGTATATAGTTTATCAGCTTTAAATGCTTGTATTAATGCTACTTGCACATTGTTGCTATTGACATCATTATATCAAATTAAAAGAAAGAATGTCACCCTTCATAAAAAACTAAATTTACTTACCTTTGGTTTGTCTTCCTTGTTTTTAGTTTCATATATTTTATATCATTGGATGGTGGGCGATACTAGTTTTCCTAAAGATAATAACTTAAAATATATATATTATCCATTACTAATCAGTCATATTCTATTAGCAGCATCTGTGCTACCATTAATTCTACTTAGTTTTTTATATGGATTGAAAATGGAAGTTGAAAAGCATCGTAAAATAGTTAGATTTACCTTCCCTATTTGGTTATATGTTACAACCACAGGCGTTTTGGTTTATTTAATGATATCTCCATATTATCATCATTAAGATTCTTTTTCTTTATTTTATTTGTATTATAATTTTTTATTAGAAAATATATCAACTTTTTGTCATTTTACTTGTCTATTGTATAAATGACTTGTATAACAAGAAGTTATTCACTAAAATTGCGTAGAATTCATGCACAAAATATACTGCAAACAAACACTCATGCGACTTAAATTTAAGTTGATTTCTTTTATGTGTTTGATTTTGTGTGTATTAACTAATAGTGTATCTGCTTCTCACTTAATGGGAGGAGATTTCACCTATGAATTTGTAAGCAAAAATGGAAATACGATGACGTATAAAATCTCTATGAAAATATATAGAGACTGTACTTCTGGTTCTCCATTTCCTGCTACAGCTACTATAGGTATATATTATGCCAATAACAATTCAAGTTATGGCTCTCTCACTTTAAATAGGGCAAGTGGTTACAGTTTAGAAAAAACAATAACACCTACTTGTATTCCTGGTGCCGGTATTTGTATTGCTGAAATGCTTTACGAGAATTTAATCTCTTTGCCTGCCACTAATAATACAGGTTTTTTCTTATCAGCCCATAGTTGTTGTAGAAATGCAAGTATTGCAAATATATCTAATCCAAGTACTACTGGTATGGGTTGGAAATTATATATACCACCTGCCAACAGTACTTTATTTAATAATTCAGTTAATTTTTCAAGCAAACCCTTGCCATTTATTTGTGTAGGCGACACCGTTTCTTTTAACCATTTAGCATATGATATGGATGGTGATTCTTTGTCTTATTCTATTGTTACTCCATATGCAAGTAGTGGAAGCCCCAATGGGATATTGGCAACTACACCAAGTTTGCCTAATATAACTTATAATACAGGTTCTGGTTATACTTCTTCCAAACCATTAGGGAATGATTCTTATATAAACATAGATGCAGTTACTGGTGAAATTAAAATATACGCAGGTTCAGCTAAAGTTGCAATAGTATCTGTTGAAATTAAAGAGTATAGAAAAAATGCTAATGGAACCTATACTTATGTTGGGTCAGTTAGAAGGGATTTGCAAATTATAACCAGAGTTTGTCCTAATTATTATCCTCCAAAGTTTACATTGCCTTCAGGGTGGACCTCTGCAGATTATTATAACAGAACTATGAACGCACTTGATACTTTGTGTATAGATGTTAGCGGCGTAGACTCATTAGGTGATTCTCTTTTCATAAGTGCTGCAGGAGCAATATTTGATGGCAGCGATAACCAATGCACCCCTTATGCCACTTTTGCTAAAGATTCAGCAGATAGTACTATAACCCAAAAGTTTTGTTGGAACCCAGGCTGCTGTAGGGCTGGTAAAACATATATATTTACTGTAGATTTGTTAGATAATAATTGTGGTTCTAGACAAGTTACCTTTTCTATCAAAGTTAATAATGTGGTTTTAAAAGAACCACAACTAAGATGTGTTGATGTGTTAAGCAATACTTCTATTAAATTAACATGGAATGCCCCCTCATCATCTGCAAATCTTAAAAGATATTTGATTTATAGAAGAACTACAGGAAGTTTCGTAAAAATAGATAGTGTGAATATTGGCATCGGTTCATACACCGATAATAGTGTTACCAATGCATATACCACACAATATCAATATTTAATTAAAAGTTTGAATATATGTGATAGTATGAGTGTTGGCGATACTGCCACTTCTATTAAAGTTAATATTACTAAACCCAATTCTTATACTTCATATATAACTTGGAACAATCCTAAAACTACAGTTAAACCTACTTATTTTAAAATATATAGATATACTACAATAGGTGGATGGCAGTTCTTAGATTCAGTAAGAAAAGACACTGTATATAATTATGCTAGAAAATGTTCTGATACTGTACAATTTAAAATCACAGCTTACGACAGTTTAGGTGGATGTCAAAGTCAGTCAATGTATAGTAGCACTATCACTTTAGAAGATTTAATACCACCATCTGATATGACTTTTACAAGAGCAACAATAACCAGCTCCAATAAAGTTAGACTTGATTTTAAGCGAAATGATTCTTTAGACACAAAAACGTATTATATATATAGAAAAAATGTAGGAGCAGGAACTTATACATTAATTGATTCTGTTCAATCTAATAATTCAGCTACTTATACAGTATACGATAATACAGTAAATGTAAACAGCGGTCCAGAACTTCCTAGTTATAAAGTGATAGCCAAAGATTCATGTGGAAATATCGGAGGCTCGTCACAAATACACATACCAGTGAATTTAAGAGGAACACCCGGTAACCATGCGGCCAATATAGTATGGCGTAATTATGTAGGCTATGCATACGACTCACTTTTTGTATATAAATATAATACCAGTGGTGTACCAGTAAGATATAAAACTAGACTTGCCGCTGATACCACTTTCTCTGATTCAGGATTGGTTTGCAATAAAGTATATACATATATTTTAAGATATGTAAACTTTAAACAAGATTCGACTATATATGCTGAATCTGATACTGTTCAAGTTACTCCTTACGACTCAGTTGCACCTGTGGCACCTAAAGTGAACTTGGTAAGTGTAGCTAGCGATAGTAAAGTAGATCTTTGGTTTTATCCTTCAGCTTCAACAGATGTTGTCAACTATGATATATATAGAATCACCAACGGAGGTGCTGCATCTTTAGTTAAAACCATTAATAACCCAACACTTTCAGGTGGTTTAGTTAAATATACTGATTCCTCTTTAAATACTTTAGTCAACAGATATTGCTATTGTGTGATTGCTAGAGATAGCTGTAAAAATCTTTCATCGCCTGCAAGTAATATACATTGCGATATTCAATTAAGCGGCACTGCTGGCAACAACCGTGTAAAACTTTCTTGGATGAATTATATTGGCAGAGGAATTAAAAACTATAAAGTAAATAAATTAACTACCTCTGGCTATGTAACAGTTTATACAGGTAATGGTACCGATTCGTTTTATACAGATTCAAATGGATTGTCATGTGGAAAATATACCTATCAAATTTTAGGTTATGATTCTACCGGAAATTATATATCATACTCTGATACTACAACCATACAACCTTATGATTCTGTTGCTCCTTTAGCTCCTATTGTAAATTTAGTAAGTGTATCATCAGACACAAAAGTTGACTTATGGTTTTATCCTTCGGCCTCAACAGATGTGAAAAAGTATGAAGTATATCAAATTAAGAATGGAGGCACTGCAACCTTAATTACTACTTTAAACAACCCAACTGTTTCAGCAGGCTTAATCAAATACACTGATCTTTCTTTAAACACTCTTACCAATAGATATTGCTATTATGTAGTTGCAAGAGACAGTTGTAGTAATTTAGCCTCGCCAGCAAGTAATATACATTGCGATGTGCAATTAAGTGGCACATCTGGCAACAACCGAGTAAAACTTACTTGGGTGAATTATATAGGCAGGGGAATAAAAAATTATAAAGTAAATAAATTAACTACCTCTGGCTATGTAACTATATATACAGGCAATGGTACTGATTCGATATATACCGATTCTAATGGATTGTCTTGTGGAAAATATACTTATCAAATTGTAGCAGTAGATTCTAGCGGTGCTTTGTTATCTAACTCTGATACAACCACCATTCAACCTTACGACTCAACTGCCCCTTTGGCTCCAGTTGTAAATTTAGTCTCGGTTTTAAGCGATACCAAGGTGAATGTATGGTTTTATCCATCAGCTTCTACTGATGTAAAAAAGTATGAAGTATATCAAATAAAGAATGGAGGAACGGCTACGTTGGTGGCTACTATGTTAAATCCAACTTTGGTTTTAGGTAAAATAAAATATATAGATTCTAACCTTACTTGTCTTAAAGATAGATATTGCTATTATGTAGTTGCAAGAGATAGCTGTAGTAATTTAGCCTCACCAGCAAGCAATATTCATTGTGATGTGCAATTAAGCAATACAGTTGGAAATAAAAAAGTATTCCTAAGTTGGACAAAATATATAGGTAGAGGTATTAAGAACTACAAAGTAAATAAACTAACTGCTTCAGGATATACCACTATATATACTGGGAATGGCACTGATTCATTATATACTGATTCTAATGGCCTATCTTGTGGTATATATTCATATCAAATTCAAGCAGTAGACTCAACAGGTTTATTAATATCTATTTCAGATTCAACTACTGCTCAACCTTATGACTCAACTAAGCCGTTGGCTCCAGTAGTTAATTTGGTAAGTGTTCTTACCGATACTTCAGTTGATATATTTTATTATAAATCCTCATCCAATGTTAAAAAAATTGAATTATATCAGTCTACTAATGGAGGATCATATTTCTTAGCAACTACTTTTACTGATACAACCACCACAACCAATTATTTAAAATATACTTTAAAAAATCTTAATTGTTTAAAAGATAAATATTGTTTCTATTTAATTGCTCGTGATAGTTGTAGTAATTTGGCTTCTCCTGCAAGTAATATACATTGCGATATACAATTAGTAGGAACACCAGGTAATAATAAAGCCTATATAAATTGGAATAAATATATAGGAAGAGGCATTATGACCTATAGAATTAGGAAGAAAGCAGGGGCTGGTTTTACGATAAAATATATAGGTAATGGCACTGATTCAACTTATATAGATTCTGTTGGAGTAAATTGTGGACCTAATTATTATAAAGTAGAAGCCTGGGATTCGACATTTACTTTAGTTTCTTATTCAGATACTATATGTGTAATTCCAAATGATACCGTTCCGCCTATCGTTGCTTCAATCAAAAAAGTTACATTGTTAACTCAAAACAAAATATATCTTCATTGGGCAAAAAGTAGTTCAGATGTGAATAGATATATATTATATCGTTCAGTAAATAATACTTCGCCTCAACCATATGATACTTTAACATCAGCTGATACTTCTTATATAGATTCGTTTACCAATACCTCTCAAAATTACTATGCGTATTCAATTGAAGCATTTGATAGTTGTAAAAGTTTATCAAGTGGATTGGCTCCTACCCAAACGAGTATAAATATTGATGGAGTTTTTAATTTCTGTCTTAAGAAATATGATATATATTGGAATAAATATATAAACTGGAAAAGTGGCGTATCTGGTTATCAAGTGTTACGATCTGTAAATGGCAGTGCATATTCTGTGATGACTACGGTAACTGCTGCTGATAGCCATTATATAGATACAGTTAGTTATAATAGAATTTATAAATATAAAATAAAAGCCATAGAATTAAATGGTGGATTTGAAAACAGTATAAGTGATAGTGTTACATTGTTTTTTAAACCAATAAAAGGGCCTAAATTAAATGTAGTTAGCAAAACTGCAACTTCTTCTACAAATGGTTCGGTTAGAATATCTTTCGATGTGACTTATTACGATACACTAATAAAATATGCTCGAATTTATCATAGTTCAACAGGTGCTTCGGGAACATATTCACTTATAAAAGACAGTATTCCTGTTACTCAAACTTATTTCGACCATAACAATATCAATACATCAACTTCTGATCATTATTATTATATGGTAAATCTTGATACTTGTGGATTAATTTCTGATTCAAACGGATTTCATAAGACAATGAATTTGTCTGTAAATCAAAGAAAATTAAGAAATACAGTCTATTGGACACCATATAAAGGATTTACAGTTCAAAAATATTATATAGAAAAAACGGATACAAATAATGTGTTCATTAAAATTGATTCTGTAGCTTCGTCTGATACTTCGTATTTAGATTATCCAGCACCATGCAACGAATATGTAACTTATAGAATAACTGCATTTGACAATAATGGCAACTATTTCTCATATAGTGATACAGTTACTTTGCCGCCAATCCCCATCAATGCTAAAGATTCAGGTACTATTTATAATGTAACAGTACTAGATAATAAAACTATTTTAGTTGAATTTTATTCTACAGATAGTAATGATATATACGGTTATTCAGTTAAGCATGCTTTAAATAATGGCAGTTTTATTCAATCTAAATTTTATTTCTTTATAGATTCAGGCCATCAATATATGCATATTGACTCGGTAAACACATTAAGTGATAATCACTATTATATTTTATATAAAATGGACTCTTGTTTAAATGCAGTTCCATCTAAAATATTTAGACAAATTCAATTACAAGGATTTACAGGTCATTTAAAAAATACTTTATTCTTTAATAAGTTCGAAGGTTATCCAATTTCGCATTATAAAATATTTGAGAATATAAGCAATGTATGGGTATTTGTAGATTCTTTGGCTAATACAGATACAACATATATACACCAACCCTTGCTTTGTAACAATACCCATCAATACAAAATAGTTGGTTATGAAAATGGAGGCTATAATAGAACTACTTCATCAGATACCATTTGGTTAACACCATTTGATAGCATTCCTCCAGATAGTGTTATTATTAAATATGCATCTGTGGTTGATTATAAAACTATAGAGTTAGCTTGGAAACCTTCTAGTGCAGATGTTGGTTCATATCAAATTTGGATGAAAACTCCAACCACTTCATTTGCTTTATATAATATAGTTTCAAAAGATGACTCAGTTACAACTATATCTGGTTTGTCTACAACTGATTCAATTTATGAATTTATAATTTATGCAATAGATAGTTGTTCTTCTAATATTTCTACCATTTCTAAATCTCATACCTCGTCTATTGTTTATGCAAATGCAGGTAATAAAAAAGCATCAATAAATTGGGTAGCTTATAAAGGATTTGCCAATGATTCTCAGTTTGTTGAAAGATATATCAATGGTACTTGGGTAACGATATATAAAACAGATACTTCAACATCATATATTGATTCTAATTTAGGATGTAATGT
>CANHGM010000018.1 GCA_947460345.1 Bacteroidota bacterium | reverse complement strand
GATTAAAAGCCTAAGTCTCTTTCAGAGCCTTAAGGGCTTTTTTGTTTTTTCGCTACGCTTGAAAGCAGAGCTTTCAGACTTGCTCAAAAACAAAAAAGCCCTACGCAACGCGTGGGCTTTTAATCTTGGCGGAGAGAAAGGGATTCGAACCCCTGGACCTTTAACAGTCAACGGTTTTCAAGACCGCCGCATTCGACCACTCTGCCATCTCTCCGGGTACAAAATTATGGGAAGTATCTTTCCTGACAAAAAAAAATTGCAAAAAGCCTTAAACAACCTGACTTCTAGTGAAATGAATTTGTTTTTATATACCTAAAAGATGCTTTTTGGCTTCTCAAAGGCTCCCTCAATATCCGATAAAACGTCGGGTATGGTTGAGGTAATGCATATCGTATGCTCAAATTGTGCCGATAGTTTTCCGTCTATTGTCCTTGCTGTCCAACCATCTTTTCTGTCAATTTTAGCTCTTGCTTTTCCTAAGTTTATCATAGGTTCTACTGTAAACACCATGCCTGGTTTTAAAATAGGTCCTTCGTTACGCGAATGCATCACATGGTTAACCTCTGGCTCTTCATGGTATTTAAGCCCTACCCCATGTCCACAAAACTCATACACCACCGAACATCCATTGGCTTTGGCATATCTGTTTATCTCAAAGCCTATATTGCCTAAATGATTGCCCGCCACACATTCTGCTATGCCTATTCTCAACGACTCTCTAGAAACGTCTATTATTTTCTTTGCCGAATCATTAATTTCTCCTACGGCAAACATCGAACAGGTATCTCCAAAATATGTATCTAAAATCACCGCTACATCTATATTGATAATATCACCTTCTCTAAGTTGATATTTTGATGGCACTCCATGACATATCACATCATTCACAGAAGTGCACAACGAGGCCGGAAAACCTTTATAATTTAACGAAGCTGGAATGGCTTTATGGTCGCCAACAAACTCTCTACATTTTTGATCGATAAGCTCAGTAGCATTGCCGGGTATGGCAAACTGCGATAAATACTTAACCGTCTCAGCTGCTAGTATGCTAGCCTTTCTGATGCCTTCTATCTGTTCTAAATTTTTTAATGTAATAGCCAAAACTTATTTCTTAGGGGTTGGAGGTGCAACGGGTTTCATAGTAGCTGCATATTCTAATGCCTTATATAAATTTACAATTCCACCTGTTTTGCATAGATTTTTAAACTTCACTTTCTTTTTTTCGCTACCTGGCAATAAAACTTTACCTTTAACAACCACTACTGATTTTTCAATAGCTTCTTTTACTTGCTCTGCTGAAAGTTCAGGATAGTATGAGCGAATTACAGCTGCTACACCTGCCGTTACAGGAGCAGCCATACTGGTTCCGCTATACTCTTTATATTCATTGCTGTCAGGCACAGTTGAGTTGATATCTAAACCCGGTGCAAAAACATCTACCGTTTTCATTCCGTAATTACTAAAATCTGCTGCTAAAAACTTCTTCTCTTTCCAGGTTGAGGCACCTACTTCTATCCATGCTTTAGCAAAGTTTGAATCATTTTCATATTCTCTTAAAGGGAAATGTGGAACTGAATCATTACACTCTGCATTATTGCCCGCAGCATGTATCATCAATACATCTTTGCTCATGGCAATTTTTACAGCATCATCCACTGCTTTCTTGTTGTAACCATAATTCTTACCAAAGCTCATATTGATAATAGAAGCTCCGTTAAGTGCTGCATATAAAATTCCGTTAGCAACGTCTTTATCTCTTTCATCGCCATCAGGCACCACTCTTATCACCATTATTTTTACATTGTTCGCCACCCCTTCTATTCCTATTCCATTATTTCTAAGTGCTGCGATAATACCTGCCACATGTGAGCCATGGCCTGCATCTGGTCCTTTCACATCATTATTACCATAGTTTCTTTGATTGGCTGCTTCATAAGTATCTCCCACTATAGTTCTTGGGTTGTAGTTTACATTTAAATAAAAATCTACTTCTTTGCCATAATGTTCTTTGATGCTCTCTATTTGGTCAACCAAAGCTTGTGTGTTACCACCACCACTGAGCGATCTAACCAATGCACTTTTTCCATTCAAATCGTCTTTTGAAGTTGCTGGTAAGGCAACCACATCCTCAAGTTTTGGTTCACGGGTTTTTAATCTTTTAAATATATTTTCAATTCCTCTGCTTATAGATTGAAATCTTTCTAACACCGCTAAACTGCTGGCATGTTCTGTTTCATATTTTTCTTTCACACTCAACCAAAGTTTGTATTCTTTTGGGTCTTGAGCAGCCGTAACTGAATCTATTTTCTCGTATTTCTTTTTGAATTTACCATACAATCTGGTGTATTCGTAGGTGTCGTGGTCTACGTTGGTACCGTTTTTACCACCTATAAAATTCCATCCATTGATATCGTCTATATATCCATTTTTATCATCATCTATACCATTGTTTGGAATTTCTTTTTCATTCACCCACAAATTGCCCATCAAATCTTCATGATGTATATCTGTTCCACCATCTATCACCGCAACAACAATGGTTTTTCCTTGTTTTCCTTTGAGTAGTTTTTCGTAAGACTCATTGGTACTTACACCATATACTTTATTTGTTTTTAAATCAAGATTTTGCCAGTTTTCAGGAGCTTTCTTAATTTTTTGTGCTTGAGTAGCAGTGGCCAATTGACATACCACCACTATCATCCATAAGGAAATCTTTTTCATTGATAAAATTATTTTAAACGCAATATTAAGGGAAAACGTCTAAAAATACGATAGCGATTTCTATCGCTTCATACTGAAGTAACGCAACAAATTAAACCCGAAATAAATATCACCTTTGCTCCATTTTCCGGTTGTATACGGAATGATTGAATTTTCAACCATACCTCTGCTATTGCTCATAATCAATTGAAAAACGTGGCCTCCTGTTTCAATATCAACTCCTATAGAAAGCGAGTTAACCGTTGTGCTTCTTGAATCTCTGTTCAATATAGGTAAATACTCAATATTAAATCTTGAACTCCTAGTCATCTTAAAACTTCCACCTACTCCCATCACAAATAAATCATTAGGCTCTGTTGCATAGGTAACCAAATTTTGGTGATAGTGCATAGGCATTAATTGAATGGTCATATACTCACCAAACTTCTTAGCAAACAGCAATTGGTTGATATAAGTAAGTCTAGATGAAAAATAATTGGTACGTGTAGGATCTACTCCTTGGTCTTTCCATGTCAATGAATTCACTGACATATTACCATAATAAGTCATGGTGAATGGATATGATTTTTTGCCTTTACCAGTTTGACCAAAAAACTTATATTTAATAGAACCAGTATACATTTTTGAATAAGTATTTCTAACAAACCCTACAGTGAATTTTTTAGTGACACCATATTCAAATCCCAACATCATATCAGCATTGTCTAAACCCCAAAGTTTATAAGCACCATCATTAATTTTACCAAAACGGTGGTGAATTTTAAAATCGAGGTGGTTTTTAGCTGCAGTTTCTGTGGTATGTCCATTAACCAACCTACTGCTTTTAAACAAGGCAGTTAAGGGTCTAGCTTGTTGAACAGTTGAATCTTCTAATCCAGAAAGCAAATCGTCTTGAGCATTCACCACTAAAAACGAGCACAATTGTATAGAGAATAAAAGTATAATTTTTTTCATGGTAAATATTATTGAGGGTAGTTTTGGTTTTTCCAAGCTTTAATTTGAGATATATAGCATGCATCTAATTTATTTGGAGAACTCTTAGGCATTTGAGAGCAACCAGTCCACTCAATACTGCACAAAACTGTTTTGTTTTGAACCCCGTCTTTTGCTTTAGCATAATTATCTAATATGATATTGCTAGATGCTGAAGCAGTGTTATGGCAACCACTGTTGTTGCAATAACTATCAAATATAGGTTTGATTACCGCTTCGTAACCCACATTCACGGTATCACAAGTAGTATTGTTACTTGTAGGATAAAGATATTCTTCGCTGTCGTTATAACAACCTGCAATAAGTATTGCCGATAAAATAAGTAAAGTATAAATATATTTCATATTATTGAACTGTAATTACATCTGTTGAAACACCATGACAAGAATTGCAAGCACCGCTGGAGATAGAAGTGCTCATAAATTTTTTAACCCCAGCTGCTGTCTCTGCTGAAGGATATATAGGTAAAGAAAAATTATAATTGGCATCTGAATAAAAATTGCCCAAGGCATCTACCTCTATAGTTTTTAGCAAAGTACCAGTTCCATTGGGCCCTGTGTATAATTTTATAAAGCCATTGGGTTGCATGGTTTTTTTATCGTCTTTGAAAACTGTTCCGCCAAGTGTGTAAACACCGTCGCCACTACCTCCACTTTTATGGCAACTTAAGCAGTTGTCTGACATACTTCTACTTTTGTTAGAAAGATGCTTGCTTGCTTGAGTATCTGTTAAATTTGTATTATTATTAACTGTATGTTTACATGAGTATAAAAATACAGCTGTTGAAAAAACTAGAAAAGTGAAATAGGTTATTTTTTTCATGAATATTATATATTGCAAAGATATATACGAAAGTGAAAAGTAAAAAGTGGGTAATCTTTTAAACTTTTTTTTAATTTTTATCGTAATATTGCAATATTGAACTTATAGTTATGGAACAACCCAACAAAAGATTAAACTTTATCGACCAATATTTAACGCTTTGGATTTTTTTAGCCATGGTTATCGGAATTTTAATTGGTTATTTCATTCCCTCATCAGCAACATATATCAATTCTTTTTCATCAGGCACAACCAATATACCTTTGGCAATAGGCTTGGTATTGATGATGTATCCGCCTTTGGCTAAAGTTAAGTTAGAGAAAATCCCCACCTTGTTTAAAAACATCAAATTGCTTTCGGCCTCCTTTTTTATCACCTGTATTATAGGCCCTTTTTTAATGTTCTCTCTTGCTGTGCTTTTTCTTAAAGACTATCCTGAATATCTAACTGGGCTTATCATTATAGGTTTAGCTCCTTGTATTGCCATGGTTATAGTGTGGAATGAATTAGCCCAAGGTAATAGAGAATATGTAGCCGGATTAGTAGGCATCAACAGTTTGTTGCAAGTACTGTTTTTTAGTAGTTATGCTTATTTTTATTTAGAGATTATGCTTCCTTTATTCGGAATCAAATCTTTATATATAGACATCACCATAGGTCAAATTGCCAAAACAGTTTTTATATACTTAGGTATTCCATTTATAGCAGGGATACTAAGCAGATATTTACTCATCAAACGCAAAGGTGAACAATGGTATAACCAAAAATTCATACCTAAAATTTCACCCATCACTTTGATAGCTTTATTGTTCACCATTATTGTGATGTTTAGTTTAAAAGGTCAAATGATCGTTGATATACCCATGGATGTGTTGAGAATAGCATTGCCTTTGGTGATATTTTTTATCATCATGTTTACCATGACCTTTTTTATATGCAAAGCATTAGGTGCTATCTATGCTGAGAATGTAGCCATTTCTTTTACGGCATCAGGCAATAATTTTGAATTGGCCATCGCTGTTTCTATTGGTGTTTTTGGCATCAACAGTGGTCAAGCATTCGCAGGCGTTATTGGCCCGTTGGTTGAGGTGCCTGTGTTAATTACATTAGTGAAAGCCGCTTTTTGGCTGAAAAAGAAATACTATTCTGAGAGTGGAAATGCTATTTGAGAAAATATTTTATATTGTTTATATATAACAATTTCAAAAACTCATTTATCCAGAGCTGTCATCCTGAACTTGTTTCAGTATCTGATTTGCAACAATATTCTAAAACAGCAACCATTTAGATGCTGAAATAAATTCAGCATGACTATTTATATATATTGACAAAATAAAAGTTGAATAAAAAGAGTAACAATCGAATTATATTTATACTACACTTGTATATATTTGCACACATGACAAACGTAGACTACAAAGAAATAAACATATATACAACTGCTGACAATTTTGAATTATTAACTGCTTTGCTTAGTCATGAAGGCTATGAAGGATTTGTAGATAATGAATCATTTATACAAGTATATATTCCATTAGATATGTTTAACCAAGAAATTTTATCAGAGATATTAGTTCAATTGCAAATAGATCCTGCCTCTATTAAAGAAAATACCATAGCTCCTCAAAATTGGAACGCCCAATGGGAAAGCTCTTTTCAACCTGTAACAATTGCTGATAGTATATATATTAGAGCTCCTTTTCATGAAGCAAAAGCTGACATATTATATGATTTAATTATTCAACCCAAAATGACTTTTGGTACCGGCCATCACGACACCACTTCACTGGTGATGGAGGCCATGCTAAACATTGATTTTAAAGACAAATCCGTATTTGACTATGGTTGTGGCACCGGAATATTGTCTGTATTGGCCATAAAACTTGGAGCTGCCTCCGTATATGCAAATGATATAGATGATTGGGCATTTGAGAATGTTGAAGAAAATCTTAATCTCAACAACATCTCTGGTGTCACTTTTAAACAAGGGGATATAAGTTTAGTTAAAGGGAATGCATACGATATTGTTATAGCCAATATAAATAAAAATGTATTGTTAAGTACCATGCCGCATATGTGTGCTATAGTTAAACCACAAGGACTGCTATTGATGAGTGGCTTTTATGTTCAAGATGTAGAAGCAATAAATGAAGCTGCTTTAAGTCAAGGTTTGACAAAATTGAATCAAAAATCTACGGATAAAGAATGGACAACGTTGTTGTATCAAAAACAATCAATCATGTAGCAACTGATTCACCAACATAGGCAGCCCTTCTGTTGCTGTTGCTTTTATATATTCAATATTTTTAAAAGGTGAAGCATGAACAGCCTCTGGGTCTATGATATATTTTTTTGATACAGATGGCACTTCATGAATCAAACCTGCAGCAGGATATACCTGCAAAGATGTTCCTACAACAATTAATATATCAGCATCAGCACATTTATGTACAGCTTTTTCTATCATAGGCACAGCTTCACCAAACCACACAATAAATGGTCTGAGTTGACTTCCTAATTCACAAGTTTGTCCTATTTCAATATCTTCAAATTCTATATTATATATTAATTCAGGATTAGTGGTGCTTTGTGCTTTAATAATTTCACCATGCAAATGAATAATATGAGAACTCCCAGCTTGTTCATGAAGGTTATCAATATTTTGAGTGATAATAATAACTTCAAATTTCTTTTCTAGTTCGACCAAAACTTTATGTGCTAAATTGGGTTTTGCTTTTGCTACTTCCCTCCTTCTCATATTATAAAAATCTAAAACCATAGCTGGGTCTTTTTGCCAACCTTGAGGAGAGGCAACTTCATATATATTATACCCATTCCATAAACCATTGCTTCCCCTAAATGTTTGCAAGCCACTTTCAGCACTTATACCAGCACCAGTTAAAACAATTATTTTCTTTTTCATTATATTATTTTCAAATATATAGAAAAAAGATAATATAATTAACCATATATATACTTAATTTGCCATGTGTTTGTTCAAAATGTAAAAATAGCTGTTGATGCCATAAAGTCTAACAAGACTCGATTTTTTATTACAGCTTTAATTATCTCTATTGGAATTATGGCGTTAGTAGGAATACTAACAGCCATAGATGGTATCAAGAGCGGACTTACCAATCAGTTTAGTAGTTTAGGAGCCAATTCATTTAATATAAAAAACTCGAGTTCGAATATGCGGTTTGGCAATAGAGGCAAGAAGCAACAAGCATTCGAAACCATTACATTTGATATTGCACAAAAATTCACTCAACGATACACGTTTCCTTCAGTAGTTTCTATAGCTTTCACGGGTTCTTGGAATGGAACCGTGAGGTATGAAAACAAAAAAACCGACCCCAATGTGATGATTATGGGTACAGACGAAAACTATCTGACAACTGCTGGCTATGAATTAGAAGAAGGGCGTAACTTTTCAAACCAAGAAATAAAAGGCAGTGCAATGGTTGCCATTATTGGAAAAGAATTGAGAGATAAACTATATAAAAATATTGACCCCATTGGCATGCCCATAATCATTGCTGATAAAAAATATAAAATTATTGGAACACTTGCCAGCAAAGGCAGTTCTATGGGATTCGGTGGCGACAGACTCACACTTTTACCTGTTCAAAGTGCTCGTAGTAATTTTCAAAGACAAAACTCTAGCTATGTCATTTCAATTATGGTTAAAGACCCATTGATGCTTGATGCTGCCATGGAAGAGTCGAGAAGTATGATGAGAAACCTGAGAAGATTAAGAGTAAGCCAACCTGACAATTTTGAGATTTTAAGAAGTGACAGCATTACACAAAAACTATTTGAAAACTTAAGTATGGTTACACTTTTTGCAGCTTTTATTGCCTTTATTACCCTATTAGGTGCAGCCATTGGTTTAATGAATATTATGTTGGTTTCTGTAACAGAAAGAACCAGAGAAATAGGAACCAGAAAAGCACTTGGAGCCACTAAATCAAATATCAGAAATCAGTTTTTGATAGAAGCTATTGTGATATGTGTTTTAGGAGGTTTAGGCGGAATAGTATTAGGCCTAACCTTAGGAAACGTGATTGGAAATTTGGTTGGTGGAGGATTTATTATTCCTTGGAATTGGATAACATTAGGCTTGGTGGTGTGCATAGGCACTGGATTAATAGCGGGTATTATACCAGCCAACAAAGCATCTAGACTCTCTCCTATTGAAGCTTTAAGATACGAATAATTATCTAGGAGCTGCCATAGGTGGCAATGGCCCTGAATAACTTACACAAGGTTTATGATAGGTACAGTATATATGATAATTATACAATACTTTTTTGTTTTTTTGTTTTTTATTGACTTTAAAATCACCAGCTATATAGGTTGCTTTCAAACAAGCAGTGTCATATATTTCGTATATAGTATTTTGAGGAATGACTAAAACTTTTAACTTATTTTCATCAAAAAAAACATAATCATTGGCAGAAAGTTTTACTTTAAAAAAACCTAAACTATCTGTGACGATAGATGCAGCTTTAACTTTAGCATGGTTATATTTACCCGGTCTGTAATACATTCTTTTATATGCAAACGGTTTGGGTGTTTCTAGTAATTTTAATAAATCTTCAGATGGTGCCGCCCCACCACAATACTCAGAAGTATAGGTAATTTTACCAGTGACCATATAATAACTTGGATTTTTAGCTGATAAGAAAACATAAGCAAAACAAGCAATATATATATACTTCAATATTAACATTATTTCCCAAGTCTTTTCAATATCTCATCTTTTCTATACCGACTCACTTCTACTTTAGATCCATCACTCATAATTAAGTAACCTTCTCCTTCTTTCACATATTCTCTTGCATAAGACATATTAATCATATGAGAACGATGTGCTCTATAAAAACCATATTGTAACAATACAGCTTCAAATTTTTGGATGTTTTTAGATATCATATGTTTTCTACCATCTGCTAAATGAAAGACTGTATATACACCAGATGCTTCACATCTCACAATATCTTCAACATTCACAAAAAATATTCGCTCATGCGTGTTTAAAGCAATCCTAGGTTTATCATGTATATAAGATTTAAGTTGACGGGTCAGTTCTTTCAGATGGTGAAGCGTAACATTAGATTTCCTTTTTTCTATTACCCTTTCAACTGCTTTTTTTATATCTTCAACTTTAGGTGGTTTAATTAAATAATCAATTGCTGAGTATTTAAAAGCCTTAAGCGAATACTCATCGTGAGCTGAAACAAATATCACATCAAATTCTTCATTACCTAATTGCTCTATCAATTCAAAGCCTGTAAGACCAGGCATTTCAATATCAATAAAAACTAAATCAGGTCTGTAATTGGTGATGGCTTCAACGGCGTCTTCAGGTGAACTACAATATTCTAGAACTTCCAATTCAGGACAATTTTTTTCCAATAATATCTTCATTAAGCTAAGGTTAGCCTTATCATCGTCAACTATTATTGTTTTGATATTATTCATAAATTAAGTTTAATAATTGTGCAATTTATATTAAAACCATTTTAATTCCATAGAAAAAAAAACTTAAAATCATTTTTTTTATGAGAATTTTAAAAAAAACCAATCATATATATTTATGTATATACTTATATTTTTAATTTCTGAAAACTAGCTTTTTACAAAAATTATACTTATACAATGATACTTTTAAATTGTTAAATGCGTTCTTATTTCAAGAAAACATATAATATAGTATGACATTTTGTAAAACTATATGACAAGGCACTACATTTGTAAAGCAACAACGTAAATCAAATCTAATTAAAAATTATGGAACTAAAAAAAATAATGACCGTATTCTTGGCAGCAGTGGTTGGTGGAGCTGCATCTATTGGATTATCAAAAGCATTTGATAAAGAAAAAAATTACACCTTCGAAGAAAAACAAAGAGCTTATTTTGCTTCGCTACCAGCAAGTAAATTGTCAGAAATGCCTGATTTTGTTGGTGCATCAGCACTTTCAACCCCTACAGTAGTTCATATCAAAACTACAATTAATGAAACACCACAAGGACAAGGAGGAAGTTCGCCGTTTGATCCATTTGGTATGTTTGGAGACAAATCACCTTTTGGACAGCCGCAAGGCCCACAACAAGCCAGTGGTTCAGGCGTTATCATCAGCGATGATGGTTATGTAGTAACCAATAACCATGTAATAGATGGAGCTGATAAAATAGAAGTGATACTTCACGACAAACGCAGCTATACTGCTGAATTGGTAGGTAAAGATGCCAATACAGATATAGCACTTTTAAAAATAGATGAAAAAGTTTTACCCTTTATACAATTTGGGAACAGTGATAATGTGAGAGTGGGAGAATGGGTATTAGCAGTGGGCAATCCATTTAATTTAACCTCAACAGTTACAGCTGGAATTGTAAGTGCCAAAGGTAGAAATATTAGATTGTTAGAAGGCGATGCTCCTATTGAAGCATTTATTCAAACTGATGCAGCTGTTAACCCAGGTAATAGCGGAGGTGCTTTGATAAACAAACAAGGACAACTCATCGGAATTAATACAGCTATAGCAAGTCAAACTGGTTCGTATGCTGGATATTCATTTGCAGTACCCATTGAAATTGTGAAAAAAGTTGTTCAAGATTTTAAAGATTTTGGTGAGGTGCAACGTGGCTTTTTAGGTATTCAGATTAGAGATGTAGACCAAAAACTTGCCGATGAAAAAAGCTTAAAAGATATTAGAGGGGTATATATAGAAAAGGTAAACGACAACTCTGCTGCTGAAAAAGCTGGATTAAAAGAAGGAGATGTTATTACCAAAATAGACAATATTGATGTGAACACCACGCCTGAATTGCAAGAGCAAGTGACTCGTCACCGCCCAGGGCAGGTTCTAAAAGTAGAAGCCAAACGAGGTAGCGAATCTAAACTTTTTGATGTAATATTAAAAGGCAAAGACGGTAAAACAACTACTGAAAACAAATTAGTAAATCCTGAAAAAACTTCTTTAAAAGGAACTGAATTTAGCGGACTTACCAGAGATGAAAAACTAAAATTAAAGCTTACACAAGGCGTTAAAGTGAGCAAAGTAGGCGATGCATTTAAAAAAGTAAACGTGCCACAAGGATTTGTTATAACTCATATTGACAAAAAACCAGTATATACAGTGCAAGACGTGAAGAAATCATTAGAAGAGAAAAAAGAAGTAGCCTTGTTATCGGGCATTAATCCTGATGGTACCAAAGGATACTACGCTATTCCATTAGACACAAAATAATTTTTATTTATTCGTTAGAAAATCACTTCTTATATTTGACACCTATTTGCTAAAGCAAGTAGGTGTTTTTTTTATGCATAAAACCATATATATAGTTATATTAATTGTCTGTCAAAGTTTGATGACTATGGCACAAGAAGCCTTACCTGTAGGGGCTAGAAGTTGGGCCTTGGGTAATGCATCAGCTACTCATAGTGATGTTTGGAGTACTATGAATAACCAAGCTGGATTGGGCAAATTAAAACAAACTTCCATTGGTATATATGCTGAAAATTTATACCTGCTTAAAGATTTATCTCGAGGAAGTTTTGCAGTGGCTTTACCCACCAAAAGTGGTACTGTTGGGTTAGGAATTAACACTTGGGGAGGTGCATTTAACAGACAACAATTTGGATTGGCTTACGGAAAAGTGTTGGCTAAAACCATTTCAATAGGTATAAAGCTAAACTATATCGTCACCAACCAACCAGAGAACTATGGTAAGACCAGAAATTTTTTAGTAGAGGCTGGTATACAATACGAAGCCACTAAAAACATGGTGATAGGTTTACATATATACAACCCAAACGAAGTAGTGCTTTCTCAAAAACTAAACGAAACTTTACCGGGTATCTATAAAATGGGCATTGGCTATAAGTTCTCAGAAAAAGTAAATGCCACTGTGGAGGGCATGAACCAAACCAATTTGGGTTTTAGTTTAAGAAGTGGCTTAGAATACAAACCTGTAGAAAAATATCAATTCAGAATGGGCTTAAGCACCAACCCACTAAACTTAGGATTTGGATTGGGTTATACCTATAAGATAATGAAGATTGACATGTCTGCTAACTACCATACAGTTCTAGGTTTTTCGCCTAGGTTGAGTATGGTGGTAGATTTGGGAAAGAAGTAGATTATATATTTATATTCAATTCAATAGGATTATCTATTCAAACTATTACTTAATAAAAGCCCCAAATTAATTCTAGTCTTTTGCTGCTATTCTTCAATTTCCGAATTGTTAAAAGAATAATTCAAAGAACTAAATTCTCAGAAAAATGTAATGAGATTATTTTGTATTTTTGTAATAACGTTGATAAAGTCTAAAACGACAAATCAAACTCATTTGAATATATATTATAACTGCAAATAATAAGACAATGATAGCCATTCACCCTAATTTTATAACCGACGAAAAAGGTAAAAAAATTTCTGCTGTTATTACTATGAAAGAATTTAAAACACTTATTTCTGAACTAGAAGAATTAGAAGATATTAAGTTATATGATGAAAGCAAGAAAGACAAAGAGCCTGCTGTTTCAAGAAGTAAAGCAATGGCTATGATAGAAGCTGAAAAACAAATTCTTTGAAAAATTTCATTGAAAAATTGTATCTAATTAGATACCTTTGACATAAAATTGTCAATGCCAACAATCGACATATTTAACGGAATCAAAATCTGTATATACAACGGAGATCATCGACCACCACATATTCACGCACAATACAACGAATATGAAGTTTTAATTAAGATTGAAGACGGAGTGATTTATGCAGGTGACTTACCAAACAAACAATTAAAGTTAGTTTTCGATTGGTTGTCAGGCAATTCAGATTGGGCATTGGAAGTATTTTATGAACTTAACCCGCAACTAAAATGAGACAAAACATAAAAATACCAAGGATTTTAAAAATCAATTGGATTAAAGACTTAGCAATTTCTGTTGTTTTCAACAATGGAGAATCCAGAATTATTGATTTTAGAAAGGTTTTTGGTGAAATTGGAATCGATAAGAATTCACCTGCATATATTCTATATAATCAGAGCGAATTTGAAAAGGTTAAACTTGTTGGAAACACAATTTCATGGTCAAATGTGGAGCAATATATTACTCTGAGAAATAGGGAAAAGCAACAAGTTCCTTTTGAAATTGGTGCTGATGTTCTTTTAAAATACAGCCATCCAGAAAAAATGGATTTAATGATAAAAATTGGACGTTTGGTTCGTGAAGCAAGATTAAAAGCAGGAATGACTCAACAAGAATTGGCATTGATAAGTGGGACATCTAGATCATATATATCACGAATTGAAAATGACCGTTCAGATATTGAACTTGCTACTTTGAGTAAAATTATTGAGACTGGTTTGGGTAGAAGATTGGAAATTAATGTCAAGTAAAAAACTTAATTAATCGCTACGAAACGATTCATTAGAAAAGTAGGTTGTAGACTCACGTTTATATCTAAAGTTCAAATAATGAACATATTCTTGTTCAAACGGAGTATATATATCAAGATGCCCGTCCTTCCCTTTACTGTCTTTAAATTCGTATCTAGTAAATTCTTGATCACCAGCAGGTAATTTCTTTTTAGCATTAATTTTAAAGCTTCGTTCCAACAAATTGCTCCCATTAAGAATATCTAATTTTGTGTTTGAAATTCTGAAATAATAAATGGCATATTTTTCTTCTTTAAAAACACTTCCTTTCACAACTTCTTCTTTTAGATTTTCACTTTTTATATAATTTTTTTTGGCAATTGATGCATAGTATTTCAATGTCTTATATACAAAATTCTTACTTATATATACATCAATAAGAAAACTTGAAAAGATTAAGTAAACTAATAATAATAATATGAATAAATTTAACTTCATTAAAAAAACACTTTTATATATTATACCTTACTCTATCATCTTAGCAAAAGCTTCTTCATCAATTATAGCAATACCAAGGTCTGTGGCTTTCTTCAATTTCTCAGGGCCCATTTTATCTCCGGCAATCAAATAACTTAATTTTGAAGAGACGCTGCTCACATTTTTGCCTCCATTTTTTTCAATCAAACTCTTTAACTCGTCTCGGCTAAATTTAGAAAACACACCTGAAACTAAAAAGGTTTTGCCCGCCAACAAATCACTGTGTACATCATCAGCGTTCTCTACTATCTCCATTTGCAACCCATTTGATTTGAGTCTTGATATCAATTCTTTCATCTCTTCATCTGCAAACCAAGCCACAAGCGTTTCGGCTATCTTTCCTCCTATATCGCCTACATTGGTTAATTCTTCAACAGTGGCCACACTTAACGCATCTATATTTTTAAAATGTTTGGCTAATTTCTTCGCTACAGTCTCTCCTACCAATCGAATTCCTAAAGCAAACAACACTCGTTCGAATGGAACCGATAAGGATGCTTTGATTCCGTCCAATATATTCTGTACTGACTTTTCTTGAAGACTTCTTACCTTCTGTTTTCCATCTTCTTCCTCCCCAATAGTAAACTCAACTTTATAAAGTTTTTCAAAAGAGAGTGTATATAAATCAGCTACATTTTTAATCAACCCTTTCTTATATAGGCCTTCAACGGTTTCGCTGCCAAGGCTATCTATATACATGGCTTTTCGGTGTATAAAATGTTCTATCTTACCTATAATTTGCGGCGGGCACGATTTGTCGTTAGGGCAATAATGCTGGGCTTCTCCGTCTTTTCTCACTAATTCTGTTCCGCACTCAGGGCAATGGGTTATATATATATTCGGTGTATTATTGGTTCGTTTACTTATATCAACCGCTGTAATTTTAGGGATAATTTCACCCCCTTTTTCTACATATACAGTATCCCCTTCTCTCACATCTAAACGTTCAATTTCATTGGCATTATGCAAAGTAGCTCGTTTCACGGTGGTGCCTGAGAGTTGCACAGGCCTAAGGTTGGCCACAGGTGTGATGGCTCCAGTTCTACCCACTTGATAGGTGATTTTTTCTAAAACGGTAGCCACACTTTCTGCTTTAAACTTATATGAAATAGCCCAGCGTGGCACTTTGGCTGTAAAACCTAGCTCTTGTTGTTGGTTATAATCATTCACTTTAATCACCACTCCATCTATATCAAAACTAAGTTCTGCTCTTTTCTTGTCCCATTCTTCAATAAACATATATACCTCTTCTAAACTTTTACATACCCTAGTGTGTTCGCTAATCTTAAAACCCCACTCTTTGGCTGATTGTAAACTGCTGTAATGGTTAGGAAATTTATTTTCATCTAAATATAAAAAGTATATATAAGCATCTAATTGCCGCTTGGCTACCTCTGCACTGTCTTGCATTTTGAGTGTCCCTGATGCAAAATTTCTAGGGTTTTTATACAATCGTTCTTTCACCTCTTCTTCATCAAAACCTTTCTCTTCTAGTTCTTTGGCATATTCATTATTTAGCTTATCAAATGTGTGTCGATGCATAAAAATTTCCCCTCTAATTTCAAACCTTTCAGGGTAATTTCCGGGTTTTAGTTTTAAAGGTATCGACTTTATGGTTTTAACATTGGTGGTTACATCATCGCCTCTAGTGCCATCGCCACGCGTAACAGCTTGTATCAATTCTCCATGCTCATAGGTCAGACTTATACTCAACCCATCAAATTTCAACTCACATATATATTCTAAATTGTTTTGAGTGAATAAGTCGTTGCTGATGCCCAGCCCCTTCTTTACTCTGTTGTCAAACTCCACTAATTCTTCTTTGTTATATGTATTGCCCAATGACATCATGGGGTATTTATGTACCACAGATTTAAACTCTTTAGTGATGCCACCTCCTACTCGTTGTGTTGGACTGTTTTTATCAGCCAAATGAGGATATTCTTTTTCAAGAGCTTCGAGTGATTTTAGCAACAAATCAAATTCGTAATCGCTGATAATGGGCTTACTTTGGTTATAATATAAATTGTTGTGATGGTCTATTTCATTAGCCAAACGCAACATATTGTTTTTAATCTCTTGTTCGTTCATATATGTTTACTTTTTTATATATTGATAGAGTTGATCATCATCCCACTCGTTTACCAATTTAAAGGCTTCCTTTATATGTGGAGCTTCAACACCTGATATATAAAACTTATTTTTATTGATCATTTGAAAAATTTCGTGATAGTTTTGTTCGTTATAAAAAGTCTCTATCAGCTTACTACCTCCTTCTACTAATATATGTTGAATTTGGTGTTCGGAGTATAATTTTTCAACAATTTGAGAGGAAATATTCTTAGTAAAATCTATGGCATATATAGGTACTTGATATATATTTTCATCAGGCAATTGTTGAGTAAAAATAACCGTTGGTGCATCTTGGTTAAATATATTTAAATCTGTGGGCAATTCTAATGTTTTAGAAACCACAACCCTCAGAGGATTAATGCCTGGCCAAAGTCTGGTGGTAAGCGATGGATTGTCGTTCCTGGCTGTATTTGAACCAATAACTATAGCATCGCAAGTAGCTCTGAGTTGGTGAGCAAACCTATGGGCCATTTTACCTGTAATTATTTTTTTCTCGCTAAAGTCTGAATCGGAATTGTGTTTACCTATAAACCCATCTTGAGTTTGAGCCCATTTGAGCGTGATATATGGTTTATGGTGTTGATGTACTTGATAAAAAACTTTGTTTAAAGCCATGGCTTCATCACTGCAAACACCAACAATCACTTCCACCCCCGCATCTTCAAGTTTTTTAATTCCATTGCCTGCCACCAAAGCATGTGGGTCTTTAGCTGCTATAACAATTTTTTGAACCCCAAGCAACAAGAGCATGTCAGCACATGGAGGTGTTTTCCCAAAATGGCTACAAGGTTCTAAATTTACGTAAACGGTGCAATGAGGAAGAATACTTCTATCGGTTAGGTTGTTGATGGCATTTACTTCGGCATGAGGTCCACCATATTCTTGGTGATATCCTTCAGCTACTATAGAATCTTTGTATACAATTACACAGCCTACCATGGGGTTGGGCAATGTATTTTCGGCACCTTTGGCAGCTAGCTCCAAACACCTTTTCATGTATAGCTCGTGATTCATTCTGCGAAAATAACAATATGAATAAGAAAAATAGCAAGTAAATAATTTCTAAAACTTATTATATTGGTAAAGTACAGCCCTTAAATTTGCCATACATTATTTTGAAAAAGCATATGATTAAAGTAGGTATTTTTTTTGGAGGCGTTTCTAGAGAAAGAGAAGTATCTTTTGCAGGAGGTAGAACAGTATATGACAACTTAGACAAATCGTTATTTGAAGCCATTCCTTTATTTGTTGACTCATGGGGAAATATATGTTTATTAGATTGGCAGTATATATACAAAGGTTCAATTAGAGATTTTTATCCACCTTTAGATGCCATTGCTCCTTCAAAACATGGTTTTCAGATTTATGCTGAAAGTATTGGGAATATATCGCATGAGGTACAAGCAGATTTATTAAAAGAAATTGGGAAACCTATAAAATTAGAGCAATTAAGAGAACTTATAGATTTTGCTTTTCTTGCCCTACACGGACAAAAAGCTGAAGACGGCACCATACAAGGTTTATTAGAATGGCTTGGTATTCCTTATAGTGGTTCAGGTATTATTGCATCTACTATTGGCATTAACAAAGCAGTACAAAAGCCATTACAACAAATGGCAGGATTTGCCACTCCAAAATATTATACCATTGAAAGAGCCTCATGGAATAGCGGCTTAGCAAAGCAAAAAGAAATATATAAAAAATGTATTGAAACAGTGGGTATTCCTTGTGTGGTAAAAGCAGCCAATCAAGGTTCAAGCATAGGTATCAGTGTAGTTGATAGCAATAATTTCTCAGCTTTTGAGCAATCAATTGACCATGCATTTTTTACTAAAAAAATTACTAAAAAAGAATGGGACGCATATACTGTTGATGAAAAAATAAAATATATACGTTCGTTAGCTGATATACGTGAAGGCTTGGGAATGCCCGTATTAGCAATTGACAAAACAATTCATCATCCTGAAGATTTATATAAGTTATTAGAAAAACATTTTGTATTAAATCAAGAAATAGTTTTAGAAGCTGTAAACACAGAACATGAAGTTATTGTTGAAGGATTTATCAGTGGGAAAGAATTTTCATGCATTGTGATTCAAGATGAGCACAATCAACCAATAGCTTTACCACCCACTGAAATAGTTAAGAACAAAGAAGTTTTTGATTACCGCAGCAAATACTTACCGGGTCTTTCGAGAAAAGTTACCCCAATAGATATTGACAAAAAATATATACATGAAATCAGATTACAATGCAGTGAATTGTTTAACTTGATGCGTTGTAAAGTATATGCTAGAATAGATGGTTTTATAAGTGATGACGGGACTATATACCTAAACGACCCGAATACCACTAGCGGAATGATGCCATCGTCTTTTTTCTTTCATCAAGCAGCTGAAATTGGATTAAACCCATCACAGTTTTTAACATATATCATTCGCACGTCTTTAGACCAAAGAGGCAAAGAATGGGCAAACAACCACCAATGTATTAGACTATTAAAACTACTTGACCATTATATACAAAAAAACAACGAGTCTGCTCAAAATAAAATAAGAGTTGCGGTGATAATGGGCGGATATAGCAGCGAAAGACATATATCCGTTGAAAGTGGCAGAAATATATATGAGAAACTTTCATCTAGTAGTAAATATATACCTACCCCTATTTTCTTAACTGGCAACGATAAGAAATTTGAGTTGTGGCAGATACCTGTAAACATTATGCTTAAAGACAATGCAGATGATATCAGAGAGAAAATCAATCATTTTAAAATACACCCGGTTTTAGAAGAAATTAAAGAAGCATGTAAAAGCATCACTGAAAAATATGCAGGACCACAAGCCCATTTTAAACCTATAAAAATAAAAACTAACGAACTTTCAGAAATTGCTGATAGAGTATTTATAGCATTGCACGGCAGACCGGGAGAAGATGGAGAAATTCAAAAATTGCTAATCAAACAACAGTTGCCTTTTAATGGCTCAGGCGTTGAAAGTTCTAAAACAACCATTAATAAATACGACACCAATAATATACTCAGAAACCATGGCTTTATAGTGGCTGAGAGTATGATTATAAAGAAAGAAGATTGGGCATCAGATGCAAAAACGCAAATGACATTGGTAGATACCCGCATTGGGTTTCCGTTAATAGCCAAACCCGCTGATGATGGCTGTAGCAGTGCAGTAAAAAAACTAAACAACAATGAAGAACTTAAAGCATTTGCCAAAGCCATGTTTAGAGAAAAAGAAACATTGCCAGCTGATGCAGTTGAACTATTAAAACTACAACCCAAAGAAGAGTTTCCACAGAAAGATTATTTTTTGATAGAGAAATTAATTGAAAAGAGCAACCATTCTCATTTCTTAGAAATCACAGGTGGTTTGCTTACTAAATATGACAAAGACGGTCATATAAAATATGAAATGTTTGAACCGTCTGAAACATTAGCAGATGGAGCTATTTTAAGTTTAGAGGAAAAATTCTTGGCAGGAGAAGGACAAAACATAACCCCAGCTAGATATAATCCTGATAAAAAAGTGCAAAAACATATATCTAAATTGGTGAGGCAAGAACTGAAAAAAGCAGCCAAATTATTAAAAGTAGAAGGTTATGCTCGTATAGATGCTTTTGTAAAAGTATATAATAAAAGTGATGTGGAAGTAAACATTATAGAAGTAAACAGTTTACCAGGAATGACGCCAGCTACCTGCATTTTTCACCAATGTGCTTTAGAAGGTTATAAGCCCTATGACTTTATTGATAGCATATTAGAATTTGGAACTGAGAGGTTAGAAAAGAGTACAAAAAATGAGTTATAGAAATTGTGGCCATTTTTATTAGGCTCATAAAAAATGGCAACAAATTCACAGCTTTTTATTAGTTCTAAATTAGATTTCAAAACCTTTAAATAAAATGCAATTCTATAAACCTTATCAAGGGAGCTACTAATTTGTACTTTTGGCGAATCAATGATCAACATCTTAAATATATTAAAAATAAATTATAATTTTTTTTCTTTAATTTTGAATAACAAGTATAAATTTCAACTTATACATAATATTTCAATATATAAAGTAAAAACAAAAACATGAAAGTTTTATTAGACATTAAAGATAACAAAGCAGAATTTGTAATGGAATTGTTAAATAGCCTTTCATTTGTAAAAGCTGAACCCATTAGCACTCAAAAAGCACAATTTTTAAAAGAATTTAAAGCTTCAGTAGAAGAAGTAATTTTGGCTAAACAAGGAAAGATTAAACTAAAATCGGCTGAACAACTTTTAAATGAATTATAGTATTGAAGTTACTGCTTATTTGGTAAGCAACTAAAACGACTTGCTAAAAAATACCCTTCACTTAAAGAAGATTTTGCTGTTTTAATTTCTTCATTGAAGGAATATCCAGAACAAGGAACCAATATTGGTCATAATTGTTATAAAATTAGAATTGCTATTGCATCTATAGGGAAAGGTAAAAGCGGAGGAGCAAGAGTAATAACTCATGTTCAAATTATTAAAACTAAAATTTATTTACTTTCTATATATGACAAGTCTGAACAAGATGATATCAAAAACAATGACCTTGATTCTTGGTTAAAGGAATTATAATAAAAATGCACTATTGTAATTCTTGTAAATGTAAATTTTATTAGCACAGTAAATTATGATAAAAATTTTAGTTTATTCAAATATATCCTATTTAATCCTATAGGATAATTTAAAATTACATTTATTTTAATAATAACATATATATTTGATAGATATACTTACTATCAAAAAAAATGTCAATCAAAGAAAAGCTATCAAATATTTATATACTATTGGTTTTTATATGTATTGTTTTTTTGATTGTATATATAATTAGAACATTATTTTTATATATTAATTTTATTAATTTTTGGGATTAATACATTTTTTGTATTTTTCCCGTAAAAATCTTTGTATATATTTGTTTAACTAAAAACTATATAGCCATGCAGGCTATTTAGGTTAATCAACTATAGAAATTAAACCCAAATAGATAATCAAAAAAGAAAGTCAACAAATTATTCGCTTTGATTCATTTCATCAAAAGACTTCAAAAGAATATCAGCAAAAACTTGACTATCTTGGGCACCTGATACGGCGTATTTTCTGTCAAACACAAAAAACGGAACCCCTCTTACACCTATCTGATTGGCTTCGGCAATATCATTAGCTACATCTTCAGCATATATATTATTTTTAAGCATATATTTAACCTCTGATGAATCAAGATTTAATTTCTCACCAATGTCTATTAATGTGTGAATATCAGCTATATCTTTTCCTTCTGTAAAATAGGCTGCAAAAATCAGTTCTTCTGCTTCGTTTTGTTTGCCTTTTTCTTTGGCATAATGTAAAAACCTATGTGCATCAAACGAGTTACCTAATATGCTTATATCAAAATTATATTTCAACCCAACCTGTGCAGCCATTTCTGTCACATAGTCGTTCATGCGTTTGGCTTCTTCAATAGAAATTCCTTTATGTTCTGCTAAGTATTGGTTGATGTTTTTACCAGGTTCTGATTTCATGTCTGGAGAAAGCTGATAACTCTTCCATGTAACCTGAACCCTGTCTTTATTAGTAAAGCTTTTTAAAGCTTGCTCAAACTTACTTTTGCCTATATAGCAAAACGGACACATGATATCACTCCAAATTTCAACAGACAAATCTGTTTGAGTTTCTGACATAAATTAATTAAATCTGGCTGCGAATCTGTTTATTTTTTTATCAGATTTCTTTTCGTAAGGAGCAAAATCTTTTTTCTTAATAGAATAATACCCTTTTTTCTTTTTGAATTTTAAATCTTTAAATGCAACAGTTGTGTAATACAAAACGCCTTTTCTATAAGCAAAAACAATCATAGAAGTATTCTTTTCTGCACCAGCCATTTGTACAGTATATATTTTTTCACCTTCACCTGTATGATATAAGTGGCCAGTAGGTTGATTCTTTTTATCTTTATATAAAACCCAGAATGATGGTCTTTCCATTTTCTTAATTTTGATTTTTACACTATGGTCAAATTCAGCACTAGCACTGGCAAACATATATATACCCGGTTTGCCAATAGATGTAGTATAAGTGCTGCAAGTTTTAGTATAATAAGGAGCAGCACTAGGTTCTTCAATCGATTTCCATTCTGGATTTAAAGAATCACTGATATTTAAATAGAATAGTTTGTATTTTTCTGATGGTTCGTCAGCAGGGCGAGTAAAATATACAGAGCCTATGAACCCATTTCCATCTTTAGATTTGATTTCAAAAATTTCACAATCTTTTACATATTTATTCCCAATATTCTCAAAAGCTTTTATCATCATTTTGCTTTCAGTAGTTTTGGCATCAACTATTGAAATAGAAGGAATGTCATTAGAATCGGTAGTAACTACAATTCCTCTGTCTGACCTAAAAGTGCTTTTATCATATAAACCCACACCGTTTTCTTTTTGAATATTATTAGCAATAAAAGGATCGTTACACATGCATAAATCAGAACCAAAGCTGTATGGTCTGCTGCAGCTAAAATAATCATATCCTGCTGGAACAGTATAGCTATATATATATATTCCTTTTACAACAGATTTTTCAACTTTTGCAGCATTTTTAGTCCAAACTATTTTATCTTTCAACAGTTGACCAGTATAAACAAAAAAGGTATCGTTCACATTCTTACTTGACATCACTACATTATAAGCCAACTTACGGTCTTTAGACACTTCTTTATTTTTGATATTGAACGGTTTTAAAGAAACCATACCAATTGTAGCTAGAGGATTTCCTTTTTCGTCTAAAGTTGTAAAATTAGTTTTAGCCAACTGCTCCATGGTAGAAGCTGTTACCGTTTGAAATTCAATATCATCATTAAACATAGTACCAAAAGTTTTTTCTGGCAATGTCACTTCTATACCATCATTTAATTTCAAAACTCTTTTGGCATCATATCGTTGCATTACCATTTCAACAGATCTGTTAAGGCTTTTCTTAACCGAGTCATTATTATCTGCTACCGGATTTTTTTCTCCAAAACTTTTAGTTGCCATTTTTGAAGTATCGTATTGATGGTTCATCAAATAGGTATAAACAGCTTTTACTCTATTTTGAGATAATTTCTCATTTACTTCGTCTGAGCCAACATCATCGGTATGGCCATATAACGACAATTTATAATTTGTCCATCTTTTGATTACACCTAAAAGTGAGTCTAATCTCGCTTTTTCAGCTTCAGTAATTTCAAATTTACCAGAATTAAAAAGGACTACATGCGAAACTTTGCTTTGTTGAGCATTGATTGCATTAAAGAAAAAGAAAATGATAATAAATGAGAAGTAGCGTTTTTTCATGTGCTGCAAACTTACATTTCAACGTGTAAACTATCAACCACATCTTATGCACTTTACAAAAAAATAATCTAACTGTTTTAAAATCAATGGTTATTTCTCTCTGATCATTTCAGCATAATTCATTTTTCTTCCCAAAGCATTTAAAGCTTTAACTATTCTTTTGGCTTTGGTATCAGCTGTTTTGGCTGAAGTAATCCATTTTGAAAAATAATGTTGATGCGATAATGGAAATGATTTAAAAAAAGTATTAGCTTCTTCGTCATCTTCTATACAAGAAATAAAATCTTCATCCATTTTAAAAGATTTTATATCTAATGCCAATTCAACTTGCACTTGAGCTCCTTCTGTTTTTCTAAGGTGCTTTCTCATTTCAGCATTAATAGCCATAATAAATTCTCCATCACCCATAGGTATTAAAGCTACACCTTTGATTGAAAACTGATCAATTTTCCCTTTAACCCTAAAAGATTTTTTAGTATTGGGTTTTAATTTAGCTATTAAATCTATATCTAAGTTTATATATGTCCAACCCGTCTTTTCTCCTTTTTGACCAAATTTTAATAAAGTAGTTTTAAAAGATACCATAGAATTAAATTATCCTCAAGCACTCATTTCTTTAATTGCATTTACAAAAACATCCAACTCTGAAGTTGTAGTATACACACTAGGAGTAATTCTACAACCTACAACTTTTCCCTTCTCATTGTTAATTGCTACTGTCCAAATCTTATATTTTTCCAACAATATTTTAGCCATTTCAGCTGGAGGCATATTTTTAATTCCAATATTAGCTATGCCACATGAGCGTGAATTATCAAGTGGTGTATTTATAACCACCTTAGGTATATCTTTAACTTTTGAGGTCCAATATTGTTGTAAAAACCTTAACCTATCTTCTTTGCGTTTAGTTCCTATTTTTTGATGATAATTGATGGCATGTATAATAGTCAACTCAGTGTGCATAGGATGTGTGCCTGTATGATTCAGTTTCCTAATGTCATCATCAGCATAACCTGCTTCTCCAAACAATGGCCAAAGCTTTTGTATTTTTTCTTTTTTTACATAAAGCAATCCTGCTCCAATCGGAACACTTAACCATTTATGTAAACTACTGCCATAATAATCGCAGTCTAACTCTGAAATTTTAAAATCTATATGAGCAATTGCGTGAGCCCCGTCAACCATCACTTCTACCCCATGTTTATGAGCCATCTCACATATTTTTTTTATTGGTAAAATTTGGCCTGTAATATTAATCATATGACATACCATGATAAGCTTTGTTTGTGGCGTTATGGCTTGTTCGTACAAGGCTACAATTTCTTCATCATTCTTTGGGTGGTTAGGAACAGAAACAAACTTATTGACAATTCCATATCTCTTGGCTTGTTGCTTAAACATGTCTAACATCGAACCATAATCTTGTTCGGCCATAATAGCTTCATCTCCCTTTTGCCAATCAAGTCCGCATATGATGGTGTCTAGAGATTCTGTTGTATTTCTAGTGATTATTACTTCTTGTATCGAACATTTTAAGAAATTTGCCATTATTTGACGAACGATAAGTTTATCATCTGACATGCGTGTACGCATGTAATGGGATGCGTGAAGATTCATATATTTAATTTGAGCCATATATGCTTCTAATGTTGGTTGAGGCAACATAGAATAATACCCATTTTCTAAATTTATATACTCAGGTTTGAGTAAATAATTACCTCTAATGGCGAGCCAAAATTGATCATCTTCTGTAACATTTTGATGCTGGTATGAAGCCAAGAAACTGTCAAGTGAAGTAGCTGAAACTGGAATTGATAATGAGGCAAGAGCCATTGTTTTTAGGAACTCTCTTTTTTTCATATTACTCAGCCAATTTTACAATTTTTTGATTGCCTGTTCTGCCATTTTTATCTGTGATGGTAAGCATATATATACCAGGTGCTAAATCTATCAATGAAACTGATTGTAATACTTCATTCGATTTTGATTTTAACATTACTTTACCCTGCAAATCACATATTGTAAATTCAACTATATTTTCTTCTTGAATATATATATAATTTGTAGTTGGATTAGGATTCACTGTAACAATTTTGGGTACTAATTGAGATAACCCGATATTAGTTGGATTAAAGCTTTTCCAATAATTAACACCAACTTGTTGTCTAGTAAAATCGCCTATATATCTTAATGAATCTTCCCGATGGTTAATAGTTACAAAAGACAAACTGTCCCAAATTCCTTTTTGATGTGCCAGCGTTGCATAAGCTTGGTTGCCTTGCCCCCATTGAACAAAATCTAACAAACTGGTGGTATCAGATTTTTGATTTGTCAATGCAAACAATGCTAATGAACCATTCACAGTATCTAGTTTTTGTGTAGTAACCCTTAATACTAATGAATCGTTTTTAGCTATATCAAATTTACCTTTAACTATCTCAACAGGAGCTTTGCTTAAGGTATCGTAACAAGTTCCATTGATACAGATAGAACCATTAGAAATATCCATATTACTAACCCCTGAATTTCTTATACAGAAAGTATTGTTCCATGGACTTACGTATGCAAACCTCATAGTTATAATTGGCAATTTTACCCCTTGCCAACATTGCACGCCAAAATTCCATTCATCGCATTTAAAAGAAAATGGAGGAGCTACATTTATAAATGTTCCTTTTTTCCATAATCCCAATATTTCTGCACTGTCTTCGTTTTGATGCCCAGCAGAACCCCATTGGCAATAATCATATAATTTACCTCTAATATGATTGACTGTATCTCCAGGTAAGTATAGCGAAATTGAACCATCTGTTTTACCCATTGGATAAGTAAAGGCTATTGTTTCTCTTCCTTTTACATTTATATTACCAACAAAAATAGGCAAACTTTTAAGCGGAGTATCAACTCCCCCATCTACAGAAATTCGATAATTCGAAAAATCTTCTGTGGTTGTATAAAAATTGACTAAAGCAAATAGACCTGCTTTAGGTTCAATAATCCAAAATTTAACAAATTGTGCTTTTAAAGCAAAAGAGTTAATGATAAAAAATAATAGGATGTAGATTTTCTTCATGTTATTTGCAAATATAATTGTTTAAATGAAAATTTTATTAGTAAAAAATTCGGTAGTACCACCTAAGGACTATGGCGGAACCGAAAGGGTTGTATATTGGTTGGCTAACAGTTTGCAAAAAATTGGTCATCAGGTTACTATACTTTGTGCAATGGGTTCAGTAAGTAGTAAAATTAATATTCAATTGATAGACCCATCAAAACCCGTCGAAAAACAAATCGGAGACATCTATGATATTGTTCACTTTCACGACCCATATAAAGATTTTTTATCAGTGCCGTATATAAACACGATACATGGTGTGGCTGACCCAGGCGAGTCGTATAGTATCAATTCTGTTTTTGTTTCGCATAACCAAGCTAAATGCCATGCTGCTGAGGCTGTTGTATACCATGGTTTAGACTATAGTGAATACGGTATATATAACAAAAATCAGAAAAAAGATTATTTGCATTTTTTAGCCAAGACCCGTTGGAAAATAAAGAATATAGATGGTGCGATAGCGATAGCAAATAAAGCAAACAAAAACCTGGAAGTAATGGGGAACAACCCAATAGAAAAAGTAGTTATCAAAAACATTTTTTCAACTTCAGTTCATTTTAATGGAATGATTGCAGGTGATCGTAAAAATGAGATTATGGCTAAATCAACAGGTTTAATTTTTCCTACTTTATGTCAAGAAACATTTGGCTTGTCTATGTTTGAAAGTATGTACCATGGATGCCCTGTATATGGAACCACCTATGGGTCGTTACCTGAACTTATTTTGCCTGAGGTAGGCTATTTAGCTAACAATGCTGACGATTTGGCTAACGCCATCAAAAACGCTTCGTATAATTTTGACCATATACACCAATATGCCACTGATTTATTTTCAGCTGAGGTAATGGCAAAAAATTATATAAAAGTTTATGAGCAAGTGCTGAATGGACAAACATTAAACAAAACAGAACCTATATACCAAAAAGAATATTTAGATAAAACTTTTGAATTTGAGATGTAGTATTTAAGTATATATATATTTGTAAAACATTATTACAATAAAAACTTTGTCATCTAAAAACCTTTGATAAATAAAACATATATACTGGAAAAATACCCGGGCAAAGGTGGATGGACGTTTGCAGCAATTCCTGAAGTATTACAAGATAAAAATGCACCATTTGGTTGGGTAAAAGTTTCTGGAAGCATAGACCATTTTGAATTGAAACAAGTTAAATTAATGCCTATGGGAAATGGACAATTGTTTTTACCAGTGAAAGCAGCTATCAGAAAAAAGATAAAAAAAGAAGCTGGCGATATTGTTCATGTTGTGTTATATGCCGATAATTCTCCTATATATATACCCGAAGAATTTTTACTTTGTTTAAATGAAGATTACCAAGCGACACAAAAATTCAATACACTTACAGAAGGGCAACAAAAAGAATATATAGATTGGATATACACAGCCAAAACAGATATAACAAAAGTAAAAAGAATGGCAGAGGCCATCGATAAAATATCCAACGGTTTAACATTCAGAAACAAATAAATATCAACCATGATTAAATATATATACATCTTAACATTGATAATAATTACAAACTTTAATGCTAAATGTCAAAACACAAACTATGATTCTAATTTAGCCAAATCTCTTGGCTCAGATGACTACGGCATAAAAATGTATACTTTAGTGATTTTAAAAACAGGTGGCAATACAAAAGAATCTCAAACAACTAAAGACAGCCTATTCAATGGCCAATAATCTTTTCTTTTATCTTCATCATGCAAAATATTATATGCTAGTTAAGCCCTGTAATGTACAGCATACCAATTGTGTAAAGCACAATCACCTATATTTTTTTTAGATGCTTTTTCAATCAAATGAAACAATACATACGTCATTCGATAGGTAGTATTCCCATTTGTGAATTTAACTTTTTCTTAAAGTAATTGCTCTTCAGTTTCAAATCCAAAAAAAGCCATCAACTCAGCATCAGTATATGTTTCAAAGAGGTACTTATACTGATCTGCTGTTAGTTTTCTTAGCAACAACCTCTCTGTTTCTAAAAATTCGAATTCTATCATTTATATATCTATGATACCTGCAAGCCTAGCTTAAGACTTGACAACAAATAAACCTTTGACAATTTTGATAGTCTAACGTTTAAAATCTTAACGATGAAAAAAAATCTACTGACTACAATTTCATTATTACTTTTTAACCTGACAATTCACGCTCAACTAGAAAACCAATCTTGCGGAACTTCAGTACCCATTGAAGTATGGGAAAATCAGTTTCAAAAATTAATTTCAGAATACAAAACTAAACAAAAAAGCCAAAGGCAATCTTCAACAGTTTATACTATTCCAATTATATTTCATGTAATACATAGCGGACAGCCTATTGGAACTTTTCCTAATATCTCACAAGGTCAAATCAATTCTCAGATAACTGTTTTAAATCAAGACTTTAGTGGCAACGGATTTAATTCTTCCAATTATCCTTCTAATGCTTTTGTAAATTGGGTAATCACGCAATCATTACCGTCTGCTAATACTGATAGTAACGGTAGGGTAAAAATAGCGGACGTTGGAATTCAATTTTGTTTAGCAACAAAAGATACTAACGGTAATTTATTACCCGAACCAGGAATCAATAGAATTAATTACCTGTCTTTGAATTTGCCAAATCCGAGTAGTTATGCTACTCAAGCTACCATGAAGTCCTATCTTGACAATATTCTTAAGCCTCAGACCATTTGGGACATAACTAAATATCTTAATGTTTGGATTACAGATAAAAACAGTGCTCTAAACTATACCGGAGTATCATCGGTCCCTCCTTTAAGTGGCTTATTGGGCGTGCCTAATAATTCGACCGATACAACCGATGGAATTTGGTGTTTTGCGAAAGTAATTGGTTCTAATAATTTATATCCAAGTGGTATTTATGGTTCCCCAATGGTTGAAGGTAGAACACTTACACACGAGGTTGGACATTATTTGGGACTCAGACATATTTGGGGTGATGGGGCTTGTGTCACGGATTACTGTGACGATACGCCACCAGCAGCAGCACAAAATGTTGGAGCACCAACTTATCCATTAAATGTTGGCTCATGTAGCAGCCCGACAAATGCACCAGAAGGAGAAATGTTTATGAATTTTATGGATTATCCTTGGGATCCCTACAAGTATATGTTCACTACAGACCAAGCTACAAGAATGCAGACTGCCATGCTAAACAGTCCATATAGAAATCAATTAGGAACTCATGGTTTGTGTTCGGCTCCTCTTGGGCTAAATAATTTAAATGATAATATTTCAATTTATCCAAATCCAGCTAAGACAGAATTAAATATAAATGTTTCCCCAAACAACATAAATGAACTTTCAATAAGCAACTTATTTGGACAAGTTCTAATCATATCACAAAATCAAAACCGTATTGACATTTCTAATTTAACCAAAGGCATATATATTTTAGCAATTACACAAGGACAAAATAAATACACGAAAAAATTCATCAAAGAATGATAACAAAGGAGAAAACGCCAGCTGGTAATAGCACATTGGCAATAGGCTGGGTTTCGACTCCGCTTGTCATCACGATAGCTATCGGGATTGTAGTATGTCTCTTCATGGAAAGCCCGCCCATCGATAATCTGCAAAACGATACAATGTTAATTTCTTAAAAGATAAATGTAATCAAATAAAGAAGTATATAAAAGTATATTGTATATTTGTATATATGTTTATTAGACTATATGAAGTATAAAACAAATCTAAATATTAAACATAAAAATATTGAACTATTTGATTCGGATGAACACATGAACATATCTGCAGTTTTATCCTCTTGCAGAAGGTATAGATATTCACTTACCAGAATTTGGAACAATCAATTACCAAAATTGATGTTTATTATGCTTAACCCATCAACCGCTGATGAAACTAACAACGACCCAACGATAAGAAGATGTATACGATACGCTAAAGAATGGGGCTATGGCGGACTTTATGTTTGTAATCTATTTTCATACAGGGCTACCAAGCCATTAGACTTACTTAATACTGAAGAGCCAATTGGAGAAGAAAATTATATGTATATAAAGCAAATAGCCGAACAAGTGGATAAAGTTATATGTGCATGGGGAAATAAACATATTGTTAAAAAAATTCTTACCCATCAAAACCCATTAGAATTACTTGATTTTATTTCTTCAAAATTATATTGTATTGAATTATCAAAAGATGGTACACCCAAGCATCCACTTTATTTAAAAGCTCATTTGTTGCCTAAGAAAATACAAACACCTTAACCATTATGAGCATTGTAACACTTACCACTTGTTATTCTCCAATAGAAGCAAATTTCCTAAAAGACCAATTAGAAAATGAAGGTATTGAATGCTTTTTAACCAACCAAAATTTTACCAACTTGATGCCAGGTTTTAATGGAATGTTGGGTTCAGGCATTCAAGTGATGATTGAAGAAAAAGACTTTACTTTGGCCCAATTTTTTTTAACAAAACCCAATACTGAACAAGCTATCACATGCCCCTTTTGCCAGTCAATTAACACTGAATATGGAAAGGGTAAAAACAAATTGAAGAAAACTTTTTTTGCTTTTTTATCTTTCCTTTTTGTGGTTCCACTAGGCAATATACGTAACACTTATTTTTGCAAGGATTGTAATCAAGATTTTAACATCTCAGATAAAATGAAGAAACAAAATAAAATGAAAAAAATTATAAATATTTGTGTATAGAATACCAATACATGGGTTATTTATAATGGGGTAAAGACCAACACCGATTTATATTTATTTATACATATATATAGAGATTATTCAAAATTTTATTTCCAATCCTATTTCAGTATTAGATCCATTAATCTTTTTACCTTTTATAGGTCAACAGTTATTATTGATTTCAATCTTTTATAAAACACCTAATAAGTTGATGAGTCTTGTTGGATTGGCTCTTTTGAGTTCTATTATGCTTGTACTTTTAATCGTTAGAATTCTCACAGTAAATATTAAATTAATTACTTCATGAATACCTTTTATGATTTGTGGTATTGGGATGATAAATATATATACTAAAAAAGAAGTTACCATTTAAATCATAAGTATTTTTGCATCAGTGAAGAAATATCATTTAGTTTTTTTTATATAATTTTTATATCTAATTATATATATGCACAATGTCCTAGTTGTTAAAAACCAGGCTATAACCTTAATACAAACCCAAGTTTCTAAGCGGTCAATATTGGTTTTAATTCTGATTACAAATACGGTCCAAACAGAAAAGGAAATATCACCCTTAATTTAAGCATGACTGACACGTTGGGATGCTTATCAACTAAAGACATCAGGATAGAGGAAAGTTGCCCACCTCGTATTTTTATTCCCAATGCCTTTTCACCCAATTACAACAACACCAACGACTTATTTTTAGTAAAAGGTATGTTTGTTAGCAGTTATCACATATACATATATGACCGTTGGGGTTCACTCATGTATGAAAGCATTGACTTAACAAAAGGATGGGATGGTACCTATAACAATAAACCTTGTGCAAGTGGAATATATATATATATGTGATTGACTACACAGGCACCTATAAAAACCAACCTATGGGTAATAACTTAGGTGGTTATTTGATGCTGATGAGATAAAAACCTATTTTTAATATTCTTTTTACAAATCAATCTTCTCCACTCTTTTTTGGTGTCTGCCACCTTCAAATGCAGTAGATAAAAAAGTAAGGGTAATCTCTTTGGCTATAGGTAAGTCTATAAAACGGGCTGGCAAACACAATACATTGGCATTGTTATGCTGACGGGCTAACGATGCCAATTCTACATTCCAACATAAAGCAGCTCTAATGCCTACATGTTTATTGGCCGTAATACAAACACCATTTCCACTGCCACATATAAGAATACCAAAGTCGCATGTTCCATGTTGAACAGCTTCAGCAAGTGGGTGGGCATGGTCAGGATAGTCACATGAATCGGTGCTATTAGGACCAAAATCTGTAACTACTGCTTGTGAATTTAATAGAGCAGAAATTTCTTTTTTGTACTCGAAACCTGCGTGGTCTCCTCCGATGGCAATTTTTAACATTTAGGTAAAGTGGTTATAGGTTGTTATTATATATATATTTAAATTATCATTAATGTGCTTCAAGCCAATTTTTTCCTACCCCTACTTCAGCAACTATAGGCACTTTCATATCTATAGCATGGGTCATTTCATACACCACCAATTCTTTCATTTTTTCTACTTCATTCAGTGGCACTTCAAACAATAATTCATCGTGTACTTGCAAAATCATTTTACTCTGTAATTGTTCTTTTTTCAAACGGTGATATATATTGATCATAGCTACTTTTATCATATCTGCGGCACTGCCTTGAATCGGAGCATTTATCGCATTGCGTTCAGCAAAACCTCTGATATTGGCATTCGCAGAGTTAATATCTCTCAAATATCTTCTTCTTCCTTTAATAGTTTGCACGTATCCATGTTCCTTCGCAAAATCAATTGTAGTATTCATATACTCTTTAATTTTAGGGTAGGTCTTAAAATAATTGTCTATAATTTCTGCTGCTTCTTTTCTAGGAACACCAATATTTTGCGACAAACCAAAAGCTGAAATTCCATATACAATTCCAAAATTTACACTCTTAGCATTCCTACGTTGGTCTTTGGTTACTTCTTCCATATGAATATTATATATTTTAGCCGCTGTGGCCGTGTGAATATCATATCCATTCACAAATGCTTCAAGCATATTTTCATCGCCGCTGATATCAGCTATAATTCGCAATTCAATTTGAGAATAATCTGCACTGAGCAATACATGGTTATCATCAACTGTAACAAATGCTTTTCTTACCTCTTTTCCCTCATCCGTTCTGATAGGTATATTTTGCAAGTTGGGTCTATCACTACTTAACCTTCCGGTGGCAGCAACTGCTTGGTTAAATGAAGTATGAACCCTGCCTGTAACAGGATGTATAAGTTTAGGCAAAGCATCCACATAAGTGCTTTTTAACTTACTCAATTGTCTAAACCTGAGTATATGTTCTACAATTTCATAAGAAGCTAAACCTTGCAATACATCTTCATCTGTTTTGTATTGACCTGTGGCAGTTTTCTTTGGTTTGGGTTCTAATTTCAAATGTTCAAATAACACATCACCCAATTGTTTAGGTGAACTTAAGTTAAATTTAATTCCGGCTTTTTCATATACAACAGCTTCAGCTGTTTTTATTATTTTATCTAATTCCTCAGAATATATATTCAAAAAACCAGCATCTATTTTCACTCCATTTTGCTCAATAGAAGCAAGAACTTCAATGAGAGGAAGTTCTATTTCGTTCAACAATTTTGATGCTTCTTTTTCAATAACTTTGGGTGCTAATATTTCTTTTAGTTGTAGGGTTATGTCAGCATCTTCAGCAGCATAATCTTTAGCTAAATTGATGTCTACCGTACGCATACTCAATTGACCAGCACCTTTTTTACCAATGAGTTCAGTAATAGAAACAGGCTTGTAACCAATATATGCCATAGACAATGCATCCATATTGTGACGCATATCTGGCTCTATTAAATAATGAGCTAACATAGTATCATATAATGGCCCTTTTAAAGCTACTTGATAATGATTCAAAATCAATAAATCATATTTAATATTCTGACCTATTTTTTCAATGTTTTCATTCTCAAAAACTTGTTTAAATTCATGAAGTATGGCAGTTGCTTCAGCTTTGTCTTCGGGTAAAGGTATATAATATCCTTCATGTGCTTTATATGAAAATGAAAGTCCAACTATCTCAGCAAACATTGGATCTATGGCTGTGGTTTCTGTATCAAAACATATACTTTTTTGATTCAATAGCGATTCTATTAAAGCAGCCCTTTTAACTTGTGTATCAATTAATATATATACATGCGGAGTGTTTTCTATGGTGTTATAAACAGGCGTTTCAGTATAATCTTCTTCTTTAATTTTTTTGTTTAAAATTTGACCAAACAAATCACTTTCTCCTGCTACACCTGCCTTTACTGGTGTTTGTTCTGTTTGAGATATATTAGACCCTAACATTTTTTTTGCTAAAGCTCTAAATTCAAGTTCGGCTAATAATGGTTCTAGTTTTTCATTATTATATGGCTCAACGGTTATGTCAATATCTTCTAACTTTATTGGTACATTTAAATTAATGGTAGCCAAACGCTTCGACATCAATGCTTGTTCTTTAAAGTTCTCAAAATTCTCTTTTTGCTTGCCTTTCAGTTGGTGTGTATTGGCCAATATATTTTCCATACTTCCATATTGTGCAATCAAAACCTTGGCAGTTTTTTCGCCAACCCCTGGCACACCTGGAATATTATCAGAAGCATCACCCCACAAACCAAGAATATCAATCACTTGTTTTACGTCAGTTATCTCCCATTTAGCTAAAACTTCTGGTACACCCATCACTTCTACTCCGTTGCCCATCCTAGCTGGTTTATATATAAATACATTTTCATCAACCAATTGAGCAAAATCTTTGTCAGGGGTCATCATATAAGTTATATATCCTTTTTCTTTTGCTTGAACTGATAATGTACCAATAATATCATCTGCTTCATAGCCATCCATAGTTATCACAGGTATATTCATTGCTTCTAATAACCTAAATATATATGGAATGCTTTTCTTTAAATCTTCTGGCATTTCCTCGCGATGGGCTTTATACTTTTCATATTCAATATGCCTTTCTGTTGGAGCAGCAGTATCAAATACAACAGCCATATAATGAGGCTTTTCTTTTGAAAGCAATTCAAGCAAAGTATTACAAAATCCAAAAGTTGCTGAAGTATTTAGTCCGGTTGAAGTAATTCGTGGGTTTTGGCTAAAAGCAAAATATGCTCTATATATTAATGCCATACCGTCTAAAAGAAAAAGTTTATTCATACTGATTAATTTACGTTCTTAATATGGCAAAAATAAACCACTAAACTATAAAGTTATAGGCTAGATATACTTTGTTATCCACCTAAGCTCAAATGTGAATTAATCGCTTTTAAACTACAAAACCAATGCTTAGGATAATTACTTATGTCTTTAATCTATACAATGTCTTTGAATAAGCTTTAAAAGATAAGCAAACTACTTATCTATAAACCCAATTTATTACAGAATAAACATAAAAAAAACCTGAGTGTTGAGCTCAGGTTTTAATTTAATATTTTTTAAAGAAATCAAGATCCGCTGATGCGATATCTTTTATCAACTATCACTGCATTTTCTTTAATAGCAGCTTTAGCTAAATATTCACCACTACCTGATGATTGTTGAGTCATTTCTTTTTGAATGTCTTTAAAATCTTTTGGTGCATTGGTTGAATTAACAATTTGGTCAACCCATACAACATATACTCCATTATTTCCTTCTAGAATTTTAGAAAACTTACCTTGTTTCATTCCGAATGCTGTACCTAATAATTTAGGCTCATTTCCAGCATAAGGAATATTGGGGTTGTTGAATCTATGGTTTGTGGCATCTTGAACAACTGTTTTAAGAGCTAATGCCAATTCAAGCGGTTGTTTAGATGTACCTAAAGCCTTTTCAAAATTTACTATAAAGGTTTCAGCTTTCTTCATTTTATACACTTCAGGAGTTATTTCATCTTTCACATCTTCCCATGATGGTATTCCTTTTTCACGTGAACCAGTAATAATAGCAATGATATATTTATTATCAGAAAAAATCACATCGCTTACATCACCTTTTTTATTTTCAAACACCCATCTGATAATTTCTTTAGGGTCAGTTAATCCTTGAACAAATCTATCACCTGATTTCACTTTAGGTGCATTTCTTAAAATCAATCCCATATCGGTAGCTACTTTTTCAAATGTTTCCATATTTGAAACTTTAGAACGGAACTCATTAGCTTTAGATTGTGCTTTGGTTTGAGTTTCTGATGATGCTTCTAATATTTCTTCATAATTGGCTACTTTTATCATTCTTCTGGTTTTATTCTCAGTAACTTTAATAATATGATAACCAAACTGTGTTTTCAAAATAAACATATCACCCTTAACATGTGGCTTTACTCCATCAGTAAATTCTTTAACAAATCCATCGCCTTCTCTAAACCAACCTAAATCTCCACCTTTATCTTTAGTCCCATCTGTTCCTTTTTCCATAGCCATCTCTTCAAATGTTCTTCCTCCTTTGATTTCAGCTAGTATTTTTTCAGCATCTGCTTTTGCAGCTAAACTATCAACTACTGACTTACTTTTTAAAGGCACCAATATATGACTAGCTTTCATAGTCCAAGCTGAATCTTCTTTTACTCCCATTAATTTAGCTAATTTGTAAGCTCCATTTGAATAATATGGTCCAACAACTTTACCAATAGGTGCATAAAATAAAGAATCTTCTATAGCAGCATCAGGGAATTTTCTATTAGGATTTTTATATGCATAATAGTTTGTATCAAAAACAACTTCAGGTAAACCTGCTTTTATTTGTGAATCATTAACAGCATTTTTGAAAGTTGCTAATACATTATTTACTTTACTAAATACTTCTTGTGAATCTTTTGATGATGGATTCACATCAAACAAAGCAAATTTGATGTCTTTAGAAGCTTCTTGTTTAAATTTATAACTGTTAGCTTGGAAATATTTTTTGTAATCTTCATCAGTTAATTTAATACTTGAATCTGAAACAGTGTTGTAATTCAATGCAACAAACTTGAAATTTCTAGAATTATTACCGTTATTATAATTTTCTTTAGCTTCTAATTTGTTAACGTTCATTCCTGCTTTTACATACATAGCATATTTTTGACTGATTCTTTGTTTACGTAATCCGTCTTCAAATAAAATCCATTGTGCTTTCGCTTTTGCGTCTTCGTTGATTTGTTTTTTTAAGAAATAATTCAAAATATTTCTATCAAATTTACCATCTTGACCTTTAAAAGTTTGTTGTATATTTTGATCAGGATTTGGACCGTTAATCATATCCATCAATTCTTCGTCTGACATATTTGCAATACCCGTTTTCTCATATTCAACATTGGTTGTTTGCTCTTCTACAAATGTATTCCACACTTGTTCTTTTATCATTTCTCTGGTCTGAGGATCAATGGTCTCTAAATTTCTTTGTAGCATCATCTCGCCCTCCATTTCTTTAGATTTTTGTTCAAATTCTACAAATGATATTTTTTTGCCATTCACCTCTCCGGCATTCATATCTTGGCTTCTGAAAATTCCAATATTATTATTAATTGCATCTGAAACCACAAATGCTACGAGTGCAAATCCAACCAATCCTACTGCCAATCCCGCTCTGTTTCTAATCTTTGTTAATATCGCCATATGAATAATTTAATTAATTTCTTTATTTTTTTAAGGGCTGCAAAATAATACATAAAATGCTAAATAATCAAGCATTCATTTCAATAAAAATATTATACCTCTATTTCAAAGCATAAATTGCTACAAAACGTTTAGTTCTTTTTGCCAATCATTTTAGCTGTGGTGTATGAAACTTTCAAAGCATCTATACATTGTTGAGCTTTTGTTTTGTCTCCAGTTTTCACTATTGAAACCCAAGTTTGATTGTTTTCTCTTAACGAAAATTTAGCTTCTATTTTTTGAGCTGCAAAATCGTCTATGCAAACTCTGGCTTCTGATACTGAAGGGAAAGACTTAATTAGTACAGACCATGTTGTATCAGATGCTTGTGCTGCTTGAGCTGACTGAATTGTTTGAACCTGTGTTTCTGTAATTGGGAATAATTGTTTGACTATAGTTGTTGCTTTTACTTCAGTGCTTTGGCTGTTGTTATCAAATATTTGATTTAAAGAAAAAGATGCCATATGAATCTTATCCATTGAAGGTAAGAAGAAAAAAGACAATAAACCCAAAACCAAACATGCCGCAATAGAAATAGCCACCTTAGGTGCAATTCGCTTTCTAGTTGCTTCTATAGACTTAGTTCTTTGATCTACTCTGGTTTTAATTTTATGCTTTTGCTTTTCGTCTTTAATTCTTTGAACAGGTAATGCTGACAAGGTAACCAAACCAAAATCTTCTTTTGAAACATTTAAGTCTACATCAGGATGAAAGGTGGTCACTTCATCAAAATCCATATAAAAAGAACCTACATTTTCTAAATGGATGGTTCTAGTTTCAAATAATGTCTTTTTAAGTTCTAATATTAAACCATTTATTTTTTCTAAAGCTTCTTCGTATGTAATTTGTTCTTTTTCAGAAATATGCTTGGCAAGCAACCCATCATTAATATTTAGCCCTTGATTGAACGCTACTTTTTTGCCCGGTGGTGTAATTTTATTTGAAACTGGATTTATCTGAGAAGGCACTCTTCTTGTAATAAATCCACCTAGCCCTGGAACAACCACACAGTTCTGATCAAAAAGCAGTTCGTTTATATAAATTCCTAATGTCATGATTTTGCTGTTAGAATATGATGGCAAAAATAAGAACTTTTTCTTTGAAAGTTTCTTAAAAAATGCATTCATTTTCTTACGTTCAATTTCGGCATTTCTTACACGTTCTTCATCTATTGTTCCTGTTACTAAAAAATAAACCAGGTTTTTAATTGAAGCATATTTGCTTTCGTCATTATAAAATGGCGTATCTATTTTTTTTAGATTTGCTATGGTTGCTGACATGCTTTTATAGAGTAATGTTAATTCCTGTTAAAAAATTAATCCCATTTACAGGATAGTTATACCATCTTGCATACATACTATTGGTCAAGTTTCTAAATTGTACGAATGCAGAAACATGTTGTGAATATTTATAATTTACTGACAAACTCAAATCTACATATCCCTTAATGTTTTCTATAGGTTTGAAATTTGTTAAATTACTATCTGCAAATCCTATTTTCCTTCTGGTCATTCCCAGAATATCTACTTTAAATAAAATCTTTTGATCCATTGTGTATTTAGCATGTAAATCAATGGTTGCAGTAGGATATGGCAATCCTAAACTGTCTTGTTTAAAGTTGTATGTATACATATTCCCAACCATACTAAAATACCATTTCTCTGACTGACGATATGAAATATTTACTTGATATTGCTGATAATTCATTTTATCATACAATATTGAAAATGATGACAAACTATCTGTTTTAAAATTACTTTGATAGGTCATATAGTATACAGGGAGTGTGGTATTATAATAGTAAAACCCATTGAATTCTGCAGTCCATTTAGAAGAAATTTGTCCGTGTAGTCCGTAGAATATTCTATTGGTTTGAGCATTACCTAAGAATATATTTTTTGACATAAATGGATTGTCTTGAGTCAAACTCCTCCAAGTAATTTTATTATTGTCTCCATTTACACCTGCAAATGCATTTAATGGCCATTGTTTAAATTTATAATCAATTTTTAAATCAGGATAAAAATAATATTTACTTGATGGCACCACTACATTTTCAGAATATACATAAACTGCTTTTATACCAAACTCTGCTGTAAAATCTTTAGTTAGCAATTTATAAGTTGGGTTAAGTTTAACAAATATTCTATTATATAAATAATTGCCCTCAAAACCATTGAAATCTATTTCACTTTTAAGTTTAAATGGGTTGTTGCGAACAGTTTTACTTATAATTGAATTAATATTAAAATTTTGCTCTTTAAATTTATATTGATTATCAAGATAAGAATATTTAACACCTATATAATATTTAAACTGCTCACTCTTGGTATATATATTATTATTATCAATTGATGAGGATATGTCAAATATTTGTTGGTGTATATTTAACATACTTTTATCAATCACATTTTCTAAACTCTTTTCATAGGCATAAAACTTTCTAGCATCTCTGTTATAAGCAGCATTCAATTTCCAAGTATATGTATCAAAATACTTAGTCAGATAGGCATCTGCTTTGTTTTCGCTCCACTTTTTAGCGAGAGTGATCCCATTATTGCTAAAATGATGAACATTTACACCAGCTGCAATTTCTTTAGACCTCAAATTCATTAAAGATACATCTAACAGAGGAGCCATAAAATTACCTATCCCTATTTTTATATAATTTCCATATAATTTTTGATTTTTTACGCTAGGCAAAGTCAATGATTTTATTTGAGGAACTTTAGGAATCAAAGCCAATTCTTTGGGATCAGTCAATTGGGTGTAATTGATTACTGGCGGGGCTATATAGGCAGTTTCGGGCAATGGTGCACTGTAGAACTTATCTCCTTTTTTTATCTCAGGCTTATAGGTCCTTTTTATCACTACAGTGTCTCTTTGCATATTGTCTGATTGAGCTACAACAGATTGAGTAATCACAAATGCCATAGCATATATAAATATCTTTATTTTATTCATCTTGTGTTTCAATTTCTTCAGTTTTAGTTGGGGTAATGAATTGCTCTTTCACTTGCAATAAATTTAATTTATCTTGGGCTATTTTTCTTAAATCTTCAGGATCATCAGGGTCTGTTTCAAAATTCTCTAAAATACTAGTTAATGTAGCTTTAGCTTGAAAAGTATCTTTCATTAGTATATAATTATCAGCAAGTAAAATAAACCCTTTAGCAACCCAAAATTCGAAATCTGAAAAGTCTCTGTTGAGCTCTTTTATGGTCTTTTTACAGGCCAAAGTATCGCTCCAATCGTATTGTATTTGAGCTATCATATATTTTGCTTCAGCCGCTTTAATATTTTTAGCTCCTTTTAGTATTTCTTTATACATAGCAAAAGCAGCTTTTTTATCTTCGGTATATATTATTTTGGCTAATTCAAATCTGGCTTCAGCTAATATATCTTTAGGAATATCTTTTCTAGCCAATAGCTTTTCACAACTTGCTTTTATATCTGAAGTGTTTTTAAGTTTCTGTGCACATCTCATTTGTCCGTTCAACGATATAAGCATGTGGTCAGGACTTGATGCCAAAGTTTCTAATTTTTGAAAATAAGGAAAAGCTTGTGAGTAGTTTTTGTTTGAGTAGTTTATAGTAGCACAATTTTTAACAGCTCTTTCTGAATATTCATTAGAACTAATTGAAGCAATCCATTCATAGTCGACCAACGACTCAGTATATTTTTTTAGTTTATAGTATATATCCCCTCTTTGAACATGGGCATTTAAGATATTAGTACCTTCAGGATACTGACTTATATAAGTATTTAAAGCCAGTAAAGCAGAAGTTGTATCTGATTTTTTAATGGCAAAAGTGAGTGATTCATATATGTCAGCTTCGTTATCTGATATTTCTGAAGACAAACCAGGTACTGTTTTTACAAAATCATTATATTGAGTAATCTCCCCATTTTCTATATACAACTGTTTCAAAAATATAAGTGCTTCTTTTGCTTCTTCGCTTTGTGTATATTTAGTCACTATATACTTAAATTCTTCTATGGCTTTAGCATTTTTATTTTGACGTTTAAAAATTAAGCCTATATTTAAATGAGCTCTTCTGATGTCATTTATACCTTTCTTTTTATTAATCAATTGATCAAACCAATCATGAGCTTCATCAAGTTTGTCTAAGTAAAAATTAGTGTAACCGAGTTCGTATATCGCTTTTTCTAAATAATCACTTTCTTCATATACATCTACTATTTTGGTTAAGGTGTTTATTTTCTCATATGGTTTGTTTAACAAGCCATATAGTATTCCTTTTTGAAACAATGCATAATCATGATATAAATTGTCTTTAGAAATAACCCAATTATATTCGTTAAGAGCATCTTGATAATTACGAAGCATAAACCTACAATCAGCTAACCTAATATGACCATCAATCAACATGTTTTGGTCTTTCTTTAAATAATCAGCCAATTCATTAAACTCTTTAAATGTAGAAGCTGCCCTATTATAATTATTTAATTTTAGATAACACCATCCTATATTATAAAAGCAGGTACTGTAGTGAACTGATTTAGATGCTTCTTCTGTTTTTATAAAATCACTATATAATTTAATAGCATTTTCGTATTGGTTTTCTTTATAGGCTATCTCGGCCAGCCAATAGCCAGCAAGGGCTCTAAATCTATTGTCTATAGGATATGTAAGTGACAAATTAAAATACTCAATGGCTAATGGGTAATTATTTAATGCATATAATTCTTCTCCTCTACAATATGCACTTTTTTGTAAAACAATCTTAACTCTCTCTGTTTTGTTAGGTATTTTAGATAAGATGTCAATGGTCTTTTGGAATTGCTTTGAGTTGAGCAACAAACCACTCAACATGTCTTTTAACTCTTCTGAATGAGCCGTTTCAGGATATTTCTGTATATAATCTAAAATAGATTCTATTGTTTTTACATTTTCATGATACAATTCGACTGAAAGTAAGTTAAAATAATATCCCGCTTCTTCTGTGAGTATAGAATCTTTAGGTAAATTATAAGCCATATTAAAGGCTGACCTAGAATTTTCTTTTAATCCAGATTGTAAATAAGCATAAGCCAAATCATATAAAACCACTTGATAAAAAGAATCCTTCGAGGGTTTTATTTTATTGAAATTATAAATACTGTTGGGTAAACTATTCGTTTTTAAGTTACTTTTGGCTGACATATACCAATCACTATCATTCATTGGTTTGTTAGCTTTATAATATCTCTGATATTTATCTACTGATTTAGAAAAATCTTTTATGTGATATGCACAAATAGCACTTATATGTAAAGCATCATATAAAATTTCAGCTCTGGTTATCGTATCTGTTAATTCTAAAGCTTCTTTATATTTATCTTGCTTCATATATATCTGTGCTATATACATGGGTGCTACCTGACCATAATATGCATGAGATATTACTCTTTTGAAACACTGTTCAGCTAGATCATATTCTTCTTTTAAATAATGTATATATCCTTTATAATAATTGGCATCATAATAATACTTGTTTGAGTCTAATACTATATTAGCAAATGCAGCTTTACTTTCATCATATTGGTTTAATTTATAATATGAATACCCTTTCATAAACCAATAATCACTTTCTTCGTTATGGTCTAATATAGAAATGTCTATGTTCTCTAATTTTTCAGATATATCTTTATATTTTTTATCTCTAAATAGTACTTTAGCAATATAAAAAGCTGATTGATTGCCCCTAGGATGATTCTTAAAATGAGTATATATATATTCAAACTGTGCCTTGGCATCTGGATGAAACAACTCATAACTACATAAAGCTATATAATATTTTGAATCTATATAAAATGCACTGTTAGGATTTTTTATTATTCCTGATTGAAATAAATTAGATGCTGCATTATACTTTTGATTTGTGAATAACTCTAAAGCATTAAAATAATCATTTGATGCATGGTCTATTGAAACAGGCTTTTGAGAATAAGAAATATTAAATAGTAAAAAATAGGCGATAGCAAGATATATCTTTTTGCTTATCAAATGTTTATGTTCTATAAACTTATAATAGGGTATGTTTGTCATCCATTCACTTTGTTTAATCAAATCTAAATAGGTATATATCTATTTGAGTTTCTGAATATAAACAAGCTGTACTTTTGACTGGACACATCAAAACAACAGATAAATCTGTTACTAAATTCTATATAAGTAACATAAATATATTTATGAAACAATTTTGTTCCATAAGCTCTTTCTTTAAAATACTATTAAATTAAACAAAGCAAATCAACTTTGTTTCAATAGCCACAACGATATATCATTCAATACATCCATCCAACCCGTTTCCATCAATATCATATGCCCTCTATTGGTATATACCTTTTGAACAACTTTTCGATTGTATTTTTTATACTTACGATACGTTTTATCTGACAATATACTGGGCGTAATGACATCTTTTGTTCCACTCACTAATAGCAGTGGTTTTACACTTTTACTATAATCTATTTTTGCTTCTTTGGTTAATGGTGCTTTCCATACTTTCATTGATTCATACATTAACCATTTTCTGTAAGTATTTTTTTGCTCTTCTTTAATTAGCATATTGGCTAATGCATAAGTATATTTTTTAAAACTCATTAAATAGGCTTGTTTGGTAGACTTAAATAAAGCCAAAGCCGGTTTGTTTGCTTTTATATATGAAAGTTTATAAGACTTTATACCCTTAGGTGGGGCTGAACAAATGGCTACGCCAGCTTTCCCTTTACCTCTTTGCAACAACAATTGTACTACCAAACCACCCATAGAATGTCCAATTAAATATGGGGTATCAGGCATCGCTGTAATGATGCTATCGTAATAGTTTACAATTCTAGTGAGTGTTAACTTCGCTATTTCAGGGTGTGAAGTCGTGGTTCTGTTTGCCATCCCTAATTCTTCTTTAGTAGGCCATGAAATATTATAACAGTCAAACCCTTTTGAATTTAATGTTTGCACCCATTCATCATAACATTGACTATTTAAAAACATACCATGTATCAACAATATCTTAGGTTTTGCTGCTTCCGTTCTAAAAACCATACATCCGTAAAACAAGATAAGTATATATATATTTCTGCACCAATGAATCATGAAGCGAATATATATATAAAACTATAAGCTTTCTAAAAATTTAATCAAAGCCAATCTTTCATTTTTAGTGTAATTTACAAATTTTGTTTTAGCTTTTATGGCTTCTCCTCCATGCCACAATATGGCTTCTGTAAAATTGCGGGCTCTGCCGTCATGTAAAAAATTATTATGTCCATTTACTTTTTGTGTTAGCCCAATACCCCATAATGGTGGCGTTCTCCATTCATTGCCTTTGGCCTCAAATTCACTAAATCCGTCAGCTAAGTCTAACCCCATATCATGCAATAACAAATCAGTATATGGAAATATATTTAATCCTGAAAGTGGTTTAAATGCAGGGTTTATTTCTGTTTGATGGTTTGGGGTATGGCAGCTGGCACATCCAGCAATGCTAAACAATTTTTTACCTTGGATGATTTGTTGGTTCTTAACATCCCTTCTAGCAGGAACACTTAAAGTTCTAATATAAAAAGTTAAGGCATCAACAATTGAGTCAGGCAATTCAATACCTGAAGAATTGGGTTCTTGTATTTGTCCTTTTATTTGTTCATCTGGAACAACTGAACTAGTAATACCAATATCTTCGTTTAAAGCTCTAGTCACTTGGCTTTTGATATTAGCTACTGATGCTTTCCAGCCAATTCTTCCCAACACTTTTTCTTTATTATTCACAAAATCATATACATAATTTGCTTTGCCCGAAATACCATCCCCATCTACATCCATTTCGTCAACATTTTTTAATATACTTTCTTCACTGATAGATTCTAAAAAACCTACACCATATACAGGCCTAGCAAGTCTTGGGGATACAATCACTTGCGAAGAAATGGGTTGATACAAATTGGTAAGTGTATATATTGGTTTTCTTAGTTTTACAGTTTCACCATCTGGAAATTGAAAATTACTTTCAATATATTGAACATCAACTTTCCCTTCAATAGCAGATCCTATAATTGCTTTGTCTTGTAACTGCCCACCAAAGCCAGGTACTTTGTTAGGAAATCCTTTGCTGTCAAGTCCTGATAATGCCAATTTAAATAACATTGAGTTTATTACTTCTCCAGGTAATGGTGCTTTTCCTCTCCCATCTGATGGATGACAACTAACACAACTAATATTATTATATAAAGGACCTAAGCCACTGGCATGATAGTTAGCTTGGTTTGGAACAAAATTGGTTTCAAAAAAACCATCGCCTAAATCATGAAAGGCTTCTTCTCTTGCCGACAATCCAATTAATGGATGAGCATAAGCACCAGCACCATCATCTATCGCCGTGTGATAATCTGCAGTAAAAACCTCATTATATTCATCACTATCAAAAGGTTTAGATTGCCTACAAGCATATATAATTGAAATTAAAAATAAAACAACAAAAAAGCTATATATATTTTTAATCATTACTCAATAATTTTTGCTTCAATTAAACGCACCAATTCACTTTCTAAATTATACCTCAAAGCCGACAATTGTGACTGCAACGATTGAACAGCTGCGGGTTGAGAGTATATACTTCTTCCAAATGGTTCTTTAAACGAATCTATAGATTTTAAACATATATCAAAATTTTGAAGGATAGTCGCATCTAATGATTTGTTATATTCTGTTACAAATTTCTGAACGCCATTATGACTTGAAGATGTATATACATTTCTTGCTCCTAATATATTGTTTTTAAAATCTTGCCATGAGTTTAATGCAAATGGTGATTCTTCTAGTGTAGAGTCTTGTGCTGCAAATGGTGCATCAATTTTACTTAATCCAACTTCAGCTATAATTTCACTCATGGCTTTAGTAATTTCTAACAAAGCTTCTCTTTTGGTTTTATATATACTATATTTTGTTCCAGCTAAGGTTATATTTTGAGAAAAATTATTCCCCGTTTCAATCCACTCATGATGCATTTGAAATGTAATTCGATTTAAATGTTTGGTTACTGCAACCAAATAATCTTTTTGTTTTGTTGTCAAATCTGAAGCTTTTCTTGATTTACTTTTTCCAAACAACATATACTCAATACAATGAAAACCTTTTAATGTGTTTGCTAAATTATCAATATAAGTATCCGAAAAACTTATGCTACCTTTAATGACCGAATCAATTTCAACAAAGTTTACAGGCCATGAATCTATAGCAGGATCTAAGTTTAGCGTAGAAACTGGTCCAAACAAACAAGCTTCTGATTTTTCCCATTCAACCCTAGTTTTCAACCATGCATTCTGTGCTGTATTCAAATTAGATTCATCACTTTTATTTACAAAAATTTCAACAGATGATAACAAATTCTTTGCTTCTTGATTTAATTGATATAAGTTTGGAATTAAAACTTTTGAAGGAAAATCATATAGTATTTCATTTGCTATTTCAACACTTTTGTCAACTGTTTTGTTTTTTTTGCATTGTTGAAAACCAACTAAGAAGATGCCAATTATTATATATACAAATTTTTTCATTAGTTATTTATTTTTATATGAATATTGGTTTGATTTATATGTGTTTGCAATATGGTCAATGGGTTAATAGCAGGGCCCACTAGTACTTTTCCATCAAAATCAAATACACTCCCATGTGCTGTACAATTAATTGATTTTTCTCCTGCAGATAATAACCAATCTTCATGTGTGCACTTTAATACCATGGCTGTATAAAGGGCTTCTGTTTTTTTGACCAATAAAATGTCATATTCTAAATTGCTGGCTCTTATAATTTTTCTTTGTATGTCAAGCATTTCAGCCACCGGAACCAAAATTTCGTTATTGTTTAAACTGGTTTTATATACGGCTAATGTATTACACGATTCTAGTGTACTTGCAATTGTTCCTGCAAGCATCATGGCTCCACACGATTTACAACTGTTAGATAAAAAACTTCTTCTACTTAATTTCATATATATCTTTTAGAATGAATAGCAAACCCCTAAATTCATAAAATGCTGTTGTGTGTAATAGGGTCTAGCCAATGGTTCAGGAACAGTTATAAGTCTTTGATTAAACTCACCATTAGCTATATAGTGGTAATCTAGCTTCACTGCTACACCTCTAGCGGGCATATATGTAAAACCTGCAAATATATGGTTTTGGGTATAGTACTTATTTTCAATGGCTTTAGCTGATAGTGAAAGATTCATGTCTATATATTCATATCTTACAAATGGTATGAACTGTTTAGAACCATTATGTTTTTTATATAAAATATCTTTTGCAATTTCTATATAACTTCCCATATATGCAGTTGCTACATTGTTTGCATAAGCAGTAATTATTTTCTCTGCTTCTGGTATTGAAACATATGAAACCAATGATTTAATAGTCAATCCTTTTTTTCTATATTGAACATTAAAATCGCCAAGATATACAGTTGTTCCCATCCATCCTGTGTTTAACCCAACAAAGTCAGCATTTTTATTGTCTAATCCAATACTACCAGCAACCAAACCCGAGGCTTGTATTCGCCATGGTCCATAAAAATATAATGCTGAAGCATGTATGGCTTTTTGCCTCGAGCTGGCCAAAGAACCTTCTCCTCTTCCATCTCTAATACCTGTTTCTAATGTAAAGTTTTGAGCATCTAGTCCGTTCATTAATGATACATTATAATTTAAACCCGGTATGGCTCTAGTTTGACCATAATAAGCCACGCCAATTTCTCTCCATGTAGCTGGGATAACCATCCTTTCGGTCATGGGTCTGTCGTTACCATTAAAAGTGGTTGGCAAGTGGTTTTCATTGATGATACCAATTCTAGGAATAAATAAACCAGCAACTATATAATTTAATCTGTTGACATCAAATTTGATGAAACATTGTTCCATACTAATTTCACCTGAAGGTGCCCCTGATTCTACTTTGGCGTGTTCGAGTTCCATCTCCGAAAAAAAAGTTAACTTATCATTGTATCTATAACCTAAAAATAATATATTTCTTCTCAAATCCGTTTTACCTGTTTTGGTTTTAAAATCTTGATTATATACAATTTCACCATAACCAGATATAGCTGTAGCTCTGTTCCCTTTAATTTGAAGACCTGCCGCCAGCGAATCTTCATGGGTAATTATTTGAGATGACACTTGACTTTTAAGAGCAACTAATATACATAGTGCTGCAAATCTTAACTTTAACATAATTATTTAGATTGATTTTAAACAGTACAAATTAAACTGTTTTTAATAACATGATGCAAATTTATTTATAACAAATCTAAATAACATGACAAAAATCATAAAATTGAATATGCTGTCAATACCTTGCATATGTTATTCAAAATACTATTAATATGTTATACATTTATACGTATGAATTCCTTTGCTTTGCAATACTTAACTAACACATTTGGATACAATGAAAAAAAAACTACTATTTTTAGGTTTGCTCTTAAGTTATTGGAGCATCAATGCCCAAACAAGCGACGAGTTTTACAAAAAGAAAGAATATGTAAAAGCTATGGTTAAATATGAAAGAGAAGTTAAAACTACTCCTTCAAAATATTTACCTCTATCTAAATGCTATTTTTCTCAACGCCAATTTGACAAAGCCATTGAAGCTTTAAAATTATATAAGTCAAAAAACATTACTGCGGATACGGCCACTGCCAACCTTTGGATTTTGTTACTAGAAAGACCTGATGATGAAACTCGTTTGGTCAATTTAGGTAATAAAATAAATACTGGTAAAAGTAAATATTTTACTCATGTTTCAAGCGATGGTAAGAAATTATATTATATAGGAAGTGATTATACTGCTGGAAAAGGCGGAGAAGATGTATTTATGAGTGAAAAACAAAATGACGGTTCATGGAGTTCGCCTACAAATGTTGAAAATTGGAATACGACTAATCATGAATCAGTGATGAGTACCAGTAGTGATGGAAATACAGCTATTATGTTTGGTAACTTCAGCGGTACTTTTGGAGATGGTGACTTGTTCTATAGCGTTAAGACTGGCTCGGGTTGGTCTATGCCTTGTAACTTGGGTGGTACCATAAATTCTAAAAACCGGGAAGCTCATGCTTGTTTAGGTCCTGATGGTAGAACTTTGGTTTTTTGTAGCGACAGAGAAGACAAAGATGAAGCTGATATTTTCATTAGCTTTTTAGGTGAAAATGGTTGGTCTACTCCTATGAATATTGGCAAAGCTATCAACAAAAAAGGTTTTAGAGAAAACAGCCCTATTCTAGCTGCTGATAATAAAACACTATATTTCTGTTCTAACAAACCTAATGGTTTTGGGGGTTTTGATATATATATGAGTAAAAGAATGGACGACAGTTGGACTAATTGGAGCGAACCCGTAAATTTAGGCAGATATATAAATACTTTAGAAGATGATAAATTTATGACCATTCCAGCCTCTGGGAACAAAGCTTATACAACCATATATGATGCTCCTGATGGGTATGGTGGATATGACTTATTTGAATTTATCATGCCTTTAAGCATGCGTCCTGAAAAAACTTTTACAGTCAAAGGTACAGTTACCAATGAAGTAGACTCTGCAGCTGGTGTGGTATTAAAATATTTAGATTTTGAAACCAATAAAGAAGTGGCTCATATTTCAAGTGCTGAAAAAGATGGCAAATACTATGTTTCTCTCCCTGCACGTAAAAAATATTTAGTTGTGATAGACATGAAAGGCTATTTATTCCTTCAAGATATTTTAGATTTAACCAAACCAGAATTATATCAATCAAAAGCTTCAATTCAAGACAAGATGGGCGAACAGATTACTATTATTAATGATTTGAAAGTGAAACTTGATAGCTACTATGCCAGATTACAACAATTAATAGAATCTAAATCAACTGAAATTGGAGAAGAATTAAAAAAATACCAACAATTAGTAGAAGACTATAAAGTTGCTGTTGCACAAATAGATTTATCAGTATATAAAGAAAAATCAGACTGGCTTAGCGAAGAAAACAGTCTAGAAGCTATTGTCAATTATAAAGTTACTCGTATAAAAATTGGTGATAAATTCGAACTTAAAAGTATATTCTTCGATTATGGTAAAGCTACTATCAAAGAAGAATCTAAAGTAGAACTTGAAAAAATAGTAAACATCATGAGCCGCAGTGATATTGTGATAGAATTAGGCGGCCATACTGACAATGTTGGTAGTGATGAAGCCAATTTGAAACTATCTCAAGAAAGGGTAACAAGTGTAAAAACATTCTTAGTTAGTAAAAACATTTCTGAAAACAGAATTGCAGCTGTGGGTTATGGTGAGACTCAACCACCTATAGGATTTAACGACAATGATGAAGGCAGAGCAAAAAATAGAAGAGTAGAAGTAAAAATAACTGAAATTAAACCTAACGAAGGTTCTGGATATTATACCAAAATAGAACAAAAAGAAGATGATAAAAAAAATGACTCTGCTAAGTTTGATATGTTAACCATTCTTCAAAAAGCTGCTAAAATTGGCGGTTTACCTGATGGTAGCTATTGCAGCGATAAAGTTATATATATAGACAAAAATTATAAAACCAGAAAAAAAGAAGATTATGGAAATGATAATTTCAAACCAAAATTTGATGGGAAATGGGGTGAAGCTATAGATATGGAAGAATTTCATTACAAAACATTTGCTGCTAGTTTAATGACTTTTGCTTACAGACCAACCAATTCGACATTTGGGGTTGGTGTTACATTTGTAAACAAAGAAAGAAGAGAAACATATATAAATGCATACGGTGGAACAAAATTTAAATCTGATGATTCTTCTGCTGCAACTTCATGGGGACTTACTTATGGACAACTTTGGACATCTTCAATTAAAAAACCATTATGTTTTAGTGTTGGTTATGATTGGCATTTATTTAATTCTAAATTTAGAAACTCAAAAAACCAAGTGAATGATGGCATAAGAGGCCTTATTACTATTCCTATTGGATTCAGATATATATTAAAAGCTGCAAATGGTGTGGTTGCTAATCCTGAGGTTTTTTATTATATACCTATTTTTACACCTAAGAGTATAAAAGACACTTATGGAAGTGGTGGTTATTTCCATATTGGGGCCAATGTCATTATGAAGATTTTGCAAGGGGGTGTTTTTTACAACTACGGGAGTTTTGTAAGATACTTTGGCATAAGAGCCGGTCTGACTTTCTAATAAAAAAGATTGAATTAAAAAAACGATGATTAATTTCATCGGTTTTTTTTTGTCATTAAATATCTAAACTAAGTATATTTATTTAAATGGTACCATGATATGTCTTAAACCATGAAGCAAACTCTTGAATACCATCTTTAAGTGAAGTAGTAGGTTTAAAATCTATTGCCTTATAAAGCGAAGAAGAATCAGCAAAAGTTTTTACCACATCGCCTGGTTGAATTTCTTTATACTCCTTAATTGCTTCAACACCAAGTGCATTCTCTAATTCAGTTATAAAATCAATTAACTTAATGGGATTATTGTTCCCAATATTAAATATCTTATATGGAGCCGAACTTTCAGATGAAGGGAGTGAATCAGTATTCTGTGAGGTATTGATCTTCGGACTAACAGGTAAAAGTCTTAAAATAGATTCAGTTATATCAGAAACGTGAGTAAAGTCTCTATACATTTCACCATTATTAAATACCTGAATAGGTTTTCGGTTCAAAATATTCTTAGCAAATAAAATAGGAGCCATATCAGGTCTACCCCAAGAGCCATAAACTGTAAAAAAACGCAAACCTGTTACAGGTAACTGAAACAAATGAGCATAAGTATGTGCCATCATTTCATTTGCTTTTTTAGTAGCTGCATATAATGAAATGGGATGATCTGTAGAATGGTTTTCGTTAAATGGATAAACAGTATTTAAACCATATACTGAAGAAGAAGAAGCAAATACTAAGTGTTTAGGTTTATATGTCCTACAAGCTTCTAGTATATTTAATGACCCTGTAATATTGCTATCTATATATGTTTGCGGATTTTCTAATGAATACCTTACCCCAGCTTGAGCAGCAAGATGTATTACATAATCAAAGTTATATTTTTCAAAAATACTAAATATCAATTCTTTATTCTCTAAACTTCCATGATAAAAATCAAAAGATTGATTAAAATATTCATTCTTTTGAGAATGATATACAATCCCCAATTCATTTAATCTATCATATTTTAACTTAACTGAGTAATATGTATTTAGATTATCAAATCCTACAACTTCATAGCCTTGGGCAAGCAACTTTTTTACCATATGGTAACCAACAAATCCTGCTGCACCTGTAACTAATATTTTAGACATTATAAACTTAAGTAGGTTAGTTCTGAGATAGATTTTCTATATATTCCTTTAACATCATATAAAATACCATCACTTTTCATAATTGATTTAAAATAGTCTTCATTCAAATTAGAATATTCATTATGGTTAACCGTAACAACAATTGCATCATAGTCATTTGCTAAGTTATTCACTAAGCTAAATCCATATTCATGTTGTAACTCATCGCTATCAGCTTTAGGGTCAGAAACTTCTACATTTATAAAAAAAGACTTAAGTTCATTTATGATATCAACTACTTTAGAGTTCCTTATATCAGAAACATTTTCTTTGAAAGTAGCTCCCATTATTAACACTTTAGATTTCTTAATATTCTTTTCTTTTTGAATCAGCTGTGTAATTATTTGTCTTGCAATATGTCCACCCATAGCATCATTAGTACTTCTGCCTGCCATGATTACTTTTGAATGATAACCAATTTCAGCAGCTTTGTATGTTAAATAATAAGGATCAACTCCTATACAATGCCCTCCAACTAAACCCGGAAAAAATTTCAGGAAATTCCACTTGGTTCCGGCTGCTTCTAATACATCATATGTATTGATATTCATTTTATTTAATATCAAAGACAACTCATTCATTAAAGAAATATTTACATCTCTTTGTGTATTCTCAATAACTTTAGCAGCTTCAGCTACTTTAATTGTTGTTGCTTCATATATGCCTGCGGTGATAATAGAACCATAAACTTTTGATACAATTTCAAGTGAATTTTTTGAACTCGCTGAAACAATCTTCCTTATTTTAGTTAAGGTGTGCTCTTTATCGCCAGGATTGATTCTTTCAGGCGAATACCCTACTTCAAAATCTATATTAAACTTTAATCCTGATAGTTTTTCTAAAACTGGGACACAATCTTCTTCAGTACATCCTGGATAAACAGTAGATTCAAATACTACTATATCATTTTTCTTTAAAACTTTCCCTACTGTTTTAGAAGCACTTAACAAAGGTTTTAAATCAGGGTTTTTGTGCTCATCTATAGGTGTTGGAACAGCAACTACAAAAAAAGTTGATGTTTTCAAGTCTTCTAAATCTGATGTAAATTTAATATCGCATCCTTCAAAATCACTACTGTCTAATTCATTGCTTGGATCAATATTTTTTTTCATCAAATCAATTCTAGATTGATTGATATCAAATCCGATAACTTTAAATTTTCTTGCAAATTCTAAAGCAATAGGTAAACCTACATAACCTAAACCAATTACAGCAATTGAACTTTCTTTTTTAACTAAAATATCATAATTCATAACTTATTGTTTTATTTTTTTAGTATTTATATTAAGTGATTTTTTTAAGAAATCTCCAATTTTAGAGAGTAAGCTTTTAGGTTTGTCATCTTCTTCATAATAGCCATAGCCGGCACCATAACCATAGCTGCCATATCCACCATAGCCACCATAGCCACCATAGCCACCATAGCCACCATAGCCTGAAATATAGCCACCATAGCCGCCGCCATAGCCGCCATAGCCGCCATAGCCGCCATAGCCGCCATAGCCTGAGCCATAACTATATCCATATCTATAAGAACTTGAATAAATGTTTGAATCGTTTAGAACGATACATGTATTTTTTAACCTTCTTGTTTCTACTATACCATTAACAGATTGGATATAATTAAGTCTAGAATAATTTTCACGCATCACATATAAATTAATATTGCTATAATCCATTAACAATGCTGCGTCAGTTACCAAACCTAATGGCGGAGTATCTAATATTATATAATCGTATGTTTCTTTTAATTTTTCAAGTAAAAATGGTAGTTTTTCACTACTGATTAATTCAGATGGATTTGGAGGAATTGGTCCTGCAGGTATAAAATCTAGATTATCAATTTCAGTATTAAAAACTATCTCATCTAATGATGCTTTTCCTATCAAGTAATTGGTCATCCCAAAATCATTACCTGTTTTAAAATCAGAATATAATTTTGGTTTCCTTAAATCAAGACCTATTAATATGACTTTTTTATCACCAAAGGCAAAAATAGAGGCTAAGTTGGTTGAGAAAAACGATTTCCCTTCTCCTCCGACTGTAGAAGTAACCAATATTACTTTTTTATCTACATCACTTGCTAAAAACTGCAAATTTGTTCGAATAGATCTAAAAGATTCAGCGATATGAGATTTTGGATTTTCTTTAACTACTAAGTTAGTCTTTTTAAAATTATGACTTATAATACCAATTAAAGGAACTAAAGATGATCTTTCAATTTGAAATCTATTTCTTATTTTGTCGTCCAACATATTAATTAAATATATAATTACAGAAGGCACTAATAAAGAAGCAACAAAAGCTATAATATTATTTTGACTGTTGTTAGGAGCTGTTTTGCCTAACAAATAAGGAGTTTCAAGAACCTTATTGTCAGTTAAGTTAGCAGATTTTGTGATGCCAAGTTCTGCTTTCTTTTGCAGTAAATATATATATATATTTTCGCTTAAAGTAAATTTTCTTTTAATTGAAATGAGTTCTCTTTCAGTTTGAGGAACTTTTTTAATAGCAGATTCAAACTTAATGATATGTTTACCAATTGACTTTGCTGAATTCAATAATGATTTTTTTACATTCAAAACATTCTCTATTAAACTCTTTCTAGCAAGTTCTATTTCATAGTTTAAAGCAATAACAGTTGGGTTTTTTTCTGTATTAGTCAGTTTAAATTCGCCCTTTTTTGTTTGAAGTCCTTGAAGATTCACATATAAAGGCATTAACAAAGGCTCATCTATACCAAACAAAGAAGGAGCTAATATAGAAATATCTCTTTTTGAAACTAAATATTCGTATAATAATTCTAAATTGCTTAGTTTGTTTTCTACAGTGTATTTATCTTCTTCACTTTTATTTAAATTTTCTGCAAATCTTGATGTTTCTACACCGATGTCAATGATCCCTTTTTCTTCTCTATACTTTTGTAAATCTCCTTCAACTATTGATAAAGAATTTGAAATCTCTTCAAGTTGAGTATTGATAAAATCTAAAGTATTGTCTGAAATTTTATTTTTTTCATCTAACTCTTTTTCTAAATATACTTCACATAATTTAGCAAGAAAATCTATCGCCTTTTGAGCATTAGTAGTTTCTAGGCTGATGTCAATTACTGAGGTTTCTTTAATGTTTTTTAACTTTAATATTCCAGTATATTTTGAAACCAAAAGTTCTTTAGGAACTATATTAAATTTAAACTCATGTTTTGTTTTGAAATATTTGGGGTTATTGGCTTGTGAAATAACAAATTGTCCAATAGGTGTATTTAAAATATCTTTAAATTTAGATTTAAATGAAATTGATTTATTATCTGAATCAATATATGTTAATTCATATTCAATTTTATTTAAAGTATTTATATAAATAAACTTGCTGTGATAGGTTGAATCTAATAATTTATACTCGATTTTTATTGGTGCGTTTTTATATAATTCATTTGTTTTAATTGTACCAATTTCAAATATAGATAAACAAAAATCTAACCTATCTAATACATCAGATATCATGCTTCTTGATGTCAAAATTTCTTTTTCATCAGCAATATTTGTTGATAATTTAACAAAAGAAAGATTTTTATCTTCTAAAAGTGAATTGGGACCTCCAGGCAATGTATTACCTTTTGAGTTTTTAATAAGGATAGAACACTTAACATTATATGTAGGTGTAGTATATTTATTGATTAAAAATGCAATGGCAAAGAAAACAACAAAAGACAAAACATACAAGTACCAATTTTTAATTACTAAATATATAATGGGTCTAAAACTATATTTAGAACTTATACCTGATGTGAGAGAATCTTCTTGACTCGACATGTTTATTTTTTTAGAGAAATAATTGAAATTAATAGATTAAGAGAAGTTGCAGCAATAGTAGCAATTTGAATTCTTGAATATAATCTTTTAGCATTAATTGCAGAAACATACACAATATCATTGCTTCTTAAATAAAAAGCATCTGATTTAAATGCAGAGATAGATGACAAATCAACAATATATTCTTTATAAGAATTGTTGTTTTCTTTTCTAAAAACCTTTACATTAATACGTTTTCCATCGTCTGTTAAATCTCCAGCCAAACTTATGGCATCTATCAAAGATGCATGGTCATTTAGAATAGTTATAGTTCCTGGTCTTCTAACCTCACCCATTAATACCACTTTGAATGATTTAAAGTTAACTGATACGTATGGTTCTTTGTAATATTTTAAATATACTTTTAATAAGGTATCTTGTAAAGCTTTTGTGGTATAGCCTGTTACATTTATATTCCCTAAAATTGGTAAAGTGATAAATCCTGTTTGATTAACAATATATGTAGGCTTTTTAATATCCTTTTCGTTTTGACTTCTGTCAACAATAATATTAATGGGATTTATTTCAATCTCAACTTCATCGCCTGAAGACAAAGTGTGAGAGGGTATTTCAACAGATTCTATTCTTTCAAAAATTGAATCTTTTGTATTTGTCTTAGCTTTTTTATTAAAATAATAAAATTCCTTTTTAGGAATGCATGACGCAATTAAAGTGATCAATAATAAAAGGTATATACCTTTCTTCATATGTTTTTTGTTTCTTTTAAAAGTTGCAAATTTAATCTATTGGAGGGTAAAAACAAAAATTATTAATTCTTACATATTTAAGTCTGGATATTGAAGAATACAGTATTAATTTTATGTATTTTTGCACAAGCTATGCAAGAAGTAACAAAGGAAATTTCAGAAAAAAAAGAAATTCTTAGAAGATACAAACAACTCTTAAGGGTTTGCAAATCAAATTTAGAAAAGGGTGACAAAGAGATGATTAGAAGTGCTTTTAATCTAGCACTAGAAGCTCATAAAGATATGAGAAGAAAAAGTGGCGAGCCTTATATATACCACCCTATAGCAGTTGCTCAAATTTGTGCCGAAGAAATTGGTCTTGGCCCAACCAGTATTGTGTGTGCACTTTTACATGATGTAGTTGAAGATACTTATATCACTCTTGAAAATATCAAATTCCAATTTGGCGATAAAATAGCTACTATTGTTGATGGTCTTACTAAAATTTCATCCTCTTTATATGATGGCAGCACGGGTAGTGTTCAAGCCGAAAATTTTAGGAAGATGCTTCTTACTTTAAGTGATGATGTTAGAGTTATTCTTATCAAATTAGCTGATAGACTTCACAACATGAGAACGCTTGATAGTATGAGTAGAAATACACAACTTAAAATTGCTTCTGAAACTATATATATATATGCACCTCTTGCCCATAGATTAGGCTTATACGGTATTAAAACTGAACTTGAAGACTTAGCTGTAAAATACACCGAATCTAAACTATATAAAAGCATCTCTGAAAAACTTTCTGAAACTAAACTCGAGCGTAATAAATTTATCAAGCATTTTATTGAGCCTATTAAAGCCAAGTTAGATGAAGCAAGTATCTCCTTCGACATCAAGGGTAGACCCAAGAGTATATATAGTATCATGAAAAAAATGAACAAGCAAAACATTCCTTTTGAAGAAGTGTATGACTTGTTTGCCATTAGGATTATTGTTAACTCATCTTGGGAAAATGAAAAATCTGATTGCTTCAAATCTTATGGTATTGTAACAGATATGTATACGCCCAACCCAGCTAGGTTTAGAGATTGGATCTCTACTCCCAAAGCTAATGGATATGAAAGTTTGCATACAACTGT
>CANHGM010000017.1 GCA_947460345.1 Bacteroidota bacterium | reverse complement strand
TTTGCCCTCGGTGCTACTCTTATATCCCAAAATTGCACATTGCTATCTATTTTAGTATAAGGATAAGAACCAAAATCAATTTTGTATCCATGATATTTATACTTACTATTATTGGGATTTTCAGCCATAAAGAAAAAGTCTTTATTATATACTTGTGCTTGGTTTTTGTTAGAGAACACACAAACAAAAACCAATAAAATTATTTTTTTCATTTTAGTAATGATATAGATTGATGAAAAACTTGACTAGCTGTGATAATTTTAACATAATACAAACCAGATGGGTAATTACTCAAATCGAATATTGATGAAAATGTATTTTTTAAAAACTTAATCATATAAATTAATGTATTCAAATATCACTTAAAAATTTGAATAACAAAAGAAAAAAATATGGCAATGTGATAAAGAGTATATATACTTATGTTTTTAAAGACCCTGAAATAAATTCAGGGTGACAGCTTCCGTTAAAGTTGACGGACTATCGGAACAAATACACCCCTCACAACGCGTCTTGCTGAACTTGTTTCAGCATCTTATATTTTTAGCTAAGTTATTACCCTAACTCAATCTCCATCATCCCACTTAATCTCAGGTGGTGCTTCTGCTGTGTCTTTCTTGCTTGGATTCAATTTTTTATCGTTCAATGTCTCCACTTCTTTTTTAAACAGTTGCTTCACTTTCTCTTTCTCATCTTTAATCTTTGAAGCAAAAGCTTGCTTGGCGTTTTTTCTATCATAACCAAATTTCAAATGATCTATATCGCCTTTTAAAAACAAATACAAATACACGCCTTTATCGGTCACCTCTTCATATTCGCCAAACTCATCGCCCACTTTAGCTTTTCTTTTCTTAACCAATAAGTCTTTTAACAATATTTTAAAATGGTAATCCAATATGTTTTCAAAACTATGTGTCCCGCTGATTTGAATATTCAAAGCATTGTTCACAATCTGCATATCTGGTATGTATATATTATTGTCGTGTATGCTTATTTTATTGGTTAACTCCGCAAACTTGATGTCTTTCAGTTCTTCTACTTTCACAAACTTCGACAACATATATATAGGCTCAAAATTTTGCAACCTGCCATTCTTTATTACCATATCTGTTTCCAATATCATCTCATCATATATGGGTTTGTAATTTTTGTCTAATCTTATTTTTCCTTTAATATTCTTACTGGAAAATATTCCTCTGATATGCTTATCTGTCAAGGTGTTTTGCTTAAAATTCTCTAACCCCACAAACATTTTGTTTATATCTATTTCTTTAATATCAGCACTAAAAACCACCTCTTTATTCATCGAATTATATACTAGATTCTCTAATACTACATTGCCATCATATATATCAAACCTAGAAGCTGCTACCTGTAACAACTCATTTTTAAATCCAATAGCTGCTGTTAGATTTTTTATCACATGTTTATTGTATTTAAACTCTCTCCCCACCAGTTTTAAATCAAACTCTGGTATGGGGTAAGTAACTGTATCTGAAGTTGATTTTTCGTTTGTATTACTGGGGAATACTTCTATTTTATCAAAATTGATTTTACAAGTCACAAATGGTTTGGCCTGTGTGAATATATATGGCAAAAAATTCTGCACTTCCAATTTCATTTGAACTGGTTCATGGTTAAAATCAAAATCCATTTGTTGGATATTTAAGTGCCCATTGTTAAGCTCTGATTGAAATGAAATGCCTGTATACGAATTATTGCCTATTTTCAAATCAAGCTTGTGTGCTTGCAACAAAAACCGCTCTATCTCTATGTTTTTATACCTCTCTTCTTTTATATCCTCAAGTTTTCCTTTGATTTTAAAATCGCTGGTGTACTCCCCTGTTTTAACTTGTAAATTCTGTGAGGGTATAAATGAAGAAATATCAGATACTTTTCCTTGGCTTAACCAATCAACTTCAATATAGGGATGTTCAAAATCGGCTAGCAAAATCTGTGTTTTTAACTGCGTTTGATTAATGTTTGCTTGCACATTTTTTAATTGTATATATCCTTTTTTATAGGCATCTGTTTGCGTAGAACCTTGCAACTCAAAACTGAGATTGGTGGCTTTTACTTTTTTATCAGGCGATTGTAGCGACCCATTCTTAAGTGTGGAAAGTATTGATAACACAGGCTTCTGAGTATTAGTAAACGCTCCCTTCAAATCTATATGCAATGTAATATTCCCTGCTGCGGTATATGCTGACAATTTCTCTTTATAAGCTACAGGCAATAGGTTACTTAAATACAATAAATCGCATTGTTCTTGGTTAAACGACAAATTATAAAAAGTGCTTTTTTCATTATTTATATATCCTTTTAAATCACATTTTAGTTGGTCATTAGTTAATTTCCCTTCTTCTATCGTATATATTTTCTTTACTCTGTCAATAGACAATTTGGTACTGATGTTTATCTCTTCTTGCAAAGTAAAGTTCTGACTTCCCGACTGAATCTGCTCTATTTTCAAGGCGGTGTTTAATTTCATATCATATATTTTCTCTTTAAAATTTCCTGAAAAAACCAAATTCTTGATATATGCTTTAGCCGACATGTGATGTAAATCGTCTACCAAATGAAACTGCATATGGTGAAAGGATACTTCTTTCAAAAATATATCAGCATTTGAGCCACTAGTCGAAGTATCATGTTTGATAATATCGTAATTATATTTCCCTTCTTTGTTAGTATATATATTTATGTTTCCATCATTCACAGCTATTTTCTTAAACTTATATTTTTTATTGAATATATCCCAGAAATCAAACCCAATAGAGATTGACTTACAGCCCAACAATTCTTCATGAAAAGTATTTTTAACCGGAGATTTTACATATACATGTTCTAGGGTCAACTCAATTTTAGGAAATGAATGTATAAAGGTGATATCAATATTCTCCACTTTTGCAGGAGCTGATAAATAGGTGTTTACTTTCTCGAGAGCCCCCGCTTTTATTTGGCCTAAGTTTGTGTATATATACAATACAACCCCGCCAAACACCAATAGCAGTGTCGAAAAAATCCAAAGCAATATTTTATAGGAGCGTTTCACTTGCTGTATAACGTTTTAATATGGTTAATTGATATATTTATTATTTTCATTCACTATAGTTTCATATATACTGCTCTCTGTGCCTTTTAATTTGGTTATATATTTCAATACTTTTTTCAATGATTTTTTATTCAAATATATCGTTTTTATATCAAAATAGTATTTCGCATAAAACAAGGTTCTGAGTTTAAATGCATTGTTTATGGGGTAATCAAACCTATCCTGTTGAAATATATTGAACTGCTTTTTTATATTGGGTAAACTATCAATTATAGGCAAACTGTTTTTTGATGGAGTTTGATTTATTTTTGTTTGATTAAGCAGGTATTGATAAAATTGTTCGTTCACGTTTGCTTGCACTTTTGCCGAATCTATATAGGGTATAAATTCAGGATAGCTCTGAGAATACGCTTCTAAAAACTGAATGGTGGCATAGTTTCCCATCACATCGCAAGTGGCTTCTTCAAAACTATATAACAATTTAGATTTGGTGGCTTGTCTGTGGCGATGAAACAATTCGTGAAAGCAAATAAATGCCAAAGCATGTGGAGGATATGCTAATAATCGTGACGACAGTTTACAGGCACTGTTACCGGCTGTTTTATAAATGATGGTATGGTAACCGAGGCTATCATAATGTTGTTTGGCTGAATCAGCTTTGACGTAATCAGTACCAAAAAACAAATAGGTACTGATGCCTTTGGGTGGTTTAATGCTATCTGCTTTGCTTATATATACATAGGCTGTCATGCTGTCATTGGTTTCCCATTTTGTATAAAATTGAGGTTTAAGTTTAAAGCCTAAAGTGGTATGAGCATATTTTTCGATAGCTCTGATCAGTTGAATATTGTTTTTTTGAGTGGCCGTAAGCTCTTTTTCTTGAGCCCGTAAATTGTTGCAAAAGACACAAAACCAAATATATAAAAAAAGAAATATGTTCCTTATCATTGCAGACGAAAATACGTACGAATGAAATTCGATTTTAAAAAATATCATTATAGAGGAATGAATGCTGCTACAGAACAAGAGAAAGCAGCCATCAACCAAGAGTTGAAAGATTTGTATGCTTCATTAACAGAAGAAGACAAAGCCATTTTCAATCAAGAACTGCAGCATTTTATGATTCATGAATATGCCAATCTCACAAATTCATTCGAGTCTGTGAAAGATGTTAAAGCAGATGAATAAACTAAACACATATATGAATAAAAATCTTCTATTCATAGCTCTATTAATAATGGGTATCCAAACCCAAGCTCAGACAAAATTTCATTTCCCAGATTCAAATGCTTCATGGAATATAGCCAATGGTGGCACTAATTTCAATGTTACCTTCCGCTCTTATGGAATTATGGGCGATACATCTTTAAACGGATTAACATATAAAAAAATAGGTGAATCAACGGATACGATGTTCAAAGCTGCCAATGCCAACTATTTCTGTGCCGTGAGAGAAGACTCAAACAAGTGGTATTTTGTAAACAAAAACGATAGCATTAACTATCTTTTATATAATTTCTCTGCTAAAATTGGTGATACAATCATCATTAAAAGTCCTTGGTTGTGGGGTGATTCTTCAATACAAATTGTAAGTAAAATCGACTCAATTCTAATCCATGGAAATTACAGAAAAAGAATATCATTTGATCCAAATTCATATGTATCAATAATTGAAGGTATAGGAAGCAATTATGGACTTTTCTATAATGGATGGGGTGTATTTGATTATGGTTTTATACTGCTTTGCTTCCACCAAAACGATTCGTTGATATGGATGAACAACCCTGAAAACAATTGTTATAATATCAATTTGGGAATCTCAACACCACCAACCAATACCATGTTTAATATATACCCCAACCCTGCTGGCACATTCTTTCAAATCAATTATGAAGGGAATATATATAGAAACTTGACTATAGAATTATATGATTTAGCTGGGAAACAAATATTAACCCAAAGTTCTAAATCAAATAGTTGTGTATTGCAAAACACCCATTCTTATAAAGGGATATATGTAATAAAGCTATGGATAGATGGCAACCCAATGGGATGCAAAAAAATAATTTTTGAATAATTATTTTTAAAACGCTTCTATTTACTGTTAAAAAAGAAAGTGCTCCCAGGGAGACTCGAACTCCCACACCTTACGGAACCACCACCTCAAGATGGCGTGTCTACCAATTCCACCATGGGAGCAAAATGCACGGCAAATATATTACCCAATCATTTTACATACCAATATATTTTGTGAAGATTTTACGTCTCGTATCGTTCCACTTCTTATTTTTGCCATTATGAAATACGTATATGTTACCTTATTTTTGTTTGCTTTTACATTGACACAATCACAAGATAAACTCACCCCTGAAACTCTCTGGAAAATTGGTAGAGTGAGCGACCCAAAACTATCTCCTGATAAAAAAACAGTGATATATGGAGTTAAAAACTACGACCTTGCTGCCAATAAAGGTACTAATATCTTATATTCATTAAACTTACAAAACAATAAAAACAAAGCCTTAACAGATGCAAGCTTAAACGCTTCTGCTGCTAAATATACCCCCGATGGAAAACGTATTGGTTTTCTCTCTGCTAAAAGTGGTGATATGCAACTTTGGGAAATAGACCCCAATGGCAACAACCTAAGACAAGTGACCAATATAGAAGGTGGAATCAATGGGTTCTTATATAGCCCCGATGCTACCAAAGTTCTTTTCTTTAAAGATGTGAAACTTGATAATACTATTACTGAACTATACCCAGACTTACCTAATGTGAAAGCTAAAATCATAGATGGTTTGATGTATAGACACTGGGATAGCTGGGAAGATGAAAGTTATAGTCATGTATTTTATGTCAAATACAATGAAGGCATGATATTAGGTGCTCCTGTTGATGCCATGAAAGACCAAAGATTTGACGCCCCATTACAACCCATGGGTGGCGAGGAACAATTATGCTGGGCTCCTAATAGCAAAAGTTTTATATATACCAGTAAAAAACTCACCGGCACCGATGCAGCCTATAGCACCAATAGCGACTTGTTTAATTATAATATCGAAACTGGCGTAACAACTAACCTTACCGATGGCATGCCTGGATACGACCAAGACCCTCAATATAACAATACTGGCAAAAAACTATTTTGGTTGAGCATGGAACGTCCAGGATACGAAAGCGATAAAAGCAGGTTGATGTGTTATGATTTTGACCTGAAACAAAAAACAGAAATCTCTGCTGATATTGATAGAACTTTTGAAAGCTTTACCCAATCTAACGATGGCAAATATATATATGCCATTATTGTGGATGAAGGTTGCAAACAAATATTGAAAATAAACATTTCAAACAAAAAAATAGAAGCCCGCAGCAAAGGAATTCAAGACTATTTAAGTATAGAAATTATTGACAATAATCTATTACTCACTTCAAAACAAACTATAAGCAAACCAACTGAGTTATATATAACCTCTCTTAAAGCTGAAGAAATTACACTAACCCACACAAATGACAAATTATATACAACCCTAAAAGTAGGAACCGTTGAAAAACGTATGGTGAAAGCAACAGATGGCAAAGACATTTTATGCTGGGTTACTTATCCCCCTGATTTTGATAAAACTAAAAAGTACCCTACCCTACTGTTCTGTCAAGGTGGACCTCAAAGTCCCGTTTCACAATTTTTTAGTTACCGTTGGAATTTTCAATTGATGGCTGCTAAAGGATATATCGTAATTGCTCCAAATAGAAGAGGTTTGCAAGGTTTTGGTAAAGAATGGAACGACCAAATTGGGGGCGATTATGGCGGACAATGTATGAATGATTTGCTGTCTAGTATTGATGATATAAGTAAAGAAAAATATGTAGACAAAGACAGGTTAGGGTGCGTGGGTGCTTCATTCGGTGGATACAGTGCTTATTGGATAGCAGGCCACCACGAAAAGCGTTTTAAAGCATTTATTGCTCATTGTGGTATGTTTAATATGGAGAGCTGGTATGGTACTACTGAGGAAATGTTCTTTGCTAAAAACGACCAAAAAGGTTCTTACTGGGATAACAAAACCAATTACGATAAATTCTCACCACATCATTTTGTTAAAAGCTGGGATACCCCTATTTTAATTATACACAATGAAAAAGACTATAGAGTTCCCTTAGGACAAGGTATGGAAGCTTTTACAGCCGCTCAATCATTAAATGTGCCTAGCAGGTTTTTATACTTCCCTGACGAGAACCATTGGGTTACTAAACCACAAAACTCTGTGCTTTGGCAACGTGTATTTTTTGATTGGTTAGATAAGCATCTTAAATAGTCTATAATGATAGAAACCCAAGCAAAATTTGTTGATATATATAAACTTTTTAAAGAAAAAAATCCAAAGGCTTTAAAATGGATTCCTAGCTTCGTAATCAATTACTTAAAACGTATTATACATGAAGATGATATAAATAGTTTTATGGTTGCACATGACAAAGAAGATGCCTTTACTTTTTGTCAAAATTGCATCAAAGAATTTGGCGTAACCGTAGAAATAGTGGGGCTAGAAAATATACCTAAAACGGGCGGGTCTATCTTAGTATCTAACCATCCACTCGGCGGTTTTGATGCAGTAGCCATTGTTCCAGAATTAGGCAAAGTAAGAAAAGACATCAAATTTATAGTGAATGATTTGCTGCTAAATTTTCATCAACTTCGCTCCATCTTTACCGGGGTAAACAAACATGGCAAAAATGCCCTGCAAAGCCTTCAATCAGTAGATGAATTGTTTGCATCAGACCAATTGATTTGTTTATTCCCTGCAGGCTTGGTTTCCAGAAAAGTAGATGGCGTGATTACAGATTTAGAATGGAAAAAAACTTTTATCACCCGCTCTAAAAAATACCAAAAAGATGTTATACCAGTATTTATAGAAGGTGGCATGTCAAACTTTTTTTATAGACTATCAAACATTAGAAAAAGCTTGGGTATCAAAGCCAATATAGAAATGCTATACCTTGCCAATGAAATGTATAAGCAAAAAGGCAAAACAGTTAAAATAACCATTGGCAAACCCATATCTCACAGCACATTTACCAAAGAACACCCTGACCAACAATGGGCTGACATGGTAAAGAAACAAGTATACGATTTAAACAAATCTTAACCTTATATATATATATATATGATTAGCACAGATGATATAGCAGATATTTTTAAACTCTATAGTCAACTTTTAGACTTGCACGACTTAGATAGTTTTAAAGCTAAGAATTATGCCAATGCTTCATTCAGAATAGATAAGTTGGGATTAGACCTATCTGCTTTATCAAAAGATGAAATAGAAAAAATAGAGGGTATAGGCAAAAGTTTAGCCAGTAAAATTGAAGAAATAAAACAAACAGGAAGCTTTAAAGACCTAGACGAACTGGCAACCAAAACCCCTGTGGGCGTAGCAGCCATGCTCAAAATAAAAGGAATAGGACCTAAAAAAGTAGGACTCATATGGCGTGAGCTAGGCATTGAAAGTATAGGTGAATTGTTATACGCCTGTAACGAAAACAGATTGGTAGATGTTAAAGGATTTGGTGAAAAAACGCAATCGGCTATTATAGAAAGCATTCAATTCTTAGAACAAAACCAAGGCAAACTACATTACGCTAACGCCATTGTATTAGCTGAGGCATGGAAAGAAAAAATAAATGCCTCAATTCAACCCAATCAAATTTCAATCACAGGTGATATTAGAAGAATGACTGAAATTATTGAAGAAATTGATTTTTGTATAGAGGCTATATATACACCTTCGCATATAGATGCTATAAACCAATTTTATGGTTCTGAAACAGCCATTTTTGAAAACAATATATTAACCCTCCGTTCTGAGCAATTTCCTTTACTGAGAATATATTATACCTCTGCAGCAACCTATATCAATACCCTATTCGAAACCACAGCCAATCCATTACACTTAGAAAAACTTGGATATATAACTACTGAAAACAAACAAAGCGAAGAAGCTATATATACAAAATATCAAACGCCTTATATAATGCCTGAGTTGAGAGAAGGATTGAATGAAATAGAATATGCCAAAGCAGGCAAATACAGTCAACTCATCACCTATCCTGATTTAAAAGGAACGCTGCACAACCACAGCAAATGGAGCGATGGCATGCACAGTATAGAAGAGATGGCCCTTTATTGTATAGAAATGGGTTATGAATATTTAGGCATGTGCGACCACAGCAAAACCGCCGTATATGCCAACGGGTTAAAAGAAGACCGAGTTAGAGCTCAACATATAGAAATAAACCAGCTCAACCAACAGCTATATCCATTTAAGATTTTTAAAGGAATAGAAAGTGATATTTTGATGGATGGCTCACTAGATTATAGCGATGAGGTGTTGGCCACCTTTGATTTTGTAGTGGCTTCTATTCATCAAAATTTAAAGATGGATGAAACTAAAGCTACTGAGCGACTCATCAAAGCCATCGAAAACAAGTACACCACCATTTTAGGGCATCCTACAGGCAGGCTTTTACTATCAAGGCCCGGTTATCCTATAGACCACTCAAAAGTGATAGATGCCTGTGCAGCCAATGGGGTTGTGATAGAACTAAATGCACATCCATACCGACTGGATATAGATTGGCGTTGGATAGACTATGCCATGAGCAAAGGAGTGCCTATCAGCATCAATCCAGATGCACATAAGAAAGAAGGCTTTCTCGACATGTATTTTGGGGTATGTGCAGCCCGCAAAGGCGGACTCACCAAAGACTTTACCTTCAATACCCTTTCTCGAGCACAGATAGAAACTTATTTTGAGAATAGGAAAAGGAAGTGAGTACTGCGTTGTCGCCGTTCTTCAAGAACGCCCTCGCGAGACTCCAGTCTCGTGAGTTTTTATTGCAAGACTCCAGTCTTGCCTTTATAATAAAATTTCTTATTTTATTCAATTAATTTTCCAGCCTTCGCGAGACTCCAGTCTCGTGAGCTTTTATTGCAAGACTCCAGTCTTGTCTATATAATAAATTTCCCATTTTATTCAATTAATTTTAAGTCCAACAAGCCTTTTTCTCCTTTATAGTTTTTGCTACTGCTATATCTCCAATGCTGAGGTTCATCTACAAACCCAGCTCTTACTGGATTGTGATGTATATAATCAATTTTCTGTTGCATTACCTCATTATTATATAATGGTATTGGGTGACTATCATGTATCCAAAACTGATGTTTTGTTGTATTTGGGTTTGTTTGTCCTTTCCATGTAAAATAGCTTAACATCCATTCTTTTCTACTTTCTTTTTCTGTTTCTATAAGTTTTATTATTTCTCTACTTGTATACTTTTTAAAATCACGAATAATCTCAGCTAGCAAGGGTTCAGTCCCGGCTGATACAATTAAATGAATATGATTAGTCATTAAAACCCATGCATGTATTATTAATCCTTTGTTTTGTTGGCAGTACTTTAAGTTATCTAAAATTAAATCACAATATATTTTTCTGCTAAATATATCTATCCATCCAACAACTGTAAATGTTACAAAATATATTCCTTCAGGGTCTCGAATTTTATAAGCTGTACTCATATGGCAAAAATAAAATTATTATTTAAAATTTAACATTTTTATATATGATTTATTTAAGCATTATATATATAATATGCAAGACAGGAGTCTTGCCATTTGAACTCACGAGACTGGAGTCTCGCGAGGGCTGGACAACAATAAAAGAATTAAACAAAAAAAAGTTCCTGTTGTAAGGATTGACAAGTCGTTGAACAAATACAGCGATATAGTATTGTTTCCTGAAAAGGTTGAGAAAGCAAATGAGATGCTGCGAACAATAGGACTACCAAAACTTGAAACGAAGAAACGTAGTAAATAATTACTAATCCTTTTCGTAATTCGGGTTAGAGATTTAAATATTTATATATTCGTTGAATGATAGTCCAAGCGAGACGCTTGAACTAGTGGTGAATGCATCGTCCTTTTCGAAATTCTGTATTCGGGATTCGAAATCTATATTTTTATCAGCCCTCGCGAGACTCCAGTCTCGTGAGCTCTTACTTCAAGACTCCAATCTTGCCTTCATTATACTTTTTCTTTCAATACCAATATACATTCAATTTATATAATGTTATACCATCAAACAAATATACGAATGCTTGTTTGTTTGGTAAAGTATATTTTTGACAATACCAGGTTACAGACCTTGCTTATATATAAGTCACCGTTCTTGAAGAACAGCGACAACTACTCCGCATTTGATTGTCGAGAGCTAAAGACATGATTATCAAGAGGTCTGAACGCTGATAAATCCATAAATTTTATTACTTATAGATATATAATTATGCTATCAAAACTTTTCAAAAACTTATTTCTTATACAAATGTTTAAATTATAAAGATTTGAACATGTATCAATTTATCCAACAATTAAAAACAAAAAATGAAACGCTATTCAACTTTGGTTTAATATGTATGTTATTGGCTTTAATTTTTTTACTCTTAACTAAATTTACCACCACACAAGTATATAATGCCAATGCGTGGTATAAGCCTTTTAAGTTCGCTTTTTCCATTGGTTTATATGCTTTAACTATGGCTTGGTATTGTTCGTACCTTCCTACATTCAACATTAAACTTTTTAACTGGACAGTCATACTGATGTTAGGATTTGAAATTATATATATTGCCATTCAAGCCAATAAAGGTGAATTATCACATTACAATATAAGCACACCCATTTATTCTGCTTTATATGCCTTAATGGCTATCGCTGCTTCAGTAGTAACAGTATATACAGCCTATATTGGTTATTTGTTTTTTGTTGAAAGTTTCCCTACCCTACCCAGTTATTATATATGGGCTATACGTTTAGGAATCATCATTTTTGTAGTGTTTTCATTTGAAGGATTTGTGATGGGTTCACGACTCTCGCATACCATTGGAGGCCAAGACGGCGAAGCTAGTATTCCTTTTTTGCATTGGAGTACCAAATATGGCGACCCCAGAATAGCTCACTTCATTGGGATGCATGCCTTACAAGTTTTGCCAATTTTAGCTTACTATTTCTTTCAAAATACAAAGTCTGTTGTTATCATTTCTATACTATATGGGATGCTCGCTATATTCACGCTAGTTCAAGCATTACAAGGCAAACCGCTTTTTAAAGCAAAACAAGAACATGACAGCTTAACAAAGTAATTATAAATTTAAAAAAAAGTGAACAATACAGAACTTATATGTGCCTACAGCGGATTGCCTTCTTTATCCAGTTTTCAATTGGCACAAGAAAAGAAAGTCGCAACAAAAAAACAGAAATTATCGATACAAGATATAGATAGAATCATACAAATGGCATGGGAAGACCGCACCCCATTTGAAGCAATCACATTTCAATTTGGATTAAAAGAAAATGAAGTGATTGATTTTATGCGTAAAAACTCATTGCCTTCTAGTTTTAGAATGTGGCGAAAAAGAATGACCTCTAGAAAAACTAAACATCTTTCACTTCGCAATGCATCTGTTAGTAAGTTTAAATGCAGCCGACAAAGAAGCACCGGAAATAAAATCTCTAAACGTTAATATCATTCATATATATAAACCCTATTCACCTAGTTTTGCTATGTATTTTATAATTAAAAACATATATACTTACATTCAAAAACTATCAATATATAACCAAACATATATACAACTTTCTCATAAAAACATGAAAACAGCATTAATCACAGGAGCATCTAATGGCATCGGACTAGAATTAGCCAAAATACACGCTTCTAAAGGCGACAATTTAGTATTGGTAGCAAGAAATATTACAGCATTAGAAGCTTTAAAATCAACTTTAGAAAAACAATATCAAATTAAAGTATATATAATTGGCAAAGACCTATCAGCACCGAATGCAGCCCAAGAAGTATATAATGAAACCACCAAGCAACATATACTAGTAGATTATTTGATTAACAATGCAGGTTTTGGTGATTTTGGCATGTTTACCGAAACCAACTGGGACAAAGAGTTGCAAATGATAAACTTAAACATCACTACGCTTACACATTTCACAAAACTCTATTTACAAGAAATGGTTACTCGTAAAAGTGGGAAAATAATGAACGTAGCCTCAACCGCTGCATTTCAATCTGGTCCTCAAATGGCTATATATTTTGCAACTAAAGCTTATGTGTTGAGTTTTTCAGAGGCAGTGAATAATGAAGTGAGCGATAAGGGTGTAACCATTACCATTCTGTGCCCAGGAGCAACTGAAAGCGGTTTTCAAGCTGCTGCTGCGATGGAAGACAGTGCATTGTTTAAAGGTCGTAAATTACCTACTTCAAAAGAAGTAGCTGAATATGGCTATAAGGCAATGATGAAAGGAAAAACTGTGGCCATACATGGATTGATGAACAATATAATGGCTACTGCCGTAAGGTTTTTCCCACGTGCTTTGATTGTAAAAATTACTAGAAAAATACAAGATAAAGTTTCTTAAACATTTTGTTTTAAAATTATATATACAAAAATCACAATTATATATATTAAATACTTTTTAAATTATTTACAGGAAAATGTTGAGATTTTTACATTCATAACCAAGTAAGTAAGTTTATTTTTTAAACAAGATTTACTTTAAATTACAGATATCATAAACTAAATTTATTGGCGTTAGCTTATATATTTGCTTTAATTTATGGACAGATCTATATTCAAACTCCAAACTTGGCTCGAACAAAAATTTAATGTTAACTCTCAACAATCACTTCTAAAAAACAGGTGGAATGAATTGGTTGTGTTTGGATATAAAAATGCTGTTTCTTGCATATTCCCTGTAACTATTTTTGCCTTGCTAGCTCTGTCTAAAGTGCTACCTCTTGGGGCTTTGCCTAGATATGATTTTTTGCTTATATGTTGCCTAGCCATGCAAGCGTTTATGTATATCACTAAACTCGAATCGAGAGATGAGTTATTGGTGATTTGTTTGTTTCATATACTGGGTATTTTGATGGAGTGGTTTAAAGTAAGTAAACACTCCTGGAGCTACCCCGAAGAAGCTTATTCCAAATTTTATGGAGTACCACTATATAGCGGTTTTATGTATGCATCAGTTGCCAGTTATATGTGCCAAGCTTGGCGAAGATTTGAATTAAAGATGTCTCCTTGGCCTATATATTGGATTGGTTGGGCTTTGAGTTTGTTCATATATATCAATTTCTTTACCCATCATTTTATTGGCGATTATAGGTGGATACTTTCTGCATTAGTTATTATTGCGTTCTATCCTGCTAAAGTGTACTTTAATACCAGCGGTATCAGAAGACAAATGCCCGTAATACTCTCTTTTATTTTAATCGGTTTTTTTATATGGCTTGCCGAAAATTTTGCTACTTTTTTTGGAGCATGGAAATATACCAACCAACACAACGGTTGGAAAGTGGTGCATTTTCAGAAAATAAGTTCGTGGACCTTAATGACTATTGTGAGCTATATTATTGTAGCCCAACTCAAGTTTGCCAAAAAAGAATAAATGTTAGGCATTGAGCAGAGCATCAATTTCTATCTTTTTCATGCCCATTAAAGCTTGCATGGGTCTTCCTTGCTTTTCAGGATTCATCAATAAGCTGCCTAAATTTTTGGGGATTATTTGCCATGACACGCCAAACTGATCTACCAACCATCCACATTGAGATTCTTTACCATGTTGAGTTAAACTGTTCCAACAATGGTCAATTTCAACTTGGTCCTCACACTCTATTACCAAAGAAACTCCTTCGTTAAATTTAAAAGCATGCTCTCCAATGCCATCCATAGCAGCAAATAGTTGTGTATCTAACATAAAATGTCCGAACTTTAAATCACCTTTAGGTTGCGGATCTCCTGCCTTTGCTAGTTCTAAATGATATATCTGTGAAGGTTTGATCATAGTTGTATAATGATTGATTGCTTTTTGAGCATTTCCATTTTGATCACCGATAAATAAAAATGAGGGGATAATCTTCTGACCATGTTCAGGTAGTTTATCTAACATCAATTGCCAAGTCATACCAAACTGATCGACCAACCAACCATATTTCTTTGCCCATGGATATTGGTCTAGTGCCATCATCACACTTCCACCTGCTACCAATTTATTCCATATGTGGGTTATTTCTTCATCTGTTTCATACATAACAAAAAAAGATATACTTGGGTTTATTTTAAACATGGGTCCACCATTTAATGCCATCACTTTAAAACCTTCTATTTCAAAATTTACCACCATCGGATTTTGAGCAGTAATACTTGAATTTTTAAAAATGGAACAGTAGAAATCAGCAGCTGCTTTGGTTTGACCATCAAACCACAAACATGGATATATCTTATTACTCATATATATATATAATAATACTGCAATATATAAATAAAAACTGAACCCATTATTGTTTTCTTATAATTCAAAACACTATCTAAGTTAAACGAATAATTATTGTTATATACATGATCCTGAAATAAATTCAGGATGACAGCTGTGAAAAGTATATATCATTTAACTTTTCTATCTACAAACTAACAAAAATCCGCTCCAACTTAACTCTACCAAGCCGATTTGAAATCGGTGTGGGCTGAATATATTTTAAAATACTGTACTTTTATTTGCAAATTGTTAACTTATGAGATAACTTTGTATCGTGTCAAGAGAAATAATATTTTATGAAGACCATTTTATATCATTCTACCAAAAACAAGATGATAAATTAAAAGAGAAAATAAAATATGTTCTTGAGCTAATTAAACAAGTAGAAAAGATTCCAGAAAAATTCTTAAAACATATAACAGGAACCAATGGACTTTATGAAATTAGAATTGAATATCAATCAAATATTTACAGGATATTCTGTTGCTTTGATAAAGGTAAACTAGTTATTCTTTTTAATGCATTTCAAAAGAAAACACAAAATACACCTAGAAATGAAATAGAAAAAGGATTGAATTTAATGAAGGAATATTTTAAACAAAAAACGACCAAATGAAAGACAGTAAAAAAATAACCACTTTTGATCAACTAATAGAAGTTGAACATGGAAAAATCGGAAGTGAATCAAGAAACATGTATGAAGAGAAATCTCAAATGTTTATCATTAGTGAAATGCTGAAAGAAGCTAGAAAAGAAGCTAAAATAACTCAAGAAGAATTAGCAGAAAAAACTGGCACTAAAAAAAGTTATATATCAAGAATTGAAAATGGCAGAGGGAATATCCAACTTTCAACCTTAATTAGAATTTTTGAAATTGGATTAAATAAAAGAATTGGATTTACTTTTTTATAAGATTTAACTTAGATTTATACCTTAAATTCTTGACCTACAGACATTTGAAATCGGTATGGGCTAAATGTTATTGATATATACTCGATCCTGAAATAAATTCAGGATGACAGCTGTGAAAAGTATATGTCAATTTACTTTTCTATCTACAAACAAACAAAAAAAAATCCGCTCCATCTTATCTGAAAAGAGCGGGTTATATATATAAATTTTAATTCCTAATTCAACTTCTGTCTGTAATCAACTGCTGCTTTCACAAACTTTATAAAAATTGGATGCGGATTTTCTACTGTACTTTTCAATTCAGGATGGAACTGCACCCCTACAAAAAATGGATGTTTTGGTATTTCAACTATTTCTACCAAACCACTCTCTGGGTTTATTCCAGTAAAATTCATCCCAGCATTTATATACTCTTCGGTATATTTATTATTAAACTCATATCTGTGCCTGTGTCTTTCTGATATATGCAATTTGCCATAGGCCGCTGCCGCTTTAGAACCTTTGGTTAAGTCGCACGCATAAGCTCCAAGCCTCATGGTACCGCCTTTCTTCGTAATTTTCTTTTGACTATCCATTAAGTCAATCACCGGGTATTTGGTTCTGCTATTCATCTCTGAACTGTGTGCTCCTTTCATGCCCAATACATTTCTTGCAAATTCAATCACGGCACATTGCATACCTAAACATATACCAAAAAATGGAATATTGTTTTCTCTCACATATTTTATAGCTTCTATCTTTCCTTCTATACCTCTATCGCCAAAACCTGGAGCCACCAATACGCCATCCAAATTATCTAATTTTAAAGCAACATTATCGGCAGTGATGGTTTCTGAATGTATATATTGTAATTTAACTTTTGTTTCTCTATCGGCTCCTGCATGAATAAAAGATTCTATAATAGATTTATATGCATCAGGCAATTCAACATATTTCCCTACCAACCCTATTCTTACTTCTTGTTTTGGGTTTTTATGCTTAAATAAAAACTCTTTCCAAATTTCTAAATCTGGCTCATTTTTAAGTGGCAAATGCAGCTTAGTCAAACACAACCTGTCTAGTTTTTCTCTTAACATTTTTAATGGCACATCATATATGGTTTCCATATCAATGCTCTCTACTACCGCATTTCTATTGATATTACAGAATAAGGCTATCTTTTTACGTAAATCATCACCTAATGAATGCTCTGTTCTACACACCAATATATCTGGTTGCACGCCACTTTCTAAAAGCATTTTCACAGAGTGTTGTGTAGGTTTGGTTTTAAGCTCACCTGCTGCTTTTAAATAAGGAACAAGGGTAAGATGTATCGAAACTGTATCATCAGTGCCTAGCTCCCATCTCATTTGACGAATAGCTTCTATATAAGGCAAGCTTTCTATATCGCCTACTGTTCCTCCTACTTCTGTAATGATTATTTGAAACTCTCCTGTCTCGCCTAATAATTTTATTCTTCTTTTAATTTCATCTGTGATGTGTGGAATCACCTGTACCGTTTTTCCTAAAAAAGCCCCTTGTCTTTCTTGCTCTATTACGTGTTGGTATATTTTACCCGTGGTCACATTATTAGCCTGACTGGTAGGTACATTTAAAAATCTTTCGTAATGGCCTAAATCTAAATCGGTTTCGGCACCATCATTCGTCACATAACATTCGCCATGCTCGTATGGGTTTAATGTTCCTGGATCTACATTTATATATGGATCTAATTTTTGAATGGTAACCGTATACCCTCTTGCTTGTAATAATTTGGCTAATGAAGCTGAAATAATTCCTTTTCCTAAAGATGAGGTAACTCCTCCTGTAACAAATATATATTTAGTCTTTTCCATACGTTTTAAAAGTATAATACTTTTGGTTATATGGACTGCAAAACTACATATATTGAGTCAATGTAATACTATTGTTAAAAAATATTTAATAACAAATTTTGAAGATAGCTAGATTGCGGACTGTCAAACAACTCTGACGTTTTACCGTACTCTTCTACCCTCCCTTTTTGCATCACCAATGTGGTGTGTGATATAAATCGGGCTACATGCAAGTCGTGTGTGATGAAAAGATAAGTTAAATTTAATTCTTCTTGAAGGTCTTTAAGCAAGTTCAAAACGGTGGCTTGAACAGATACATCTAAAGCCGCTACCGACTCATCACATATAATAAATGGTGGTGACGTGGCCAATGCCCTAGCTATACAAATTCTTTGCCTTTGCCCGCCTGATAACTGATGTGGATGTCTGCTCATAAAATCTTGCGGTAAATGTACTTTTTTGAGTAAACTGGCTACTCTTTCTTTTCGGTTGCTCTTGCTATCTATATTAAATATATGCAAGGGCTCTGCTATTATTTCTTCGATGGTATGATATGGATTCAAAGATGAATATGGGTCTTGAAAAACCATCTGCATTTGTCTTCTGAAGGGTTTGAACTGGCTTTCTGTCAAACCTGATATTTTCTGGTCTTCAAAATATATATCACCTGCATTTATCGCTTCTAAATTTAACAGCAGTTTGCTTACAGTTGATTTCCCTGAGCCTGATTCGCCCACAATGGCTAAAGTTTTTCCTTGGTTTATTTCAAATGAAACATCGTCAACGGCTTTGGTCACTACTTTGGGTCTGCCCCAAAAATCTTTCTTTACTGTGAAATGTTTTTTTATCTGATTTACCTTTATTAATACTTTACTATCAGTATGGTTTTTAGGTTTTATCTCCGACTTAATCAGCTCATATCGCTCATCAAAAACAGGCAGCCTATCCATCGTTGCATTTAGTGATGGTCTACTGTTAACTAAAGCTTGCGTATATGCATGGGTGGGATGATTGACCAACATTGTTGATGATGCTTCTTCTAATATTTGACCTTTAAACATCACAATGGTTTTATCAGCTAGGTATTGCACCAGTCCTAAATCATGACTGATAAATAACACCGCCATATGTCTGTCTATGGCCAATTGTTTGATAAGCTCTACCACCGATTTTTGCACTGTTACATCTAAAGCTGTGGTTGGTTCATCAGCTATCAATATTTGTGGATTGGCTGCTAAAGCCATTGCAATCATCACCCTTTGTCGTTGCCCGCCTGAAAGTTGGTGTGGGTATGATGAATATATACGCTCTACTTCTGTTAACTTTACTTCAGATAACAATTCCAACGATCTTTGTTTGGCTTGTGAAGTTGAGTAGTTTAGATGTTTGACAATGGCCTCATCTATCTGCAGTCCGCATGTTGTTGATGGGTTCAGTGAAGTCATTGGTTCTTGAAACACAAACCCAATTTCGCCACCTCTTATTTTTTGCAAGGTTTGTAAATCAACAGTAAGTAGGTTATGTGTTTGACCTGCTTTGTCGGTATATAGTGCCTCCCCTGTCACTATAGCTTTGTCTAATAACCTGATTAAGCTAAACACCGTGATAGACTTACCCGAACCTGACTCGCCTACGATTCCTTTGATTTCACCGGGCGACAATGAAAAAGAAACTTGGTCGACCAATGTTGTCTGTCCATCAAATGAAATAGATAGGTTTTTAACTGCTAAAATTGGCGACATATATATAGGGCTATTCTTTAACTAACTTGATAAAGATATCGTTTACAGTAGGCAGTATCTCTTTAAATATATGCACTTCAGCACGGGTTATCAAATCGCTCAAGAGTTTGTTAGGCGATATATTTTTCTCTAATTTTATTTTAGCTGTTTTAAAAGCACCGTGTGTGCCGGCTTCTACTATCTCGTAGCCAATATCTTTAATATCGTTTTCGGCCATATACTCCACCTCGTATATATTTTCTTTAAACTGATTTATAATCTCACTCAGTTGTCCGTCAATTATTTTTTTAGAATGATTGATAAGGGCAATATTGTTGCACATCTGCTCTACCGATTCCATTCTGTGGGTACTAAATATAATGGTTGCCCCTTCGTTTTTTAGTTTGATGATTTCATCTTTGATGAGGTTGGCATTTATAGGGTCGAAACCGGTGAACGGCTCGTCTAATATAATCAACTCAGGTTTGTGCAATACCGTAGAGATAAACTGCACTTTTTGCTGCATGCCTTTAGAAAGCTCTTCCAGTTTTTTGTTCCACCAATCTTGAATTTCAAACCGCACCATCCACTCTTTGCAACGTTGTATCACCACTTGTTTCGACAAGCCTTTAAGCTGACCCAAGTATAGCAACTGCTCACCCACTTCCATCTTTTTATACAACCCTCTTTCTTCGGGTAAGTAACCTATTTGGGCTATATGTTTCTGACTGATGGGTTCACCATTAAACAACACTTGACCTGAATCGGCGGCGGTTATTTGGTTGATAATTCTGATTAACGACGTTTTACCCGCACCATTGGGGCCTAGCAATCCATATATAGTTCCCTTAGGAATTTCTAAACTAACACAGTCTAATGCTTTATGATTGGCATATTGCTTGGTTACTTCTTGTATGCTTAAAATAGATTGCATGTGTCTATACAATTAATGGTCGTGATCGTGGTCGTGTGAGTGTGGAGCTGCAGGCGGATTTTTAAATATCTCTGCTTTTTCTGCAAAGAATTCCCCAAAGCCTTTCATTTTTCTGGCTAACTCTTCATTTTGGGTAGCATTCTCATAGGTATCAGCCAAGGTCATGATGGTTTGAAAAACAAAGTAGTTCATTTCATCTATACGCATGTCTTTTGTCCAAAGGTCAATACGCATGGCATTTTGCTCGGCTGCATTCCAAACTGAGAAAATCAATCCTTGACATTCATTCCACTGTTCGGGCTGCTCATCAGAATTCCATTCCATTTTCTCAGGCATATTTTGTTCATCTAAATGAACTTTCAATTTGATTTCAGAAGTTTTACTCATAATTCTGCAAAGTTAATCTTCATATCTATACGCAGCATATGAATAGCAAAAAACGAAACACATTATTTCAACATTTTCAACACAGCTTTATCGGTCTCAGGCCAATAGCTGTTATACCTGTCTTCTTTGATGATATGAAATACCTGCCCTTGGTTCAGCATATATAACTCGTCGTTAATCACTTTAAACTTCACTTTCTGTGGGTTTTGAATGCCATATAGTTGCACCCGCATGCCATTAAACTTATAGCCACGGTAGTTGATAGGCGATTGCCAAAACTCAACTTTTAAAGTCAATGTAGCATTTTTAACCATAGGAATAGCTGCCGTATCTTCGGCAACTGATGTAGTCTTATTGCCTTTAACTATGGGTTTGGCTTTGCTCTCTGCTTCTGGGGCTCTGCTGGCAATTGCTCTATCTGTGTTTAAAATAAAACTAGCTGCATAGAATACAGTATCTAAAACCAAAGCATCACTTTTTATCACATATTCATCACTGGCATTATAAGATGCAGCAGCAGGCGGTACGTCTTGCTCTTGGGCTGAAGCAATATCACTTTTAACTTCATTATTCATAGACTCTACAGTAGCGGCTGAGTCTTGCACTTGTGATGGCGTATTTGGGCTTTGCACTATTTGGTCATTAGTTATTTCAGGTGCTGTGTATCCATTATTGCCATTGCTATCTGTTATATCCGTTTTGTTTTCTTGGGTGGTTTTGTTTTGGTTAATGGCTAAGTTGTTTTCAGGGAAATAGAGAGTGAGCATGGCCCACGACAATACAAAAAACAACAAACAAGCCACCGAGCTATATACAGCAACCTGTTGCCAAAAAGTAAGCACCCGTTTGTGTGGCGTATTTCTTTTGATATACTCTTTGAGTTGGTTAGCCCTTTGCCACTCTATCATCTCCATGGCTTTTTTTCTGATAGCCAATTCTAGTTTCAACTCATCATCTTGAGCCAGTTTGTGTTCGAACAAGCCTTGCTCAAACACACCCATTTGACCCATGAGGTATTTGTCTATATCGTCGGTATGTATAGGTTCTTCACTCATTATATAAAATCCTCCTTTCTATATCTCGATTTGATGATGGTTTCTAGTTTTTTAAGGCATTGGTACTTTTTAGACTTAGCAGTATCTGCGTTGGCCAAATCCATCATTTGGGCTATTTTATCCATACCATAACCATCAAAGTAAAACAATCCTAAAAGGGTTTTGCAGGTCTCACCTATTTCGTCGAGGCAGGCCCTCACTATTTTCATATCCATAGAAGACTGGTTTCTTTCGGTCCACATGGGCATGCCGCCTTCGGGCATTTCTTCAAACATTATTTCTTTACCTTCTTTTCTCATTTTGTTCATCCAAATAAACTTGGCAACCGAGTGCACGTAGGTAGAGAGTTTGGCTGAGAGTACAAAATCTGGTTTGATGGCTTTTTGCCAGGTGATGACTAAAGCGTCTTGTATCACATCATCAACATCTATTTCAGAGCCATTGTTTCTGAGGATGTGGTTTCTGATGCCATCATAACATTGCTTATGCAGCCTAATCAAAGCAGATTGTTTGCCATGCCTAATCATATCTAACAATTCTTGGTCAGTCAATAATGTTTTTTCGGACATGGGTATATGTTACAGAAAATATAAAGGTAAATATAGGACGCAAAAATACAGCTAAACAAACAATAATGATATATAAAATAATCGGTTAGGGGTGGTGGTGGGTGGTGGATAATATTTTATCCCAAAATTGTCATTAGAAATAAAAAGCAGTTGATTTATTTATATTATTAATGTTCATCCAAAGTCCGGTAAACCATTTTCGTCGCTTCATAGCAAGTGATAGTTTTAATATTCTATGATTACCATTTTTCACTATATATCCACCTATTGCAAACACTTTATTTCTGAGAGTTTTCATGTGTTCAATTGTCCCGCTCCGACGTCTCGTCGGAGCGTAATGTTTGTTAGGCTTCTGTCCGGGTTTAGCATATAAATAATTGAGATGAAGTAACTATTGAGCTGTTATATACATTTTAGTTATAAATAAACTTTTTCGGTTATATATACTTTTTCACTTGTTGAATTGCCAAAAAAGTGGACATAATTCCGATAATTATCGTGAACTAGGGCTGTGTGATGGGGATAGTGGTTTTCGAATAATTAATCTGTGAAATCTGCGTAACGTGTCCGACCCTTGGCGGATCCGCTTAATCCGTGATTCAGTCAAAGAGACATGATGTATTAGCCGCATTCTCAAGAAACTATAACGATAGATTATTTAACAAGTTGCATATATATTTGTTGAAATAAATAAGTTCTTAGACAAACTGATACTAGACATACCCCAAGGACAATTGAACAACTAATAAACTAAAATAAAACGAATATGATAGAAGCAATAATTCCCTTAATTTCATTAATTGCACTTGAAGTAATTCTTGGTATTGACAATATCATTTTCATCTCTATTCTGGCTGATAAGTTGCCAGATAACCAAAGAAGTAAGCTTCGATTTTGGGGAATGGGGTTGGCTATGGTCATGAGGTTATTGCTGTTAGCTTTTATTGCTTGGATATTAAAACTAGACCAAACTCTCTTTACGCTTTTTGGCAACGACTTTTCAGGCAAAGGATTAATATTAATTATAGGTGGACTGTTTTTAATTTATAAAAGTACTAAAGAAATATATCATAAAACTGAAATTGCCAATGAAGACAAACCAACCACTCCAGCGAAAAGCAGTTTTAAAAGATTGCTTTCAGAGGTAATCATTTTGGATATGGTATTCTCTATCGACTCTATTATAACTGCCGTAGGTATGGTTCAAGAACTTTGGGTAATGTATACAGCAGTAGTTGTCACTGTAGTAATTATGTTATTAGCCTCAAAACCAATTAGCGAATTTATTAGAAACCATCCATCTTTTAAGATATTGGCTTTGTGCTTTTTAATGATGATTGGGGTTTCACTTCTTGCCGAAGGTTTTCACTTTGAAATACCGAAAGGATATATTTATTTTTCAATGGCATTCGCTTTTCTTGTGGATGTAATTCAAATGAAGACCATAAAACATAAGTAAAATGGATTGGAAAAAGGAACTTATAAAAAACATTTTAGAAGTAATTATGGAAACATACAAAATTCAAATTATTGAAACTATTATAATAGTGGTTGGGTATATAATTACACACTATATAACCAAAATATTTATAAACAATACTTTAAAACAAAGCCATGTACAGCGAGGCAGAAGAAAAATAATTGTGAAAGCGGTACACCTTTTTTCTTTTATAGCAGCAACCATACTCCTATCTGCCATTTGGGGTCTTGAACAAAGTGAAATCGCAGTTTTTGTTGGAACTATTCTAACAGCTTTGGGAATTGCTTTTTTTGCTCAGTGGTCTTTACTCTCAAATATAACCTCAAGTTTGTTATTGTTTTTTAATCATCCCATAAAAATTGGTGATACGTTAAAAATATTAGATAAAGATTACCCCTTTGAAGGAGAAGTATCTGATTTGACTTATTTCTTTGTTCATCTAAAAACAGACAAAGGTGAAATAATCACCATCCCCAATTCTTTGCTTATGCAAAAATCTGTTGCTGTTGTTCAAAAGAATAACATGTCAAAATAAAACTGAATGAGACAACTATTATTAGCTTCAATCATACTGTGGTCAAACCAAACAAGCATTGCTCAAAAATTTGATTTAGGTAGTTGGAATATTCTGAATGTAAAATATAACTATAATGATAAATGGAGCTTTTTTGGAGAAGGACAAATACGCTCCTTAAAATTTTATAACCATTATCATTATTACGAATACAAAGGTGGAATTAACTATAAAATTCAGAAAAACGTTTTAATGACATTGGGTGCAGGTAGCTATCAAACCTACAAAGAAGGTGGAAACTTTATCTTACCTAAATACAATGATGAGTTTAGAATTTGGCCTCAGATTATTCTTTTTCAATCTATCGGGAAACTAAAAATAGAACAGCGTTATCGATCAGAATTGAGATTTACAAGCAATGGCTTCCGCAACCGTTTTCGTTACAGAATAGGTGTTTCTTATCCATTTGGAAAAGAAAAAAATGAATATAAGCCATTTCAAATTAGTGCAAGTAATGAAATCTTTTTTACTGACAAAGAACCTTATTTTGTAAGAAACAGAATGTTACTTGCATTTAACTACAAACCTTCAAAAGAGTCAACTATTCTAATTGGTTATATACACCAGTTCGACTATAAAATAAATGATGAAACTGGTCGCGACTTTTTACAAATAGGTTATTTTATAGAGCTGTCAAAATAGACTACTTAAAAACAACATAAAAGTAGATTAAAACAACAGCACAATTAAACTTGTGTGCTAAAAAATCTTTGTACAAAATATTTAATTCGTTGTTATTTAGAATAATTCTAAATAATTTGGTTGCTTAATTGTGAAATTCAATATTGAGACTAATCTTTGCGGGAAAAATTAACAGCTGATAAATCTTTTATGAAAAAATTACAACTGCTTTTCTCTTTTAGTTTAATGGCATTTTATACCGCAAATTCACAGCAAATAGATACAACAAAAACCATAACACTTAAAGAAGTTACCAAACATGAAGATCAATCTATAAGCGATTTAGAGAGGATGCCTGATTTGAAAGACAACGTGATTTATGTAGGAAAAAAAACAGAAGTTATACAATTGTCTAAACTAAATGCAGACTTAAGTACCAACAATACCCGTCAGGTGTTTGCAAAAGTTCCGGGCATGAGTATATGGGAAAATGATGGCTCAGGCATTCAGGCTGGAGTGGCATCAAGGGGATTAAGTCCTAACCGTTCATGGGAATTTAATGTGAGGCAAAATGGATATGATATAAGTTCAGAAGTTTTTGGCTACCCTGAAACTTATTATACACCTCCAATGGAAGCCTTGAAAAGTATTGAAGTCGTTAGAGGAGCTGCTTCATTGCAATATGGCCCACAGTTTGGCGGATTGCTGAATTATCAAGTTAAAAAAGGTAATCCTAACAAGCCATTTACTTTTGAAAGTCAACAAACCGTTGGATCATACAACTTGTTCAATACCTATAATGCAATTGGCGGAACATATAAAAAGTTTTCTTATTATGGATTTATGCATAACCGAACTTCTGAAGGTTGGCGAAACAATAGTCGTTATAGTATATACACCGGCTACTTCTCTGCAAATTATCAGCTAACCAAAAAAATAAATATTGCTGGAGAATATACTAATATGAATTATGAAAGTCAACAGCCGGGAGGTCTTACAGATTTTCAATTCAATGAAAACCATCGTCAATCATCTAGAGAAAGAAATTGGTTTGGAGCTCCATTTAACGTTGCATCAATTACTTTTAAATATGAGATTTCAAAATCAATAAATATACAAATCAAATCTTTTGCTGTTGTGGCTGAAAGAAATAGTGTTGGATATACAAAACCTATTAATATAAAAGACAGTATAAATCCAACTACACTTCAATATGATTCACGTCAGGTGGATAGAGATAATTACAAAAATTTTGGTGCTGAAATGCGGGTGTCTGTTAAATATAAATTCTTCAAAAAAATGAATGTATTGGCTGGTGGCGTCAGAGCATATTTTGGCAATACAAAAAGAAATCAACTTGGGGTAGGAACAACCGGCAATCAATATGATTTAACGCTTACCAGTCCAAATTACGGTCGTTCATTAGAGTTTGGTACAACTAATTATGCTGTATTTGCAGAAAATATTTTTCAAATAAGTAAACGATTAAAGGTTATTCCAGGTTTTCGTTTTGACTATATTGAAAATCAAAGCAAGGGATATATCAACACCACACAAACAGGAACATTAAACCCGGATAAAAGAATTCGTCCACTTTTCCTTTACGGCATTGGAAGTGAGTTTATGGTTTCAGAAAAAACCAATATATATGGTAACTACTCTTTGGCATACCGCCCAGTAACATTTTCAGAACTAACACCATCAGCAACAAATGAAATAATTGACCCCAATTTAAAAGATGCGAGCGGTTTCAATGCTGACTTTGGTTATAGAGGAACTGTAAAAAACTATTTAACTTTTGATGTGGGAGTTTTTTACCTGAATTATGACAACCGCATAGGTACATTATCACAAAATGGAGTACCGTTTAAAACAAATATTGGCAATTCTGTGAGCAAAGGTATAGAATCATATATCGAAATAAATCCAATTAAAATTTTCAAAAACAAACTTAAATATGGCAGTATAAGTTTTTTTGCATCTAATTCTTTCATAGATGCTATATATGTGAAATGGAACAACCCGGCCATTGCAAATGACCCTACAAAATCAATTGAAAACAAAAGAGTAGAAAATGCCCCTAAGCAAATTCACCGATTTGGAACAACCTATTATCTCAAAGGATTTTCTGCAACTTGGCAATTAAGCATAGTTGGAGACGTATATACCGATGCTGCAAATACCGAAACTCCCAATTCAACTGGTACCATCGGGAAACTTTCAGGGTATAAAGTAATGGATGCGTCACTTTCTTATAAATTTTTGGAACGTTATAATTTAAGGGCTGGTATCAATAACATGACAAATGAAAAATACGCAACACGAAGGGCTGGCGGTTATCCTGGACCTGGTTTAATGCCTGGTAACGGTAGAACAATTTTTGTGAGTATCGGAGCCACGTTATAATTTAAAAATAAAAGCATCTTATAATATATATATATCTTTAGAAATATTAAGATTTCAACCACCAGAACATTTTTTTTGATGATATATTTTTAAAGATATATATTTCTGAAACATAATCTGATAAACTTTGTTTATACATTTAATTTTTGGTCACCAATTAAAATATATAAATGAAAAAACACCTATTATTTATCGCTCTGGTTTTTGCTATGCAATTTGCATTTGCACAAAATTTTGGGATAGTAAGGAAAAATTATTTTTCTTCTTATTATGATAGTACCTTAATGACAAATGTTGATGTATTAGATTCATCTACGATAAGGCTAGGAAGTGTAGATCCAATAACAGGTATTGTTTTTAACATAGGAACTTCAGAATATAAATCTGCCATTAATCTAAATGGTGCTACTATAGATCCTTATTTAAAACATTATTACATAGGAAGTGGTTTTAACCTCTTAACTTTTGATATGATTACAGGAGACATTATTAACAATGTTCCCATTTCTGGCCCCCTTCCTTCAGCTTCATTCCAAAACATCAGGTTCAACCCAAGTGATTCTATCATATATGGCATGATACCCCATAATTTTTATTCAACCTATTACGACAGCGTTTTAATGACAAATGTTGAAGTACTTGATTCTACTCAAATCCGATTTGCTTCCATAAATCCTGCAACAGGGCAATATAGTTTAATTGGTAATTCTTCATTTAGCAACCTATATACATTGGCTGGTAACTCTATTGATCCATTTCAAATGTTGTATTATTACTCAGCAGTTGATACTTTGATAGGTATAGATTTATATACAGGTGCTGAATATAGTGCTGTCCCTATTCAACTTCCTCCATATGGTATTTTTGAAAATATTGCATATAGTTGCATTGATACATCTATATATGGTTTAACCCGTCAAAATTATGTTTCTTCGGTTTATGACAGCCTTCTTATGACTTATATTGATGTTATAGATTCAACTACGTTTAGACTTTCTAAAATAAATCCTAACTCAGGTGTTGTTACTTTTGTTTCACCATTCAATATTGGAGCCGGAGGCAACTTAACCGGAGGAGCCTTTATTGATCCAGATTCTATGACCTACTTTTTTAGCAGCGGCAATCAAATAGTAGGCGTTTCATTAGTTACTGGACTTATCACATCATCAGCTACAAAACTATATGATTCAGGTGCCTTTGCATATGATATGATGAGAAGTACTCAAAATTGTATTAATGCTTCACCCAATAGATTTTTTATTAAAACTGGTGTGGATGAAGCCGTCAACCTGCATTTAGATGGAATGTTGTTCCCCAATCCAGCTCATAATGAAATTACTCTAAATATAAATACTCCATTTCAAAATATAGAAGTTTTAGATTTCAAAGGTGCTTTAATTTTGAAAAGTAAAGAAAAAACAATTGACATTTCTGAATTAACAAACGGTATTTATATTGTAAAAGCTATTACAGAAAACGGGGTGATATTTACCAGTAAATTTGTTAAAGATTAAGAAGTTTACACATTTATCAATGTTTATACTTTAAACGATACAAAATCATTCCTATATAGATTCTTTTTACAGAATAATTTATGACTAAAAGTAGTTTTGTTTTTTTATAGCAACTAAGTTTGGATTATTTAACTATTTTATATATGTCTAAAGCAATTGAGTATCATTTTTATATTTACACTATTTTAAAAATGTATATATTTTTCAAAAAAGAAAGCTTATAGGAGTTATTTTTGTGCGATTAAAAAAGACTTCATCAGGTTTCAACAACATATACAGACAATCAATAACACGGAAGCCAAAATAACTAAATAACAATCGCAACACCATACAAATATGAATAAATATATGATTGATATCCTATTACAAGGATTAGACAATGAAACTAGAATGAAATTATTACCCAAAGAACAAGAAATGATAAAAGTGTGGGAAGACAATGGGACACTTTTGGCATCTTATATAAAAGCTGACGCAGTCGGAATATACTTGGTGCTTATGGCGAATGACAAAACGGATGCTGATAAAAAACTTTCAACACTGCCCTACTACCCATATATGAAAATTGAAATAATGACTTTGAGATAGAATATATAAATTCTAACCAACTGTAAGCCCATGAATAAACTAACTCATGGGCTTTTTTTGTTTATATATACATATATACTTTAAGATTTACCGAAGCTCCTATTCTGTATATTGATATTAAACATATAACATTTACAAATAAAAAAAATTTTATAGGCTGCAAGAAATAATAAATTCTATCGTCTAAAAGGGAAATTAATTTAAAATATCATACTGTATGAAGCATTCAAAACCCAGCAATAGCCTCCTTTTTACTTTATTTCTTGCTTTGTTATTTTTTAACAATACCATACAAGCTCAGATTCATTCTATTATTCTTGGTCGTCCAACTGACACCTCTATCACAGCCAGTATTTTATTTGAACAAAGTAATGAATACTATTTTGAATATGGTACCCAAACAGGTAGCTTTATAAACAAAAGTATAACCTATACCAATACTGCAGGTTCACCTGATGAAATTGATTTGCATAACCTGATACCCAATACAAACTATTTCTACAGGGTGCAATATAAACTTGTGGGTGCTAGTCAGTATTCACCATCTGCTGAATATACATTTCATACCCAAAGAGCCAAAGGAAGCACCTTTACATTTACGATAGAAGCTGACGAACATTTATATGACAAGAAAGGAGTAAAAAGCATCTACCAACTATGCTTAAACAACCAAGCCAACGACAAACCAGACTTTATGCTTTCGTTAGGCGATATATTTGGAGATGACCATGAATGGAAAACCATCACCTCACAAGAATTAGACTTGCTTCATAAAAATTACCGCCCTTTTTTAGGAAGCATCTGTCATTCTATACCCTTCTATGTATGCTTAGGGAATCATGAAGGTGAAAACGATTATTATATGGGAATAAACCCACCAAACAATTTGGCCATTATGGGAACCCAATGGAGAAAATTCTATTACCCCAACCCTTTCCCAAACAGTTTTTATTCAGGAAATACCAATATAGAATCATATGGCATTGGGAATCCAGAGAATTACTATTCGTGGACTTGGGGCGATGCCTTATATGTGGTTTTAGATGTATACAGAGACCAATGCGATACTTCAGACAAACCAACCAATTGGGACTGGTCACTTGGAAAACCCCAATACGATTGGCTTAAAAGCACTTTAGAAGGAAGCACAGCTAAATATAAGTTTGTGTTTGCCCACCACATTCGTGGTCAAGGGAGAGGCGGTATCACCAATGCCAAGCTGTTTGAATGGGGAGGTTATGATGGTAAAAACGGTACTAACTATAATTTTCCTAACAAAAGACCAGGTTGGGCTAAACCTATTCACCAATTGTTTGTAGACAATGGCGTGAATATATTTTTCCAAGGCCACGACCATGTTTTTGCTCATGAAGTGTTAGATGGTGTCACTTACCAAGCTGTGCCTATGCCTAGCGATTCGACTTATATGATTGGTAAATTGGCAAATGCAGATGCATATACCTCTGATACATTAGATGGTACTGGACATATAAAAGTAACTGTTTCACCAGAGTGCTTAAAAATAGATTATATAAAAGCGTATTTACCAGCTGATACAATTAATGGTCAACATAAAAATGGAGAAGTTGGGTTTACTTATACCATTGGTACTTGTGGCAATATTGGAATTAATCAAGCAAGCATTGAGAAAGAATATATACATGTATATCCTAACCCAGCTCAAGATAAACTAATGGTTCAATTATCAGACAATATTAAAAACTATCAAATTAAATTATATAATTCTGTAGGGCAATTAATGATTCTAACAACTTTAAGAGAGCTTGAAACAGCAACTTTAATGAATGGTGTATATTATTTGACAGTAGAAACAAATACCAATACCACTACCAAAAAAATCATCATTCAACATTAATAATCTAAAAAATGAGATATATACTTTTGTCAGTTTTTATATATACAACTATTTATACACAAGCTCAAAATATCTTACACAAGGAATTGCTTGGCAGACCAACAGATCAATCGGTAACAGTTGAGATGTTTTTTGATAGCGAAGTAGAGGTAGCGGTTACCTATGGCCTCAGTCCATCAAACCTATTAAACCAAACAGCATGGCAAACATTTGCTGCAGGCGATTCAGCTGAGATTATTATAAATGGATTGCAAGCTGATACTAAATATTTTTATGCGCTTATATATAAAAATAAAGGAGCATCAAACTATATCACCAGACCCACTTATTCTTTCCAAACACAAAGAAAAACAGGTTCAGGGTTTACGTTTATGGTTCAAGCCGATCCACATTTAGATGCATCAAGCGATACTGCATTATATAGGACCTGTCTTCAAAACCAATTAGACGACAAGCCTGACTTTATGATAGATCTAGGCGATTTTTTGATGACCGATAAACTTAGAAATGCAAACAAAATTGTACCCAAAGATACCATTCCTTATAGATGTAAATTGCTTCGCTCATATTATGAAAACATTGGTCATTCAGTGCCTTTATTTATAGCATTGGGCAATCATGAAGGAGAGGCAAAATGGAATTTAAACAATACACCTAACAATATTGCCATATGGGGAACACAAGAAAGAAAGAAATATTTCTTGAACCCTGAGCCTAATAATTTTTATACAGGCGATACAATCAATCATACATATATAGGCAAACGAGAAAATTATTATGCATGGACTTGGGGAGATGCATTGTTTATAGTTATAGACCCTTATTGGTACACAGGACCAAAACCTGACTCCTTGCATGGTTGGGGATGGACACTAGGCAAAGTTCAATACGAATGGTTAAAGACCACTTTAGCAAATAGCAAGTCACCTTTCAAATTTGTATTTTCACACCAAATTATAGGCGGAGACCCAGAAGGCAGAGGCGGTGTTGAGTTTGCTGACAGATATGAATGGGGTGGAAAAAACTTAGATGGTACAGAAGGATTTGCTACCAACAGACCTGGATGGGATAAGCCTATAAGACAAATACTAGAAGAAAATAAAGTGACTATATTCTTTCACGGGCACGACCATTTCTTTGGCAAACAAGATAAAAACTGTTTGGTGTATCAAGAAACACCACAACCCAGTTTGCCTAACTTCCAAAACTCTTCAGCAGCAGATTATGGATATTTTCAGGGGCAAATATTACCTAATGCTGGGCATATAAAAGTATTAGTAGATTCAAATGGTGTTAAAGTAGAATATATAAGAGCCTACTTGCCTAAAAACGAAACAGCAACTAGAAAAAACAAAGACATTTCAGCTACGTATTATATAGGAAAAGTAAATTGTTATGATTCATTGTCAACAGGAGTTCCAGTCATTTGGAATAAAAACTATGCAGACGAATTGGTATATCCAAACCCATTTGAACAGGAAACCACCATTGAGTTTTCTGTTAAAAATGCAAATAGAATTACTTTACAAATCTTTGATGAACAAGGACGTTTAGTTAGAAACTTATTTCAAACCAATTTATTACTTGAGGGAAAATACCAAGTAGTATGGGACGGGAAAGATGGAAATGGGAATCCTTTAACTGCTGGTATATATTGGTATCATATTTCAGAAAATTCAATTGTCAAATCATCAGGTAAAATTATTTTAAATAAATAAACCCCATGAAAAAAATCATTATCTTAATACTGGTGTTTGTTAGCAGTAGTATAGTGTTTGCCCATGATGCTCATTATGAAAAAATCATTTTAAAAACATGGAATATAAGCAAAGAACATAAAACCATTGATGGTACTTTTTTGATGTATAAGAATGCACTTATATATATAGAAGGTTCTAACCATCAAATTTATCAATACCCGCTTCAATCTTTTAGCCAAGAAGACCAACTATTTTTAACTCAAAAAATACATCAAGTAAATTTAATTAATAGTCAAGAAAATAAAAAAAATACTAAAAACGAAAACTTAACATTCATCATTCTTTTTATATTAACGATAGGTATAATCCCTACTTGGATTTATAGTTTAAAGAAAAAGAATTCAACAAACTTTAAGTATATATTACCTATAATATTTATGGGCAGCTCATTGGTTTTGTTCAGTTTTACTTCAAGTGTGATGAAACGTATGAATACCATCACCGACCCACTATATGTTGATTCTGCTTTTGCTGTATTTAAACCCAAAGTAGCTACTCGTTGGGATAATACTTATTTTCATGTTGAATCTAAAGGTATCCCCGATCATGAGATGATGACAGGTATAAAAGGATGGCAACAACAGTTTCCCATACCACAATGTTATATTGGCAATAATGCATGGAGTATTCCTTTAAACCCTGTAAAAGCAGCTACTCCTATTCCGGTTAATAATAAACATTTTTTAAGAGGAGCTGTGGCTATTGCAGCAAATGGCGTTGCTATTTTTAACCCTTATACCAATACCGGTATAGATGCTTATTTAGATGGACAATTAGATAATTTTGGTGGACATTGCGGAAGAGCAGATGATTACCATTATCATATAGCACCCTTGTTTTTAGAAGGACAATCAGCCCATATAGTGCCTATTGCATTTGCTTTAGATGGCTATGCTATATATGGAAACAAAGAACCAGATGGAACAACCATGAAGACTTTAGATGCAAACCATGGACATGATGGAAACAATGGCGTATATCACTACCATGGTACCAAAGCTGCACCATATATGATTGGAAATATGGTGGGTCAAGTAACAGAAGATACCACACTTCAAATAATACCACAAGCAGCAGCCTCTCCTATCAGACCAGCTGGCACTCCTTTAAAAGGTGCTGTTATCACTGGATGTACACCCAATAATACCAAAAATGGTTATACCTTAACATATACCTTAAACGGAAAAACAGATTCAGTGGAATACAGTTGGAACACTACTGGTAAATATACATTTAATGCCTATGTGAATGGTGTAAAAACGACCAATACCTATAATGGATTTAAACAATGTGATGTGGGCGTATATATTGCAACCATAAACGCACTTGAAAATCAAATTTCTGTTTTTCCAAATCCAGCTTACGATTATATAAATATACTTCTAGGCAATACCAATATAGAAAAAGACATCAAAGAAATAAGCCTTTATAACTTATTAGGTGAGCAAGTTTTAGTAATAGATAAATATAAGAAAACGATTGAAACCAATACACTTTCAAAAGGAACATATTTAGTTATAATCAAATTAAAAGATTCACAAATCACCAAAAAAATCATCAAACAATAACAGATGAAGTTTTCTAATATATATATGTTTTGTGTGTTACTTTTAATGGGAGTTAATATCCAAGCTCAAAGTGTAACGAAAACAATGTTAAGACTACCAGATACTGGACAAAAAACAAGTTATACCAGCACTTTTGGAGAAGACAATGATTATAATATAAACACTCCATTTTTTCTTAAAAATGTAAACGGCACTGTTGTAGACACTATTACTTCGCTAATGTGGCAACAATCAGATGGAGGTGAAATGACTATTGAAGATGCGTATATATATTGTGATACGTTAACACTAGGGGGTTATTCAGACTGGAGGCTACCTAATGCTCAAGAATCATTTAGTATTTTGAACCATCAATATAGTAACCCTGCTTTAGATATAAATATATTCACAAAGACAGCAGCTGAGTATTGGTGGACATCAGAATATCAATTGAACGACAAAACCAAAGTATGGTGCACCAATGCTGGAGGCGGCATAGGCAATCATCCAAAGTCAGAAACAGTGAGTGCAGGAGGCAATAAAAAATTCCATGTGAGAGCAGTGAGAGATGTTATTAATCCTATTTCAATCCCAAATCATTTTATAGATAATTTAGATAGCACCATAACAGACAATATTACATTATTAGAGTGGCAACATATCCCAAACCAAAACTTGTTGACTTGGGAACAAGCACTTATACATGCAGAAAATTTAACACTTGCTGGATATTCAGATTGGAGACTCCCAAATATAAAAGAGTTACAATCATTAAATGATGAAACACATATAAATCCTTCAGTAAACCCAATCTTATCTACTCAAATAGGAATAAAAAAATATTGGTCTTCTACTACCCTTCCTAACCAAACTCTAAAAGCTTGGTATTGGGATACACAGTTTGGAATCACAACATATGATAATAAAACAAATTCAAATTATGTAATGTGTGTGAGAAACAAAACATCAAATACTGGGATTAATTCAAATGAAATACTTCAAAAAAATATCTTTATATATCCTAATCCAGCTAGCGACTTCATTCAATTGCCCATAGAATCATATACTAACCCCGTAATTCATATATACAATATTCAAGGAACAATAGTTGAAACGTTAACAATGAGTAAGGCAAATAAAACGACAGATATATCATTAATACCAAATGGAATATATTGGATAAGTATTGTTGATGAACATTACCAAAATGTATATAAATTGATCATTTCAAGGTAAATATTTCAATATGATAGATATTGCTTGGCGATATGTTATTATTGGATTTAGTCATGTAATTCCTTTAGGATATGACCATATACTTTTTATTTTATCTATTTTTCTATTTGCTTCCAATTTCAAATCTGTGGTTATACAATGTAGTGTATTTACAGTTGCTCATAGTTTATCGTTAGCATTCACGGCAATGGGGTTTGTTGTTTCAAATTTGTATATAGTTGAGCCTTTAATTTCCTTAACCATTTTGTATTCAGCTATAGAAAATATAGCTTCGCGAAAAAATCATCCCATAAGAATCTATATAATTTTTATATTCGGAATTATACATGGATTGGGGTTTGCAAACGCTTTAAATGAAGTTGGTATACCAACTCAAAACTTTATCAGTTCTTTATTATTCTTTAATATTGGCGTTGAGTTAGGACAAATACTAGTAATTATTCTGGCTTATTATATATTCTTTAAATGGTTTTCTAATAAAGTCTGGTATAAAACAAGAATTGTTTATCCTATTTCGAGTATCATTGGATGTGTAGCAATTTATTGGACTTTCGAGAGATTTATATAACCTACCTACTTGAATATTCTAAACAAGTAAATTTATTAGTCAAATTAATCCAAGCGTAATGAGTAACCTTATTTTTCACAAACTTTAATGCAATATAATTATCAGGATTTTGATTCAAAATATTATAACTGTAATCATAACTCCTATGAATTCCATAGGTAGGTCTTAATTTTACATACCCTCCTTCAACAAAATTTTCTTTGTATATACTAAGTTTTTTATAATCCCATTGGTTTATTTTTGTTATATCAATATCTTTAGGATATAGAATAGGCATGGCCATGCTAGTATCCCAAAGAACATTCCCAGATTTTGTTTCTGATAAAACAGATATCTGATTTTCTAAAGTGTCGTTGTTCGTATTTGATGGATATATACCCACTTGATATATAAAATAAAACTTACGATTTTCACTAGCTATAAAAGCATTTTCAACTAAAGGTTCTACAAACAAAGAGTTATGGTTTTGAGCGAAATAATGATTAGTTTCTACTCTAATGGCAAATTCAGGTTCACCATCTTTATCAAAATCTAATTTAATATTTGAAAATAAATCAAGGTCAACATAGTGATAATCTCCATTAAACTTATCGCCAGTAATCAACGTAATTGCTCTGTCTTTTCTACATGAAAGGAAACTTAACAGAAAAGTACAGATTAATAAAAGCAATCGTATATATATATTCATTGTCATTCTAATTAAAAATAAAATTTCATAATGATTAATTAATTTGATTTTAAGTGTCAAATGTAGCAATTTCGTATCTTAAAACCATCACATGAAAAATATATTTAATGCAGCAGACTGTTCTGAAATAATTGCTCGTATAAATTCATTAACTTCAACTACGCCTGCCAAATGGGGAAAAATGGATGTAGGTCAAATGTTGGCACATTGCAATGTTACCTATGAAATGATTTACGACAATATACATCCTAAACCCAATGTGTTTTTAAGATTGATTTTAAAATTGTTTGTAAAAAACAAAGTCGTAACTGATGCTCCTTATAGCAAAAACAGTCCAACGGCTCCTCAATTCATCATCAAAGAATCAAAAAACTTTGAACCAGAAAAGAAACGTTTAATTGACTATATTAATAAAACTCAACAATTGGGAGAAGCTTATTTTGATGGTAAAGAATCGCTTTCATTTGGGGTTTTGAACAAAACTGAATGGAATCATATGCTTTACAAACATTTAGACCATCATTTGAGTCAGTTTGGAGCATAATTTCAATACCAACTTTTTCCTACAAAACTATTTTTTTTGAAAACAAACTTTTTTAAATAGTAACAAGATAACAAAAACCTGAAATTTTAGGTCCCATTTTTTTACAAAAATATTCTTTATGATTATGAACTACTTAAGTAAAAGTATGAAGTAAACATAGAAAAAGCGGAACAATTTTTGGCGAAATGCCGAAAAACACCTACTTTTGCTGTCCTTTTGAGACAGGTAAAACCTAGTTTGGTAATTATATTTTATTAAAAATCAATGAATTGAGTCACCCTAGCGGGATGGCTCCTTTATGGTATAATCTGTTTCAAAGGCTGTCAAAAAAAGGAATTATTAAAATAAATTTAACCAAATTGGCTACAAAATTAAAACCGCAAGGACGTATCAACTTCGGGAGACAAAAGTCTATTATAGACTACCCGGATTTTCTCGACATCCAATTAGAATCTTTTCATGAGTTCTTTCAATTGGAAACTTCACCAGAAAACAGGAATAATGAAGGACTTTTTAAAGTATTTCAAGAAAACTTTCCTATCAACGACTCGAGAAATATTTTCAATTTAGAGTTTCTTGATTACTTTGTAGACCCACCAAGATATAGCATGAACGAGTGCGTAGAAAGAGGTCTAACTTATGGTGTACCTTTAAAAGCTAAATTAAAATTAAGCTGTAACGATAAGGAGCACGAAGATTTTCAAACGATTGTTCAAGATGTATATTTAGGAACTATTCCTTATATGACACCTAAAGGAACATTCATTATAAATGGAGCTGAAAGGGTAATTGTATCTCAACTTCACCGTTCACCGGGTGTGTTCTTTGGTCAATCTTATCACACCAATGGAACTAAGCTTTATTCAGCCCGTATCATTCCTTTTAAAGGAAGCTGGATAGAATTTGCAACAGACGTTAACAACGTGATGTATGCTTATATCGATCGTAAGAAAAAATTCCCTGTAACTACTTTGTTACGTGCTATTGGTTTTGAAACAGACAAAGACATTTTAAATATCTTTGATTTGGCTGAAGAAGTGAAAGTTTCTAAATCAGGATTAAAAAAATATATTGGAAGAAAATTAGCTGCTCGTGTTCTTAGAACATGGGTTGAAGATTTTGTGGATGAAGATACCGGTGAGGTGGTTTCTATTGAAAGAAATGAAGTGGTTATTGAACGTGATACTTTGTTAGAAGATGACCATATAGACCAAATCATTGATGCTGGTGTTAAAACCATTATCCTTCATAAAGAGTCAGGTAAATCTAACGATTACACCATCATCTTAAATACGTTACAAAAAGATACTTCAAACAACGGTAAAGAAGCGGTAGAACAAATCTATCGTCAATTAAGAAATGCTGAAGCACCAGACGAAGAAACAGCTCGTGGAATTATTGAGCGTTTGTTCTTTAGTGACAAGCGTTACGATTTAGGAGAAGTAGGACGTTATAGAATTAATAGAAAATTAGGCAAAGAAACCTCAATGGATATTAAGGTTTTGACTAATGACGACATTATAGCCATCATCAAATATTTGATAGATTTATCTAACTCAAATGCAGATGTGGACGATATTGATCACTTATCAAACAGACGTGTGAGAACTGTAGGTGAGCAATTATATGCTCAATTTGGTGTAGGTTTATCTCGTATGGCTAGAACCATCCGTGAAAGAATGAACATCAGAGACAACGAGGTTTTCACTCCTACAGATTTGATAAATGCACGTACATTAAGTTCAGTAATTAACTCTTTCTTTGGAACCAACCAATTAAGTCAATTTATGGATCAAACCAATCCATTGGCTGAAATTACACACAAACGCCGTATGTCGGCTTTAGGTCCAGGTGGTTTAAGTAGAGAGAGGGCAGGTTTCGAGGTGCGTGACGTTCACTATACGCACTATGGACGTTTATGTACCATTGAAACACCAGAGGGACCAAACATTGGTTTGATATCTTCATTGTGTGTTCATGCAAAAATTAATGGTATGGGCTTTATTGAAACTCCATACAGAAAAGTAGACAACGGTAAGCTTTCAGGTGAATTAGATTATTTATCTGCTGAAGATGAAGAAGGAAAAACCATTGCACAAAGTAATGCCGTTGTAACAGAAAAAGGTGAATTTAAAGATGGATTGGTTAAAGCTAGAAAAGAAGGTGACTTCCCGATGGTGAACCCAGACCAATTAGATTATATGGATGTAGCTCCTAACCAAATCGTATCGATTGCAGCATCTATGATTCCATTCTTGGAGCATGATGATGCTAACCGTGCGTTGATGGGATCTAACATGCAACGTCAAGCAGTTCCATTGATTCGTCCTGAGTCTCCAATTGTAGGAACAGGTTTAGAAGGTAGAATTGCCAAAGACTCTAGATCTTTAATCTATGCTGAAGGCGAAGGTGAAGTAGTGTATGTAGATTCAAACGAAATACATATTAAATACGACCAAAACGATGACGAGAAATTAGTATCGTTTGTAACTGACGTAAAAGTATACAACTTAATTAAATTCCGTAGAACCAACCAAAACACTTGTATCAACCACAGACCATTTGTGAAGAAAGGTCAACGTGTTTCTAAAGGTGATATATTGGTAGAAGGTTATGCTACAGAAGCAGGAGAATTAGCACTAGGCAGAAACTTAAAAGTAGCATTCATGCCTTGGCAAGGATATAACTTTGAGGATGCGATTGTAATCTCTGAAAAAGTAGTACGTGAAGATTGGTTTACTTCTATTCACATCACTGAATATGAATTAGAAGTGAGAGATACTAAACGTGGTGAAGAAGAATTAACTGCAGATATTCCTAACGTGAGTGAAGAAGCAACCAGAAACTTAGATGAGCAAGGTCTTATCAGAGTGGGAGCTGAAGTTCACGAAGGTGATATATTAATTGGTAAAATCACTCCTAAAGGTGAAACAGAACCATCACCTGAGGAAAAACTATTACGTGCCATCTTTGGAGACAAAGCGGGTGATGTGAAAGATGCATCTCTTAAAGCACCTCCGTCAACTAACGGTGTGGTAATTAACAAGAAATTGTTTACCAGAGCTAAAAAAGAGAAAAGTGCTAAGAATGATGAAAAAGTTAGAATTGCTAAATTAGAGGATACTCATAATAAAGTAATCGCTGGACTTAAAAACATCTTAGTAGAAAAATTATTCTCAGTAATTAATGGTAAAACATCACAGGGTGTTTACAACAATTACAATGAAGAATTAATTCCAAAAGGCGTTAAATTCACTCAAAAGCAATTATTAGAACTTAACTATGATGTAGTAAATGCAAGTGGTTGGACAACTGATAAAACTAAAAATGAATTGGTGAAATTAATCATCAATAACTTTAAAATGAAGGCAAACGAAGAAATCGCGACATTTAAACGTGATATGTATGCCTTAAGTGTTGGAGATGAATTACCTTCAGGAATTTTAAAAATGGCTAAGATTTACATCGCTACTAAACGTAAGTTGAAAGTAGGAGATAAAATGGCTGGTCGTCACGGAAATAAAGGTATTGTTGCACGTATTGAGCGTGAAGAAAATATGCCATTTATGGAAGACGGAACACCAGTAGACGTGGTATTAAACCCATTAGGGGTTCCTTCACGTATGAACTTAGGTCAAATATATGAAACTGTTTTAGGTTGGGCTGGTAAAGAATTAGGGTTGAAATTCGCTACCCCAATTTTTGACGGAGCAACTCACGGTGATATCGATACCTATGTAGAAAAAGCTGGAATACCTGCTAATGGTCAAGCATATTTATATGATGGATTAACAGGAGATCGTTTCCACCAAAAAACAACAGTAGGTATCATTTATATCTTAAAACTAGGACATATGGTTGATGATAAGATGCATGCTCGTTCTATTGGGCCTTATTCATTAATTACTCAACAACCATTGGGTGGTAAAGCACAATTTGGAGGTCAACGTTTTGGAGAGATGGAGGTATGGGCATTAGAAGCATTTGGTGCAGCTAATATCTTACAAGAAATCTTAACTATTAAATCAGACGATATCCAAGGTCGTGCTAAGGCATACGAAGCTATAGTTAAAGGTGATAACATGCAAACACCAGGAATTCCTGAGTCGTTTAATGTATTGATCCATGAGTTAAGAGGTTTAGGATTAGACATCGCATTAGAGTAGTCAATACCCAAACTTAAACAGTAATTTTAGTATAAACATCACGTAAAAAAAAGATTATAAATACCATGTCTTACAATAAAAAAGACGTTAAATTAAAAAGTAATTTCACCAAAGTAAGAATTTCTTTGGCTTCACCTGAAATTATACTCCAACGTAGTTATGGAGAGGTAGTGAAACCTGAAACAATTAACTACAGAAGTTATAAACCAGAAATGACTGGACTTTTTTGCGAAAGAATTTTCGGACCAGTAAAAGATTACGAATGTCATTGCGGTAAATACAAAAGAATCAGATATAAAGGCATTGTTTGCGATAGATGTGGCGTTGAAGTAACTGAGAAAAAAGTTCGTCGTGAGCGTATGGGTCATATCAACCTTGTTGTACCAGTTGCACATATTTGGTATTTCCGTTCGTTGCCTAACAAAATTGGTTACTTATTAGGTATACCAACTAAAAAGCTTGACATGGTGATTTATTACGAGAGATACGTAGTAGTTCAACCAGGAGCTAAAGCAGCTGATGGCATCAATACTTTAGATTTATTAACTGAAGAAGAATACTTAGATATTTTAGATTCATTACCTAAAGAAAATCAACATTTAGAAGATTCAGACCCAAATAAGTTTGTAGCTAAAATGGGTGCTGAAGGTTTATATGATTTATTATTAAGAGTTGATTTAGATAATTTAAGTTATTCATTAAGAAACCAAGCAGCAAACGAAACTTCACAACAACGTAAAACTGAAGCATTAAAAAGACTTAGAGTAATCGAAAGTTTCAGAACTGCTAAGAAAAACGGCGTTGAAAACAAACCTGAATGGATGATTATGAAGATGCTTCCGGTGATTCCACCTGAGTTGCGTCCATTAGTACCATTGGAAGGTGGAAGATTTGCGACATCAGATTTGAACGACTTATACAGAAGAGTAATCATCAGAAACAACCGTCTAAAAAGATTAGTTGAGATAAAAGCACCTGAAGTAATTTTACGTAATGAAAAACGTATGTTACAAGAGGCTGTAGACTCATTATTAGACAATACAAGAAGAGCAACCGCTATTAAGAGTGAAGGTAACCGTCCATTGAAATCTTTATCAGACATGCTTAAAGGTAAACAAGGACGTTTCCGTATGAACTTGCTAGGTAAAAGGGTTGACTATTCTGGTCGTTCGGTAATTGTGGTTGGACCTACTTTGAAATTACATGAGTGCGGTATTCCAAAAGGGATGGCTGCAGAGCTTTTCAAACCATTTATCATCAGAAAAATGTTGGAAAGAGGTGTAGTTAAAACGGTAAAATCAGCTAAAAAACTAGTAGACAGAAAAGAGCCGATAGTTTGGGATATCTTAGAAAATATATTAAAAGGACATCCAGTATTATTAAATCGTGCTCCTACCCTACACAGATTAGGTATACAAGCTTTCCAACCTAAATTGGTTGAGGGAAAAGCAATTAATCTACATCCATTAACTTGTACAGGATTTAATGCGGATTTTGACGGTGACCAAATGGCTGTTCACGTTCCTCTAGGAAATGCAGCTATATTAGAAGCACAACTTTTAATGTTGGCACCACATAATATCTTAAACCCTGCAAACGGAACACCTATTACGGTTCCTTCACAAGACATGGTGCTTGGTCTATATTATATGACCAAAGGACGTAGAAATACTAAGAATGATGTTGTAAAAGGAGAAGGTTTTAATTTCTATTCAGCTGAAGAAGTTATTATTGCCTTTAACGAAGGAAGAGTTGACTTACATGCGTTTATCAATGTAAGAACCAACGTTTTAGTTGACGGAGAATTGTTAACAAAACGTATTGAAACTACTGTAGGTAGAGTAATACTTAACCAAGTGGTTCCAGAAGAAATGGGATTCATCAATACCTTGTTAACTAAGAAAAGTTTACGTGATATCATTGGTGAAATTATCAAATCTACAGGATCTGACAGAACAGCTAAATTCTTGGATGATATTAAAAACTTAGGTTATCACTATTCATTCAAAGGTGGCTTGTCATTTAGTTTGGCACACGTTAGAATTCCTGATGAGAAAGTTCAATACATTGGAGAAGCTTCAGCTGAAATTGAAGTGATTCAAGATAACTATAACAATGGATTTATCACTAATAACGAGCGATACAACCAAGTAATTGATACTTGGACCCGTGTTAACAATCGTTTAAGTGATGTATTGATGAAGCAATTGGCTAATGATCAACAAGGTTTTAACCCTGTGTATATGATGCTTGACTCTGGAGCGAGGGGTTCTAAAGAACAAATTCGTCAGTTAGGTGGAATGAGGGGATTGATGGCTAAACCACAAAAGAACTTAACAGGTTCTGGTACAGGTGAGATTATAGAAAACCCGATTTTATCAAACTTAAAAGAAGGATTATCAGTATTAGAATACTTCATCTCTACCCACGGAGCTAGAAAAGGTTTGGCGGATACAGCGTTAAAAACAGCGGATGCTGGTTACTTAACTCGTCGTTTGCATGACGTTGCTCAAGATGTAATCATAAGTGACCAAGATTGCGGAACTTTGAGAGGTTTACCAGTAACTGCACTAAAAGAAAATGAGGATATTATCGAGTCATTATATGATAGAATATTAGGTAGGGTTTGTTTACATGATATCTACCATCCATTAACAGGCGAATTGATTTGCAAATCAGGAACTGAGTTAAACGAAGAGTTATCACAAATGATTGATGAGTCTCCAATAGAAATAGTTGAGATTCGTTCTTTATTGACATGTGAAAGCAAAATAGGAGCTTGTGCTTATTGCTATGGTAGAAACTTAGCTACAGGCCGATTGGTTCAAAGAGGTGAAGCGGTAGGTGTAATTGCAGCTCAATCAATTGGTGAGCCAGGTACACAGTTAACACTTCGTACGTTCCATGGTGGTGGTACTGCTGCAAACATTGCATCTGAAAGTCAAATGACAGCTAAATTCTCAGGAAAAGTAGAATTTGAAGACATCAGAACAGTAAAATACAAACCAACCAAAGATTCGGATGCAACTGAAGTAGTTATTGGGCGTCAAGGAGAAATCAGAATTATTGATGAAACTACAGGCCAAGTAATTATTACTAATAATATTCCTTACGGTTCTTCCTTGTTTATTAAAGATGGACAAAAATTAACCAAAGGAGATCCAATTTGTTCATGGGATCCGTTCAACGCGGTTATGATTACTGACTTACAAGGTAAAATCTTATTCGAAAACTTAATAGATGGTATTACATATCGCGAAGAAACTGATGATCAAACTGGTCATAAAGAAAGCGTGATTATAGAGCCAAAAGATAAGACACGTATACCTATGATTAAAATCCTTGACAGCAAAGGAAATTCACTACGTGAGTTTAACATGCCAATAGGTGCACATATCATGGTTCAAGATGGAGAGAAAGTTACAGAAGGACAAATCATCATCAAAATACCTCGTTCGGTTGGAAAAACCAGAGATATCACCGGTGGTCTACCACGTGTGACTGAGTTATTTGAAGCACGTAATCCTTCTAACCCTGCGGTAGTTACTGAAATCGACGGATTAGTTGAATATGGTGGCGTAAAACGTGGTAACAGAGAGATTATGATTACTTCAAGAGATGGGGAAGTGAAAAAATACTTAGTACCATTGAGTAAACATATCTTAGTACAAGACGGAGATTATATAAAAGCGGGTATGCCGTTAAGTGATGGAGCAATTACACCACAAGATATCTTAAGAATTCAAGGAACACTTGCAGTTCAAGTATATATCATCAACGGAATACAAGAGGTATATCGTTTGCAAGGGGTGAAAATAAATGACAAGCACGTAGAAGTTATTGTACGTCAAATGATGCAAAAAGTAAGCATAGAAGACCCAGGAGATACTAGATTCTTAGAAGGAGAAAGTATTGACAGGTTTGACTTTGTTGACGCTAACGACGAAATGTTTGATAAGAAAGTTGTAACAGATTCAGGAAGTAGTGAAACTTTGAAACCTGGTATGATTGAAAGTATTAGAAGAATACGTGATGAGAACTCTATGTTAAAACGTAAAGATATGACATTGGTTCAATACCGTGATGCTAAAACTGCAACTGCCAGTCAATTATTACAAGGTATCACTAAGGCATCATTAGGAACTCAAAGTTTCTTAAGTGCTGCATCGTTCCAAGAAACTACCAAAGTATTGAATGAAGCTGCTGTAGGAGGTAAAATTGACCATATGATGGGCTTGAAAGAGAACGTTATTGTGGGTCACTTAATTCCTGCTGGTACTGGACTTCGTGAATATGAAAAAATAGTAGTTGGAAGTCAAGATGAGTATGATGCTTTAATGGCTTCAAAAAAAGAATCTAAACTAGCTGCTGCAGCTAAATTGCAATAGTAATAAATCGCAAGATTCCATATATAAAATCCCTAGTTCAAATTTGAATTAGGGATTTTTTATTTAAAGTGTTTAAATGAAAGAACTATATGATTTAATTGTAATAGGCGGTGGAGCTTCAGGATTTTTTGGAGCATTAACATGCAAACAAATTGCCCCACACGCAAAAGTGGCCATCATTGAGATGCATTCTAAGTTTTTATCTAAAGTGCGAATATCAGGAGGAGGTAGATGCAATCTCACACACCATTGTTATGAGCCTAAACAGTTGATCAAAAACTATCCAAGAGGCGGTAAAGAATTGTTGAGTGTATTTGAACGATTTCAACCATTAGACACCTTAAAATGGTTTGAAGAAAGAGGTGTAAAAACCAAAGTAGAAGTAGATGGAAGAATTTTCCCTAGCTCTAATACCTCGCAAACCATCATAGATTGCTTACTTGATGAATCACAAAAACTAGGAGTTGAATTGTTAGATTCTGTTAAAGTAGAATCAATAGAAAAAGAAGACCTTTATATATTAAAAACCAACAGACAAACTTTTACTACCAACAATATTTTATTGGCATGTGGCGGTTTTACTCATGCTGGAGGATTTAAATTTTTAGATTCACTTGCATTAGACATTATTCAACCAGTCCCCTCTTTATTCTCATTTCATATAGCAGACAAAACACTTCAACAGCTGTCAGGCATTTCGGTATCAAAAGCTACTGTGAAAATAGCAGGCAAGAAACCTGAATACGAAGGTCCATTGCTTATCACACATCAAGGTATGAGTGGACCGGCAATTCTTAAAACATCAGCTTATGCCGCAAGAGACTTGTTTGAAATGAATTATCAATTCAATATAAGTGTAAATTGGGCCAATGAAAATGAGCAGACTTTAAGAGCAACAATGGAGACCTATAAGAATGAAAATAGAAACCAAAAAATAGGCAATGCTAAGTTGTTTTTATTGCCTCAACGGTTATGGCATTATTTGATTGAGAAAGCAACTATCGACAATGAATTAAAGTGGGTTGAATTGCCTTTGAAAAAGTTAAATAAACTGGTAGAAGTTGTTTTTCATGATCAATATGCTGTTAATGGCAAAAGCCCCAATAAAGAAGAATTTGTTACAGCAGGTGGTATAAATTTGAAAACAGTTGAATTTAAAACCATGCAAATAAAAAACCATGAAGGCTTATATGCATCAGGCGAAATAATTGACATCGATGGCATCACAGGAGGCTTTAATTTTCAAGCAGCTTGGAGCACAGGGTATATAGCAGGAATGGCTATAGGTCAGAAATTAACTCAAGAAAATTAAGACAGTTTTACAATTTCTTTTTCGCACATGATGTGAAACCAAGATGTAAAAGTTTTAGGATGTTGTTTCAATTCCATAGCTAGTTTTTTAGGGGATATATATCGCCAATTGCAAACCTCGTCAGGGTTAGGTTTAGGTTTACTATCCGTGTGGCCAAAAAACACATAGTCAAGTTCGTGTTCTGTTAAATCATCATCTAAATCGGTTTTGTATATGAACTTATCAGCTAAAACCAAATCACAAGAGATTCCCATTTCTTCCATTAATCTTCGTTGGGCAGCAACTAGCGTCAATTCGTTGGGCATAGGATGACTGCAGCAGGTATTTGTCCACAAGCCTGCAGAATGATATTTGGTGAACGCACGTTGTTGCAAAAGTATTTCGCCATTAGAATTGAATATCACCACTGAAAGAGCTCTATGCAAGCGGCCTTGAATATGTGTAAGCAGTTTATCGCCAATTCCAATTGGATTGTCTTGGGTATCTACTAAAACTACTTGATCGTTCATGGTATAATTTGACAAATGTAAAGTTTATATATCAACAAGTGGTAAACTATTTTGTTTGTATATATTTGGAAATATAAGAAAAATATAAGTTTATTGATTGCTACAAATAATAATTTAAATAAAAAATAAAAGTTATTTATAATATAAAAAATATAAAGGTTACAAGCACTTTGCAATCATATACAACCATAGAAAAAGTCAAATTCATTTAACTAACCTGGTAATACTATTTGTATATATGATGGTTATCATAGCTGCATATAATGATGTAGTTTTATTTGTAAGTGTAATTCCAATTGCATTACATGTTTTGATTAACTTTATTTTATTTTGGGTAAATAAACGATAGACCATTAGGTCTAACCTACTTATTATCATCTTTGCTTGTATTATTGATAGGCTTCTCCTCTTGTTGGGGGTTATCTAGTTTGGATAAGGGATTTAATTTATAACTATAAGAATCATGAAAAAATATATCATCGCATTCAATTTTATCTCATTAGTTATTTCAACTTATGTAGTAAAAAAATTGGCTTTGGATGAAGTGTGGATATATATACTTCCTTTATTCATAGTATTCATCAATGGTATATGTTTTTTATTTTTAAACAAAGTACATCAAAACGATTTTAAAAACCATTGCCATCTCAAGTCTATTGATATTATTGATTGGAGGCTCATCTTGTGTATCTATTAAATTCAAACAAAAGCAGAGTCCACAACAAAAGAAGCCCAAAGAAATCAAACGAAATATTGCACAAAAATTAGACTTTTTTCAATACGAATACAGGCAAGCTTAAAATAGCTGCAAGTAGGGTAAAGATGGTTTGTCCGCCATGGATTATCACCGCCATAGATTGGCCAATACTTTCAGTAAAGCCACAGAGTATAAAAGCTTGTAATACTAAAAAATGATAAGCCCCTGCCCCACCGCCATGTATGGGAATAGAACGGCCAATGGTACCAATCACAAAAATAAAAAACACCTGAACCAAACTGGCTTCTTGGGTATGATCGAACATATAAAACCAAAGCCAAGTCATCAAAAAATATCCAATCCAAATACTTAATGTATATATCACAAACAAAAAAGGTTGTTTTAATTGAGTAATAGAAACAAGACCTTCTTTGGTAGATAGAAGCACATTTTTAAATTTCTGGTGAATATGAGGATATATATATTTGATAAAAACCCAAGTTAAAACAACCATCAACACCAATACAATTAGCAGTTTGTAAACACTCATATGTGAGATGGCACCTGCAACGGGTGTATATACAAACTCGTATAAAAAAGTATATAAGGTTTCATTCACAATTAACACTGATGCACACAATATGAGCAATAACATCAGTACATCAGCAACCCGTTCTATTATAACAGTACCAATTGAAACCGGAACAGAAACATCTTTAAATTTTTTAAGCAACACACATCTAAACACTTCACCAGCCCTGGGTATAAAAAAACTAAGCAAATAGCCCATAGATAAGGAACTAAAAGAAGTATATATGCTGGTGTTTTTTTCATGTGCAGCAGCTAATAACAAATTCCATCTAAGTGAACGAAAGATATATACTAAAATAGAAACGATACCGACACATACAATAGGCCAAGTGCGACCTTTTTGAAAATAGGAATAAACTTCAGTGATGTTTACTGTGGTAAAAAATCGATAGCATAAAAATGCCCCAATAGCTAGGAAAACATAAGACAAAGCGTTAGATATATATTTTTTAACGCTCATATAAAAACAGATTATTTTATATTGTGATATACATTTTGAATATCCTCGTCTTGCTCCATCTTCTCTATCAACTTCATCACAATTTCTTCTTGCTCCTCAGTTAACTCTACAAAAGTGTTTGCAAATCTTTGTAATTCAGAACTCAACACTTCTACTTTTAGGTTTTCTAACGCTTTTTGCATGGTAGAATAATCAGTAAAAGCGGTATGAATTATAACTTGATTTTCTTCTTCGTCAATAAGCAAATCTTCTAAACCATGGTCGATGAGTTCAAGTTCTAAATCATCAGTATTGATACCATCAGCTTTCAATTTAAATACACCTTTTCTGGTGAAGATAAAATCTAAAGAACCTGTTTTGCCCAAAGAACCTTCAGCTTTGGTAAAGTATGAACGGATATTAGCCACTGTACGGTTATTGCTATCAGTAGCGGCTTCGCATAAAACGGCCACACCAAATGGAGCGTAACCTTCATACACCAATTCTTCAAAGTTGCCTTCGAGTTTGTTTGAAGCCCTTTGAATAGCCGCTTCAATTCTGTCTTTAGGCATGTTCAATCCCTTAGCCGTTTGCATGGCTGCTCTAAGTCTAGGATTGCCATCAGGATAAGGACCAGCTTGTTTTACAGCAATTACTATTTCTTTACCAAGTCTTGTAAACTGTTTCGCCATTCTATCATAGCGAGCAAACATTTTATATTTTCTTTTTTCGAATACTCTTCCCATATCAATGGCAAAGTTACTTTACTTTAATTATATAAAAAAGACTTGGTAAAGAATTTAGTTTAATAAAATTATTGTGAATATTGATTATATATATCAAACAAAAGAATAAGTTTTTTTATTGCTCTCTATTATTGAATCTTGCAGTAAAATAAATTGTTATCCATGAAAGCCTTCAATCAGATTAGAAATGCCATTGAACTCATTAAATTATATAAGTCTCCTGAACCTCTAAATAATTTTCTCAAAAACGAATTTAAAAAAAGGCCTCAATTTGGCTCTAACGACAGGCGTTTGATGCGTGAGTTGTGTATTTGTTATTTTAAAGTAGGCAAATCGTTACCCGAAACTGATTACGAAAAACGTATATTGATAGGCTTTTTCTTAAACAATGTAGATACGCATCCGGTGTTTGAGTGCTTAGCTGAAACCCATGTTGCTACTGAACTTATCCCTCTTATATCAGCCGATTGGAGTGCTAAAAAAACTGCAGCTTCTAAATATATTTCTTTTGATAATATATATCCATTTTACAACCAAATAGAACAAGAGATTATTGACACCGATTTTTATAAAAACTTTTTTAATAAACCCGTTACTTGGCTTAGGGTTAGAATAAAAGCCAAAGACAGGTTTGAAGATTTTTTGAACGAATTTAAGATTCCATTTCAAGTGCACCCTACTTGTTCTATTGCTTATGCATTTACAGAACAAATCAATATAGCTTCATGGCCTACCAATATTCAACAAGCCATAGAAGTGCAAGACATTGCATCACAACTTTCATTAATTGATGTTTCCTTTAACGATAATGACAAAGTTTGGGATTGTTGTGCTGCTTCTGGTGGTAAAAGTTTGTTGATGCACAGTTTGAATACCAAGATAGAATTATACGTTTCAGATGTGAGACAAAAAATTATGTTGAACTTAGAAGAAAGGTTTAAGAAAGTGGGGATTGGCAATAGCTTTAAAGCATTGGTAGATTTGAACACACCCGTTTCTGAGATTTTGTTTGAGAATAACAAAGAACGTAAAAAAGCCAAAGTCAATTATTTTGACACCATATTAGTAGACGCTCCCTGCAGTGGATCAGGAACATGGAGAAGAAACCCAGAAAGGTTGTTAACTGTTACAGAAGGTGAAATCTCTACCTACATTCAACTCCAAAAAAACATTACGCATCATGCCTCCCATTTTTTGAAACCAGGTGGCAAACTAATTTATTTAACTTGTTCATTGTATCAAAATGAAGATTCAAATATCATATCAGCTATAGAGAAGCAAGGCATACTAAAAGCAACAGCTTCGCATATTTTTAATGGTATGGAATGGGGAGGTGATATTATTTACCAAACAGTGTTTGAAAAAATTTAATATAGGAATTTCAAAATCAAAGATTTATATTTGCATTGGTTTGCAAACCATTTGATTGTTTTCATGGCAGGGCTCTGTCGTCGAAAGACGGCAGGGTTTTTTTTTGATTGTTTTTTGAAATACATATACATTAAATAATTCATCAAAACCTCTTGTTCTGAAGCTTTCCGCGTATACATTCGATATTATAAATGGTATAGATTTATGAAGTATCAAAATATTTATACGTTCTATCATATATGTGGTTTGTTGTTTACTCGTTATGTTGTTTCTTTGCCCTGAAATTAAATAAAATGACAGATTTTAAAGTACCATTACTAAGCGAACTTGCAGCAGCAGGTCGCAGTCCTGAAGTGTTGTTTTGGGTAGGTTGTGCAGGTAGTTTTGACCAAAGAGCACAAAAAGTAACAAAAGCGTTTGCTCAAATTTTAAATAAAGTGGGCGTTGATTATGCTGTATTGGGAACAGAAGAAAGTTGTACAGGCGACCCAGCCAAGAGAGCAGGTAACGAATTTTTATTTCAGATGATGGCTATGCAAAACATTGAAGTATTGAAGATGTATGACGTAAAGAAGATAGTAACTACCTGTCCGCATTGTTTTAATACCCTCAAAAATGAGTATCCTCAACTAGGCGGAAACTATGAAGTGATGCATCACAGCTCTTATTTACAAATGCTAATAGATAATGGCAGAATGACTGTAGAAGGAGGAGCATTTAAAGGCCAAAAAATCACCTATCATGATTCTTGTTATATAGGTAGAGCCAATAATATATATGAGGCACCTAGAATGCTGATAGAAAAACTTGATGCTGAGTTGATTGAAATGAAGCGTTGCAAAAAAAACGGATTGTGTTGTGGAGCAGGTGGAGCACAAATGTTTAAAGAAGCAGAAGCAGGAAACAAAGAAATTAATATTGAAAGAACTGAAGATGCCATAGAAACAAATGCATCTATAGTTGCTGTTGCTTGTCCGTTTTGCAATACTATGATGACGGATGGTGTAAAACATAAAGAAAAAGAAAACAGCCTTAAAGTATTTGATTTGGCTGAATTGCTGGTTGACCATGTAAAAAATGTATAAGCAATTATATATATATATTATTTGCTTTTTATTTTCAAATAATTGTCGCTCACAAGTATGTGACTTCCAAACGCAGAAATACCAAGTAACTATAGATAGCAATATTGTATATGGTACAGATACCTTATATAACTTGCAAACTACAGATTTAAAAATGCATATATATAGCCCTGTTGGAGACCAAAACACCAACAGACCTGTGGTGATTTGGCTATATGGAGGGGCATGGGTAGCTGGGGCAAAAGAAGACATGGCCAATTGGTGTATGCGTTTTGCCAAAAGAGGATATGTGGCTGTAACAATACAATACAGGTTAGGTTTTTTTAACGATGTATTGGTGCCGTATATTGGCAATATACCAAGGCCATACGGACCAGAAGAACCAATGAGAGCAGCCTACAGAGCACAACAAGATTTAAAAGGAGCTATACGTTTTATTAAAGGCAAAAAAGATATATACAAAATAGATACATCGATGATTTTCATAGGCGGACAAAGTGCTGGAGCTATCACGAGTTTGTCGGCTGCATTTATGAATGAACAAAGTCAAAAACCCAAAGAATGTAAAAGCATTTCAAATTATACCAACGCACTTCAAGGCTACAATATCAAACGACCTGATTTAGGCCCTGTAGAAGGCCAATTAAACATGAATGGCTGTGGAACTAAAGTAAAAGGGGTAATCAATATGTTTGGGGCTATATTTGATACCAGTTGGATTAAAACTGCCAATGATATTGCGGTGTTTTCTTACCACCAATCAATAGATTATAATACAGAAGATATAGTGGTGAGTAGTTATACAAAAACTTTTTTCTGGTCGCTTAGTTTAAATTACCCATGGGCAAGTGGTAGTAGAATTATCCAACAAAGACTAAATAGTTTGGGTTATGATTCATGTCATGCATTTACATATATATATCCCGGCATCACTCATGGTTTGCACGATGAGGCTTCAGTTGACATCGGAATTGCTTTATTAATGAATAACCTTGTATGTGCTAATCCATGCTATCCGTTAGGTATTCTTAAAAATGAGATAAAATCATATATTCACATTTTCCCTAATCCTGTTGAAAATGACTTATATATCCAATCAAATATAAATAATATTCAAAACATATATATATATGATTTAACAGGAAAATGTATGTCAAACTATAGTTATTCTTGTTGTTCAAACTACAACATCAATATATCTACTCATGGATTAGCGAAAGGTATATATATTGTAAAAATAATAGGTATCGATATGGAAGAAGTGAGAAAGATTATAAAAAACTAAAAATAGTACCTTTTATATTTATATATACATCAAAAATAAATAACACTCTAGCTAAATTTTTTTTTTAAATTAATTATATGTTTGAAATAAATTTCGCATTTAAAACTATTAATTGTATTTACTTACACTTTTTTTATAAATTTTATTAAAATATTTCCTACTTAACATCACACCAACTATGAGTAAATAATAATAGAGCTATGAAGTAAGTTTTTAATTTCTAAATTTGTCATTATCTAATTATATGGCAATATGAAACTAATAACTAATTTTGTTCAACGATTCAAATAAAAACCAAGAACAAATTGCTATATACAATCATCAAAACACTTTTAATCTAAATTACATCACTATGAAAAAAGTACTACTCTATTTAATGTTGCTTTCGATTGGCATTGTTCAATCGCAAACAGTTCAACCTTCGTTGCCATCTACTTTATATATAAGTAAACAAACGGGTCAGTCCACTTCTTTTAAAGGAAGTGTTTCAAAAACAACTGACAAGTATGAGCATGGTTCGTTGGTACTACAAACCAATGGCCCAATTAGCATTACTGTGAATCCACAAGATTTAAGTATTGGAACAAACCAAACAAAAACTTGGACTGGAACTGTAAAAGGAGATGCGGTAAACGGACCAGCCCCAGGAACCTCATCTACCGCTACCATTTCAGGAAACTACGATACCCATTTTAGTAGGCCTTATGGAACTGGTTCAGGAGGTGATGTTGAAGATACTTACTATTGTGCAGAAGAAGGTTCTACAGGTGACGGCTGTGCATACCATGGCAACAATAGAGGCAAGCATGAGCTAATACATAAAATTGGAACAGAAAATTTAAGTTTTACGGTATATAGTATTCAAATAAAAATTGATGACATAGCTTGTGCTGCTACCTTAAACTCAGATGAACTTACCTTAAATGCAACTACATTTCCTTCGGGCGGTACCATCACTTGGACCTTGCCCGATGGAAGCAAAGCCACTGGAAATGGAATCAAAGTAAAAACCAACGGATTAGGTGCTGCATTTAATATATCAGCCACATTCGAAATTGAAGGTATCTCTACCTCTGATCAAAAACAAGTAACCAGAAACAGACTCATCGGATTTAAACTACCACCTTGTACTGATACTACTAAAAACATAAGTGATATAGCCATACTTACATTTGATGGTCCTTGTCATCCATTTGTATCATTCAAACCTCCTCAAGTTTCACCACCAATGGTTGCTTGGAGCGATGATATAAAAGTAACTGCAAGTTGTGGTGGAGATGTTTTTGATGCTAACATCACTACCATCAATACCAATAAAAGTATTAGTGCAACACCATTGCAAATTGATTTTGGTGCAAAAGTGGGTGAAGCTATAGACAAAGTAATTGATGCCATCATTGCAGACAAACCTTTGAGTCCGTGCGACAAATCTGGCTCTCTTAAACCTTCTGGTTCCATTATATTAGAAGAAAGCAGAATGTGCTGTAGCGACCAAGACCCTGCCATAAAACCAAGCACCAAAATTGCAGGACAAGTCACTTGGAATTATGGAATCTCTTGTCAATTTCCAATTCCAGCATTATCAATCCCCTATATAGCCTCACTTGATTTGGCTTTAAGTGCTGGACTATCTGCATCTATTGGTGCAAGTTATCAATCAACATGTACTGCAGGAAAATTTTGTATAGATGCTGAAGCCAAAGCAACTTTTGGTGGTGGTATAGGTGCCACTGTTTTAGCCGGTGCCGTAAAAGCCAATTTACAATTAGTGGTTGAAGGTATTGGGGTAAAAGGAAGTGTATGCGTGTATCCATTACCTGTGAATGGCAATGCCTCTGTAACGTTTGGAAAAGTAAAAGTAGTTGGTACTGTTACTGTAGCTTGGGGGCTTTCTTCACATTCTGTTGATTACCCAATTTTTGATGGTTTCTCCCCTATTAATTATACTTTCTAATCACAATGAAAAAAACATTTTTAACCTATATATGCTTGTTGGTTTCTTCTTTTTCTTTTAGTCAAGAGTTACCTGATTTTAACCTTAAAAAAAGTTCAATTGCATTGCCTATATATATGATTGGCACTATGAATGACAAGGCAGGCACACTTAATGGTGATACATTGACCTATCAATTAAAAGGACAATGGTTTTTAGACAATCCAATAAAACTTGGGGTAAATTCTTCGCCACAGCTCAAAAATCCGTATCATACAGTGAATGAATTGGTGATGGCCTATATGTCGAAAGATGCGAAGAAAATTGTGTCATTGTATAATGCAAGCAGTAATTCAGCTATCACCGATTTAGTGAATGGTAGTAGTGCTCCTGCTTTCTTAGAATATGTAGGCAAAGCTCAACAAGTAGAATTGTTAGGTGCCATTGAATATAAAAATGGGTTTATGGTATATACAAAAGATGCAACTTATGGGACGCATGAAAACTTTGTAGTAAAAGAAAAAGGGAAATACTTGCTTTCGGCTATTGATGATAAAGAACCAACCAGTTGGAATATTGGAAATTATTTACGTTGCAATCCTAAACCGTCAGAACCACTTAACAGAATTGCTTTACCTGATAGCATGAATATGAACGATTCTTTTTTGATTGAAACCAAAACCAAACCGCATTATTTTGTAGAATTATATACCAGCACCCTCAAGCAAAATATACCTATCAGAGTGATGGACAATGGGCCGTTAGATTTAGACCCAGTACTTGGTTCGGTTAAGTTTTATTTAAAAGGAAAAAGCTTTACCAACGGCAAAGGTATATATACATTTTATATAGCTTCTTTCAACTACCAAATTATGCAAGTGGCTAGCAGTTTGCTTGATAACAGATGGAAATATACTTTGAAGTTGTATTAACCAAAAGGCTTATACAATATTCATCGTTTGTTCTTTAATCTTTTCTAAGTCGTCTTTCATCATCACCACTTTTTGTTGAATGTCAAAATCGTTGGCTTTACTACCTATGGTGTTTATTTCTCTTCCCATTTCTTGTGAGATGAAATTTAACTTTTTGCCCGATCCTTCGGTTTGTAGTGTTTCTTTAAAATACTTGCAATGCTTGGCTAACCTCACTTTCTCTTCTGATATATCCAACTTTTCTACGTAGTATATAAGTTCCTGTTCGTATCTCACAGGGTCAATATTTTCAGGTTGTATATATGTCTCGAGGTTGTTTTTGATACGCTCTCTCACACGCTCAATCCTGATTTTATCGATATCATTTATTTCGGCTAAAAGGGCTTCTATTCTTTCTATATAATTGGTAAACAACTGCACCAACTCTTTGCCATCTTCTACTCTAAATTGGTCGAACTTGATAAACGCTTCGTGGATTAATTTTTCGCACAATTGCCAATCAGCTTCACTTAACTCTGACTCTAGAGGCACCAATACTTCAGGCAATTGCCAGGCATTATTGATTAACGGATTAAGGTCTACTCCTGTATTATCAGACACTTGCTTGATTTCTTTTATATATGACTCTAACAAATTTTTGTTGATAGCAGTTGCAGATGTAGTCAATTGTTTTTGATGAAAAACCATGATTAACGAAACAGTTCCTCGCTCGCAAAGTTTGCTTACTATATTTCTAAGGCTTGCATCTTTTGATTGAAGAATTCTAGGTATTCTTAAATTCACTTCAAGAAATTTATTGTTTACCGCTTTAATCTCCGTTTTAAGTAATAATCTATCGTCTTCAAAAGTGGCGGAGCCGTAGCCGGTCATTGATTTTAACATCTCAGTATATTATTTATGTTCTTGTTCTATAGTAAAAAGTAAAGGTCTTGAAGGTGCAGCATCGCTTACAAATGGTGATACTTGCAAATTCATCATATATATACCATCAGTTACTTCATTGGGTATATATATAAGTTCAGTAATTGTTGCGTTGAGTCTTGGATGGAGTGGATAATTCCAAAAGGCATGGTGACCTGAGAGTTTTCCATCGTCATACTCTCTATCTACTGAAGGCAAATCGGTGAGTATATGCAGTATATTGTTAGTACACATCCATTGCAAGGCTTCCGAATCTATATATGGCGGATTGGCTCCACTATATGTATATGTTTTTTTGATAATATCATTTGGAAGCGTTCTGATGGCAATAGCTTTGGGTTTAGAATTGCTACTTATAAGGTTGTAGGCTGCTATTATATCATGAGCCATTAACACAAAATCTCCATTTACTATAGCTGGTGTTATAGATATCACTGCTACTTCAAATATATATTCGTTTATCGCTTGATAAACTTTGTGGTGTTCTTTGCTTATATGCCCGACACATTCGGTATGGGTACCATTGCCATGAGGATTAAATGTCACATCAAAACAATTGACAGCACCTCCACTATTTACCTCCCCAATAAAATCGCCAAACTGCAAGGGTTTAATACTAGCTCCATTTATACCGAAAGCTCTAGCAGATTCTTCCCCATCAATAATTGGCAACGACAAATCTACAAACTGTTCGGTATTGATATATTGGTTGGGGTTGATATATAATTTCATGTATAATTAATTAACGACCAATTCCATTTTCATGCCTCTTGACCCTTTGATTAACACGGCTGCATGTTCTAATGGATTGTTATCGATATATGTTCTGAGTTCGGTTGAGGTTTCAAACCAAAGTGAATTGATATGTTCTAATTGTTTTCTAAATGCTTTGCCACATATATATATATCATCAGGTTTTAGTTCTGATAATAAAGCGGCGATGCGGTTGTGTTCTATTTCTTCATAAGCTCCCATTTCAAACATATCGCCAAGCATCACTACTTTTTTCCTGCCTTGGTAATCGGCTTGCATAAAATTGCGTAAAGCCAGTTCCATACTTGTGGGGTTTGCGTTATAACAATCTACCACATAAATATTCCCGTTTCGTTCTATAATTTGTGAACGGTTATTGGCTGGTATATAAGAAGACACCGCAGCAGGAATTTTCTCTACAGGCACACCCACATATATAGCAATAGCTATGGCAGCTGCAATATTTTCGGCATTGTATTTTCCAAACAAACTAGAGTATATAGGATGGTTTTGGAAGTTTAATTCGATGGTAGGGTTTAGTTTTTTAGAGAAACATATATAATCTGCTTGAGCATCTATGGCATATGTTTTACGGTTTTTGAGTCTGCTACTCATTCGCATCAACCAATCGTCGTTTGCATTTACAAAAGCAAGACCATCCTGATTGAGCAAGTGAGCATATAGTTCGCTATTGCCTTTGGCCACCCCTTCCAAATCGCCAAATCCTTCTAAATGTTCTTTGCCTATATTGGTAATGATGCCCATATTGGGGTTAAAAATCTGACACAACTCATCATTATCACCTACTTTGTTGGCACCCATTTCTATCACGGCCATTTGAGTATCTTTAGGCATAGCTAAAAGGGTAAGAGGCACACCTATATGGTTGTTTAAATTGCCTTGGGTTACATGCACTTTGAGATGAGCAGACAACACCGCTTTTAACAATTCTTTAGTAGTGGTTTTTCCGTTAGAACCTGTGATGCCTAGCACCGGAATATCAAACGTTTCCCGATACATTTTGGCCACTTGTTGCAATGCCACTAAAGTATCATCAACCAATATATATCTTTCATCTTTTTTAAAAGCAGCATCATCAATTACAACCCAAGCAGCACCTGCTTCAATTGCTTTATCAGCAAAGGTATTTCCATTAAAATTTTTACCAGTAAGAGCAAAGAATATACTGTCTTTAATGATGTTGCGGGTATCGGTGCACACCATTCCCGACTTTAGAAAACAATCGAATATATATTTAATTTGATCAGCCATGAATATCGTTACTGTTAAGTCTGCCTACCACACCTAATGGGAGTTTGTACCCCGTTTGGCATTTAAGAAATATCTCTCCTGAAAAATGATTTTTGTGTTTAGGAAAATGAGATCTGAGTAAATTATCAACTACAAGTGAACTAAACCCAAGAGAATAACAATTGAGTATATATACATAATTTTCAGGATGGAGTAGTTGGGCGGTGGCGTGTATCAATTCGTCAATTTGTTCTTCTAGTTTCCAACGTTCACCATTGGTACCCAAACCATAAGCGGGTGGGTCAAGAGCAATGCCATGGTATTTTTTGCCACGTTTCACTTCACGTTGTACAAACTTAAGGGCATCTTCAATGGTCCAACGGATGTTTTGCAAACCAGAAAGTTCCATATTGTCTTTGGCCCATGATACCACTTGCTTCACACTGTCAACATGCACCACATCAGCACCTACAGCTTTGGCGGCAAGCGATGCACCACCAGTATATGCAAACAAGTTTAAGAATTTAACATCGGGTTCTTTTTTAGCAATTTGAGACATATGGTTATATATATATTGCCAATTGTCTGCTTGTTCAGGAAAAATACCCACGTGTTTAAAACCAGTAAGACTCAATTTGAATTTAAGTTTAAGTCCTTTTTCGATATAGTTAAGTGTCCAAGAATCTTTGATGGCTTTAAGTTTTTTCCATTCGCCACCATAACTCCCTTTTTGGATAAATTCGGCATGGGCATGGTGCAGCCATTCTTTATTGGTAAGACTAGGTTGCCATAGGGCTTGAGGTTCAGGTCTGATGAGGGTAAAGTCGCCAAAACGTTCGAGTTTGCGGTGATTCCCGCTGTCTATGAGTTGGTAACCGCTCCAATGCTCAGATGAGTTAATAGATTCTATCATGTATTAACTGCAAAAGTACAATCTATATACTAAAATATACTATGAGGAGGAGTGATTTTTTGAATAGCAAATTACATATTGATTTTCTTATTACTCTAAGGAATAATTCTAAGTAAATATTTGGATAATTATACAGAGACCCTGAAATAAATTCAGGGTGACAGCTTCCGTTAAAGTTGACGGACTATCGGAACAAATACACCCCCTCCAACACATCCTGCTGAACTTGTTTCAGCATCTGTGTTCTAGTAGAATTAAATTGTGATTATATAAGAGACCCTGAAACAAGTTCAGGGTGACGTCATCGGTTAATGCAGACTATAAGAACATATACGCTCCCTCCAACGCGTCATGCTGAACTTGTTTCAGCATCTTATTTATTTCAATCTCTTTGGTGCATTTATAGAGACCCTGAAATAAATTCAGGGTGACAGCATTGGTTCAGAGTGAAGAACTATCGGAACATATACACTCCATCCAACTCGTCATGCTGAACTTGTTTCAGCATCTGTGTTATATATTTTTTATAGTTCTATTCAACCACCACCTTTTTATACACTTCATTCACTTTCAATATATATACTCCTTTTGCTAAGGATGATAAATTGAGTTGAGTAGTGGTTTTGTTATTTGTTGGTGCAATCGGTATCTGCTTGCCTGTGAGGTCTTGCAGGGTGATGGTTTTGATAGTGGTTATAGTTTCTATATACAAGATGTTTTGTGTAGGGTTGGGGTATATATATATAGTGCTGTTTGTGTTGAGCGTTTCTATACCATTATATACTTTTACGCTATTGGTTTTGGTTTGACATCCGTTGGTGTCTGTGATAGTTGCGGTATAGTTGCCATTGGTAGGGTTGGATATACTTCTTTGGGTATTGCCTGAAAAGGGCATGC
>CANHGM010000016.1 GCA_947460345.1 Bacteroidota bacterium | reverse complement strand
GTTAAAGTTGTGAACGAATACGGTGCTTCTGAATTGGGTATTATTGGGTTTGAAGATCAACAATTTAATTTAAGATTAAGCGAAGAACTTATATATGCAGAAATAAACAATCCTACTAATAGCGATCATGATAAAATATCTGGTGAATTGTTAACCACCTCTCTTTACAATAAAGCAATGCCTATCATCAAATATCAAATTGGAGATGTTGCAACTCTTACTAAAAACTATATAGGTAAGTATAGAAACATTCTTTCTCTTGACGGCAGGGTAAATGACTTTGCAAAATTACCTAGTGGTAAAACCGCTCCAGGATTAACATTTTATTATATTTCGAGAAGTATTTTAGAGTCTAGTGGAAGTTTAAAAGAATTTATTATCAGACAAACATCTATCGACACTTTTGAATTTGATGTAGTAAGCGACACAGAAATAACAGATCAACAAAAGCAAGAAATTTTGTCTAAAATGGAGCTTTATTTAGAGCCTAATTTAAAGTTAGTAATCAATAATGTTTCTAGAATTGAAAGGCCAAATTCTGGCAAAATAAAGCACTTTTATAACCAGCTTAAATAGTTTATTGTAAAACTATTTTCTTAAAAAATATAGTACTCGTTTTGTTTTCTATTTTAAGTATATATATACCTTTTGAATAGTTTTGAACATTAAAACTAAACCTATTAATCCCTGGTTTTACTAAATCATAATATATAGATTTAACCAACTTTCCATCTAAAGTATACAAATTAAATGTTAAAACCTCTGTATTGTTTACATTAAAATCAATGTTTACCATTTCAGAAGAGGGGTTCGGATATATATCAAATGTCTGATGTTGGTTGTTCACATGCTCTAAAACAAGTTTAGGGTCTGTGCTTTTTACCTTAGCAATCCAAGTTCTAGTTCCACCATTAATATCACCCCAAGAACCATTAAGCCAACAAACTCCTTTTTCGTTATACTTCCTTTGTATACCTGTATAATCGCCCCATCTCTCGGCGGTATCAATTAAAACATTAATTGCTCCTTCTCCTTTTTTGCATATAAGCAAATCACTATATCCTTTCAAATCTCTATCTACGTATACAGCTGCTGTGCCCGGATAGACCCTTGGATTTACAAACGAAAAAGTAATGATTGCCCCATGATCGGTCATTCCTTCACCACTATAAGCAATACTCGGATAAGCAAAATCAAGTGTATCAGATTTGATTAAGTTGGCTTGTATACTGGCATTGCCGTCGGGGTCTGAAATAACACCATGATATATGCTAGAATTATAAGTATTAGTGTCTATTGATGTTTGACAATATTGTATAACTCCATTTTCATATATACCTGACAATACTCTGCAATCATTTGTCTCAAGAACTTGATTTCCGGTTGGTTGAATGGCTGATGGTGGAAGTCCATATGCCTTATTTGTCTTTATATATTTAACAGAAATATTAGCGTTTCCACTGCTAACGGTGTTATCTATTTTATATAGAAAAACACTGTCGTTCATGGCATCGGCTGGTCTTACAGTTAAAAGATATTGAAAAGGGTGTGTAGGCTCAATACCCCCTTGAACAGGGCATATACTCCACAAACTTTTACCTCCATATACATTATTTGCAAAGTAATTACTTACCAAAGAGTCACCATTAAAACCTTCTTTCATTCGCACTTGCCATATAACAGATTTAATAAACCCATCTTTCCAACCCATATTGTTGTGTAGTTTATTTACTGTAATAAATAAATCTTCTTTGGTAATAGAAATAATTGGGTAATCGCTCCAACTAGAATCACCTTCTTTGGTTCCTGGTAATTTATAACAATTCCACTTGCCAACAGGGTCGTTTGTTTGAGTAAAACACACGATAATGTTATTATCAAAACTAGTGGTTCCGTTTAAAAAAACCAATATAAACCTGTCAGTATTAGGGTCATATATTACTTTGGGGTCATAGGTTCTGGTTAGACTACCAACAGAACTTGCTAAACCTCCAAGTGCTTTTATTGAAAGTTGTTTAGCGTTAGTGTCGTTATATATTCTAATATTACTATTTGCTGCCGAAACAATTTTACCTCCATTAGAAACAGCTATACTATTATCATTAGGAGTTCCTCCAGCATAGTTCCCACTATAACCAGCTATATATGAAAGATTTGCTGCGTTTCCTGCATCTGTTTTATTTGAATACCGAGACGATGATTTAGCTAGTTTTAAATCCATCAACTTTTGTTTTATTTGTTGTATACCACCTGATGGTTGTGGCATAGGTTTTAAATTTAGAATATATGGAGAGGACTCGTTGGGTAATAATTTAAAGTCTACCGTGTGTGATATAGGTGTTTTTATATTCCTTTCTGGTTGTGATTGAGCATATATATGCCTTGTCACCATTATTAAAACTATTTGAAAAATGTATTTCATTGCATGCAAATTAAACATAAAAACACAAAATAATACTTAATTTTTTAATATCACTTTTGTTGTATGTTTGAAGCAAAAATATTGTTCATCATGAAAAATGTATTTTTGATATCATTTATTCTCATCACATCAATTAAAGTAAGTGCTCAAAACTTTTTATTAAATCAAACCTCTTCTGTTTATCAAATTCCTGGTTTTATCAAAACTGAAAAGAAAAAAATGCCTGAAATAGATTATAAAAACGTGGTGTCTATTTACCCTTTTAGAGCAATAGCTAGTTACTTAATGGCTGGTGTAGAAACTAAAATAAGCGGAAATAAAGCATTAAAGTTTATTGCAGGTTATGCCACTTTTGAGGGATCTAGCAATACCTTATCGTCAAACATAGAAATGATTTCTTTTGATGCTCTAAGACTTGAGTTACAATACAAGTACTTTATAGGAAAATCTCCACAAGTATTCAATGGTTTTTATTTTTCTCCTAATACCATGTATAAAATGGCCAACTATAAGTATTACGCTTTCAACTCTTTATTTACGGAAGTTTCTGCTCAAGCACAAGCTTTTATGATAGGTTTTAATATTGGATATCAAGTACCTATTGGTGATAGAATTTCACTAGATGGCTATGTTGGACAAAGCATTTTGTGGTCTTCTGGAAACTATACTGAAATTAAAGATAGGCTTGGCGACACCTATACAAACTCTATTGGTATTCAAGCTGGTTTCAGTTTTGGGATTGGGTTTTAAACTATATGCTTCAATAAAAAAATTATATATATAAATATGAAAAAAATTATTAATTTTTCACTCGTTCTAATTGCCTTTTTATTAATTTCAATAAAAGGGTTTAGCCAAACAGTATATGTTACAGATGGTGGTAAAAAGTATCATGCAAAAAACTGCTCAATTGTAAAAACAGGTAAGAAAAGCATGGAACTAAAAGATGCAAAGAAAAATGGCTACACCGCTTGTGCTGTATGCAAAGCACCTAAAGAAGCAGCAACTCCGCCTAAAGAAGAAAAAGTAAAAACAACTAAACAACCAGCTAAAAAAGGTAAAAAGTAATTTATTTATATATAAATCCTCCTTTTACTTCTTTGCTTGTCTGAATTTGCCACGGATTAGGAATTTTATATAGCCTAAGTTTTAAACATATCATTGCTGTTCCTATTCCTGCAGTTACAATGGCCGAAGATAGCCCCCCCACTTTTGTTGTAAAATTACTTGAAGGTGAGAACTCTTTCGCAAATTGCCATGCTAAAACCCCACTAAGCAAAACTATTCCTACACCTACTTTTTTAATTGTTTTGTCTTGTTTGCTATAATACCCAATTTCACTAATATAACGCAAAGGCACTTTTGTATGATTAGATAGCATAATAGTATCTGCGGTTATGTTTGATATTTTGGCTCTTTTTAAACCCTGTGTATAGTTTAATTTATATATAATTCTATTTCCCTTTTTTATAGAGTGTTCTCCAAAGCCTGAATATAATTTTATAACAAGTTTTGAATCAGTTGTTTGACAGATTGTTTCAGTAAAAGTGCCGATAAAAAACACCAAAACACATATAAAATTTTTAGTCGTTTTATGCATTTTATTCCTATTTGGCTGCATTAAGTATGGCTAGCTTTTGAGCTACAGTTTCAGCCATAAATTTAAAAGCCTCTTCCATTGGTTTGTTTCCTCCAATAACTGCGGGTGTTCCAGCATCTGCACCTTCGCTAACACTAGTTGAAAGAGGTAACTGAGCTAACAACTCAATCTCAAATTCGTCAGCTAGTTTTTGCCCACCACCACTTCCAAAAATAAAGTATTTTAAATCAGGAAACTCAAGAGGTGTAAACCAAGACATATTTTCAACAACACCCAACAAAGGAATATTTATAGCAGGAATCCTAAACATAGCTGCACCTTTTTGAGCATCATCTAAAGCAACTTTTTGAGGAGTTGTAACCAACAATGCAGCTGTTAAAGGAAAGTTTTGACATAATGTTAAATGAATATCTCCGGTACCGGGAGGCATATCTATTATTAAATAATCTAAATCTCCCCATAGCACATCGTTTAATAGTTGACGAAGAGCTGCAGATATCATTGGCCCTCTCCAAACAACAGCTTGACCTGTTTGAATTAAAAAACCTATGGACATAAGTTTTAAGCCATATTTTTCTAAAGGTAGTATTTTTTCTTTTCCATCTATCGTCGTCATTTCTGGGGTTTCATCATTTAACCCAAACATCGTGGGCATTGACGGACCATAAATATCTGCATCTAACAAACCAACCTTGGCTCCTGCCTTTGATAAAGATAATGCAAGATTTGCTGCTACTGTTGACTTTCCGACTCCTCCTTTGCCTGAAGCAACCGCTATCATGTTTTTAATTTGGTGGTTGTTTTCTACCAATGATTTGCCATTTGTTACTTCGGCTGTCATTTCTATATTTACTTCGGCTGTAGAATCAACTAAATGTTTTATAGCCGTAACACATGCATTTCTAATAAAATCCTTCATTGGGCAAGCTGGAGTAGTTAGTTGAACCTGGAAAAACACTTGTTTACCATTTATTTTTAGGTTTTTTATCATACCTAATGTAACCAAATCTTTCTTTAAATCCGGGTCATCGACGTTACTTAAAGCTTTTAAAACATTTTCCTCAGATAACATATATATGGGTTAATTATTATTTTTTGAATTTTGGACTCTCTGGATCTAACTCTGTATAATATTTCATATACTTATGTAAAATATTGGCTTCCCAAAAAGACTCTCCTTTTACCCTAAAACCAAAATTTTCGTAGAACTTTACAACCTCTGCTTGAGAACTTAAATTTGCGGGCATGCTATTTGGTATTTCATTTAATAATGTTCTTACAATCGCTTTTCCTATTCCATGCTTTCTATATTCTTTAAGAACACAAATTCTTTCAAGTTTATACCCTGTTTTATTTTCTCTCCATCTTGCTGCTCCAACAGCGGTTCCATTATAATAAGCTAAATAGGTTTCACATTCTCTTTTTTTATCATAGCTGTCTATTTCGTCTTTTTCTAAGACTTGCTGTTCATCTTGAAAAACAATTTTTCTAATTTCATAATGTTTCTTTAATTCTTGTTTTCCGTTTGTTTTTCTTACTAAAATCATGTTTTTTTAAATTATTTAGATAAAAAATCTTGGTAGGCTAGCTTAATTCCATTCTCTAAATCGGTTTTGGGTCTCCAACCTGTAGAAAAAAGCTTGCTTACATCCATAAGTTTTCTTGGGGTGCCGTCTGGTTTTGAAAAATCTCTGTCAATTTTTCCATTAAATCCTACTATGTTTTTTATTATTTCAGCTAATTCTATTATAGAAATATCTTCTCCAAATCCTATATTTACAAAATGAGAGTCGTTGTAATTTAACATTAAATAATGAGCGGCATCTGCAAGATCGTCAGCAAATAAAAACTCTCGCTTTGGTTCTCCTGTTCCCAAAATGGTAACTGTATCAGCGTTGTTAACTTTTGCTTCATGGAACCTTCTAATTAATCCAGGAAGCACGTGAGAATTTTCAGGGTGGTAGTTATCATTATATCCGTATAAATTTGTAGGCATTACAGAAATAAAATTACAACCATATTGTAATCTGTAGTTTTCACAAAGTTTTATTCCGGCAATTTTAGCTATAGCATAGGGTTCGTTTGTGTATTCTAAATAACCACTAAGTAAAGAATCTTCTTTTAATGGCTGTGGGGCTAGTTTAGGATAAATACAACTTGATCCAAAAAACATGAGCTTTTTAACTTTATATGTAAAACTTTGATGAATAATATTTGACTCTATCATCAAGTTTTCATAGATAAAATCAGCCCTATAAGTATTGTTTGCAATAATTCCTCCCACTTTTGCTGCTGCTAAAAAAACATATTCTGGTTTTTCTGTTTCAAAAAAACGAATAACCTCTGCTTGATTTCTTAAATCTAATTCAGATGAAGTTCTTACTATAAGATTTTGATAACCTTCATTTTTTAATTTTCGATACACGGCTGAACCTACCATGCCTCGGTGTCCAGCAATATATATTTTTGCGGTTTTTTCCATTTTTAAAAAAATTTGGAGTCGGTTTTTTAAAAATCCTTTAAGTTCAGGATTTGATTCCCTTGTTCATCTCGACTTTCTGCCGCCTAATAAAATAGGATATGTTTAACATATTTGCAGCCTGCTCTAAATTAATCGGTAAATCTGTATTTTAATTTTTGTTAAATTTTATATATTTTAGCCGACTCCGGTGCAAATATACGAATTGCCTTTTTCCTTCTATTCTATTTTTTTGTTAAAAAACAAACCCTTAATCTAGTTTAGTATGGATCAAAACTTATTTCAGCTCAATAATTCTGATATTTTAAAGAATCTTTTTATTGTTTTTTTGTTGTACAACATATCAAGTTGTTTAATAATTTCGCACCCAAATTAAAATGAGTATGCAACCCCTCACTAGTCGTTCTAAAATAGTTTCTGATAAAGAAATGACTATTAAAGAAAAGCTATATTTACCTGCCATATTAGGAGGTATGTGGATTACTTTAAAACACTGGTTTAAAAAACCCGCAACACTTCGATATCCAGAAGTAGAAAGAGAGTTTGCTCCTGTATACAGAGGCCAACACGTGCTTAAACGTGATGACCAAGGCAGAGAAAATTGTACCGCTTGTGGGCTTTGTGCTGTTGCTTGCCCTGCAGAAGCTATCACAATGGTTGCTGCAGAAAGAAAAAAGGGAGAGGAACATTTATACAAAGAAGAAAAATATGCAGCTGTATATGAGATAAATATGCTAAGATGTATTTTTTGTGGCTTGTGTGAAGAAGCATGTCCTAAAGAGGCTATTTTTTTAACAGACAGAATTGTTCACACAGAATATGAACGAGAAACCTTTATATATGGTAAAGATAAATTGGTTGAACCTATAGAATCAAGTGAAAGAATTGATGTTACCAAAAGACAAAAACACTTAACTGAAAAACAATAACATGACCGAATTATTTTTTTATATTTTTTCTTTTATTTCTATACTTACTGCTCTTTTGGTTGTTTTTTCAAAAAACCCAATTCATAGTGTTTTATATTTAATTGTTACTTTTTTTACTATTGCTGGCCAATACATTTTAATGAATGCTCAGTTTTTAGCTATAGTTCATTTAATTGTATATGCTGGGGCGGTTATGGTCTTGTTTTTATTTGTTCTTATGTTACTTAATTTAAATGAAAACGCAGAACCCAAAAAAGATTTAATTCTAAAAATTGTAAGTATAATTTCATCTGGTCTTTTGTTTCTAACGCTTACAGCTGCATTAAAAGATGCAGAAACTTCGCAACCTTCAATTGCTACTAACGAAAATTTAGGGCTGGTAAAAAACTTAGGTAACGTTTTGTTTAAAGAATATGTTGTGCCTTTTGAACTTTCAAGTATACTATTCCTTTCTTCAATGGTTGGTGCAGTAATGCTTGGAAAAAAAGAACAAACTACTAATAATTAAAGTATAATAATTTGAAAATAGCTATTGACCATTATATAATTTTAAGCACCATTTTGTTTTGCATTGGTGTATTAGGTGTTCTTATAAGAAGAAACGCCATTATTTTACTGATGTGCATAGAGTTAATGCTAAATTCAGTAAACCTGTTATTAACCGCCTTTTCAACTTATTATGGTGATGCTTCTGGTCAGCTATTTGTTTTTTTTATTATGGTTGTTGCAGCTGCAGAAGTAGCCGTTGGTCTTGCTATTTTAGTTATGATATATAGAAACACCAAAAGTATTGATATTAACTTCTTAAAAAACTTAAAGGGATAACATGGAATCACTAATATTATTCATTCCCCTTTTGCCCTTGATTGGGTTTGCCATAAACGGGATATTAGGTAAAAATCTATCTAAAACTATTGTAGGTATTATAGGCTCAGGAAGTGTTTTGGGTGCCTTTATACTCTCTGTTTTTGCATTTTTTCAAGTCCTTGATGCTGGTTCTTTTCAAGCTGTTGCCTTTAAATGGTTAGAAATTGGCTCTTTAAAAGTAGACGTTGGTTTTCAAATAGATCAACTTTCTGCTATGATGATGATGATTATTACTGGTATTGGGTTTTTGATTCATATATACTCTATTGGCTATATGCATGAAGATGCTGGATTTTACAAGTTCTTCGCATACCTTAATTTGTTTATTTTCTCTATGCTCCTATTGGTAATGGGCAACAACTACATTCTGTTGTTTTTTGGATGGGAAGGAGTTGGACTATGCTCATATTTACTTATTGGTTTTTGGTATCAAAATGCTGAATTCGGCAAAGCTGCTAGAAAAGCATTTATTATGAATAGAATTGGTGATTTAGGTTTACTTTTAGGAATATTTTTTATTTTTCAAACTTTTGGAAGCGTATCTTTCAACGAAGTATTTACTGCCGCATCTGGAACAGGCGGAACTGTTATTACTATAATTTGTGTGTTGCTTTTCATAGGGGCTATGGGTAAATCTGCTCAAATACCTTTATATACTTGGCTGCCTGATGCAATGGCTGGCCCTACTCCTGTTTCAGCTTTGATACATGCTGCTACCATGGTAACTGCTGGTATTTACTTAGTTTGCAGAAGCAGTGTCTTATTTGCTGCATCTCCTGAAGCAAGTCAATTTATTATGTATATAGGCCTTTTCACGGCTTTGTTTGCTGCTACTATTGGTTTAAAACAAAATGATATTAAAAAAGTGCTTGCATATAGTACTGTAAGTCAACTAGGATTTATGTTTGTGTCTTTAGGTGTTGGTGCTTATAGTACCGCCATGTTTCATGTCACTACACATGCTTTCTTTAAAGCCTTATTATTCTTAGGTTCTGGTAGTGTTATACATGCAATGGGCGGCGAACAAGACATCAGAAAAATGGGGGGGTTAAAAAAGTCTTTACCCATTACACATATTACTTTTCTAATCGGAACCTTAGCTATTGCAGGAATACCTCCTTTATCTGGATTTATTTCTAAAGACGAAATTTTAGCCAAAGTATATTATGGAACTGGCTCTTTACCCTTTATTCTATTATGTATTACAGCTGTTCTTACAGCCACATATATGTTTAGATTATATTTCTTAACCTTTTTGGGTGACTTTAGGGGAACACATGATCAAAAGCATCATTTACATGAAAGTCCTAAAACCATGACTATTCCTTTGATAATATTAGCCATATTAAGTGTTATAGGCGGATTTTTGGGTACTCCAGAGTGGATGAATCATATATTAGGCACTGAGCACATACTTGATAAATATCTATCTCTACTTCACAACAAAGGAATTATACACCCATCTGAAATATTTGAATATGTTGTTTTATTCGTTTCAATTATTGTAGTAGCTATTATATGGTTTACTGTTAAATCCTTTTATATCAGCAAAAAACAATTACCTGAGAACGACGAAGACGAAAAAGGTTTTGCTAAATTGCTTTCTAAAAAATATTATATAGACGAGATTTACAACACCTTATTTGTAAAACCCATTGAGGCTATTTCTGAGTTTACTCATAACTTTATAGATAAAATGTTAGTGGATGGTGGTGTAAATCTATTTGGAAGCGGTGTAAAAGAAGGTGGTAAAACATTGAGGTGGTTACAAAGCGGCAAACTTGAATACTATATAATGGGTATGGTGGTTGGATTACTTTTAATTTTAGTTTTTAATTTCATTAAATAAAAAAAGTGGCAATATTATTTATATTAATTCCTTTTATATCAGCTCTGTTGATGCTGATAATTAAAGGCAATACAACCAAAACTATAGCAATAGGAAGCAGTGCAATTAACCTCGCTCTAACCGTTGCACTAATTCTATCAAACAACTATGAAAATTGGAATACAAACCTTGACTGGATACCTTCATTAGGAATTGGTTTTTCATTAACTGTTGATGGCCTTTCACTCTTAATGATATTGCTCACTAATTTTTTACTTCCAATAATAATAGGTACTTCATTTAACCATAATTATGACAATCCATCTCTTTTTTACGGATTGGTTTTGTCTATGCAAGCGGCTCTTTGTGGGGTGTTTTTAGCATCTGATGGTATGTTGTTTTATATGTTTTGGGAGCTTGCTTTAATTCCGATTTGGTTTATATGTGCAATATGGGGAGGGGAAAACAGAATTGCTATTACTTTAAAGTTTTTTATATATACATTCTCTGGTAGCTTGCTTATGTTGGTTGCGTTAGTTTTTATGTATCTTCAAACTCCAGGAAGTCACAGTTTTGCTATACAAGACTTATACAATGTAACACTAAATAAAGATGCAGCAAACTGGATTTTTTGGTTTATGTTTATTGGTTTTGCAATAAAAATGCCTGTGTTCCCTTTTCATACATGGCAACCAGATACTTATACCAACGCCCCATCAAACGGAACAATGCTCTTAAGTGGTGTGATGCTTAAGATGGGAATATATGGTGTCATGAGATGGTTGTTGCCTATGGTTCCAGAAGTGATAAATGGTAGAAACATAGCTATTACTCTTTCTGTTATAGGTGTAGTATACGCAGCAATTATAGCCATTAAACAAACAGATTTGAAAAGGATTATTGCATACTCATCTATATCACATGTTGGATTAATTTCAGCAGGAATACTAACACTAACTCCGAATGGTTTTCAAGGTGGTATTATTCAAATGCTTAGCCACGGTATTAATGTTGTGGGTTTGTTTTTTGTAGTAGATATCATAGAAAAAAGAGTGAAAACAAGAGAATTAAAAGAGTTGGGGGGTATTGCTAAATCTGCTCCAAAGCTTGCCATCTTATTCATGATAATTATGTTGGGTGCTGTTGCTGTTCCATTAACTAATGGGTTTGTAGGAGAGTTTTTATTGCTTAATGCCATTTTTGATTATGGTGCTTCTACAGCTGCTATCGCTGGCTTAACAATCATTTTTTGTGCTGTGTATATGCTAAGGATTTATCAGTTTTCTATGTTTGGAAAAACAAATGAAAAAACACAAAACTTTGAAGATCTTAATTCTAGAGAGTTTATGATTTTAGCTATTATTGCTGTTGCTGTTTTAGTAATTGGTGTTTATCCTCAGTTTGTGTTTGATCTTGCTTCTCCTGCTGTTAATCATTTGTTAGAGCAAATAAACGGAAGCAACCTTTCTTCTATTAAATAAAATTTATATAGAATTTTGTTTGGAGCTTTATTGGCCTATTTATGGTTTGGTTATGGTTTGATTTTTAATTATTATATTTGACAATTATTAAAAATGAATAAAGTAATTATATATATACTTTTGTTTTTTGTGGTTAATCATTGTTGGTCTCAAAACAACCAAGAAATTGACTCAACTTTTCCAGCCGAGTTAAGAAAAGTAAAGCAAGCAAGTTGGCAACAAAAAGTAAATTTTGAAATTAACGTTTCGTTAAACGATAGCTTGCATGTTCTTAATGGTTTCGAAAAAATTGAATATATAAATAACTCTCCTGACAATTTAAGCGAGATTTGGTTTCACCTTTGGCCCAATGCTTATAAAAACGATGAAACCCCCTTTGCAAAACAACAATTAGAAAACAATAAAACCGAGTTCTATTATAGCCAAGATCAAAACCGAGGATATATTGATAGTCTTGATTTTTCAGTTGATGGTGAAAGCGTAGTTTTTAAATATGGTTCAAGTATAGATATAGGATATATAAAGTTAAACAAGCCACTAAAACCAGGTGAGTATTGTATAATTAAAACACCTTTTAGAGTAAAAATTCCTTATACATTTTCTAGGTTAGGTCATGTAGACCAATCATACCAAATTACACAATGGTTTCCCAAACCGGCTGTGTATGATGTAAATGGTTGGAACTCTATTCCTTATTTAGACCAAGGCGAATTCTATAGTGAATTTGGAGATTTTAAAGTCTCTATTTTGCTTCCTGATAGTTATATTGTTGCAACCACTGGAATTAAAACACATGAACATAAAATTGGAAATAAAAAAGAGGTAACTTTTACTGAAAATAATATACATGATTTTGCTTGGTTTGCTGATAAAAAATACATGGTCGATTCTGAAACAGTAACACTTAAAAGCGGAAAAAAGGTAGCCTGTTATATGTATTTTAAAGATGTAAAAAACAACGGAATTAAAGCTTTAAAAGATGCAGTTATTTTTAGAAGTGATGCTATAGCCGATTATCCTTATAGCCATATAGCCGCTGTTGCTAGCAATATAAAAGCGGGTGCAGGAATGGAATACCCTTGTATAACAGTTGTATTAAATGCTGACGAGGGAACCATAGAGCACGAGGTTGGCCATAATTGGTTCTATGGAATTTTAGCAAACTATGAAAGAGCGTATGCCTGGATGGACGAAGGACTTAATAGCTACTATGATATAAGATATGCCGAGCAAAAAAATGTACTTAAAAAGAACAACTTCATTAAAAAAAATTTCGAATATAATTATACGAATGAAGAGTTTCAACATAGAATGCTATGGGCTTTTCAATCAGCAGACCACGAAGAGCAAGAAATAAACCAGCCTTCTGAAAATTTTACTTTTTTAAACTATGGAGCCATTGTTTATGGAAAAACAGCTTTGTGCTTAAAGCATTTAGAAGCTTATTTAAGTAAAAATATACTTGACTCTGCAATGCATATATATTATGAAGAGTGGAAATTTAAACATCCTTTACCTGAAGATTTTAGAGTAGTAATGGAGCGTGTAACCGGCAAAAATTTATCTTGGTTTTTTGACTTACTTATAAAAACAAATAAAAGAATTGATTATAAAATTTTAGGTCGTTATAAAGAAAAAAACAGACCTCGTTTTTGGGTAGTTGATATAGAAAATGTTGGCGAGGTGAATGCTCCCTTTTTTATTGGTGGTTTTAAAGAGGGAAAGCTCATTAAAACCATAAAAGTTGAAGGCTTTTGGGGTCAAAAATCAATAGCCTTTATAGACACGAGCTATGACTTTATAAGTATAGACCCTGAGGGCGTGACTGTTGAAATAAACAGGAAAAACAATACTATAAAAACCCATGGGTTTTTAAAAAAAACCGAACCTATAAAACTTAAGTTTGGTTTCTCTTTAAACAATCCTTTCAAAACTCAAATAAACTGGTTGCCAATAATTGCTAGAAATAATAACGATGGTTGGATGTATGGTCTTGCTTTATATAATCAATCTTTGTTAACTAAAAACAATTCATTTAGCTTTATGCCAATGTATGGTATTAAAAGCAAAGCATTGTCTGGTATAGCTTCATTTTCAAAGAAAATTTTCTTTGAAAATGAACTCACAAAGTGTATCGAACTAAATATTGATTTTAGAAAATTTCAACTACCTGATTCATTATCTATAGAAAACAAAAAAAACTACTATACAAGACTTTCTCCTGAAATTTATATATATATCAAGAAAAGTACACCTAGAAGCCCAATAGACAATTCAATAAATCTTAAATATATACATATAGAAAACTTTACAAACAAACAATATGCTTTTAAAGATAACTTCTTTAATATTACATATAGAAGCGATAACAAGAGAGCTATAAACCCATATGAAGTATCATCTTTGGTTCAACTCCATACACAATTTCAAAAACTTACGACAGAGATAAAAGGAGGATTGAATTTAAACAAACCAACAAAAAAAATATATTATCGTTTTTTTGGTGGTTACATGTATTACAACAAACTTCAAAACCCAAAAGGTATAAATCAAATTTATTCATTTAAACCAGAAGGCAACACCGGTTTTTGGGACTATACTTATGAAAATTTAATGCTTGATAGAATCCATCCGGCTATTCAATCTAACCGGTTTTCTCAAAAACAAATCATTGAAAAAGACGGTGCTTTAAAAACACCATTTAGTTTTGGATATATAAGCGATACATGGATGGTTGCAAGCAATATTAGATGCCCTTTTCCTGGTAAAATTCCTTTGGAAATATATGCTGACATGTGTTTGTTCAGCCAACCAAGTTTTGACCCTTCTGCTAATGAAATATTTAGAACAGTAACTTTTAGATACACGACGGGTATTTCGCTAATATTGATAAGAGATGTTTGTGAAGTGTATTTTCCTATATATATGAGCAAACAAATGCAAGAATCTTACTTTTATTCAAACACAAAGTATTTATCAAAAATTTCATGGAAATTAAATATTTCAAAACTAAATATTTTTTCCAACAAAAGATCGTTGCTTGAAAAAACCATAAGTCAGTAAAAACATGAACACTAAAAACCACTTCGAAGAAGCACTTCAAATTCTAACCACTTTTATTGCAGACAACAAAAACATAGAAGCTGTTGAAACAGCCGGAAAAGCAATGGTGACTTCAATTTTAAGTGGTGGTAAAATTATGAGTTGTGGCAATGGCGGAAGTATGTGTGATGCCATGCATTTTGCTGAAGAATTAAGTGGTAGATATAAAAATGATAGAAAACCACTTCCTGCAATTTCTATTTCAGACTCAAGCCATATTAGCTGTGTAGCCAACGATTATGGATACGATCACGTCTTTTCAAGGTATATAGAGGCAATAGGCAATAGTGGAGATGTTTTATTAGCTATAAGTACATCTGGAAACTCGAAAAATGTCTTAAATGCAATTGCTGTAGCAAAAAACAAAAAAATGATTGTTATTGGTTTAACGGGCAAAGATGGAGGTAAAATGGCCGAACTATGTGACATTGAAATTAGAGCCCCTTTCTCTACTTTTGCCGATAGGGCTCAAGAAATTCATATTAAATGTATTCATGCATTAATTGATTATATTGAACAACATATATAAATTATGCACAATAAAACTGTTGTAATTACTGGTGCTAGCTCTGGTATTGGTAAGGCTTTGGCTTTGGCTTATTCTAAAGAAAAAGTAAACCTTGTATTGATAGCAAGAAGGAAAGAGAAACTTGATGAAATAAAATCTTATTGCCAGACAAATGGCTCTAGTGTTAAAGTAATTGTTGCAGACCTCTCAGATGAAAAAGCTGTTGAAAAAACAGCACAAGAAGCTTTAAATGCATTTAACAAAGTTGATATTTTGATTAATAATGCTGGAATATCTCAACGAGGTACCATCGCTGATACCATATTTGAAGTTGATAGAAAAGTAATGGAACTAAACTACTTTAGTCAAATATATTTAACCAAATTGCTGTTATCTGAAATTCGAAAATACAAAGGCCAAATAGTAGTTATCAGTAGTTTATCTGGATTGTTTGGATTCCCCCTTCGTTCGGCTTATGCCGCTTCTAAGCATGCATTACATGGTTTTTTTGAAACACTTCAACTGGAAGAAAAAGAAATTTCAACTACAATTGTGTGCCCTGGAAGAATAAAAACAGATATCTCTCTTTCTGCCATTTCTGCAAATGGTGATAAACATGGCAAAATGGATGAAGGTCAACTAAAAGGAATAGATGTAAATGTTTGTGCTCAAAAAATTATAACAGCTATAGGCAATAGAAAAAAGAAAATTATAATAGCAAAAGAAGAAAAAATACTGTTGTTTATGTATAATTATATAAAACCACTTTTCTATAAAATTGCATCCAAAATTAAAGCTACATAGATTTAAAAACTATAGTCTCTTTTGATAATATTCATTCGCAACCCTAGTGTTAGCATTTTGTTGTTGTATGTAAAGTCTTTTAAGTCTGATTTTTGAATTCTATATATATAATCTAGATCTAAATATACATTGTGTTTAAACATATATGAAATTAATAGCTCCGTGAAGTTAATTGTCGTATGTATTCCTTGGCCTATGTTGTGAACTTGGTTTGGGTTACCGGCACCAATTCTTTGATGGTAATCGGCAAATATATTACTGCCATAATGAAGATTTCCTGTGTCTAAGCCAGTAATTACAAAAATGTTTTTTAATGTTATAAAAACTTTAGCATGTGGTTGCCATCTAAAAATGTTAATTAATTCTTTAAAGTTGGCTCCCAAAGGATGTGCTAAAGACATACCATAATGAGCATAGTTGGTTGATTGTCTAAAGTGAGTAAATGTATAAGGTCTAGCTATATTTCCCTCTATTTGCCAATCTAGGTTCCTTATATTAAAAATATCTATATATTTTACACCTATTTGAATAGCATATTTGTTTGTCCATTTGCCATTTTGCTTTAAAAGGTCTTTAAACAAAAACTCATCAAAAACTATCTGACCATAAATTGAAAGTTGTCTAAAAGGATTCCATTTCCAATCTAAACCAAGAGTTTGGTTATCGCTGCTGTTGTTGTTGTGTTCTACACTTCTATAAAAAATAACAGGGTTTAAATATGCTATATCAAAGCCTTTTGTTTGGCCAGTATCGTTTCTTTCAAATATAACACTTTCAAACAATCCTATATTAAGTTTTTTTGAAACATTATAACTTATATGGTGCAAGGCCATATATTTATCTTCTGGTTTTAAGCCAACTGTATAGCCTTTAAAATTAGACATTTTTGCAAATAAATTTTGGTATTGAAATCTCCAAACTTTCGTTCTAATTTTTAGAAACGGATACTCATTTGCAAAATCACTTAAAATAAAAGATCTATAACCGTTTCCAATAAAATTTCTATCCTGTCCAAATTGCATGACAATATTTTTTGTGGGCGAAAATGTGATATATGCCCTACTATTAAAAAAATCATAAGCATTATTAAACTTATTTGTTTTAAACGTTTTTGCAAAGCCTACACCGGGAATTGCTCCTTTATGAGACCCAATATAATTTTGAAGGTATTCTGGCATCCATTTTTGATTTTCTAATATGAGCGAATAAAAGCCAATTTTTTTACTTATTTGTCCTCTTACTTCAATACCTCTTGTATTATTATATATACTTTCAGAAGTATTTTCTTTGCCTAAACTAAAATCAATTACTGGATTTATATATAAACTAAAATCGTGGGTGTTTATATGATATAAAAATGCTTTTTGTTTATAAAAAACAGGATTGTTAAATTTGCTTTTACCGCTTAATGATTTAGAAAAATCTGGATTGTCTGATTGAAAATATTTAAAGTTTTCAAAGTCAACTTTCGAGAGTTTTGCTCCAACTATATCAAAGCTATCTATTGTTTCTGCAATTGATTCCCTATAAAATTGTTTTTGTGAGGTATGTATATATTTTAGAATGTATTTGCTTTTAATCTCATATCTTTCAACTAGCCATTGGTTTTGTGTGCTTGGATCATAAGTTGATTGAGAAAATATAGAATATTGAACAAAAAAAAGAAAAGTAAGTAATATTGTTTTTTTCATTTTTAGTTTAGTCTATAAGTAATAATTTTATTGATTAAAGTATACAATTGGTTTGGACTCATTGTTCTCCAACTTATTTCGTCTAACTCTCCCCCATATACTAAATAATTATCTATACCAATTTGTCTCCACTCGCTGTGGACTTGCTCTCTAAAATTAATTGCAGCAATCCATCCCTCTTCGGTCTCTTCAAACCATTCTTCATAATAACAATCATCGCTACTGTGAAAATTTAACACGTTTTCTCCTATCAATATATATTTATCAATGCCTTCTTCTGCAAGCATTTCTATAACCTCTCTTTTTAGCCACATAATGTCATTGTTTATTGCATCGTTCCATTCTCCAATCATTTCTATTATTGCATAACCTGTTTCATAGTCTATAAAGATTATTTTAATATAAAGAGTGTTGCTTCCAAAAAAATCCCACTGGGGGTGTATATAGTAATTATATATCGTTTGTGAAAATTCAAACTCGCTATACTCTCTTCCAAAAAAAGGCGAACGACTATCGTTTTGAGAAGAATAAAGTTTTATCCAATTATAAAAAGGTTCTATATCATGCATGCTAGTATACTGCAACGATACAAATAAAATATGATATCATACATTTTAAATCTTTATGTGCAACTTTTTCAGTACTTTAGTTGTCTTAAAAATAGTTGCTATTTTAAAACAATAAAACTCAATGCTTGAACTTTCAGAAGCAGAAATGATTAAAGGTTGTGCAAGAGGAAACGCTCAAGCACAAGAACAACTATATCAGCGTTTTTCTTCAAAAATGTTTGGGGTTTGTTTGAGATATAGTAGCAACAGAATGGAAGCTGAAGACACCTTGCACGAAGGTTTTATGAAAGTGTATAGAAACATTGAAAAATATAGTTATAAGGGTTCTTTTGAGGGTTGGGTTAGACGAATTATGATAAATTGTGCACTTAAAAAATTTCAAAAAGAAAAAAAATTATATTTAAAGCAAGATGATATAAATGAAATATATGACCTAAAAGAAGAATATATCCCCACAGGAATTGATAGGTTAAATGCAAGCGATATGACTAAAATGATTCAAAAACTTGCCCCTGGTTTTAGAATGGTTTTTAATTTATATGCAATAGAAGGATATAGCCATAAAGAAATTGGTGAAATGATGGGTATTTCTGAAAGTACTTCAAAATCTCAACTGTCTAGAGCAAGAATAATTCTTCAAAAAATGTTAGGTGTTAATAAAAACAACACTCCTATTAAAAAAAATGATTGAGGACGAGAACAACAAAATAGATAGTGATTTTAAAGAGGGTTTAAATAATTTCAATCCTTTGCCACGTGGTTACGTTTGGGATAGAATTAAAGAAAGCCTATCTGTAGAAAGCAGGTATCATGAAATAGATGATAAATTTCATGAGTCTGTTACCGACTATTCAGAAAGTGCTCCAAAACAGACATGGGAAAATATTAAAAAGGGTTTAGAACAAGAATCAACATATGGGTTTGAAAAATTATCAAACCAGAGTTTTAATCCTCCCGAATGGGTTTGGACAAGTTTAAAACATTATAATTTTGTTAATTCGAAAAGAAACAAATATAAGAAATCAGCCATATATACTTTGTTGTTTCTTTTAATTCCATCAATCATTTTATTTGTATTAGATTTACAAAAAAACATAAACCCAGAACTTTCTAAAAAATATATATATTTTAATAATAATATACCTACAGATAAGCCAATTTATAATACAAAAAAAACAATAGGACCTAATACCAACAAAAGCAAAACACTATTTTCATTAGTAAATTTAAGTCAATCACCTGTGCTTATTAACACAGACAAATACATTAATTATGTAAAAAATGATGAAATAGAAAAAATATATATATATCCAAAACAATTCAACTTAAAACCATTTGAGTTTTTAAGAAACAATGTGCTATTTAAAACACTCAACAGACCAAAAAAGAAAAGAAAAAATCATTTTTCTATAAAGCTTTCTGGATCCAAAAACATTTCTTATAGATCTCTTAAAGGCAATGAAAATGAGTCATATTTAAACATTAGAAACAACAGCGAGTTTTCTTTAAAAACTTATTCGTTTTCTGCCCTCATAAATTACAATATAAAAAAAATTAAACTAAGTACGGGTTTGCAATATACACAAAGGGGCGAAAAGGCTAAGTATGACTTTAAAACAACCAGTGAGACACAAACCAATGTGGTTTTTTATAACCAAACAACCAGCTCTTTATTTGCTGTGCCTTATAAATATAAGCTTACGTATGATCATCAAAAAAACTCGGAAAACATATATGAATATTTAGAAATTCCTATTAAGGCTTCATATAAACTTAATAAAAACAAACTGTCGTTTTCACCATCTATTTCAATCAATACGGGCATTCTTTTAAAAGCCACAGGAACAACAGTAACAACGTCTAATGTTCTGGGAAAACTTGAGTTAAATAGTTTAAATTATTCTGGAATTAATAGGTACAATTTCAGCATAGGCACATCGGTCGAAATTTCTTATAGTATTACACCCAAAACTTCAATATTTATTGAGCCTTTTTATAACAATTCTTTATCTAACTCTTTAAAAGATATTGCCAACATCAAGCAAAAATTCAGCAACAAAGGAATTGGAATTGGGGTTGAAATCAATCTGTAGATTTTTATCAATTCGCTTTTTTCATCAGCAAACGTGTTTACTTTTGTTGATATATAACTTCTTAAAAATATGATTATAATACCTGCACGATATGGTTCAACAAGGTTTCCTGGGAAACCATTAGCAAACATAAAAGGAGAAAGTATGTTGCAAAGAGTTTATAATCAATGTTTAAAAACTGGTATCAAAACATATATTGCTACTGACGATTTCAGAATCAAAGAACATGTGATTTCTTTTGGTGGAGATGTGGTGATGACAGATTCAGCCCATCAAAGCGGAACAGATAGATGTGCTGAAGTATATAAGTATTTGGGGTCTCCTGATGAAATTGTTGTAAATGTTCAAGGCGATGAACCATTTATAAAACCAGAACAAATTTTATCCCTTGTTGATTCTTTTAAAAACACAGATGTTGAAATTTCAACATTAATTAAAAAAATTGATGATGAAATTAGTTTGTTTAACCCAAACGTAGTAAAAGTTATTAAAAACAAAAACAATGCTGCTATATATTTTTCAAGACATCCCATTCCTTATTTACGTGGTGTAGAAAAATCAAATTGGATTGATAAATATGTATATTATAAACATATTGGTGTTTACGCTTTTAAGGGAAATATTATTGATGATATTTGCTCGCTTCCTTCTTCTTCTCTTGAAACGGCAGAATCGCTAGAGCAACTTCGTTGGATAGAAAATGGCTACAAAATATATGCGGTTGAAACTAATTACCAAAGTCCTGCTATTGACACACCAGAAGATCTGATACAAATTTTAAAATCAAATATAGATGTTTTATAATACTTTTGTATGTTAAAATAAAATGAAAATTTGTATACTTTCGGGATCGCCACGTAAAAACTCTAACACAAAAAAGCTCGCATTGGCAATACAAAACCATTTGCTTCAAAAAAATTTTTCTGTGAATACAATTGATTTTTCTGAATACGATATTCCTTTAATGGTTTCAGGAAAAGTTGATATTGCCAATTTAACCGCCTTTCAACATAGCTTATATACATCCATGAGTGATGCAAACTTAATTTTTGTTCTTTCTCCAGAATATAATTGGATGCCTAGTGCTGAATTAATAAATTTTTTTCATCAAATGGGAGACAAGCCTTATGCATCAATATGGAAAGACAAAACGTTTGCTGTCGCTGGCGTTTCTAACGGTAGAGGTGGAAAACTTCCATGTATACAAATAAGTTATGTCTTAAATAAAATTTGTGGTTTTATGGGTTTTGAAAGCTTTGTTTGTCCTAGAACTTTTGAATCTCAGTTTACACAAAATGTATTAGATGGTGAAGGAAAATCTTTGGGTAATATAGAATTTGACAATGGTTTAGAAGTTTATATTAACTTCGCGGTTTCAATGGCAAAAAAAATGAATATTACTAAATGAATAAAGTTGTAGAAAATGCTGAAATAGCAATTCAAGATATTACAAGTGGCTCTGTTCTTATGCTGGGTGGATTTGGCTTATGCGGGATACCAGAAAACTGTATAAACGCAATTGTAAAAAAAGGAATTAACAACCTTGTCTGCATTAGCAACAATGCCGGTGTAGACGATTTTGGTATTGGTTTGATGCTTCAAAAAAACCAAGTAAAGAAAATGATAAGCAGTTATGTGGGTGAAAACAGCATTTTTGAACAACAAATGCTTTCTGGTGAATTAGAGGTTGAGTTAATACCCCAAGGTACTCTTGCAACTAGATGTTGGATGGGAGGAGCAGGAATTCCTGCTTTTTATACACCTGCTGGTGTTGGTACAGAGGTAGCTATTAACAAAGAACACAGAGATTTTCACAATAAAAAATATATAATGGAAGAATGGCTTAAGTCTGATTTTTCAATTATAAAAGCCTGGAAAGGTGATACACATGGAAACCTTATTTTTAAAGATACTGCAAGAAATTTTAATCCTATGATGGCTATGGCCGGAAAAACAACTATAGTTGAAGTAGAAATTCTTTTACCTGCAGGAGAATTAGACCCCAACCACATTCATACACCTGGAATATTTGTTAATAGAATTTTTCAGGGTACAAACTATGAGAAAAGAATAGAACAAAGAACTACGAAAAAAAGATAAATATGAAATTAGCTACCTGTATTCTTAATGGCGAAGAAACTGTTGGAATTATACAAAATTCTACTTTTTTATACCCAGTAAAGCAAATCGACTCCGCTCTCCCAAATGACTTATTAGAAATAATAAAACTTGGTGATGAAGCTATGAACAAATTAAAAGAGGCAAGTATAGATATAAAAAATAATATAAATAAATATGAAGGTTACCCTTTAGAAAGTATTAATATTATTGCACCTATTCCTAGACCCACAAGTTGTAGAGATGGATACGCTTTTAGACAACATGTTGAAGCTGCTCGTCGTAATAGAGGCGTAGAAATGATCCCAGAGTTTGATCAATATCCTATTTTCTATTTTACTAACCACAATGCAGTTCAAGGTCCTGGTGATATCTTTTGTATGCCAGACCATTTTGAAAAATTAGACTTTGAATTAGAAGTGGCAATAGTTATTGGAAAAAAAGGAAGAAATATTCTTGCTGAAGATGCAGATAAATATATTGCTGGGTATACAATAATGAACGATATGAGTGCTAGGACGCTTCAGATGGAAGAAATGCTTCTTAACCTTGGCCCTGCTAAAGGAAAAGATTTTTCAACTGTTATTGGGCCTTATTTTGTTACACCTGACGAACTCGAACCTTATAAGGTAAACCCTAAAAAAAACCATGTTGGTGTTAGTCACAATTTATATATGAAATGCTGGGTAAATAATATCTTAGTTAGCCAAGGGAATGTAAATGAAATGGATTGGACGTTTGCCGAAATTATTGAAAGGTGTGCATACGGTGTTGACATTCTTCCGGGAGATGTTATCGGAAGTGGTACTGTAGGTACAGGCTGTTTCTTAGAGCTTAATGGAACAGGTCTATTAAACAATGCAAATTATAAAACGCAATGGTTAAAAGAAGGAGATATTGTTGAAATGGAAATTGAAGGTCTTGGTAAATTAAAAAACACAATTAAACGTGTCAACTCTGATTTTTCTATATTTAGTAAAAAAATCAAATAAAAACATATTTTGATTAATAGAATTATACAACCACCATTTGGAGAAATAGCTGATTTTAACTTCAGTGTTCCTAACATATTTGTGTTGTCTAATGGAATTAAAGTTTACCCTATAAATGGGAACTATAACGAAGCTTTGAAGCTAGAAATATGCTTTGAAGCAGGTAGCAAATTTAGTTTAAACCCTATTTTGGCCATTGCTGTAAATAGCTTGTTAACAGAAGGTACTAAAACTAAAAATTCTATACAAATTTCTAATGAATTAGATTTTTTGGGGTCTTTTATTGAAAAAGAATGTTCTCTTGATCAAGCTAAACTTACTATATACTCTCAAGAAAAAAACCTGAAAAAGATACTCAGTGTTGTTAACGAAATATTAGACCAAGCTATTTATCCAAAAAATGAAATTGAAATTTTTAAAAACATAAAACTTCAAAAACTTCAAATAAATAAAGAAAAAAACGCTTGGATCGCAAATCAAGAATTTAAAAAGAAACTATATAAAAACGACCACCCTTATGGAAAGTCTATAAATGAAGATGCTATAAATTCATTTTCATCTTCTGATTTAATTGATTTTTATAACAGTTTTTATAATCCAGAAAATTGTTATTTAATTGTTTCAGGCAAAGTAAATGAACAAACACTCAATGTTATTAATGAATCATTGGGTCAAAAAAATTGGAATAAAAATAGTTCTCCTATAAAAAACACAATTACTAAAAATATTCCTATTGTTTCTGAAAAAGGTAGCTTTAAATTCGACAACTCTAATAAAGCTCAAGCCTCAATTAAGTATGGTAGAGTTCTATTTAACAGAACACATCCTGACTTTTTTGGAATGCAGGTATTAAGTACGCTTTTAGGCGGGTACTTCGGCTCAAGACTTATGAAAAACATAAGAGAAGAAAAAGGTTATACTTATGGCATTGGTAGCTCAGTAGTTTCAAATAAAGATTCAGGATATTTTGTCATAAGTACAGAAGTAAAAAACGAAGTAAAAGAACTAACAATACAAGAAATTGAAAAAGAAATCGTTACTTTGCAGAATGTATTAGTTAACACAGAGGAATTAGATTTAGTTAAAAACTATATGTTGGGATCCTTTTTAAGGATGTTTGATGGTGTTTTTTCTAAATCTGAAAGACTTAATACGCTAATTATCAATGATATTGATGAAAGTCATTATTTAAAATATATAGAAAAAATTAAAAATATATCGGCTATTGAACTTCAAAACTTAGCTAATAAATATTTAAACAAACATGATATTACAGAAATTATTGTCTGCTAAGCAAAATAAGCTATCAAAGCTATTCTATAGTAAAAACATCTTTTTGCTTTTACTTTGTTGTATAAGCTATGTTTCTTCTTATTCAGTTTCAAGCCCGCCCGTTTTAAGAAAAGCGTGTTTGTCTCCAAACAAAGATATTGTTCTTTATTGGACACCAACCAATGACACGTGTTCAAGTTTTATTCAATATAAAATATTTGCAAGAAAGACCTCGTCAGATCCTTTTGTTTTATTAGATTCAATAAACAATATAAATCAAAATTCTTATACGCATCTTGTAACACCTCCATCTAGCAACAGTTGGGAGTATTATATGGTTTGTGAAAATGATTGTAACGGATTTCCAACATCTACAAGTGACACAATTTCTATAGACTTAACAGCACCATCTACAACCGATCCAGACTCTGTTTCAATTAACCCTTTAACCGGTGATATTATTATTGGTTGGGAAAAAAATACAACATCAGATTTGTTCGGATATACAATTTATGATGAACTAGGTGCAAGTATTGGTAACACAACAGATACATTATACATAATCAAAGGTAAAAACATAGACGATTCTGTATATACATATAAAATAGCTGCTTTTGATAGTTGTATTAATCTTTCACCAAGTATTACCACCCACTCAACTATTCAACTTAAAGGTATATTAGATGATTGTTTAGGCAAAGTAGTTTTAACGTGGACACCATACAAAGGGTGGGCTGGAATTCAAAAATATGATGTTTTTGTTTCAAGAAACGGAGGTAGTTATTTAGTTGAAGAATCAACAGATGGTAGCACATTAAATGCAACTTTAACCTCTGTCCTTCCTGGAGATTTTATAAATGTATATATAAGAGCATATAATAGTTTAGATATTAATATTTCATCTTCTTCTAATATGTTTAAAGATAGCATAGCCAAGGTTAAACTGCCTAAAATTAATTATTTAAGTCTAGTTAGTATCGTAGATAATAAATATGCTCAAATAAAATGGGTTTCTGATACAGCAGGAGAGATAAGTTTTTTTAAAATAAAAAGAGGTAAAGACACTTCTAATTTTGATTATATAGCTGACATAATTTTTGATAAAAATAAAACTGAATATATATATGAAGACAAAGACCCCAAGGCTGTTTTTTCAGATATAATATATTACTACCAAATTGAAGTGTTTGATAATTGTAAAAACCCGACAGGTAGTCTATCAAATATTAGTAATACTATTATCTCTAAAACCTTCCAAAACCCTTTTGATTCAACTCAAAACTCTATTATATGGAATAAATACAGAAACTTTTTATTAGACGTAGGATATTACTATGTTTATAGAGGTCTTGAGTTTAACGGTGTTTATGAATGGACAATTATAGGTTCTACCAAACCAACAGATACGTTTTTTGTAGATGAAAACACGCCGTCAGAGGCTGGTAATACAGGAATATGTTATAGAGTAGATGCCTATGAAAACCCTGGTAATATTTTTACTACAAACCAAGAAATATCAGTATCATCAAGAACCTGCGAATTAAAAGACTTTACATTATATTTTCCAACAGCGTTTAATCCATTTGGTATTAACAGAAAATGGGTTCCAAAAGGCTCATATATTAATTATGAAAAAACAGTAGTAAAAATATATAATCAATGGGGTCAGTATATTACGACAATTACAGATCTTCATAAAGGTTGGGACGGAAAAGACGATAAAGGAGAGTGGCTTCAACCTGGTTCATATATATATTATGCAACGATTACAGGAGTTAATAAGAGAAAAGAAACTGTAAAAGGAGATTTTGTTTATTTAAGGTAATTTCTTTTTATGGGTATTACATTTTATAATAACAGTACTAATCTTAAAATTAAAAACAAATTAGTACTAAAAAAATGGTTACTTTCAGCTTTGGCTGAATATAAAACAGCAAAAAAAATTAATGTTAATATTGCCTTTTGTTCAGATGATGAGATATTAAAAATTAATATAGACTTCTTAAATCATAATTATTATACAGATATTTTAACCTTTAACTTATCTGAAAAGACTGATGTTTTAGATGCCGATATATTTATTTCATATGAAACAGTAATGTATAATAGTAATAAGTATAGTGTTAGTTTCAATAACGAAATGTGTAGGGTGTTAATTCATGGCATATTGCACCTAATTGGATTTAACGACAAAAAACCTAAAGAAAAAAAACAAATGACCGCTGAAGAAAATCAAAAACTCGAAGATCTGTTTCACGTGAAACATATAGATTTTTTTACGTGTGTTGTTTCACGTGAAACACAAAATGCAAGAAAACAAATTTGATATAATAGTTGTTGGTGCTGGGCATGCCGGTTGTGAAGCTGCTGCTGCTGCTGCTAACCTTGGATCCAAAGTTTTATTAATAACAATGGATATGGGTAAAATTGCTCAAATGAGTTGCAATCCCGCTATGGGAGGTGTTGCAAAAGGACAAATAGTTAGAGAAATAGATGCACTAGGAGGTTATAGTGGGATTGTTTCTGATGCATCAACCATACAGTTTAGAATGTTGAATAAATCTAAGGGGCCAGCGATGTGGAGTCCTAGAACACAAAACGACAGGGTTAAATTCAGTTTAGAGTGGAGAAAAATTTTAGAATCAATTCCCAATATAAGTTTTTGGCAAGACAATGTAGTTGATTTAATAATAGAAAAAGAGGAAGTAAAAGGAGTTAAAACAAGTATGGGAATACTGTTCTATTGTAAATCTTTAATATTAACAAATGGAACTTTTTTAAATGGGCAAATACATATTGGGAAACAGCAAATGAGCGGAGGTAGGATTGGTGAGAAATCTTCAATAGGAATTACAGAATCCTTAATAAAAAACGGTTTTCAAACAGGAAGAATGAAAACAGGAACACCACCAAGAATTGATGGTAGAAGTTTAAATTATGAAAAAATGGAGGTTCAGAATGGAGATGAAAAACCTGAAAAATTTTCATATTTAGAAAAAATCAAACCTATAAAAAATCAAAAATGCTGTTGGATAACTTATACTAATAACAAAGTTCACGAAATTTTAAAAACCGGATTTAATGAATCTCCCATGTATTCAGGTACAATAAAAGGACTAGGTCCAAGATATTGTCCATCAATAGAAGATAAAATAAATAGATTTGCTGAAAGAGACAGACATCAAATTTTTGTTGAACCAGAAGGTTGGGATACAGTAGAAATTTATGTAAATGGTTTTTCAACTAGCTTACCGTATGAGATTCAAAAGAAAGCAATTCAACAAATACCAGGTTTTGAAAACTCGAAAATGTTTAGACCTGGATATGCAATAGAATATGACTATTTTCAACCTACTCAACTACATCTGACACTAGAAACAAAAAAAATTAAATTTTTGTATTTTGCTGGTCAAATAAATGGAACAACAGGATATGAAGAAGCAGCATGTCAAGGTTTATTAGCAGGAATTAATTCGCATTTAAAAATAAATAACAAAGAGCCATTTATATTAAAAAGATCAGAAGCATATATAGGTGTATTAATTGATGACCTAGTTAACAAAGGAACAGAAGAACCATATAGAATGTTTACATCTAGAGCAGAATACAGAATATTATTAAGACAAGATAACGCAGACATCAGGTTAACAGAACTATCAAATAATATAGGTTTAGCGTCTAATAGTAGATTAAAAATTGTAAATAAAAAAATTAAAGAGGCAGAAGAAATTAAAAATTGGATAGAAAAAACAAGCGTTGATCCAATAGAAATTAATGAATATCTAACTGAAATTGGTACTGCAACTATCAATCAAAAAATAAAAATAAATTCTTTAATAAGTAGACCACAAATTAATATACAAAATTTAATAAATATAAATAACAACATTAAATCAGAATTAACAAAGTATAAAAAAGATTCAATAAATGAAGCTGAAATACTATTAAAGTATGATAGCTATATTAAAAAAGAAAAAGAACTAGTAGAAAAAATTGAAAAACTTGAAAATTATAAAATTAAAATAGATTATAATTATGATGAGATTAAAAGCTTGTCTAGCGAAGCTAAAGAAAAATTTAAAAAAATAAAACCTTTGACACTAGGACAAGCATCAAGAATAAGCGGAATAAGTCCATCAGATATTCAGGTTTTAATGGTAAACTTAGGAAAATAATAAAATGGAAAATATAAATACATGCATTGTTTGTGGATCTTTAAAAAGCTTAAAGCTTTATGAATGCATAGACAAAGTATCATCTAATGAAAAATTTAATATAGTATGTTGTCAAGAATGCAGTTTTCAATATACTCAAAACAGACCTACTTTATTAGAAGCTGGTAAATATTACTTAAGTGATAAATATGTCTCACATACAGACAATAAAAAAAGTTTTATAATAAGCTTGTATAGAACTATTAGAAACTTAAACTTAAAATGGAAGCTAAAAATAATAAATAAACTGAATGGTAATAAAAACGGCTATATATTAGATTATGGTTGTGGCTTAGGTAATTTTTTATCATACTGTAAAGAAAATGGTTGGCTTACAAACGGAATGGATATTTCTGAAGAAGCAAGAAGAGAAGTTAAAAAAAGATATGATATAAATGTTTATGAAAATAAAGAGCTCTTCAATACAAATAAAAATAAATATGATATCATAACACTGTGGCATGTATTAGAGCATGTGTATAATATTGAAGAGACAATAGAAGGCTTAAAGAACAGCATAAAAGAAGAAGGATACATATTAATAGCATTACCCAATAATAATTCGTATGAAGCTTTAAAATACAAAGAAAATTGGGATGCATATGATGTACCAAGACATATATGGCATTTCAATAAAAAAAGTGTAGAAAAATTATTTTTAAAACATGGTTTAATTTTAATAGATACAAAACCAATGGTTTTTGATTCATATTATGTTAGTATAAGAAGTGAAATGCATAAAGGAAATAAATTTCATTTTATATATGGTATGTTTTGGGGATTTATTTCCCATTTAAAAGCAATATATTCAAAAGAATATTCTAGTCAGCTATATATATTTAAAAAAAATGAAAGTATTTAATATATTATTAATAATTATAATATCATCTTGTGCAAGTATTGTTAATCCAGATGGAGGAGAAAAAGACACAGTAGGACCCAAATTAAAAAAAACATCTATAAATAATTTCAGTACATTAGTACAAGATAAAAAAATAATATTTATCTATAATGAAAATATAACATTAAAAAATAAAGAAAATGTAATAATTAATCCAAATCAAACAAAGTATAAAATAAAAATAAATAGGAATAAATTAGAAATAGATTTTGATACATTGTTACAAAATACAACTTATTCAATAGATTTAAATAATAGTGTTGTTGATATTAATGAAAACAACGTTTCAAAAGATGAAACATATATTTTTTCAACAGGAAAAGATCTTGATACAATAGAAATAAAAGGTAAAATAATTAATACATTAGAAACAAATTATAATAATTGCTTTGCTTATTTATATGAAAATATAAAAACAGATGATGAAATAGATAGTATAATATGGAAACAAAAACCAATATATATATCTAAAATAAATGATGATGGTATGTATAGATTTAAATCTATTAAAAAAAATAATTATAAGATATTAATAATTAGAGACTTAAATAAAAATAATATATTAGATGGAAATGAAGAGATGGGATTTAAAAAGAATGATATAATTATTGAAAATAATACATCAATTGGAGATATATATATATATAGAGATATATCAATAGAAAAACCACAAGTAAATACTTTTTATTGTAATGAGTATGGTGTATTTAATTTTGTTGTTACTCCTAAAAATTGTAAGAAAAAACTAATTGATAATAATCTATTTACTGAGGAAGCATATACTTTAATTTTCCCTGGAGAAAGTGCAGACACGATAACATGGTTTTCACCCATGGCAAATATGCAAGATGGGCATTTTGATTTATATTTAAACGATATATATTTTATGGACCTTACAACTCTTCATATGAACAATACATATATTAGAAGAGATATTAAATTTAATAATACTAATATAAGTTCAGAAAAATTTAATCTATTTGATACAGTAAAAATAAGGCTTTCAAACCCTATATATCTATTTAAGAAAGAACTAGTTGATTTATATATAGACTCAATTAAAGTAAAAATAGATGATGGTTTTTATTTCCTTGATAATGAAATGACAAAATTAAGAATAAAACTTGATTGGAAACCTGGTTCAAAATATATGTTTGTATTTAAAAAGGGATCATTTATAGATGTATATGACCAACGAATAGATTCAAATATCATAGAATTTAATACTGAAATAGAAGAAAAGTATAGTAATTTAAAAATAGAAATAATAAATAATAATAATTCAAGAAAATTATTACAATTGGTTAATAGCAAAAACAATATAATAAGATCTGAAATAATCAAAGAAAGTAGAGTGATTAGTTTTAAACAATTACTTCCAGATAGTTATAAAATAAAGATAATAGAAGATATTAATTTTAATAATGAATGGGATATGGGATACTATAAAGATAAAATAGAACCAGAAAAAGTTTATTTATATAAAGATTCAATATTAATAAAAGAAGGAATAGATAGTGAAAATATTAAAATAAACATAGATGAAGTACCTTTTTAAGTGTTAATAAATATTGAAAAAATATTGAAAAAAGGAGTAGAACTTTAATAAAATGTTAATAAAAAAAAAAATACAAAATAGTATAAAATTATACATAGTTTATTAGCTAACAAAAATAGTTAATCCACAATAATTAGAATATTAAGATACATACAAACATAATAATATAATAAAATTAACACTGTGGAATAAAAAATATAAAAGATTAATAATTAAATTAATAAAAGATATAATAGATGTTAATTGATGCTTAAAACTGGTGTATAAATAAAATGTCAATATTTATTAAATAAAATTGTTCTATATATCAACACTACTAATACATTAATAAGAATAATAAATTAATTAAATAATATTATTTAATTCTGTTCATAAATCTGAATATTTGCAAACTAAAAATAGAAATAATGTTAGAAGATAAAATTAATAAAATAAAATCTGAATTAGACGTCATAAATATTAAAACTTATGAAGATTTAGAATTATTTAAGTTAAACTATTTAACCAAGAAAAGTGAGCTATCATTGTTATTTAATTTTATAAAAGAAGTATCTCCAGAATTAAGAAAAGAAATAGGTTTTAAAATTAATAATTTAAAAAACATTGCTGAATCTATTTTTGAAACAAACAAACTTTTATTCGAAGTAAATCAAACATTTAGTTTAAACGATTCAACACTCCCTTCAAATGGTTTTAATAATGGATCAAAACACCCTTTATCCATTATCCAAAATCAAATTATTGAAATATTTCAAAAACTAGGTTTTTCTTTAAGTGATGGACCTGAAATAGAAGATGATTGGCATAATTTTTCTGCTTTAAATTTTCCTGAAAACCATCCTGCAAGAGATATGCAAGATACTTTTTTTATAAGTGAAGAACATGCACTTAGAACTCACACTAGCTCTGTACAAGTTAGAATTATGGAAAGTGAAAAACCACCATTAAGATATATTATGCCAGGAAGGGTTTATAGAAATGAAGCTGTTTCAGCTAGAGCTAATTGTTTTTTTCACCAAGTTGAAGGCATATATATTGATAAAAATGTTTCATTTGCAGATTTAAAACTTGTTTTGTTCGAATTTACTAAGCAAATGTTTAATAAAGATGTAAAGCTGAGGTTTAGACCTAGTTATTTTCCATTTACAGAACCAAGTGCAGAAATGGATATAACATGTTTTATTTGTTCGGGTAGTGGTTGTAATATATGTAAACATTCAGGTTGGGTTGAAATAATGGGATGTGGTATGATAGACCCATCTGTTTTAGAAAATAACAATATAGATTCAAATAAATATAGTGGTTATGCTTTTGGTATGGGTATAGAAAGAATAGCTATGTTAAAATATCAAATAAACGACCTAAGATTATTTTTTGATAATGACCTTAGAATGTTAAAACAATTTAGTTAATTACAAACTAGTGTATTACAAATATATATTTCATTTTGTATAAAGCAAAAACAAATTGTAAATTGCAGCGTTTTTATTAAAGAAAGAAAATATTATATGGACACCCTCAAAAATAAGTTTATTGAAACAGCAACTCCAATAGCAATTGAAACAAAAGAGTTGATAAAAACAAAAGGAAATGAACAGTTAGGTACATATACCGTGGAAGATGTATATTCTGGTATGAAAGGTATGATAGGCTTAATTACAGAGACATCTTTGTTAGACTCAAACGAAGGTATAAGATTTAGAGGGTATTCAATTCCTGAATTGAGAGACAATTTACAACATTTTGTTGAAGGAGGTAATGAGCCAATGCCAGAAGCAATTTTTTACTTAATGTTAATGGGTAAATTGCCAAGTAATGAGGATGTTCAAAATCTTACGAACAATTGGGCTCGTAGGTCAATTGTTCCGAACCATGTGTTTAAAGTATTAGATGCACTTCCAAAAACTACTCATCCAATGACTCAGTTTACAACAGCAATTATGGCTTTGCAAACAGAAAGTGTTTTTGCTGCTGCATATAGAAGTGGAATAAACAAAAAAGAATATTGGGATCCTACCTATGAAGATGTTATGAATTTGATTGCTAGACTACCAAGAATAGCAGCTTATATATACAGAAGAATTTATAAAAACGACCAACACATTGAGCCAAATCCAAAACTTGACTGGGCTGGTAACTTTGCACATATGTTAGGTTATGATTCTTTTGAGTTTTCAGAACTTATGAGATTATATTTAACAATCCATAGCGACCATGAAGGAGGAAATGTATCGGCACATACAACCCATTTAGTAGGTTCAGCACTTAGCGACCCATATTTAGCATTTGCAGCCGCAATGAATGGATTAGCAGGCCCACTGCATGGATTAGCTAACCAAGAAGTAATAAGATGGTTAGAATCGATGTGTGAGTCTTTGCAAACAAAAAGACCGACAAAAGAACAAATAGCTACATATGTAAAACAAACCCTTTCTGAAGGTAAAGTTGTTCCTGGTTATGGTCACGCAGTACTTAGAAAAACAGATCCAAGATTCACATCTCAAATGGGATTTGCAAAAAGGCACATGCCAGATGATGACATGGTAAATACTGTTTGGAATGTATATGAAGTTGTTCCTCCCATTTTGGAATCACTAGGAAAAGTTAAAAACCCTTGGCCAAATGTTGACGCACATTCAGGTGTGCTTTTAAAACATTATGGAATGGTGGAAGAAGATTTTTATACTGTTTTGTTTGGAGTAAGTAGAGCTTTGGGTGTTTTAGCGTCATTGTGTTGGGATAGAGTTTTAGGCTCACCAATTGAAAGACCAAAATCAGTAACTACAGAATGGATTAAACAAAAGCTTGGTGCTTAATTAAAATCTTAAATAAGGTTTTAATTTGATTAGTGTACTATCTTTCATTATAGGAATATTACTTAACTCATTAGCATTGTAAATTTTTCCTCTTTGTTTTATATATTGAAACAATATATTTCCTAATTTCTTTTTTAAGTAAGGATGGTTTTCAAGCTCTTCTACTTTACAAGAGTTTATATTTATATATCTTATAGGTGACAAAACATCAATTTTGTTTTCAAACTTAACAAACAAGTCATTTCTCATACCGTTAATTTCTAAAATTTGATTTTTATTGTAAAACCCACCCAATTTATTTCTATATTTTATTATTTTTCCTGCTAAATAAGGCCCAATACCAGGTAGTTTCTCTAACACCGAAGAATCTATAACATTTATGTCTAAAGCTGTCTCTAAGCGCTTAAAAAGCTTTTTTTCTATAATAGGATTCTCTTTTATTATAGTATCGGGTAAAAGTATAAAAGGTTTTATCATAGAAAACCATTCAGACTTTATAGAATATATTTTTAATACATCTTTTTTTGTCTTAAAAATTCCACCCTTTTGTGTGTAGTTTTTAATTATTTTTATTTGATAGGCTTTTAAGCCTAATTTTAACCAATCATTATCAGATATATTATTAGGATTAAAAAAAAAGGGTTTTAAATTATAAACTGAATCTTTAATAATTTTTTCATCATAGTGATGATTAGCTTTAACAGGCGATTCAATTTTGCTAATCTCTGATAATAAATTTTTATCTAAAATAATTTCAGGCCTAGTTTTTAAAAAATATAAATTATATAAGTATGGACAAAAAGCGAGTACCGAAATAATAATCAACAATAAAGCAATACCCAGCCTTTCAGACTTAGAAAAGGTTAAAAAACTTTTTATGTTTTTAAAAACAGGCATAGATTAGATGATTTAAAAACAAACATAATAAAAAAAACCCACACATAGATGCATGGGTTTTATATATTCTTATTTTGATTATAAGGTACTTATTTTGATTCGTTTAGTTAGCTCCTCTACATCTCCTTTAAATCTTTTATCTGTTTCCATTAGGTCGTTAACAGTTTGACAAGCATGGATAACTGTGCTATGGTCTCTATTTCCAAAGTGAGAACCAATGTTTTTTAATGAAGCTTTTGTCATTTCTTTTGCAAAATACATTGAAATTTGTCTAGCTTGAACAACCTCTCTTTTTCTAGTTTTTGATTTTACTAAATCAATAGGAATTGAGAAAAAGTCACACACTAATTTTTGTATAAAGTCAATTGATATTTCTCTAGTAGAGTTTTTGACAAAATTCTTCATCATTTGCTTTGCAAGATCTAAATCAATTTCTTTTCTATTCATAGAAGACTGAGCCAATAAAGATATTAAAGCACCTTCTAATTCTCTTATATTTGAACTTATATTATGAGCAACATATTCAACAACCTCTCGAGGTAATGTAATACCATCGTTGTACATTTTTTGTTCTAAGATTGCAATTCTAGTTTCAAAATCCGGAATTTGTAAATCAGCTTGTAAACCCCATTTGAAACGTGTTAATAATCGTTCCTCCATATCTTTTAGATCTTTTGGAGGTCTGTCACATGTTAATATAATTTGCTTACCTGCTTGATGAATTTGATTAAAAATTTGAAAGAAAATTTCTTGTGTTTTGCTTCTACCTGCAAAGAATTGAACATCATCAACCAACAACACATCAACATAATTATAAAAATTTACAAAATCATTTGTATTCGTATTTTTTACTGAATCTACAAATTGGTTCATAAACTTTTCAGCAGTAACATACAGAACAACTTTTTGTTTGTTGTTAATTTTAATTTGATTACCAATTGCTTGAGCTAAATGGCTTTTGCCTAAACCAACCCCACCAAAAATCATCAATGGATTAAAAGCAGTTCCACCGGGTTTAGAAGCTACTGCAAATCCTGCAGAGCGAGCTAGTCTATTACAATCACCCTCAATAAAATTTTCAAAAGTATAGTTTGGGTTTAAGTTAGAGTCTATGTTTACTTTTCTTAAACCTGGAATAATAAAAGGATTTTTAATTGCACCACCTAAATTCATTGGTAAGGATACGCCTATATTATCGTTTTTACCATTACTAACAGCGGGCATATTTATAGTATAAGGACTTGAATGACCTTGTCCATTTTCAACAATGATATTATATTCTAACCTTGAACCAGCTCCTAAAATAGATTTCAAGGTTTTTCTTAACAAATCAACGTAATGCTCCTCAAGCCATTCATAAAAAAATTGACTCGGAACCTGAATAGTTAGAACTTTTTCTTCAAGCTTTATAGGCTTTATAGGAACAAACCATGTTTTGAAACTCTGTTCAGGTATATTGTCTTTTATAATAGCTAAACAATCTCCCCAAACATCTTCAAAGGTCTTTATAATTTTTTCTCCGGTCATCTTAATATATAGTGTTGCAATATGAGTTATATTTTTGAGTAATACTACTTTGTTAGTTAAATATTTAATACCATTCAGAAACTTTTATTCTTAGAATTTAGACAATAACATTTCATCCGTTATTTTATTAGCATTTCAACGGATAAAATTATTTTCTAAAATTGTTGAGATTTTGTTTCCTTTAGTCTTTATTCAATCAGGTGTTGAATCAAACTATTTGGTAGTGCAAACATATTATACTTTTCTTACAAACCAACATGTTTTCCACATAAAAAATCAAAAAAATCTTTTCTCATTGAAATAGAGCATTTAAAATTTTTTTTGCTTGTCTCTCTTGCTTCTTCAATACTTTTGTCATATAATATCAAAATAAACAAAAAGACTAGTTTAATGATGATTATAATAAAACATTCAATATATTTTTTTAATTTTTTTTTCAAAATATATAAAATATGATTAAACACACAAATAACTTAAACAACCCAAAAACTATAAAAGCGTGGTGTATGTATGATTGGGCAAACTCAGTATATAACTTAGTCATTTCTTCTGCAATATTTCCAATATACTATACCGCTGTTACTACTCAAAAAGATATTACAGGAAAAGTAATTTCTGATACGGTAACAATTTTTGGAACACAGTTTAAAAACACAGTTTTAACAAATTATACATTGTCTTTATCCTTTTTAATAGTATGTTTTCTATCTCCTATACTTTCTGGGATAGCAGATACTAAAGGAAACAAAAAGGCGTTTTTAAAATTTTTTTGCTATTTAGGAGCCTCTGCATGTGCAGGTTTGTTTTTTTTTACAAACAACCCAGAATCCTTAATTATTGGTATTGTTTGTATTTTTTTTGCCAGCCTAGGGTTTTGGAGTAGCTTAGTTTTTTATAACTCTTTTTTGCCTGAAATTACAGATTCTGAAAATATGGATAAAGTAAGTGCTAAAGGCTTTTCATATGGCTATATTGGTAGTTCAACATTATTAATTATTTGCTTGATATTCATTCAACTTTTAGCTGAACAGATGGGAATAAAGCCAGATTTAGCCACAAGAATCTGTTTTGTTTTAGTATCGTTATGGTGGATTTTTTTTGCACAAATTTTATTTAAAAATGTACCAGAGATAAAAAAGACTCATGTAAAAAAATCTGTTTGGTCGGGTTTTCATGAACTTAGAAAAGTTTTTAAACAAGTCATAGAAAATAAAAGCATAAAAATATATTTAACCTCTTTTTTCTTTTATAGCATGGGCGTTCAAACCATTATGCTTGTAGCGGCATACTTTGGAAGCAAACTCTTGGGTTTACCATCTGGTAAACTTATACCTGTTATATTGGTTATTCAATTTGTAGGCATTGCAGGAAGCTACTTGTTTTCTTTTATATCTAAAAAACTTGGAAATAAAAATGCTATTTCTATAGCATTGGTTATATGGATAGTCATTTGTTTAGGAGCCTATTATGTAGCAGAATTAAAAACCGAAATAGGCTTTTATATATTGGCATTTATGGTTGGTACAGTTATGGGCGGTATTCAAAGCCTAAGTAGATCTACTTTTAGTAAACTTATACCAGAAAATACAATTGACACTGCATCTTTTTTTAGCTTTTATGATATAACAGAAAAACTTTCTATGGTTATAGGTTTATTTATATTTGCTTTTGTTGAACAGCACTCTTCGGGTATGCAAAATTCGGTAATTGCTTTAGCTATATTTTTTATAATAGGATTTGTTTTACTTAGGCCTTTAAAAGACAAAAGATTATATTATCAACACCCAATTTAACTATAGTTTTTTAATTAGCTGAGTTAAGAACTGTTTTAATTTATCTATATTTTCCTTTTCTATAGCAGATATAAATATCATTGGACTATGTGCTTTGGCCATCCAAGTGTTTTTTAAATTATTTAATTGTTCTTCTTTGCTCAATTCATCTGTTTCTAAAAGCAAATCAATCTTATTAAATATAATTATAGTAGGTTTATTTATTGCTCCTATTTCAACCAGTGTTTGGTCGACAACATTTACTTGTTCTTCAAAATTCGGGTGCGAAACATCTACCACATGAAGCAAGATATCGGCTTCTCTAACTTCATCTAGGGTTGATTTAAAGCACTCTACTAATTGGTGTGGTAGTTTTCTTATAAAACCAACAGTATCGCTTAATAGAAACTGAAAACCATCTAAATATACTTTCCTAACAGTTGAATCTAATGTTGCAAACAATTTGTTTTCGGCTAAAACATCACTTTTGGAAATTAAATTCATGATTGTTGATTTTCCAACATTGGTATACCCAACCAAAGCAACTCTTTTTTCTTCTTGCCTGTTTTTACGCTGGTTAGCTGCTATTTTTTCAATATTGTCTAATTTTTCTTTTAGTAAAGAGATTCTGCTTCTTATATTTCTTCTATCTGTTTCAATTTCTCTTTCTCCCGGGCCTCTCATGCCCACACCGCCCTTTTGTTTCTGAAGGTGTGACCACATTCTTGTTAATCTTGGCAATAAATATTGGTTTTGGGCTAATTCTACCTGGGTTTTAGCTTGAGCTGTTTTGGCATGCTTAGCAAATATGTCTAATATTAAATTACTTCTATCTAAAATTTTACACTTTATATCGTGTTCTAAATTTCTAATTTGAGAAGGAGATAGCTCGTCATCAAATATAACGATGTCAATGTTTTCAGAATTTACATAAGCTACTATTTCTTCCAATTTTCCCTCACCCACATAGCTTCTCGGGTGTATTTTGGTCAGTTTTTGGGTAAAAGTTTTTACTACAGCTACTCCACACGTTTCAGCTAAAAAAGAAAGCTCATCAGTATATTCTTTTAAAACCTCATCTCTAATACCCTGCTCTTGAACTGCAACCAAAACGGCTGTTTCTTGCTTAGGTTTTGTATCGAAAGTTTTTTGTATCATTTCTTATTATTAAAATACTTTATATATATATCTTTAACCCCATAACCCCATATTCCTATTATCATTGACAGCAAAAACATATATGCTTTACCCTTTAAAAACCCTTCGTCTAAACATATATATATAAATACAAAAAGCGACAACACTGCTATAAAAGCCCAAAGCGACTTACTTAGTTTCAACATTTCTTTTTAAAGTACCTTTTAGATGAAAAATTTTATATTCAGAAAAATCTTCGTTTGATTCAAATCCGTTTCCCCAAAGTATTTCGTCTTTTTTCTTTATTCTTACTGCTTTATTGCTATATATTTTTTTATTAAATTCATCCCAAATTAACAGCTCGGTATTTAAAGTGTCGTTGTTAGAGTTCACAGCAACAACATCGTTTTTAACAATAATTTTTTGTTCGTTTTCATACTTTATCGCATAATCTGCTTTAAGCATGCTGCTTGGCTTTATAGCATCAGAAATATTATAAAAATATATAGTCATACCTTTTTTCATTTCCATATATGGTTTTTGATTTTTAAAATGCTCAACCAAGGGAGAAAACAATTTTGCTCTTAAATATCCAGAGTCGGTATAGGTTACTGAAATATCTTCTCCTTTTTCGTTTGGGGTATATTTTGTGACGACCCTTGCAGCATGGTGTTTTTTTTCACCACAAGAAACGTATATTATTGAAAATAGTAATACAAATAAAAAAATTGAACGGTAGTGTGCAATATTCAATGTTATTTGTTTTTTCTGTTAACCTCTGCTTCTATCATAGATTTTACTATACTTTCAAGTGAATGACGTATATCCCACTCTGGGAAATCAGTCTTTATTTTTGTTAAATCACTTATATAACAAATATGGTCACCAATTCTGTTTGTTTCATCATATTTATAGTTAAGTTTATAACCACTCATTTCATAAATCATATCAATGGTTTCTAAAATAGAAGCACTGTTATTTCTTCCTCCACCAAGGTTATAAACGCCACCTGGTTTTGGGTTTTTCATAAAGCTTTCAAAAGCTTTTATAACATCTTCGCTATGAATTTGATCTCTAACCTGTTTTCCTTTGTAACCAAAAATGGTGTACTGTTTTCCTATCACAGCACATTTTACAATGTAAGATAAAAACCCGTGAAGCTCAACTCCGCTATGGCTTGGACCTGTTAAACACCCTCCTCTAAAACAAGCAGTTGGCATATTAAAATATAGACCATATTCTTGAGTAATTATATCTGCAGCAGCTTTGCTTGCTCCAAATAGACTGTGTTTGGTTCTATCAATTCTACACTCTTCACTAATTCCATTATAATGCTCGGTTAAACTATAATCCCAACGTTTTTCTAGCTCTGTCAAAGGAAGTTCGTTTGGAGCATCGCCATAAACTTTATTTGTGCTCATATATATGAAAGGAGAATCAAATGTATTTTGTCTACTTGCTTCTAAAAGATTAATTGTACCAACTGCATTGGTGTCAAAATCGTCAAATGGCATTTTAGCAGCTAAGTCATGACTTGGTTGAGCAGCACAATGAATGGTAGCATCTGGTTTGTATTGACGGTATATATCCATCACCTTTAATCTATCTCTAATATCAACTTGTAAGTGTGTAAATTTATAACCTTCGTTTTGAAGTAGTCTTAGATTCCATGTTGTGTCTCCTCCATCACCAAAAAAATATTGGCGAAGATTGTTATCAATACCAATTATTTCGTGTCCTAGATTACCAAAGTATCTAACAGCTTCTGAACCTATAAGTCCACTGCTTCCTGTCACTAATATTTTCATTTAAAATGTGTTTTTATTGGCTGCAAAATACGCTATAAAACAATTAATAAAAAAGACTGAAAAATCTAGCCTCTTTTTAATTTATTTCCTAAAATCAAACTCAAGTTGATAGATTTGTTTTGGCCTGTCTTTGATTGTTTTTTCATTAAAACCAGACAAGCTAATTCCAAGTAGTCGAATAGCTTTATGAGGAACAGCAGGTGTGTTTAAGAGCTCTATTGAAAGTGTGTATATATCATCAAATAAATAAATATTGGAATCAACTGTTTTGCTTCTTGTTTGTACAGTAAAATCGTGGTACTTGATTTTTAAAGTAATAGTTCTGCCTTTGAGAGATTTTTTATCAAGCCTTGAAACAACCCGTTGAGTAATTTCTTTAATTTTTAATTTTAGATCGTCTAAATCTATAATATCAGCATCAAAGGTATCTTCAGCACCTAAAGATTTTCTTTCTCTAAAAGGAACGACAGCTCTAATGTCATCACAACGAACCATTTTATAAAAGAAAACGCCGGCCTTACCAAAATTTGAATATAGGTAATCTTCCTCCAAATCATATATATCTTGGCCTTTGTTAATACCTAAATTCCTCATTTTTTCAGCAGTTTTTTCACCTATTCCATAGAACTTTGAAATGTCAAGTCTTAAAATTAGGTTTTGAGCAATCTCAGGAGTAAGCACAGTTAAACCATTGGGTTTTTGTAAATCGCTAGCAATTTTAGCTAAAAACTTATTAAATGACACACCAGCAGATGCTGTAAGCCCGGTAGTCTCCAATATTTTCTTTTTTATATTTGAAGCAATTTTTGTTGCAAACATTTCACTATCTGACACATCTAAATAGGCTTCGTCTAAGCTTAACGGCTCAACCAAATCTGTATATTCATGAAAAATATCCATGATTTGATTCGAAACTTCTTTGTATCGCTCAAAATTCGGTCGCACAAAAATTAAATCTTTACATAGCCTTGAAGCTGTTTTACCAGGCATAGCACTTTTAATTCCGTATTTTCTAGCTTCATAGCTAGCTGCAGCTACAACACCTCTGTTTTCTGCCCCACCAACCACAACAGCTTTTCCTTTAAGTTCAGGGTTGTCATGCTGTTCAACCGATGCAAAAAAAGCATCCATATCTATATGAATAATTTTACGCATATATGTTTTATACAAAGGTATCTAATATTCAATTCTTATTTTATTCTTTATTTAGACCTAATGCAACTTTTACCTGTTGAAGTTAAGTAATTGTAAAATGCTTAATTTTGATTATATATTTTCAATTAAGCATTAACTTGCAGCCCGAATGCGTATATTAACGTTAATATATATATATATAATCTCTCTAAACTTAAGTGCTCAAGTATTACCAGCATTTGGAAACACAAGAACAGGTACATCGGGCTTGCAATTCTTAAAAATCTCTCTTGATGCAAGGTCGGCGGCACTGGGGGGAGCATATTGTGCTATAAGCGATGATGCATCTGCTACTTTTTGGAATCCAGCGGGTATGACTAAAAGTGATAATAAAACAGAATCTTCGATAGGGCACGCTTCATGGTTTGCAGGAAGCAGCTCACAGTTTATTTCAGCATTTACAAAATACAAAAGCCATACAAGAATTGGTTTTTGGGTGCAATCATTAAATTATCCTAAGATGATTGAGACTTCTGAGTTTCAACCAACAGGAACTGGCCGATCGTATACTCCGACAAGCCAAGTGGTTGGCTTAAGCTATGCAAAACAATTAACAGATCAATTTTCAATTGGAGTTAATTCTAAATGGGTACATGAGGGGATTGCTGGTTTAGCCATAAATAATGTGATGTTTGATTTGGGATTGAGGTATAATTTAGATATTAAAAATATGAGATTTGCTGTTACCATCAACAATTTTGGTGTGAATGTAAAACCATCTGGTAGCTTTCAACTATTAAAGTTTAACGCAGACCAAACGATTGATGATTTTCAAGCAGTTTCAGTACCAGGTATATTTAGACTTGGCTATGCGTTTGATCCAATAAACAAAGGAAACAATAGACTTACAGCTTCTGCACAACTAAATCATTATACTGACAATAACGAATCTTTATCTGTTGGCTTTGAATATGCATGGAGAAAAATATTGTTGTTTAGAACAGGTTATGAATTTGGTGCAGACGTTTCAGGTTTCCCAGCTTTGGGCATTGGCCTACGAATGAAAAGGAAGTTAAATAATATAGGTTTTGATTATGCCTTTAATAATAAAGTAAACCTAGGAAATGTGCACAGAATTAGTTTGATAATTTCATTGGCATCTAAAAAGCAATCATAGATAAATGACAAACACTTTTTATAAATATATATATATTCTTTTCGTTATTTTTTTATCAGCTTGTATGGGTTCAAAAAAAGACAAGACCGTAGATGAGATCTTTGCACAAGGCAAAATAGATCCTAAATTAGTGCCAACAGGCATAGGCTATGTTCCTGTTCAACCCTTTTTTGTTGGTTTTTCTCACCCTGTTGATGTGTTGGTTGGATATGATGAAATGTTATATGTAGTTGATGATATGGGGTTGCATATACTTGACCAAGCAGGAAGAAAACAACAAACCATCGCTTTTAAAAATGCATCAGATGTTACACAAGATAGGAGGTTGCATACATATGTTGCAGCAACTGTAGATATTACCATAGGCGGAAACACAAAAAATGTAGCAGCTGTATATCATCTTATAAACACAGCAATAGGTCAATATCAAATAATAGACACACTGATACACCCATTTTGTGATGAAAGTAGAACAGGTTCTGGTTTTAGAATCACAGACGAAAAAGTGAGATTTTCTGGGCTGGCTTGCACAGCCGACAACAGACTTTATGTTTCAAGAACAGGCTCAGAAAACAAAGACCCTATTGCAAACCCAGATAATATTATTTTGATATTTAATTCTGAAGGAAAATATACAGGGTTCACAAACGGACTTAACCCATTAAATCCAAGCTTAAAATCTGTGTTAGGAATTTCTTCAATTGCCACTTTTGCTGCTCCCCCCCAAAGGGTTTTTGGCATGAACCCAAGCAATGATATAATGTTGCTACAGGCTGATCCAAGAAACGATATAGAGTTTAGGGCACTTTGGGTTAAACAATTTAATGACATAGATCTTGGTGAAATTTTCACAGAAAATAGTTCTCTGTTTAATTTTGATACATCCAAAGCAGATAATTTTTTATACAAGCCTAGAAGATTTTCAAATCCTCAAGATATATATATAGCCCCAGATCAAACCAATTATATCTTTATAGTAGACGCAGATAACAACAAGCTTTATCAATTTACCAACAAAGGATATGAAGGGGCAAACCCATCAGCAACATCAGGATTAAAAAAGCAACAAATTGTTTCATTTGGAAGTTTGGGAGAGGGTCCCCTACAGTTTAACCAACCATCGGGAGTTTGTTACTTTAAAAAAGTGGTATATGTTGCGGATAAAAACAACAATAGAATTTGTAGGTATAAGTTAAGCACAGATTTAGAATAAATTGAGCATAGAAACGACTGTTAGATTAAACAAAGCAATTAGTGACTCTGGTTTTTGCTCAAGAAGAGAAGCCGATAAGCTAATTGAACAAGGAAAAGTAACCGTTAACGGAAACTCAAGTGTTCTAGGTCTTAAAGTTACGTCTTCTGATATTATTTTGATTGATGGCAAACCATTAAATACCCCTACGTCAACAGTTTACATGGCTTTTAATAAACCCAGAGGAATAACTTGTACAACTGAACTTAAAATACAAGACAACATCATTGATTTTATTAAGTTTCCGCAAAGAATATTTCCGATTGGCAGGTTAGATAAAGCTTCAGAGGGTTTAATTTTTTTGACCAGCGATGGAAACATAGTTAACAAAATTCTTCGAGCTGGAAATAACCACGAAAAAGAATATATAGTAACAGTAAATAAACCAATTACAGAGGCGTTTATTAAGTCTATGGAAAGCGGTGTTCCCATATTAGATACTGTCACCAAAAAATGTGTGGTAAAACGCGAAAGCTTGTTTATATTTAAAATTGTGCTCACACAAGGACTAAACAGACAAATTAGAAGAATGTGTGAATATTTGGGCTACGATGTTGTAAGGTTAAAAAGAATAAGGATAATGAATATCACTTTAGAAGGCATAGAAACTGGAAAGTGGAGAATGTTTACTGATGAAGAGCTTTTAAAAGTTCAACAGCTTGTTGCTGATTCAGTTAAAACTGAAGAGGCATCAATTGGCACAAAAAAAACCGATTAAATTTAATCAACCGGTTTTTAGTATAGTTTTTAAAACTTATATCATTTCAAAGTGGCTTAGCTTTTTGAATTGACTTACACGTTCATTGATTTCAGCTTCAGTAAGGCCCATCAATCTTTCTGTTCCAAACTTTTCAACACAAAAAGAAGCCATTGCAGAGCCATAAATAATGGCACGTTTCATATTGTCAAAGCTTATATCGTCTGTTTTGGCTAAATAGCCTATAAAACCACCAGCGAATGTATCGCCAGCTCCCGTAGGGTCAAAAACCTCTTCTAAAGGTAAAGCCGGAGCATAAAACACTTCATTTTGATGGAACAACAAGGCACCGTGTTCTCCTTTTTTAATGATTAAAAACTTAGGTCCCATACTCAACACTTTGGCTGCTGCTTTTACCAAGCTATATTCGCCACTTAAAAGTCTAGCCTCTTCATCGTTTATAGACAACACATCAACCATTTTTAAGGTGGTTTTTAAGTCATCAAGAGCAATTTCCATCCAAAAGTTCATAGTGTCCATTACAACCAGCTTAGGTCTTTTAGCCATACGTTCTAAAACGGTTTGTTGAACTTTAGGAGCTAGATTACCCAGCATTACATAATCAGCATTCTTATACTTTTCAGGGATAATAGGGTCAAAGTCAGCTAAAACATTCAACTCTGTTACTAATGTATCGCGGCTGTTCATGTCATTGTGGTATTTTCCACTCCAAAAAAAGCTTTTTTCGCCTTTTTTGATTTGTAAACCTTCCACATCAATTCCATGAGATTTGAAGCTTTCGATAGTTTCTGTAGGAAAATCTTCTCCAACAACACCAACAAGTTGAACATTTTTAGTAAAATATGACGAACAATAAGAGATATAAGTGGCTGCACCACCTACAATTTTATCTGTTTTTCCGAACGGAGTTTCAATAGCATCAAACGCTACACTACCTACAACTAATAGACTCATAATGATTTAAATATTTTTTTATTTTTTTAGGGTGCAAAGATTGGAAATTATTTCGGAATTACCTAATATTGCACTCCGTTTTACAAAACTCCTTGATAGCTCAGCTGGTTAGAGCGAGTGACTGTTAATCACTAGGTCCCTGGTTCGAGCCCAGGTCAGGGAGCTTCCCAAACCCGAGAATGTCTCTCGGGTTTTTTTTATTTTTACGTGCATACACCTAACATAAATAACGCCTTAGACCAAAACAATCCTCAGTTTTTTAGGGTAGTAGAGGCAATTGAACGCACCAATGATTGTTTTTTAATATCAGGCAAAGCGGGTACAGGAAAGTCTACTTTGCTGCGTCATTTTTGTGCAAACACCAAAAAAAACTTTATGGTTTTGGCTCCAACGGGTATTGCTGCCATTAATGTAGGGGGGCAAACGGTTCACTCTATGTTTCTTCTGCCTTTTAGGCCCATAGTGAAAGGGGATGATGAAATTGTAAAATTTCCTAAAACAAGCAAAAGGGGCAAAATTTTAGAAAAAGTAGATACAATAATTATTGATGAAATATCAATGCTTCGTGCTGACTTGCTAGATGCAATAGACCAAAGTTTAAAATTAAATTGTGGAAACAAATATCCTTTTGGCGGAAAGCAAGTCATTATGTTTGGCGACCCATTTCAATTGGAGCCAATTGTAACCAATACTGAAATTGAAAAACATATTTTTGGAGAGGTTTATCAGACACCCTATTTTTTTTCTTCGCATGTGTTCAAAGAGGCACTGATCCATTTTCTAGAACTTAAAAAAGTATATAGACAAACAGATGAAACGTTTATTGGTTTACTCAATAAAATTAGAACCAATAGAGCTAATGGCAATGATATCAAACAATTAAATGCACGATATGAACCTTCCTTTTCTCACAGAGAAGTCGACTTTTCTATTACATTGTGCAGCTTAAATAAAACAGCTAAAGAAATCAATGCTATTCAACTGTCTAAAATAGAAAAAGAAGAACACAATTATCAATGCACTATAGAAGGCGACTATAATATTAAAAACATCCCAACAGAAGAAAATTTAATTTTAAAACCAGGGGCACAAGTTGTTTTTGTAAAAAATAGCACTGCCGGTAAATGGGTGAATGGAACAATTGCTAAAGTATTGGAATGCCATAGCGACTTTCTCACTGTTATATTAGAAGACGGAACCGAACATGAAGTAGGACGAGAAAAGTGGGAAAACAACGAATATATATGGAATAGGTCTGATCAGAAAATTGAAACCAGAAGCAAAGGCTCATTCACACAATTTCCTTTAAAGCTGGCTTGGGCTATTACAATACATAAAAGCCAAGGTTTGACATTTGATAAAACCATTATTGACCTAGGAAACGGAGCTTTTGCTCACGGTCAATTGTATGTAGCTCTAAGTAGATGCAGAACATTAGAAGGCATTACTTTGGTTAAACCAATTACACCCGATGATATAATAGTTGACGAACGAGTAGTTAAGTATGTTGAAGAGAACGCTTTAGCGATGTAAAAAACTATAATTTACCTAAGTATTTTAAAAACTCGTTTTTTGTTTCTACTTCTTTAAATTTTCCAGAATACTCGCTAGTTACGGTTTTGCTTGATACGTCTTTTATTCCTCTACTCGAAACACATAAGTGAGTTGCTTCAATTACAACAGCAACATCATCGGTTTGAAGTGCTTCTCTAAGTTCGTTTGCAATTTGAACTGTCATGCGTTCTTGAACTTGTGGCCTTTTAGCAAAGTAATTAACGATTCTGTTAATTTTAGATAAACCAACAACATTACCGTTAGATATGTATGATACATGTGCTTTTCCCACGATGGGTACAAAGTGATGCTCACAATTGCTATAAAACAAGATGTCTTTTTCAACCAGCATTTCATTGTATTTGTATTTGTTTTCAAAGAGAGCAACTTCTGGTTTATTTTTAGGGTTTAATCCAGAAAAAATCTCATTAACATACATTTTGGCTACTCTATTTGGTGAGCCTTTCAAGCTATCATCAGTTAAATCTAGCCCTAGTACAAGCATAATTTCTTTAAAATGATATTGGATAAGCGATATTTTGGTTTCATCGTCTATATCAAAAGCATCAGCTCTTAAAGGGGTGTCAGGAGACCAACTTAGGTGGTCATCACCAATGATATCTGTATTGTCTTTATTGTTCACTATATTCAACGAAATTTCTTTCTGTTTCATGCAAAATTATGGTTAATTGTAGGTTTGTTGGTAATTGTTTTTTGATATTGTTATAAATAATAACTGCAATGTTTTCAGCAGTAGGGTTTAACGAAAAAAAATCAGACACATCTAAGTTTAAATTTTTATGGTCGTATTTATCTTCAACCTCTGTTTTAATGATATCTTTTAAAAGTTTAGTGTCAATGATATAACCAGTAGTCTTATCAATTTCGCCAGATACTTTTACTGTTAATTGGTAATTGTGTCCATGGTAATTTTGGTTATTACACTTTCCAAAAATGATTTTGTTTTGTTCATCAGACCATTCTTTTACATGCAAACGATGTGCAGCATTAAAATATCCAACTCTACAAATAGTTGCTTTCATAGATAGTTTAACAAGCGTTTTAACAATTTTGTTTAGTTTATTTTAAAAAAAGTTTAACAAAAGTTTGGTGGAATAAATAAAAACACACTAATTTTGTGGAACAAAAACTAAAAAAAATTAAACAAAATGACAGCAATAGAATTTAACTCGTTGGTTACAAGAGAAAAAAGCCCGCTTCGTCAATATGCCTATCAATTAACAAAAGATATTGAAGATGCAAATGACTTGTTACAAGAAACCATGTTAAAAGCCTTTACATATAGAGAAAAGTTTATAGACGCATCTAATTTAAAAGGATGGCTATATACCATTATGAAAAACAGTTTCATCAATAATTATAGAAGAATGATGAAGCGTAATACTTTTATAGATGATACAGACAATTCTTATTTTATAGACTCTGCAAACCATGCAATACCTAATGCTGGCGAAACTAAGTTTATTATGAAAGACATTGAAACGGCTATCAACAAACTTCCAGAAGATTTAAAAGAAACATTTATGATGAATTTTAATGGTTATAAATATCATGAAATTGCTGAGTTGTTTCAAATACCAATAGGTACAGTAAAAACAAGAATTTTTGTTGCAAGAAGAATTCTTAGAACTAAGCTTAAAGTATATGGAGAAGCATATGGTATTAAACACGAGAACTAAGCTAAAAACAGATTATGATAGAGCTTTATAACAAAATATCAATTCACACAAGTAGTAATATTACATCTACATATTCTACTTCTTTTAGCTTAGGTATTAGAGCGTTAGCAAATAAACACCAAAATCCTATTAAAGCAGTTTATGGTTTTGTAAGGGTTGCAGATGAAATTGTTGACACGTTCCATCAATATAACAAACAAGAATTGTTAACAGAGTTTAGGTCTGAAACATTTAAAGCAATAGAAAGAGGCATCAGCACCAATCCTGTTTTACACTCTTTTCAGCAAGTAGTAAATCAATACGGTATTGAAAGACACTTAATAGAAGCGTTTTTAGAAAGCATGGAGATGGATTTATACTATACCGAGCACCCGTTAGAAAGGTATAATAAATATATTTATGGTTCGGCAGAGGTTGTTGGATTAATGTGTTTATATATATTTTGTGATGGACAAAAATCAAAGTATGATGAATTAGAATCTGGAGCTAAAAAACTTGGATCTGCATTTCAAAAAATAAATTTTTTAAGAGATTTAAAAAGTGATATTGACGAAAGAGGAAGATTGTATTTCCCAAATTTAAAAAATGTGATGTATTTTGATTATGAAACAAAAGTTTCTATTGAAAAAGATATCGAATCAGATTTTAGAGAAGCACTGGTAGCAATTAAACAACTACCAATATCTAGTAGGTTTGGAGTATATATAGCTTATATATATTTTTTTCAATTATTAAAAAATATTAAAAAACTAAAACCTAAAAGTGTATTAGAAAAAAGAATAAGAGTTAGCAACCCTATGAAAGTATTTTTATTTGTTCAAGGCTGGATGAGGTTTAGGTTTAATCTACTTTAATATGAAAGTTAATTTTTTATATATATGTGTAGTTTTTGTTTTCATTATGCAAACCACACATGTATATTCTCAAATTGATATAAATATATTAAGATTTCAATATAGAAAGGCGGCAGATAGCGAAAAATTGACCAATTGGCTTCATAGTGAATTAGAAAAAAAAGAAAACAATTTGTCTTCACACAATGCATATAAGGCGGCGATTATTGCAGTAAAAGCTAAATTTGCATTTTGGCCAAATGAAAAACTAAGCTTAGTTAAAAAAGCAATGACATTGCTAGACAAATGCATCATACAAGACCCAAATAATATTGAAAAAAGATGGCTTAGATATTCAATAGAAATAAACATCCCTTCTGTACTTGGATATAACCATCAAACGATTGACAGGAAAGTTATAATGGAACAGCTGTCGCAAAAAAAATGTAACGAAATTGACCACCAACAAGTAGTCTTTATTGCTAATTTTATGAAGCAATTTGCAAAACTCACAACACAAGAAACAAAGCAACTTTCTTATTTATTTTGAGCATTTAACAAATAATGAGTTCAAAAACATACTATATTTGAACTGATAATTTAATTTATAAGGGTCATGCAAAGTAAACTTTATTTACCTTCTTTTATAGTATTGATGTGTTTGTTTTCATGCAATAAACACAAGACACCTCCTCAAGTTGTTTTTATAACACCAGCGGCTAATGAGCGTTTTGTAACAGAAGCGGTAATAAAGATTAAAGCCCGAATCTCAGACGATAAATCACTTAGAAAAGTAGTGTACAAAATATATCAAAGAGAAAAAGTGTTCACACCTCAAGGCTCTGTTTTTGAGATTAACGAATTAGAATCGATGTATAATTTGGGAGGAGGCACGCTAGACATCACAATTCAAGCTGAAGATAGTGATGGCAATACCACAATCCAAAAGGTTACGGTCAACCATATATTATAAAAGACAGGTGACAAACTGTCAAAAGGTTTGACATGTTTTTGAAATGTTGGCAGCAAAAATCTGTTGGCACAGTTAGTGATAAACCATTGTCAAATCTCAAAAAAATCATCAAATAAAAATATATAATTATGGTAAATTTTAAACCTTTAGCAGACAGAGTTCTAGTAGAACCAGCTGCAGCAGAGACAAAAACAGCAGGTGGAATTATTATTCCTGATACAGCAAAAGAAAAACCTCAACGTGGTATAGTGATAGCGGCAGGAGAGGGTAAAAAAGATGAGCCAACCACAGTAAAAGCAGGAGACAATGTATTGTATGGTAAATATGCCGGAACTGAAATTACTATCGATGGCAAAGATTATTTAATCATGCGTGAGAGCGATATATTCGCAATTGTATAAACTTATTTATATCTATTCTTTCAATAAATTCCTAAAAAATAAAACAAAAAATGGCAAAGCAAATATTATTTAATCTAGAAGCTCGCGACGGATTGAAACGAGGTGTAGATGCATTAGCAAATGCAGTAAAAGTAACCTTAGGCCCTAAAGGCAGAAATGTGGTTATTGATAAAAAATTCGGATCACCTTCTATAACCAAAGATGGTGTATCGGTTGCAAAAGAAATAGAACTAAAAGACCCAATAGAAAATATGGGTGCTCAAATGTTGAAAGAAGTAGCTAGTAAAACAGCTGATATTGCAGGTGATGGAACAACAACAGCTACTGTATTGGCACAAGCAATCGTTACTGCTGGTTTAAAAAACGTAGCAGCAGGTGCTAACCCAATGGACTTAAAAAGAGGAATTGACAAAGCTGTGATTGAAGTGGTTAAATCATTAGTTGCACAATCAAACCCCGTTGGTGATGATTTTAGCAAAATAGAGCAAGTAGCAACAATCTCTGCAAACAATGATGCGGTTATTGGCCAACTTATAGCTGATGCGATGAAAAAAGTAGGTAAAGAAGGTGTAATTACTGTTGAAGAAGCAAAAGGAACTGACACTGAAGTTAAAACAGTTGAAGGAATGCAATTTGACCGTGGATATTTATCAGCTTATTTTGTAACAAATGCTGAGAAAATGGAAGTTGATTTAGACACGCCATATATATTGATTTACGACAAGAAAATTTCTTCAATGAAAGAATTGTTGCCAATCCTAGAGCAAGTTGTTCAAACAGGTAAACCTTTAGTAATTATTGCTGAAGATATCGATGGTGAAGCTTTGGCTACTTTGGTGGTAAACAAATTGAGAGGTTCTTTAAAAATTGCTGCAGTGAAAGCTCCAGGGTTTGGAGACAGAAGAAAAGCTATGTTAGAAGACATCGCTATTTTAACTGGAGGTATTGTGATCAGTGAAGAAAGAGGATATAAATTAGAAAATGCTGATTTGACCTACTTAGGAAAAGCAGAAAAAATAAACATTGATAAAGACAATACAACTATAATAAACGGAGCTGGAAGTTCAGAAGATATAAAAGCTAGAGTGAGCCAAATTAAAGCTCAAATAGACACAACTACTTCAGACTACGACAAAGAAAAACTTCAAGAGCGTTTGGCTAAATTAAGTGGAGGTGTTGCTGTGTTATATATTGGAGCAGCTACCGAAATGGAAATGAAAGAAAAGAAAGACAGAGTAGACGATGCTTTACATGCAACACGTGCAGCCGTAGAAGAAGGAATAGTTGCAGGAGGCGGAACAGCATATATACGTGCAATTGCAGCATTAGACGGAATGAAAGGCATAAACGAAGATGAAACTACAGGTATACAAATCATCAAACGTGCTATTGAAGAGCCGTTGCGTCAAATAGTTGCTAACGCAGGTGGTGAAGGCTCTATAGTAGTTCAAAAAGTGAAAGAAGGAACCAATGATTATGGTTATAATGCTCGTACAGATGTATACGAAAACTTAGTTGGTGCTGGTGTAATAGACCCTACTAAAGTATCCAGAGTAGCTCTAGAAAACGCTGCTTCGGTTGCAGGAATGTTGCTAACTACTGATTGTATTTTGGCTGACGAGAAAGAAGAAAAAGCTCATACCCATGGTGGCGGAATGCCAGGTGGAATGGACGGAATGGGTGGATACTAATTGCGATTGGGCAGATAACCCAATTACAGGTACACACACATCATATATACACCCTTGTCTAGCAATAGGCAAGGGTTTTGTATTTTAAAGCCAAACATTTAGTTCCGTAAGTTATATTTGCACCAAAATAACAACAACAACCAATGTTTTACGACAGTTTTATCAAGAGATATATTCTCAGAAAGAATTTTCTAAAGAGAGTAAAAATGCGTTTATCCATAGAGAAACGTAAAATGTTTAGAGATGAAATAGAAGATATGAAAGATCTATTTCAAGCTTTAAATAAAGAGCCTCAGCACATTTTTGATTGTGGTGCTAATGTTGGTTTGGTGACGCACACTTTTTTACTGCACTTCCCTAAAGCTCAGATTCACGCATTCGAACCTAATCCTTCAGTGTTCAATCAGTTTAATGGTGCTCATGGTGCCAAACCTAATGTAAAAGCCCATAACAAAGGCATTGGCAAAACCAAAGGTTCTCTTACTTTTCATATCAATAAGAACAGCGGAACTTCTTCGTTTTTAGATGCCAACTCTTATCACAAATTGAACTACGCCAACAAAGACATAGAAGAGAAAATGGTTGAAGTAGTGGGTATAGGTGAGTATATGACCGAGAACAATATTCCAGTATTGGATATATTGAAATTAGATATCGAAGGATTTGAATTGGAAGCGTTGAAAGGCATTGACAATATTGCCGATAGAGTGAATATTATCTATACCGAGGTGAATTTAATTCCTACCTATGAAGGTCAGCCTTTGATTAATGATATCATCAATTACTTGCAACAAAACAAGTTTCATATCTTAAATGTATATGGTATCAACGAGAACAAATACCATCAAGCTTCTATCACCAATTTGGTATTCATCAGCGACAAATTTAAAAATGAATTGAAAAGCAAAGTGGGCGATAAATACTTCGGATATTAATCCACTTTCAACTAAAATATTTAAACCCTCAATGAATGATCATTGGGGGTTTCTTTTTTAATTCACCACATCACCTCTAAGCATTCTGTACCTTTTACGAGCTTCTACGGCAAACAAGCTTCCAGGAAACTGAGTGATGAGTTTTTCGTATAGTTCCTTGGCTTTGGCTTTGTTGTTTAGGTTTAGTTCATATATTTCAGCGGCATCAAACAAAGCGTTATCAGCTAAAATATCTCCGCTAAAAGAAGTGTACACCTTTTCTAACAAATCTTCACACACTTGCCACTGTTGCTTCTTGCGATAGATTCTAGCTTTGGCATATACAATATCATCAGCAAGGCTATGTTCTGGGAATCGGGCATATATAGTATCTAAATTAGCTAAGGCTTCTGCAAATTTGTTTTGATATATATATAAATCTGCATCAGCAAAAAGTTTCATAGCCTCTTCGTTGCTATCAAGCCCTAAGTTGTCTTGTATGAGCAATCCTAGTTCAATACTGTTGTTAGAGATTAGCTGGCTAGTGGCTTTTTTTAATATATCAAGTTGCGATTGCGACCATTCAAACTCGCCTTTGTAGTAGCTGAGCTTGGCATTTCTATACTTTGCTTCTTGTCCTAGTTCATCTTCTTTAAAGTCTTTATCTACTTGTCCATATAGCAGCACTGGGTCCCAATAATTACCAGTTAATATATATACATCACCAAGCATCAATTTGCATTCTGCTTTGAAATGTGCCGGTGTTCTTTGTATGTCTATGAGCTTATTTAAATAAACAATAGCGGTGTCTGGTATTCCTAAATAGTAAGCATATAATTCAGCTAGGTCTTTCATAGGGGCAGCCGTAGCAGGACTTTCGCCATATTCTTTCAAATAGTTTTTGTAGTCAAGTTCAAGCAGTTGTAAGTCTGATTGTGTATATATACCATTGGTCACTTTTAATCTTCTGGTTTGAAGTTGTAGGTTTTTAGCTTCATTGTAATAACGTATAGCTACACCTTGGTCTATGATATACTGACAAAAGTTAATGGCTTCAGTAAAGTAATTATTGCTTTGAGCTATTTGAGCTAATTCATATACTCTTTTACCTTCTAACCTCTGTCTTTTGTCTAATGCCCTAATTTGTATAAAGGCTCCGTTAAAGTTGTGCTGCTGTATTTCATACCAAACCAACATTTCAATCAAAGGGTCGTTAGTCGGATTTTTTTGAAGTCTTTTATAGAGTGCTTGTTTTAAATTGGCTGATTGTGTGCTATCGGCCATAGAAAGTTGTAGGTTGTTTTCGACAGCTTCAAGCGAACTATTATCCACTTGCACAGCCTCTAAAAACTCGTCTATCATTTCATTGTTCATCCCTGAAAGGGCATATACTTTTCCCAGTTCAACGTGCCACAGGTGGTCGTTTTTTAACAAGTTTCTTCCTTTGATATAAGTTTCTATTGCCAAATTGTTCATCCCTCTTTTGATAAATGCATCGGCTGTTTTGGTTATATATAATTCTATAGGTTGTACTTTTTCTATAATCTTATCAAGCTCTTTTTTGCTTTTGTTTTTATCTTGTTCTGCTAAAACCAATGCGTGGTCTATGGCATATATAGGCAGGTCTTCAAACCTTTTGGCAAGTCTTTTGGTAATTTTTAAAGCCAGATCTGTTTTGTTTTTTTGTTTGTAACAGGTCAATAAACTTTCATAAAAAAAAGAGGAACCAGGGTTTTTGTCTAAAAGCTTTTCGAACAATATTTGTGCTTTATCATAGTCTCCATTGTTAAAATATTGCTGTGCTAACTGCTCATCGTTGTTTTGAGCACTTATCGAAAGCGAAAAGCCTAAGAAGAAAAAAAAGACTGTTAAAAACCTCATACTGCTTTTGGGTTGTATAAATTTATATAGTTCAAATATAACGATATTCTATTGTAAAAGCGTATATTTTATTAATTCAAATGTGTTTGCCATTGGTTATATACCACAAATCCTATTACAATATCTAAGAGAAGTTCTTTCCACCAGCCCCATTCATTTCCCATGGTATAGTATGCAATAAAAACCGTGAGCGGACAGGCACAAAACAACAAGTTATTGTCAAAGGAGTTATATCCTAGGCATGCCATCAAGAGCGAAACAGGCAAAAGAATAATTATAAGAGCCTGAAACTTTCTTATTTTAAGCATGTTTTTCATATAGTTTCTGCTAAGTTTAAGACACCCTAGCAAGAATATAAAAAAGGCAACTCCAAAAGAAAGGTAGTTAGATGGGTTTTTAAAAATGGAACTAAAAGCCATGTTTTTATCAAAGTTTTTTAACAGCTCGTTTAATATTGAAACATGGTCGTCGTATAGAAAGGAAATCCCAAAGTATATATAAAATGGAATTAAAAATCCGATAAGAGAAACCATAAAGTCTGTAAAGTGAATTACCTTTAAGATGGATACAGCTATTAAAAACAAAAGGAGCAGCAATACAAATTCTGCTTGAAATAAAAACCCCAGACCTAACACGATAGCAGCATTAAATATCTCCACGGTTGAATAGTCTGTTTTATATATAGAAAAAAGCAACTGCAACAACCATATCACAATAAAATTGACTATTAAAGGTAGACTTAAGTAAAAATGACTAGGCAATAAGCTGCAACAAAGGATATAGCAAAAAGCAGGAAGCCAAGTATGCTTATATATGATCTCGTATTTTTTTAATATAAAATTGAACCAAATAGCTTGGAGCAAAAGCAAGGTTATGGCAAGAAATCCTGATGCTAAAGGATGAAGTTTATATATAGCTAATGCTAGGTTTTTGCTTAACAAAGTAGTATAAGCAGGCATCTCTGTGGGTATCCCAATAAGGGCCCAACCTCTCAAAAAATAGGCAAACAACACCAGCACAGCCAGTATATATATATTGTTTGTCTTGAATAAATAACTCATTTTTTGAAATGCAAAAATAATGGATGAAAAATTTCTCCTCTCATTATTTCTTGTAAATTGATATATTTACTTTTATTAATTAAAAATAACATGAAAAAAGTCTTTTCATTTAGTGCGTTTTTTCTTTTTCTTCTAAACCCAAAAACCATCTTGGGCTGTTGATATTGCACCTATATTATATAAAAGTTGCACCTCTTGTCACCACACAGGGGGACTAGGTCCTTTTCCGTTGATGACTTATCAAGAGGCGTTTAACAATAAATCTGGGATTGAGTGTGCAACAAATAAATTGAGAATGCCACCATGGCCTCCTGAAAAGGATGGGGAAGTTTTGCTCACGAAAGAACTTTAACACCCTCGCAAATTCAAACCATTAAAGATTGGGTAGCCACAGTTGCTATATCAGGTGATTTGACCAAAGCTCTTCAACTTCCTTTACTCAATGGCGGAATAATGATCACCAATCCTGATTTGAAATTTACTATACCTAACTATACCCTTAAGAGTAATGAAGATTTGTATAGATGCTTTGCTATAAAACCGAATATAACCACCAATGAATTTATTAAAGGCATATAAGTAATTAACGGAAACACAGAAGTGTTCATCATGTGTTGGTGTTTCAAGATGTTCAAATACTCCTCTATACTTAGATGCTGCAGATTCAGACCCAGGATATGTTAGTTTTGGAGGTACAGGTTCAAGCACTTCTAAACTTATTGGTGCTTGGGTTCCAGGCATGCAACCATCTTTTTACCCGCCCAATTGTGGTGTAAAAATGCCCGCTAATTCAAACATAGTATTACATTTGCATTACCCTGCTGGTAAACAAGGCAAATCTGACCAAACCAAAGTGAGGTTTAAATTGAATACAGGAGCATACAGAGAGATTTTTATAAGTCCTGAACTTTACCACAATGCTCCAGTATTGCAAAACGGACCATTGTTTATACCGGCCATTCAAACAAAAACATTTATAGAGAAATATACGGTACCTGTAGATGCAAGTGTGTTAGATATGGGTCCGCATATGCATTTAATCGGAAAAAGCATCAAAGTATATGGTATTCTTCCAAACAAAGACACGTTAAAACTAATTAATATCAAAGAATGGGATTTTCACTGGCAGGGCTTTTATCCGTTTAAAACAGTGACTAAATTCCCTAAAGGCACAATACTATATGCAGAAGCCTTTTACGATAATACTACCAACAACCCTGAAAACCCAAATAACCCGCCAAAAGACGTGTCTTTGGGTGAAGGGACCACAGACGAAATGATGTTGGTATATTTCTCATATATGGCCTATCAAAACGGTGATGAGAACATCAATTTAGATACGATGTTTTATAAAAGCGGAGGAAACTTTTTGATAGAACTTGATGCTAAAAAAGATATACACTGCAGCCCAAATCCTAACAATGGCAATTTCTCATTATATATACATGCCGATGCAGAAGAGAAAGTGAATATATATATATGATATGCAGGGAAAGAGAGTTGAAATTGCCAATAATTTATACCAACTACAACCGCAAGAAAACAATATAAACTTAGCATTAGACAATCTTCCACAGGGTAATTATATGATAAGAGTTTTAGGAACAAAAACAAATTTGACAACATAGTTTGTGAAGGAGTAAAACCTAATTATCCATCACCGGAATTTTAAAACCCTCAACGCTTCCATCACTTAGCTGGCACATGATCACATAAAAGCCTGGTGCCACATGTGCCAACTGAACAGTGCCATAGTTCAAGGGTTGTTTGCTTTCCAAGCTATATATATGTTTTCCATTTAAATCATATATATATAAGTTGTTTATGGTTAGTCCATTTAACACTTCAAAGTTTAAGACATTACCACCACTTACAGGATAAAAAACCACGTGTTTGTTGTTGTTTGATTTGATGGTGCCCTTTTGCTCTATATTGCCTAGTGCTAGCATGTCATACTCGGGGTTAAAAGCAGCACTGTCTGCATCTATACGCAGCTGAACATTAAACTGCTGTCCAGTGAAGTTGTTTTCTAACTGTATGTCTTCATACGTTTGCCCATTATAAAACCGAATATATACAGGTATCTCAAAAAAATCGATGGTATTTACAGAGGCTCTTTGATACACATCTATAAGTATGTTCTTGTTTGATTTTTTTTGCCAATATATATTATATACGGGGTATCCTTCGCCATAAAACCATTGCGAAAAAAAGTACTGCATGTTTTTACCACTTTCTTTTTCCATTTCTTTTATCAAAGAAGAAGTATAAGCAAAACTATATCTGTGGTTGGTGAGGTAGTTGTTGCAAGCTTTAAAAAAAGCAATGTCTCCTACTATTTTTCTAAGCATATGTAAAACCATAGAAGCTTTGGTATAAGTAAGTCTGCCATCAAAAAGGCGGTTAACAGACAGGGTGTCTAGTGTATATATATATCCTCCCGCTTGCCTCGTCACCATGTCTATGGCAGAGGCTTTCCAATCTATAAATGTTTCTTTGTTGGTGTCTAAAAACTCTTTGCTTAAACCTGTGAGATAGGTTGCAAACCCCTCGTTCAACCAAAGATCTGTCCACGAGCCACAAGTAACGTCATCGCCAAACCATTGGTGGGCAAGCTCATGCACCAGCAAATCTTGACTAAAATTCCCCACAAAGCTTACGGTTTGATGTTCCATGCCACCACCCCAGCCAAACTGAGCATGCCCGTACTTTTCATTGCTAAATGGGTATTTCCCAAACTTATCACTAAACAGCTCCACGGCCTTTACCAACTTTGCTGTTTGCAGTTGAGCATTGGTAAGCGATGATGGATATACATAGTTCAACATAGCCAAACTATCTGTTGGCGAAAAATGTATATAATTGGTGTAAATGCTATAATTACTTACAGCTACGGCCACCAAGTATGTTGCAATAGGGTAACGGTGCTTCCAATGATATATACAAAAAGAATCTACAGCTAAGGTATCATTTAACAGACCATTGGCTACAGCTTTAAAACGTACTGGTGTTTTTATATATATATCTAACGAGTCAGCTTTGTCGTCTAGGGTGTTTTTGCAGGGCCACCAATCAGCGGCACCATAGGGTTGTGAGAGTGTCCATATAGCATTGCCGGCACCATGGCTTCCTTTGGCAAAACTACTAAAACCACCTGCCACTTCAGGTATTCCTTGGTAATATATAGTAACCGAATCTATTGTTTTTACTGGCAAAGCTTGGGGCATATTGGCAACAACATAACCACCAGTATGAAAAGAACTTATTTTGTTGTTATGGTATATAACAGAGTCAACCTTTAGAGGGTCGGCAAGGTGTGCATCAAAATTTATTAGTGGTTTTGTTCCTGTGATTTCAAAAATGATAGTTACTGAACCTGAGAGATATAAGGTATCAGGGTTGATGTTTAGTTTTAATATATATTGTTTTACATCGTATTCTGATTTCAAACCCAAAACTCTCCAACCTTTAGTTTTGTTTGCATGCATGTAATAACTTTTGTTTACACAGCCAGAATCTATTTGGCCAGAAACATTGAAGCAAAAAAGAACTATAAAAATATATATATACCTAATCATTTTTTTACAAATATAGTATAATGAAAATAAATGTAGACTTTGTGCCATTATCTAGTTAACACGATATAGTCTTTCACTATATTTCTTAAGAAAATTTCAGGTTTGTTGGTTGGCTTGTCAATTTCTAAAACCAAGCAAAGCTTTAAAATTAATTCTCTTAAAGCTTGGTGGTGAGCCTTGTTTGGGTATTTTCTGTATCTATCTAATAACTGCCTTATTGTAATAATTTCTTCATCAGTTAACCGTTTTACTTGAGGGTATGTAGGCGTATAATTTTCAAGAGTGTCAATTTTCATTAAATCGTCTAATGCCAAATTTATTCTTGATTCTGTTTTTACTACTGCAGTGTGTGCTAGCAAATCACCAAGCCTTTGTCTTTTGGGCGATGATGAAATAAAGATAAAAGCTAAAGTTCCAGCACATAGGTTAATATCAACCATTCTAAACACGCCTCTAATCAAAAAAGATTGAAAGTCGCTTCTGCTTCTATCTAGCTTTATTACCCTAATATTTAAAAGACGTTTGCCCAGCGTTTGTCCATTAACATATATTTCGCAAATAGGATTATAGAGCAAAAAAACTAAGGTAAGGTAAATTATTAAAGTGTATAGTACAGCTTTGTTTTCAGGCATTCCTTTATTTGTAGAAATATATATTAAAGCATGTATCCATATAAACAAACCTAACAAAACAGTATCTATGACCCATGCCAAAATTCTAGACCCTACCGAAGCAAGCTCATGTTCTATGACTACATTTTGAGTCGTTTTAATCTCTACGCTTTGCATCTATTTCTTATTCAACAAAAATACATTAGATTTGGTGCGAAATTTAAGTATGAATATTGAATGCGTGAAACTTCTTTTATAAATCAGAATAAAGATAAGTGGAAAGAGTTTGAAAAGCTGACAAACAAAACCAAAAAAGATCCAGATGAGCTTAGCAGATATTTTGTTGAAATCACTGATGATTTATCTTATGCTAGAACCTTTTATCCCAATAGAAGTGTAAGAATATATATAAACGGAATTGCACGCAAAGCTTTTCAAAGTATTTATAAAAACAAAAAACACCATATTGGTAAAAAAATTATTAATTTTTGGCTAAATGAATTGCCAAGAGCCTTATATGAAGCACGAATTGAACTATATATATCAACTGCTATATTTCTAATTTCTGTTTTTATAGGTTGTGTTTCATCTCACTACGACAAAGATTTTGCTTCTTATTTTCTAGGTGAAGATTATATAAGAATGACCGAAGAGAATATAGCCAAAGGCAACCCCATGGGCGTATATAAACAAGACAACACTTTTGATATGTTTTTTAGAATAGCCACCAATAATTTACGAATAGACTTTTTGATGTTTGTAATGGGGGCCTTGCTTTCTATAGGTACTATTATGTTTGTTATATATAACGGGGTAATGGTTGGTACTTTTCAATATTTTTTTTATGCCAAAGGGTTGCTTATAGCGTCGGCTTTAACTATTTGGCTTCATGGCACATTAGAACTAGGCATGATGGTAATTGTTGCTGCTGCTGGAATCACACTAGGCAGGGGGCTTTTGTTCCCGGGCAGTTATAAACGCATTCATGCATTTCAACTGTCGGCACTCAGAGGCATTAAAATATTTTTATCTGTACTTCCTTTTACTTTTTTTGCAGCCATTGTAGAAACATGGATCACTAGACACGACGAGGTTTCCTCTGTTATTAAACTTTCTCTTATCTTAGTTTCATTGGCTTTTGTGGTTGGCTATTTTTATATATTACCTTTATACAAAAATAAAAAAGGACACTTTGCAACCCCTGAAAAAGAATTTGCTTTTCCACCTGAAAACAACAAAGTTCCTGATGTGTTTAAGCTCAGTTCTAATGACGAAATTTTTAGAGAGATGTTTTGGTATATAAGAAAGAACATTGTGTACATAATAAAATCTTCAGCTGTTATATCTTTAGTCTTTGCTTTGTTTTGCTTGCTTTTATTTAAGGAAAAATTGTTGGTACTTAACACATATCGAGTTGTAGATTATTTTGTTAATTTAATAGATTTTGAAAATTACGAATATATATATTGGCCTATCGTTCTTACTTTTACTGCTATCTTTTATGTTGCTTTTTATAGTTTTGATAAAAACTTAAAACCTCCAACTTCCAATATATATATTTATTACAGCCGAATACTGACAGCCAGTTTAGCAGTTTCTCTTTTGTTGTTTAGTCCGTTTTTAGTTTCATACGCTGTTGGTTTTTTTAATGTTTTAATTTTCTTTCCTATTTCTATGGTGCTATTTATAGGTTTGGCTAGGTACGAAAAAAATATTTTTAGTTCCTTTTTTACCGTTTTTAAATTAATTTATAGTGACTCGTTTAAGTTTATCGGTATGACATTGATTATATATTTAATCGGAGCGTTTATATATTTTTTGTTTACCTCTACACTCACCCTTCTGATGCAACAGGTTATTTTTTCAAATCTTCCGGTTGATGAGCAAGTAATGAATAATTTCACCCTGATAATGGATGTAGGCTTATCTACTTTTATTTTTTCTATTGCTGCAACCCTTTGGACATATGCTTCTTTTTTTCTGTATTTTTCATTAAAAGAAATTCACGAAGCAAGTGGTCTTAAAAGCCGAATTGATAAGATAGGAAATCATTTACCCAATTTAGCAAAATTATAGCTATTGCTTTTATAGTTTTAGTTTTAACTTTGCAACCAAGCAGTGAATCCACATACCACCACCCAATACCAAGCCGCTCTAAGCAAATGCAGAGACGTGTTGGTTAAAAAAAATGCAGATTATGGCACCTCATGGCGGGTGCTTAGGTTATCAAGCATCGCCGATCAAATTTTCATCAAAGCCAAAAGAATCAGAACTATTGAAGAAAAAGGCTCATATACGGTAGATGAAGGTGTAGAAAGCGAATATATTGGCATTGTCAATTATTGTTTTATATCGCTTATTCAACTTTCTTTGGGTATAAGTGATAGTACAGAAAACCTAAGCGAAGCTGCCCTTTTAGACCTTTACAACTGCGAAGCTCAAATTACATTTGACTTGATGGCCGCTAAAAACTCAGACTACGGCGAAGCTTGGAGAGAAATGAAAGTAAGCACGTTTACTGATATGATATTGATGCGGTTATTACGCATCAGACAAATAGAAGACAACAGCGGCAAAACCATTATGAGCGAAGGAATAGATGCAAATTTTAGAGATATGATAAATTATGCACTTTTTGCGTTAATAAGATTAAACGAATAAAAGCCATGCATAAAATACTAGTTTTCTTTGTTTGTTGCTTGTTCTATACCAACCACATTACTGCCCAGAAAAAAACCACTCGAATTCTTTTTTTGCTTGACGGCTCTGGCTCTATGTATGCCAAGTTAAACAAGGGCACCCGTATAGATGCAGCTAAAAAACTACTCACCCACATAGTAGATAGCTTAAAAGATGTAGACAAACTCGAAATTGCCTTGAGGGTTTTTGGCCACACCCAACCTACATCATACCATGATTGTAAAGACACCAAACTGGAGGTACCCTTTGCCAAAGGCAATAACGACCTCATCATTCAAAAAATAAAATCTATAAACCCAAAAGGATATACGCTTATAGCTCATTCGCTGTTGCAAGCGGCTAACGATTTTCCTAAAGACCCTGGTGCCCGCAATATACTTATACTCATCACCGATGGAATAGAAGAATGCCAAGGCGACCCATGTGCTGTGAGCGAAGCCCTTCAGAAAGCAGGTGTTATACTCAAACCTTTTGTTATTGGACTTGATGGCGGTGTTGATTTTAAAACAGCTTACCAATGCGTGGGTCGTTATTACGATGTGCAAACAGAAGAGGGTTTCCAAAAAGTGATGAATGTGGTAATCTCACAAGCCATGAACAACACAACATGCCAAGTAAACTTAATTGATGCCTATGGCTCAGCCACCGAAAGCAATGTGGGCATGACGTTTTATAACCAAGACAAAGGCGGATTAGAATATAACTTTATACATACCCTTAACGACAGAAACCTACCTGATACCCTCACCATTGAACCCACCATCAAATATAAAATTGTGGTTCATACCATGCCGCCTGTAACCAAAGAGAATGTAGAACTACAAGCAGGCAAACACAACACCATCCCTATAGATGTGCCTCAAAGCAATCTACAACTGATAGTAAACGGAATAGGACCCAACGAACGGGTAGAATGCCTAGTAAAAAAAGCAGGAGAGCACCACACCCTTACCGAGCAAGACTTTAACACCAACCGGAGGTATATCATTGGCAACTATGATTTAGAAATACTTACCCTGCCACGTATATACTTAAAAGAGATTCCAATTGAGCCTCTTAAAACCACCAAAATAGAAATACCAACGCCAGGCAAACTAAGCCTAGTAAGCACCATTGACCTGTATGGGGCTATATATCAGTGGAACAACAACAAGCTAGAATGGGTTTGCGACCTTGATGTAAACCTAAGACAAAAGGTTATTTCTTTACAACCTACCTTAGACAAGCCTTATAAAATTATATACAGATACAAGCATCAAACCAAGGCTTCGGCTACGTTTGAGAAAGACTTCAGTATTACCAGTGCCCAATCAACATTAATCAAATTATAAATTCATATATATAAATGAAAAACTTTACCATATACGATAACAAAGACACCCGTTCAGGTTTTGGTGCAGGCCTTTTAGAAGCAGGCAAAAACAACTCCAATGTGGTAGCCCTTTGTGCCGATTTAACAGGTTCTTTAAAAATGGATGCTTTCCAAAAAGAGTTTCCTCACAGGTTTATACAATGTGGTATATCTGAAGCCAATATGATAGGGATGAGTGCAGGGCTTACTATAGGGGGTAAAATACCTTTTGCAGGCACTTTTGCTAACTTTGCTACTGGCAGGGTGTTCGACCAAATTCGCCAAAGCGTTGCTTACTCAGGTAAGAATGTAAAAATATGTGCTTCACATGCCGGTCTTACTTTGGGTGAAGATGGAGCCACCCACCAAATATTAGAGGATATTGGGCTCATGAAAATGCTTCCGGGCATGACCGTAATAAACCCATGCGACTATAATCAAACCAAAGCAGCTACCCTAGCCATAGCCAACTACGAAGGGCCTGTATATTTACGTTTTGGCAGACCCGTAGTGCCTAATTTCACTACTCCTGACCAAGAATTTATTATAGGAAAAGCGTTAATGCTAAACGAGGGCACTGACGTAAGCATTTTTGCTACAGGCCATCTTGTGTGGAAAGCCATAGAAGCAGGCCATATACTCGCTGAAAAAGGCATCAACGCAGAGATTATCAATATACACACCATCAAACCACTCGACAACGAAGCGGTATTGAAATCGGTGGCTAAAACTGGATGTGTGGTTACCGCTGAAGAGCACCAACGCAACGGCGGTTTGGGCGACAGCATTGCTCAATTACTAGCCCTTAACAAACCAAAACCAATAGAGTATGTAGCTGTGAACGATAGCTTTGGCGAAAGTGGAACTCCTGAACAACTGCTTGTAAAATATGGTTTAGAGACCGTAAACATAGTTGAGGCAGCCCTAAAAGCTATAGCCCGAAAAAACTAGTTGATTTGAAATCGGTTATTATAGTAGGGCAGGGTATAGCAGGCACTGTGCTGGCTGAAACACTACTGTTGCAAGGGTATAAAGTATATATATACGACCAAGCCCCTACTACTTCTTCAAGTCTTGTTGCTGCGGGGGTATATAACCCCATCATTGCCAAACGCATCACTACCTCATGGATGGCTGCACAGCTGCTGCCCGCATGCCAACAGTTCTATACCCAACTTCAAGCCAAATACCGCACCCCGCTTATTCATCCTTTAGATTTATATATGTTGTTTGACAGCATAGAGCATCAAAACAACTGGGCTACCAAAGCCACAGATGCCAAGTATATGCCTTGGATACAGCAACGCCCACCGGCCTCACCACATATCATCCAACCCTATGGCGGGCAGTGGTTTACGGGCTCAGGCTATGTGCGTACCCACACACTTTTACACCAATGCCGCACCCAACAACATCCGCAGTTAGTATATATCCCAGAGTTGTTTAACTATGCCCATGTAGAGCATACCCCACAAGGCGTTACCTACCAAAACATCACAGCAGATTACCTGTTTTTTTGCGAAGGAGTGCAAGCACAAAACAACCCGTGGTTCGATTATATACCTTTTAAACCTGCCAAGGGAGAGGTGCTCACCATTAAGGTAGAAAATTTTAAAGCTGATTATATCATCCAAAGTGGGGTATATATATTACCACAAGGCAACGACACCTATATAGTTGGAGCAACCTATAACTGGGACCAAATAGACAACCAACCCACAGCAGAAGGCAAAGAAGAGCTGATGCTGAAAGTACAAAAAGTAATAAACCTACCTTTTGAGGTGGTAGCCCACAAAGCAGGCATACGCCCAGCCATCACCGACAGAAGACCCGTGATAGGCTTTCACCCGCAGCACCCAAAGTTAGGGGTGTTTAACGGCCTTGGGGCCAAAGGCATTTTGTTGGCACCCTATTTTGCCCAACACCTAGCCCAAGTGCTTGCAGGCCATATGCCATTAAGTAAAGAAATAGATGTGAATAGGTTTTTGAGGAAATGAACACGGCTTGGCAATTTGGCGGTATTTGAAAATCGCTCGCCCTGAACCGCAGCCGAATAGAACTGCTAACGCTTTGCGAGTACGATTGGAGCTCGTATCTATTACTTACAAACAAAAATATATAGTCAAACGTGAATGAAAATATATAATAAATCTCGATACTACCTCTTCATCCCCCCCCCTCGCAAATATACACAACTGCAAAAACAACAATTGCAGCATGGGGAAGGAATATGCCTAAACAAAAATATATACAAAATTAAAATTCACTCAGACTCAATATATATATAATGACCTTGAAAAAATATATACAGCGCTTAAAAAAGTATAAAACCAATATACAACTTTTAGGAAATAGATACAAAAGGGCTAATTGGAAAAGCTACTTTTTCCCTAAGAACTAGCGCGTTTCAGTCAACACCGAGTAGAACGATAATTGAGAATGAATGACAGCCTAAAATATATATATCTTATCATTCATTCGAAATCGACCATGCCAAAATATACAATTACATGATGGTCAAAGCCCTTGAGATTTGTGCATCTCAAGGGCTTTTTTGCGAGGGCTTTTCGTCTACTCGGCTAAATGTTATGCCTTCGTTGTTCATTTTTGTCGTTACATTTTGTCATAAATTGGTCTCGGTATTCGCTTTAATATTGTCGCAATTAGTCGCCAGCGTTTTGTAACATAAGCACCCTTTTTTTTGCTAATAATTTCTTTGTCATTTTGTCTAACCGTTTTTTCAACAGGCATTACCCAAAACAAACCTTCGCCTTT